>NZ_JBIBCI010000027.1:0-58634 GCF_042901085.1 Streptomyces sp. NPDC012794
CCTCCACACCTACAACCACCACCGCTGCCACACCGCACTGGGCGGCATGCCACCCATCAGCCGCGTGAACAACGCTGCGGGTCAATACACCTAGGCTCAGGGGCTCTTGGTATTGGTATGACTTTCAGCCCAAGCCCCTTCCTGACGCCCCTTCCCGCCGAGGAGAGCCCGATGAGCCTGTACGACATCCCGCTGACCACCCTGGACGACGAGCCCACCAGCCTGGCGGCGCACCGCGGCAAGGCCATCCTGCTGGTGAACACCGCCTCCCAGTGCGGGCTCACTCCGCAGTACTCGGGACTGGCCCGCCTCCAGTTCGCGTACGAGAAGAAGGGCTTCACCGTCATCGGCGTGCCCTGCAACCAGTTCGGCGGCCAGGAGCCCGGCACCGCGGAGGACATCCAGACCTTCTGCGCGGCCGGCTTCGGCGTGACCTTCCCGATGCTGGAGAAGTCCGAGGTGAACGGCGAGAACCGGCACCCGCTGTACCAGGAGCTGGTGAAGACCCCGGACGCCGAGGGCGAGGCGGGGGACATCCAGTGGAACTTCGAGAAGTTCCTGATCTCCCCCGCCGGCGAGGTCGTGGCGCGCTTCCGCCCGCGCACCGAGCCCGAGGCGCCCGAGGTCATCGCCGCGATCGAGGCCCAGCTGCCCGCCTGAGCCCCGTACGGCCCGCTCAGCCCAGGTCGGCCTCGTCGTACTCCTGCCCCGAGCCGGCCGCGGTGAGCTCCCGCAGCTCGACCCGGCGGATCTTGCCGGAGACGGTCTTGGGGAGCTCGGCGAACTCGATGCGCCGGATCCGCTTGTACGGGGAGAGGACCGCCCGGGAGTGCGCGAAGAGCGCCCGGGCGGTCTCCTTCCCGGGCTCCCAGCCGGCCGCGAGGGTGACGTACGCCTTGGGCACCGCGAGGCGCAGCGCGTCCGGGGCCGGGACGACGGCCGCCTCGGCCACGGCCTCGTGCTCCAGCAGGGCGCTCTCCAGCTCGAAGGGGCTGATCTTGTAGTCGGAGGCCTTGAAGACGTCGTCGGCCCGGCCCACGTAGGTGAGGTAGCCGTCGGCGTCCCGGGAGGCGATGTCCCCGGTGCGGTAGAGCCCGCCCGCCATGGCCTCCGCGGTGCGCCCGGGGTCGTCCCGGTAGCCGGTCATCACCCCGGCGGGGGCCGGACGCAGGTCCACGCACAGCTCGCCCTCGTCGGGGGACTCCCCGCCGGTGACCGGGTCCAGCAGCACGATCCCGTAGCCGGGCGCGGGGCGGCCCATCGAGCCGGGCTTGACCGGGACGCCGGGGAAGTTGCCGACCTGGAGGGTGGTCTCGGTCTGGCCGAAACCGTCGCGGATGGTGACGCCCCACGCCTCCCGGACCCGCTCGATGACCTCGGGGTTCAGCGGCTCGCCCGCGGCGACGGCCTCGCGCGGGGGCGTGCGCAGCTTGGTGAGGTCGGACTGGATCAGCATCCGCCAGACGGTGGGCGGGGCGCAGAAGGTGGTGACGCCGCCGCGGTCCATCTCCGCGAGGAGGCGGTCGGCGTCGAAGCGCGCGTAGTTGTGGACGAAGACGGTCGCGCCCGCGTTCCAGGGGGCGAAGAGGTTGGACCAGGCGTGCTTGGCCCAGCCGGGCGAGGCGATGTTGAGGTGGACGTCCCCGGGGCGCAGCCCGAGCCAGTACATGGTGGAGAGGTGCCCGATGGGATAAGAGGCGTGGGTGTGCTCGACCAGCTTGGGACTGGCGGTGGTGCCCGAGGTGAAGTACAGCATCAGGGGGTCCGTGGCGAGGGTGTCCCCGTCCGGGGTGAAGGCCGCGTCGGCCCCGTACATGTCCTCCAGCCGCCGCCACCCGGTGGGGACGTCCGTCCCGGCGGCGATCCGGGTGTAAGTACCGGGAACCCCGTCGAACTTCGCTGTGTCCTCGGCTCGCGCGATGACGTGGCGTACGTGGCCCCGGTCGACGCGGTCGCGCAGGTCGGCCGGGCCGAGCAGCGGGGTGGCGGGGATGACGACGGCGCGGAGCTTCATCGCGCCGAGCATCACCTCCCACAGCTCGCGCTGGTTGCCGAGCATGACCAGGATTCGGTCGCCGGCGGTGACGCCCTGGGCGCGGAGCCAGTTGGCGGCGGAGTCCGACCGTACGGCCATCTCGCCGAAGGAGACGCTCCGGCTGGTGCCGTCCTCCTCCACGATGCGCAGGGCGTCGGCCCCGTTCCCGTGCGCGATGTGGTCGAACCAGTCGAGGGCCCAGTTGAAGCGCTCGGGGCGGGGCCAGGCGAACCCCGCGTGGGCGGCTTCGTACTTCCCGCGGTGTTCGAGCAGGAAGTCCCGCGCGGTCCGGAAGCTGTCGGTGGCGCTGTTCTCCGTCATGACAGGCATCGTGCCGCGCCGGACGGGGCCTCCACCAGGGCGGCGTCAGCCTCGGATTGACCCGAAGCGCACGGATCCGGGCGCGCCGGCCATCCCCGCGAGCAGGGCTTCACCCTCGGCGGCGATCTCGTCCATGCGAGCACGGGAATGCGTACCGAAGAGCTCGACGGTCAGGGCCGGTCCGCCGCTCCCCTCCGCGATCCGCCACAGGCCGGCGAGGAACCCGTCGACGAGCAGGGTGCGGTGGGCCTGGTTGCCGCTCCAGGTGCGGCCCTTTACTTCCGGCGGGACCACGCGGGAGCGGTCGGCGTGCGAGAGCAGCAGGTTGTCGAACTCGGGCAGGAAGCGGGGCGGCGCGGGGGTCGCGGCGTCCGGGCGGGGTGCGTCGGGCAGGTCGAAGAGCTCGACGCCGTTCTCGTCGCGGAAGGCGGTCAGCCGCGGGCGCAGCCGCTCGAAGACCTCGCGCAGCCGGGTCAGCCCCGCCCAGGTCTGCATGTCCTTGACGGAGGCCGGGCCGAAGGCGCCCAGGTAGCGCAACACCAGGCCATCGATCCCCTGCTCCTCGCCGGAGGGCTCGCCCACCCACGCCTCGACGGTGGTCAGCCGCACCTGCCCGCTGCGCCCCCACACCCCGCGCGGGGTGACCTGCACGAGCGGGAGCAGGCAGCGGGCGGCGACGGACAGCGACTGCGGGTCGGCGGCGGGCCACTGGCGCAGCAGCTCCTCGCGGATCTCCCCCATGGTGCGCGGCTCGGCCTCGACGAACGCCCGGGCGCGGGCGGCGAGCCGGTCCAGGTCGACGCCTGCAAGCCCCTTGCGGAAGTAGGTCACCTCCCGGTCGCGGGCGGCCTGGACGAGCGGGCGGAGGGTGAGCGCGTCATGGGCGGTGTGGGTGTGGATGGTGGACCGCATGGTGACCATCCGGACCACCTTCCGCTCCTCCATCAGCCGGGCCAGCCCTTCGGGCCGGAACCCGGCGAGCCGGGCGTGCAGCTGGTAGTAGGGGGGCGTGACGTTCTGCGCCTGGAGCCCGAGGAGGTGCCCGACGGCTCCCTCCGGGGACATCTCGGCGCGGCTCAGCAGCAGTTGGCGGGCGAGCGTGGCACGGTTCAGAGCGCGGGTGCCGAGTACGGGGTTCGTCCTGGAGGCCATGACAGCAAACTAACCCCCCTCGCGGACACCCCCTGTCCGCAACTCACACGGAGACTGCCCGCGCTACCGGAGCACCCGAACCGCCGTCCCCCCTCGTCCGCGAAGCGCTCGGGCTGGCTCCGCCCGCCCGGCCCCGCCGCCCCGCCCCCGCCGACGGCCCCCGGCCCGCCACCCCCGGACCACGCCGGCGTGATCGACTCCGCGGTCTACCGCGACGGCCGCCGCGTCGCCTCCCCCACCACCCTCGCCGACACCTTCCGGCTACTGCGCGAGCAGCCCGACGGGATGGCCTGGATCGGCCTGCACCGCCCGTCGGAGTCCGAACTGCACTCGCTGGCGACCGAGTTCAACCTGCACCCGCTCGCGATCGAGGACGCCATGGAGGCCCACCAGCGCCCCAAGCTGGAGCGCTACGGCGACACCCTCTTCGTGGTCCTGCGCGCGGCCCGCTACCTGGACGCCCTGGAGGAGGTCGACTTCGGCGAGCTCCACGTCTTCGTCGGCCCGGACTTCCTGATCACGGTCCGCCACGGCGCCGCCCCCGACCTCTCGACCGTCCGCCACCGCATGGAGGAGACCCCGGACCTCCTCTCCCTCGGCCCGGAGGCCGTCCTGTACGCGATCCTCGACGCGGTGGTGGACGGCTACGCCCCGGTGGTGGCGGGTGTCCAGACCGACATGGACGAGATCGAGACGGAGGTCTTCCGCGGCGACCCGGAGGTCTCCCGCCGCATCTACGAACTCTCGCGCGAGATGGTGGAGTTCCAGCGCGCGACCCGCCCCCTGGGCGGCATGCTCCACGGCCTGATGGCGGGCTTCGCCAAGTACGGCACGGACGAGGAACTCCAGCGCTACCTCCGCGACGTGGCCGACCACGTGACGCACACGAGCGAACGCGTGGACGCCTTCCGCCAGGCCCTGACCGACATCCTGACGGTGAACGCCACCCTGGTCTCGCAACAGCAGAACGCCGAAATGCGGGCTTTGGCGGAGGCCGGCTTCGAGCAGAACGAGGAGATCAAGAAGATCTCCTCGTGAGCCGCCATCCTGTTTGCACCCACACTCGTGGGAACCATCTATGGCATGAACTTCGAGGACATGCCCGAGCTGAAGTGGGCGGGCGGCTACCCCTTCGCAATCCTCCTGATGGCAGTGGTCTGCGTCAGCCTCTACGTCATCTTCAAGAAGCGCGACTGGCTGTAGCGATCCACCGCACGAGCTTGATCGACTTAGCGCAAGCGAACTGCGGCCCGTGCCCCTGGAGGCCCCGTGGGGAGTACCTGGGGAGAACGCGCGGTAAGGGGTCGACCAGACGCAGCTCCGCCGCCTACCAGGGGGCGGCGCCCGGCGCAGTCGTCACCGACCGCGCTCCACGGGAACTCGCCATTCGGTACGCCCTGCATTTCCGCAGCGTGACACACGACCGAGACGCCTCGACGCAGGCCAGCGGGCCGTCCAATCTGCTAGGCGTTCCCGCAGACATGGCCGACTCGCACCCTTGCCATCCGCACGATCATGACGGCTCATCAGGTTCTGTCAGTGGCCGCCGCTACAACCGAACTGGAGGTCCGCACGGCGCGGACCGATGGGGAGGGAATCAGCATGCCGAAGGTTCCGCACGGCAAGGTGTACGTACGGCCGCACTTCCGGAGCAGGCCGGGCCCGAAGTCCGCCAAGGGCCTGAGTGTGTGGGCCATCGCCGGCCTGTGTGCGGTGGTCTGGCTCTGGGGCCAGGTCTTCGGGTTCAGCGACAGCTCCGCCGAACAGCAGCCCACGCCGAAGCCCGCGATCTCCGCTCCAGCGGGTGGGCAGTGACGGTCCGATGGCGGCGAAGCATCCGGTGGCGACCGCGCAGTACCGCAGACATCCTGGGTGCGGCAGCCGTTGCCCTCGCGCTCTCGGTCGCCCTGGCACAAGCCGCATCGCGCCTCCTCACGAGGGCCGCCGCAGCCTGGCCGGCGCTCGTCCTGATCGGTCTCGCCCTCGCCGTCGGCTTGGCCTGCCTCCGGGTACGGGGCTCCCGTCGGCATCGCGCGGACAGCGAGAGGCTGGCCCGTCTGCGCATCACCTTGTCCGAGCTGGACGCGATGGACGACCAGCAGTTCGAGTACGCGCTGCGCGACCTCCTCGTCCGCGACGGCTGGGCGGCCAGGAAGGTGGGCGGGGGCGGGGACCAGGCTGCGGACGTGATCGGCGTCCGGATACCCCTCGGGCGGATCGTGGTGCAGGCGAAGTACACCCGCGTCGGCGGCAAGGTCGGCTCGTCGGTGATGTACGAGGTGAAGGGCACGGCAGGGCCCGCGCACAAGGCGGATCACGCTGTCGTCGTCACCAACGGCTCCTTCACCCGCGCCGCCATGGCCTGGGGCGACCGTCACGGCGTGCACTGGGTGGACCGCGACCGGCTGGACCAATGGGCCCACAAGGGCAAGGCCCTCCACGAACTGCTCGGACTGCCCGCGCGGCGCTCCCGCCTGCCGTGGCGTCGAGCGGCATGAGACTCAGCGCGTGACCCGCCAACGAGAACGGGTGGCACAGCATGAGCTGTGCCACCCGTTCTCAGGCAAGGGCAAGGTCGTCTGGGACGTACTGAAGGGCAACTCCGAGCAGCGCATCGACTGCCGCACGCCCCTTGCCTCCGGCCTCGGGCATGAAGTGGGCGTAGTGGTCGAGGGTGATGGTCGGGCTGGAGTGGCCGAGCCACCGGGCGAGGGTGACCACGGACTCGCCCGCCTCGAGGATGACCGAGGCGTAGGTGTGCCGGAGGACGTGGAAGCCGTCCTTGCGGGACGCCTTCCAGCGCTGGCCCTTCTCCCGCACGGGGATCACGCCGGCCTTCGCGAGGGCGGGCTTCCACACCTCGTCGTTGAAGATGTTGGCGCGGATCGCGTTGCCGTAGGTCGTGGCAAGGACCAGCGGGAAGGAGCGCTTCTCCCGATCGGCTTCGGGGCCGCCCCAGGGC
The DNA here is from genome assembly GCF_042901085.1 of Streptomyces sp. NPDC012794. NCBI lineage: Bacteria > Bacillati > Actinomycetota > Actinomycetes > Kitasatosporales > Streptomycetaceae > Streptomyces > Streptomyces sp. NPDC012794. The sequence continues at coordinate 6,471 of NZ_JBIBCI010000027.1, forward strand.
AGCTCGACCTCAACAGCCGGATGCTGCAGGAAGTGTGCGCGCAGCTCGCTGGCCACCGAAGGCGGCATGTCGACGACGCGGGTCTTCCCGCCCTTGGGAAGGGTGAAGTACAGGCGCCCGTAGAGGAGCTGGACCTGTCGGCGGACGCGGATGAGGCCGCGCTCGAAGTCGACGTCCACCGGCGACAGCCCGAAGACCTCCCCCTGGCGCAGCCCACACCCGAGGGCGACGACGACAGCGATCCGGTACCGCTGGTTGATGACGTCCCGTACCCGCTGCGCGGTCTCCAGCAGCCACGCCTCCCGCTGGTCCTCGGGAGCCTTGGGCCAGCGCACCGACTTGGCGCGCATCGGGTTGCGGACCAGGCGCTTGTCGTCGATCGCCGTCTCGAAGACGTTCGAGAGGGTGGTGAGGATCTGCCGGGCGTAGCGCGGTGCGCACTCGCCTTCGAGCGTGGCGATGTAGCCGCGCAGGACGGACGCGGAGACGTCACGCAGCGCCACCTCGCCGATGTGCGGAAGGACGTGGAGGCGCACGCGCTCGTCAACCCGCTTGACCGTGCCCGGTGCGCCCCGCACTCCCGCCTGCCAGTGGCGCGTGACGTAGTCGGCGAGGGTGATGGAGCCGTCGCGTGGGTCGACGAACTCGCCCCGCTCGCTGTCGGTGCCGGCCCTGCGGAGCCACGCCTTGGCGTCCTCCAGGGTGTCGAACGACATGCCCCGGACCCCCGGGATGCCCGCGACCCGGTAGCGACTCCCCTTTCCGTACCGGGCGGTGCGCTCGCGCTTGCCGCTGACGGGGTCCTTCTTCTTGTTGATCCAGCGGTCTTCGATGTAGCCGGCCAAGTGTTTCCTGGCAGCTAGGGGTTCGGGACGGTTGGCCGGAAGCCGTCAGACGGTGGCCGGGTAGGCGGCGCGCCGCTGTGGTGCGGTGCTCACTGGGTTGAGGGCGGGGTTGGAGCGGGAGTCCGCCCGCTCCTGCTCCCGTATCCAGGCATCGAGCGCATCGATCCGGTACGTCACTCGCCCGCGGGCACCCATGCGGAAACTCGGCGGACCCTGACGCCGGTGACGCCAGACGTAAAGCGTCTTGGGTGAAATGCCGAGATATTCAGCCGCGTCATGCACCCCAAGAAACGCGCGACCGATGGCCGGACGGTGACGGAATGTGGCAGCGCTGACGGAGGAGAGCGGGTCGATAGAAGACAAGCGAGAATCCTTAAGGCAGAAAAAGGGAATGAAAGCGCCCTGCCACCCATGGGTGACGAAGACGTCCAGGACCACCAATGGTCCGGAGGATCCCCGGTTTCGGAAACCGGGGATCGTCGGCTATATTCCGCCCACCCCAGCCGGAGCCGGGTGGATCGGCACCGTCGCCAGCAAGATCTGCGGAGGGGTTCCGAGAGCAGCGGCGATGGCGACGAGATCGTCGATGTCGCAGCGCCGGACCGTGCGTTCGATACGTGAGAGCGCGGTGAAGGTCATGGGGCGACCCAGTGCGGTGACGCGGGCGGCGAGCTGGCGCTGGGAGTAGCCACGGGCGACGCGGGTGCGTTCGATGGCGTGGGCGGCGGCCCGTCCGGCGGGTCCGATTCCAAGGGGGCGTGGCGGCATTGCTGTGTTGTAGCTTGCGCGCCCGAGCCTTCGGAAGGCTTTCCTGTCTGCTGTGAGCGATGCCAGCAGAATTCGGGGGAGATTTCGGCGACCGGGATTTCAGGTCTACCCTGCAGCCGGAAAACCTTTCAGGAGTCCTAGAACCAGCTCTGGACTTCCGGGGCAGGGGTGTGGCTTTGTTGTCCACGCGCCACTGCCCCGCCATCTCCTCGCCCCCATTTTCGAAAGGCGGCCGATCCTCATCGCCCGTATCCGTACCATCAAGCCCGAGGCATTCGCCTCCGAGTCCCTGGCGGCCGTGTCCCTGACGGCCGAGCGGACCTTCTTCGGCCTGCTCACCCAAGCCGACGACAAAGGCCGCATCCGCGACCAGGCCGCCGTCATCGCCGGACAGCTGTGGTCGCTGCGCCGCGAGCACGGCCCGGTGGAGGTCGAGGACGACCTGACGCAGCTCGACGCTGCCGGCCTGATCTGCCGATACGAGGGCGAGGACGGAAGGCAGTACCTGCACATCGTCGCCTTCGGCCGCCACCAAAAGATCAACCGCCCCAGCGCCAGCAGGATCTCGGACTGCCCCCACCACGACCTCGGCCTTCCCCGTGAGACCTCACTGCCTATGCGCGGAGCAGTCGCTGAGGCTTCCGTGATAGGTCCGGGAGAAGACACGGAGTCCACCATGAGCCGAGAATCTGCAGGTCATAGGCGATTCAGTGAATCGTCACCGCGCGCTCAGGGAGGGCTCGTAGAGGCTGCTGTGAGCCCTCAGCGTCCGGATCTAGGACCTAGGAACAGGGAACTAGGAACTACCCCGTTGGGGGGCGCGAGCGCCCCCGCGCCCCAGACCGTCTCGGCGAAGGACCTCGTCGCCGAGTACGCCGCGGCCTGCGAACACCGTCCGCCCGCGAGCGTGCTCGGGCAACTCGGACGGGAAGCCGCGAAGCTCCTCGCCGAGGGCATCGACCCCACCCACGTACGAGCCGGTCTGGACCGCCACCGGGCCAAGGGCCTTCACCCGAAGACCCTGGCCAGTGTCATGCACGAGGTCATGAACGCGGGGGCGCCCACGACCGCCGTCACCCACCGCCCCTGGACCAATCCCACCGACGTCGCCGCTGCCTACGGGGGTGCGCTCTGACCGCCACCACCCTGCCCCAGTCCTCCGGTCAGGCCGTCCGGGCCGTGGCGGGCATCCTGGCCCGCCGGGGCATGGACCCCGTCATCGGCTCGGAGGAACCGGAGCCCACGCCCGAGCCTGTCAGCGCACTGGAACTGGCCGACGCCCGGATCCCCCCGCGATACCGACACGCCCTCGCCGATCACCCCCAAGTCGTCGCCTGGGTGGACGAGATCGCGTGTGCCGGGCGCCCCGGCCCGAGCGGGACGCGGGGCATCGCAGAGGGCCCGTCGCTCCTCATCGCTGGTCCCACCGGCACCGGCAAGACCCACCAGGCCTACGGGGCCGTCCGCGCACTGCTCGCTGCCGGCGTCCGCCTGCGCTGGGAGGCGGTCACCGCCGCCGACCTGTACGCCCGCCTCAGGCCGCGCCCAGGGCTCGACACGGAACGTGAGCTGCACACCTTGGCCCGCTGCCCGCTGTTGCTCCTGGACGACCTCGGCGCCGCCAAGGGCAGCGAGTGGACGGAGGAGCTGACCTACCGGCTGATCAACCACCGGTACGAGTACCTGCGCCCCACCCTGCTCACGACCAACCTCCCTATCCCCGAGCTCCGCACCGCCCTCGGCGACCGCGTCGCTTCCCGCCTCTCCGAGATGACCCACCGGGTCATCCTCGACGGCACCGACCGCCGCCGCACCTCCCCTAGCGCTTGAACACGCCAACCCTTTGGAGCACCACCCGCTTGACCACCACCTCCCACCGCACGCAGACGGCCGAGCGGTACGCCTTGGCCGTCGCAGGCTGCGTCATCGTTGCGCTCACCGCAGCAGGATTCTGGCTCTCCTACGCCCATCTCGCCGAAGTCGCGGGGCAGCACGGCCTCAGCGCTTCCCCAGCCCGCCAGTGGGCGTGGCCGGCAACGCTCGATGCCTCCATCGTCGCCGGGGAAGTGCTCATGCTCCGCGCCAGCCTCCGCCGGGAAACCGACGGGTGGGCGATCGCCCTCACCGCTGCCGGATCGCTGGGCTCGATCGCCCTGAACGTCGCCGGCGTCAGCAGCACCGACGGCGTCCCGGCCCCGGCCCTCGACTACGTCGTCGCCGCTGTCCCTCCAGCAGCCGCGCTCTTCGCCTTCGGCGTCCTCATGCGGCAGATCCACCGCCACGTCGCCTCCGACGACTCCCGCCACCATTGCCTTCCGGCAGGAGAGACCACAATGCATCCCGCGGACCTGGATCGTGCCCGCGCGCACTCCGCCACAGTGCCGCTTCCGGACCCGGAACGGCCCGAGGGCCGGGAGGGTGACTGCCCCACTCCGGCTGACGCCGTACAGGGCGCATCAGCCGATGTGGCGGAAGAGACCGACCAAGTGGCGGAAGCCCACGTCCCGCCGAGGAAGCGCACCGGTCGCAAGCCCGCCGCCACCGACGACGAGCTCTTCACCATCGCCCTCACCGCCCCGCTCGCACGCGATGGACGCGCGTCAAGCCGCCACATCGAGACGGCTGTCCGCGCTCGCGGCCTCCCCATCGGCAGGGACCGCCGGAACAAGATCACCCGGCAGATCCAGGATGCACTCGACAGCGGCCGAGCGGACGCCGCATAGGCCTCGTCCGAAAGTCGCATTGTTCCCCCACGCATCCGTCGCGGGGCGAGTTGGCGTTCGTGCGCCCCATCCCCCCAACGCCAAAGCCGTTCCGGCCCGACCAACAGGAGGCACGCACTTACAGGACGAACCCACTGCCACGCATCCCCACAACCTCCAAGCAGGCGACGCCTACCCAAGCTCCAGACGGAGCAAGTTATCGGCCAAGACGCTCTTCCCCGTCAGGGGAGAGCGTCTCGGCCGCTCCCGCCCCTGGAGTGGCGGGAGCGGACCGGAGCCAGGGGGCACCGGTCCGCCAAGCAGCGACCGACGACGGATCGCAGCCGAGGGATGAGCAGCAGCCTGCGTGCGAAGCCGCGTCACCTCCGCTGCCCCGCCAAAGCGCGTACACGACGACGTACCCACAGGGACGGCCAGCGCTCCAAAGTGTGCAGCGTCCGTCTGCACGACGACGAGCACGCGCTCGTCGCGACCGCCGCCAGGGCCGTCGAACGTCGGCGTCGCCAGCTTACTTGCCCGAGCGACCCACAAGGCGGTCCCCGGCCTCAGGATCGCCCTGCAGATGTACTGCCATCACGCGTGAGCGCGCGGAGCATGGTGGTGTACACCGGGGCGTCGGGGAACGGCTGCTGGTCACCGATGTGCTGGTACCCCCAACTCCCATAGAGGGCCTTCACCTTCGGGTGGCCGGGCTCGACGAGCAGCGTGACGCGCTCCTCGGTGCGGCCGGCCAGGAGTTCCTCGTGGATGCGGTGCGCCAGGCCCGTGCCCCTCCAGGGAGCCCGGACCATGATCTCGAAGAGGGCGAGGGTGCGGGTGCCGTCCTCGATCGTGTCCGCCTCGGGAAGGGGCTGGAGCATGTGGGCCCACCAGCCGGTGTTCTGGGGCAGGGCTGCGGCGTAGGCGTAGCCGGCGGCCTCGCCACCGTCGTAGGCGACCACCGCCTCCCAGGAAGGGCGGGAGGAGTGGCCGGTGAGACGCCCCTCGAAGCGGTCTACGGAGAAGAACGGGTCCTCGCCGATCTCCTTCTCGTACACCTCGGCGTACACACCGACCAGGGTGGGGCGGATGATGGGCAGTTGGTCGGTGCCGTAGCGGTGAAGGGTGATCTCCGGGGCGGGCATGGTGCTCCTTGTCGCGTGACGGTTCAGGCAGTGCGGGCGCGGTCGTTCCACTGGCGGGTGACGGCGGACTTGGGGGCCGCCTGGTTGAGTGCGGAGGTGAAGCTGCCCAGGAGATGGGGGATCCGGCCGGCGTCAGCGCCGGTCGGGGCGATGACGCGGGTGGCAGTGGCCACGGCCTGCTCGACATCACCCTGCGCGACCTGCGCGAGGGCCGCCTGGGACAGGTAGTAGGCGCGGTTGCGGTGCTGGTCGTCGCGGAGGTCCGCGATGCACCGGTGCGCGTGGAACTCAGCCTTCTCCGCCTCGCCGAGCCGGTAATGGGTGATGCCGGTCAGGCCGTGGAGTTCGCCCCGGGTGTAGAAGGCGACGGAGGACGGACGGGCCTCGGCGGGATCGGCCCGGTCGTAGGCACCGTGGGCCCGGTCCAAGGCGCGGAGGGCCCGGGTCTTGTCACCGAGGCTGGCGGCGGTCAGGGCGATGCGGGAGTGGGTCAGCGAGGCGTAGAGGGGGTCGGTGCGGTGTGACCGGGTGCCGGTGCAGGCTTCGGCTGCGGCAAGGGCGTCGGCGTAGCGGCCCCGCTGTCCGGCGAGCATGGCGGCGTACCGCCAGGTCTGGTGCTGGACCTGACCGTCTCCGGAAAGCCCTGCGAGCGTGACGGACTGCTCCAGGTAGCGCTGGGCCTCCCCCAGCCGGCGAGCGTCGATGGCGGAGAACATGGCGAAGGCCGTGAAAGACGCGGCGACGGCGTAGAGGCGGGAGCGGACGCGCTGACTGGCGGAGCCGTGCTGCTGGAGGCTGATGGTGCGGGCGGCGAGGTCGGCGGCGCGCTTCTCCAGGACGGGACCGCCGCCGTTCTGGTCGTCCAGGAGCCACAGTTCGGCCAGCAGACCGCGCAGGCGGTCGACGTCGGAGTGCCCGACGGTGGGTCGGGTGGCTGCGGTCGCGGTGCCGGTGGACACGGCGACGGCGGCGCCGGTGGCTACGGAGATGAAGCTTCGACGGCCAAGCACAGGGTCCTCCAGTCGTGCTGAGGGCGTTGCGGGGCGGGGGCGGGCACGGGGCACGAACCCCAGGTCGGTCCCAGGAAGCCCGGAAACGGCCTCCAGGGCCTGCCACTGGCGGTCCTGGGGCGAGCGGTTCTCTCCCGACAGCCACCGGTAGACCGTCCGTTCGGTGACGGCACCGCGGTGGCCGGTGAGGTCCGCCATGGCGTCGTTGACCTGCTCGGCAAGAGCGCCCGCACTGAGCCCGTGTTCCTTCATCCAGGTCTCTAATTCCGCGTTCCGCTTCCGCACCATGCAGTCACGGTAGGGGTGGGGCCGCCATCCGAGGTAGCAGAGGTCGGGACTTTTCGTCAGTGGTCACGCGAGTAGCTGCGAGCGGATTCGTCATGTCCAACACGGCTCGGACACGGGTTACTTGTCCGCACAGCCGAACCGGCAGCAGGCGGATGGGAGCGGAATCGTGACCGTACTCGCGCACGAAGTGGCGGCAGCCCCGGTCGAGGTGCCCACGGTCACCTCCGCCAACCAGAAGACCGTGATCGCCTCCGCGGCTGCCGCCGTCGCCGGGGACGTCGAGGCCGCCCTCGCCCTCGCCGACCACCACCCGGCTGGGGAGGCGGCCGTACGGCTGCGGGAGCGGCTGCGCGAGCACGTCCACACCCTCGCGGTACCCGCCGAACGGTACGCGGCTCTGCTGCCGGAGAGCCGGGAGAAGGACATCGCGGCCGGCACCGTGCGGTTCGCCCGCAAGGTCGCCCGGGACTGCGGGAGCGATCCGGCGATAGCGCTGCGGCTGCTGGCCAAGTCGGTGGCCCACCTCGCCCGGAACACGGACCTCCTGCGGCTTATCTGAACCGCTTCCGGCGCCGGCCTGCCTGGGGCGCCGGTGCCGGAAGCCCTCCATCTGCCCGGCCGCGGCAGGTGACTGCAACACCTGGCCGACTCCGGTGAGGTGGTCGCCTCCCCCGGATACGGGCGAGGAGCCGGCCACCATGCCCCGGCCCTCCCGGCCAGTCCCCTCGAACCTCGCCCTGGAGGCACCCGCGTGTACGCGATCGGCATGTGCGTCGATGCCCGCTACCTGCTACCCGCCCTGGTCACGCTCGGGTCGGTCGCCGACCACCTGCCGGTGGCCGACCGCCGCGAGAGCGCGGTACGGGTACTGACCAACGGCCTGTCCCCGGGGCAGGCCGCCGTGATGGAGTCCTTCGCCCGCCGCTGCGGGTTCGGCTCCTTCGACCTGCGCTGGCAGGCCCCGCCGCCCGAGAGCGTCATGGCAGACACCGCCTACATCTCGGTCGCCACCTACCTGAGGTTCGGGTTCACCCCCGGCTTCCTCGACCGGCCGTTCCTGATCTACGTGGACGCCGACGTCCACGTACGCGCCGACCTCTCCACGCCTCTGGACGGACTGCCGGCGGATCGGATAGGCGCCGTGCAGGACGAGTTCAACTCGGCCGTCGGCCAGCGCCCCGCCCTGCCCGGCGTCGCCGAGCGCTGGCCCCACCTGGTCGGGCGCACCTACTTCAACGCCGGGATGCTGTGGGTCCCCGCCCCGATGCTCGCCCCCATGCAGGCCGGGGTCCAGCAGGCTCTATTCGGCGGGCGGCAGTACATCAAGCACAACGACCAGTGCGCCCTGAATCTTTGGCTGCTGTCCTCCGGGGCCGCTCACCCGGTCGAGCCGGTGTTCAACCGATTCGAGGTGGACCGGTTCCTCGAGCGGGGGGACTGGGTCCGCCGGGTCATCCGCCGCCCGGTCACCCGCCGGGACGGCCACGTGGTGCACTTCGTCGGAAGCCAGAAGCCGTGGATGCGCTCGTGCCCCAGCACGGAGGACGTGCGTGCCTACCGGCAGCAGATGCACCGCACGCTGCGGCACCTGACCGGGGCAGGTGCACTGTGACTGGCGGCACGGTCCTGGCAGTGGAGAGGGCCTGCACGGAATTGGCCGGGTCGGCTCCGGCGGAGACGGTCCGCGTCCGCAACGGACCGAAAACGGCCGTCTACCGCGTCCGTCTCGCCGACGGCCGCCCGGTGGTGGTCAAGCTGTTCGCGGTCGACGGCACCCACGGCGCTGTCGACGAGGCCCGCCTCCTGGCCGCCGTCACCGCCGCCGGGCGGGTGCGGGTGTCGACCGTGATCGGGTACGGGCCGGTTCCCGGCCTGACCGTCTCTGCCGTGGTCACCACCGATGCCGGAACAAGCACCTTGGGGGATGCCGTCCGAGCCGGGCAGATGCCGCGTCCGGCGGCACTGCTGAGGCTAGCCCTGCTGATGGCTGCCTTCCATAGCGTCAAGGCCCCGGCCGGGGTCCCCCTGGCGCCAGGCATCGGCCAGCAGGTCAGCGCTCTGGCCGCCCACTGCCCCAAGCAGGTCTTCGTCCGGCTCGCTCCCGCCCTGGAGGTCATCGCGGCCGGGGCATGCCTGGAACGACTCGTGTGGTGCCACGGAGACCTCCACCTGGAGAACGTGATCTGCGGAGGCGACCGACGCCTCACCGTCGGCGAACACGGCCGGCCCCGCCTCCCCGACTACCTCGTGGACTTCGAGGCCGCGACCGTGGAGGTCCCCGAGTACGACCTCGCCCAGACCCTCGTGACCTGCGACGCCCTGGAGCTGTCCGACCGGTTGTTCGTGGCCGCTGCCTACGGACGGCCCGTCGACACCCGACTCCTCAACGCCTACGTGGCCTTCCAGGCCGTACGCGGCTGGACCTATGCCGCCCACCGGGAAGGCCGCGACCGCGACACCTGGGCGGCCCGCCTGCACCTTGCCCTGTCTCCGCAATCAGGAAGGACCCTGCTGTGACCGACCCCGATCTGTCGGTGATCATCCCCGCGTACAACGAGGCCGCGTACCTGCCCCGCTACCTGCCCACGGTCTTCGCGTCCCTGCGCGCCTGGGAGGCAGGTTCCGGTCGGCGCGGAGAAGTGGTCGTCGTGGACAACGCCTCTACCGACGACACCGCGACCGTCGCGAAAGAGCTGGGCGCCCGGGTGGTGACGGAGCTGGTCCGCAGCATCGGCCTGGCCCGGAACAGCGGAGCCCGCGAGGCCAAAGGGCGGATGCTGTTCTTCGTCGACGCCGACGTGGCCCTGCCGCTGGAGGGGATCACCGCTGCCGTGGCCGCGATGGACGCCGGAGCCGTCGGCGGGGCGATCCCACCGCTCTACACCCCCGACCGGTTCGGGGCCCGCCTGCTCTGCGCCTACTGGGACCACCACCGCTCCCGTCACGGGGGCGCCCAGGGCGTCAACCAGTTCTGCACCCGGGACGCCTTCAAGGCAGTACATGGCTACCGGCCGGACTACTTCATGAGCGAGGACATGGAGTTCTTCGCCCGCCTGACCGCCTACGGCCGCCGCACGGGCGGGCCGGTCGCGGTCCTCGAAGACCTCCGCGTGCGGCCCTCCACCCGCCGCTACGACGCCTGGTCCACGGCCCGAATGCTCTGGTGGCAGAACCCCGTGGTCGTCCGCCTCGGCCTGACCTCGCCCCGCTTCTGGCGCAACTGGTACGCCACCACCGTCCGATGATCGGAGAACCCCAGGTGACCCAGCCTCCCCTGCCGGACGCCGACGGCATCTACACCTTCCCCACCGACCTCCTGACCGCGCACCGGTCCTGGATGGATTCCCTGACCCGGGCGAAGGAGATCACGACGCTGACGGCACCGCTGACCCTCGCGCCGTACTGGATCGAGCCGCGCAAGCCGTCCGGGCGGCCGGTGGTCGTCATCGAACCCCACCACGACGACTTCGTCCTGTCCGCCTCCGGAACCTTCCTCGCCCGTCCCCGACCGCTGACCGTGGTCACCGTCTTCACCCGCTCCCGCAGCGTCCACCCCTCCCTCGAAAGCACCTACAACAGCGTGGAAACGGTCTCCGAACTCCGCGACCGGGAAGCCGCCCAGTCCCTGTTGCCCCTGGGGGCGGCCAGGGTCGACCTGGGGCACAAGGACGCCGAGAAGCCCTATCGGGCACCCGAGCCCGCCCAGGTGGACCGGATCACCTCCGAACTCGCCGAGTTGCTGGACGGGATGGACGACGCGGAGCTGCTCGCCCCGGCCGCCGTCACTCGCCACCCGGACCACCTCGCCGTCCACGAGGCGGCGCGCCGCCTGGGCTGCCGGTGGTTCTGGGAGGACGCCGCCTTCTGGTCCACCTACGGCCTGTCCGGATGCGACCGGCAGCTGTTCCGGCAGCGGGTGCGCGATGTCTTCGAACCGGAACTGGAGGACATCACGGCCACCGTCCTGGACAAGGTGACCCTGCTGCACATGCACGGCTCGCAGATGCACCCTGCGCGGAAGATGTACCGGCCGATCCGGCACGCCCACACCGTCGCCGCCAACCTGCTGCCCGAACCGGACGGCCGTCCGCGGGGCCAGTTCGCGGAACGCTTCTACCGACTCGGAGGGGCGTGATGATCCTCGGCCTGGAAGGCCCCTCGTACGGGGGCAAGACCTCTGCCCTGGGGCGGCTGCGCCGGGTGCCGGCGATGCAGGACGCGTTGTTCTTCTCCTGCTACGTGAAGTCGTTCGCGCGCCGCGAGGACATCCCCACCCCCTCCACCCGGTCGGCAGACGAGCAGGTGGAGGCGTTCATGACGTTCATGGAGATCGAGGGCGAGCGCGTGGACGCAGCTCGCCGCCACGGCGGGCTGGTCGTCCTGGACCGGACCGTCGACACCCTCCTCGCCCACGCTCACGCCATGGACGAGATCTACGGCTTCAACGTCCTGCCCGAACTGTGACAGCGGGTCGAGGAGATGCCGTACCTGCGGCCGGACCACACCCTGTACCTGGACGTGACACCCGAGCTCTTACACCTGCGCCGCAAGGCGGCCGGGCACCACGAGGTCGAGCCGGAGTACTTCCTCCACGACCCCGCCTTCCTCACGCACTTCCGCGACTACTTCTGTCGCCCGGCCCGCCCGGCGACTGCGGAGTTGGCCGTCGCCTCCGGGGACGGTGACCGCCAAGAGACGGCCGCCGTCGTGCAGGCCCTCTTCACGTACTGGGCGGGTGTCCGGTGACCGGCCCGACGGTGGTGTTCGTATGGAGACGAACGCCGCCACCGCTGCTGATCGGGGGCGCGGAGGTCTCCCAGCAGCTCCTGGCGGAAGAGTTCGTCGGGGCTGGCTGGAGGGTCGTCTACCTAGGCAGCCACGAGGCCCCCTGGAACGGGTCCGCCCAGATCGGCCACCTGCGCGCCCACCTCCGGGCCCACGGAACCGTGTGGGAGGAGGCCGACGGGGAGGTCCGCTACCGGTGGAACGGCGTCTCGTGCCGAGCCGTGCCGCAGGACAGGGTGGAAGCGACGCTGAAGCGCCTCCTGACCGAGGCCCGGCCGGATCTGGTGATGACCTCGCAGGAACGGGCCGCCGACCTCGCCGCACTTGCCCGCCCGTCCTCGCGGGTCGCCGGATGGCTTCACTCGGTCTCGGCCAACAGCATGGGCGTCCTCCACGGCCGACCGCACGTCGCGCTCGCCACGTCAGAGTTCGTCGCGGGACGGGCCCAGACCCACGCCAACACGAAGGCGGTCGTCTTCTACCCGCCATTCGCGCCGGCCGAAGGCGCCGGGCCCCTCCTCGCCGCGGGGCTCGGCACAGCCGGTCGCAGCCCCGGCAGCCCCGGCGGCGTGCTGATGGTCAATCCCATCCCCGCCAAGGGCGCGGCCCTCCTGCACCAGCTGATCCGCCGCTTGCCCGCCCGCCGGTTCACCCTCGTCGAGGGTTGGTGGGACACGGCCAGCGAGTTCACCGCGTACCCGAACGTCCACTGGGTCCCCCGCACCTACGCCATGGGCCCGATCTACGCGGCGAACGACCTGCTGCTCGTGCCCTCCCAGGTCGAGGACGCCTTCCCCCGGGTGATCGTGGAAGCCGGGCTCCACGGCGTCCCCACGATCGGCTCATCCCGCGGCGGCATTCCCGAGGCGGTCAGGGACGGCGGAGTGATCCTCCACCCCGACGACGTGGACGGCTGGCTGCAGGCGATCGATTCGGCCGACCGGACCGGCCTCGGCGCGAGGGCCCGCGCCGGGGCAGCGCCGCTGGTCCGGCCGTGCCTGCCCGAGTTGGCTGCCGCCGGACTCATCCCGGCGGCAGCAGCCGCCGGCTAACGGGCCGCGTAGGCGGCCTGCACCTCGTCGGCGCGGTCGGTCCACCAGTTCAGCAGTGCCTCGTCCGTCAGGAACATCTCGCCGAAGGCGGGGTCCTGGCGGTCAAGGTAGAGCTCCAGCTGCCAGAAGTCGGTCAGCCGCTTCCACCACAGCCGCTTCACCGCATCGGCGAGGTCACCCTCGGACAGATCGATCACGGACCGGTATCCGGAACAGAACGCGGCGACACGGTCGAGGTCGAAGGCACCACCCACCCCGAACTGCACCTGCGCGGTCCGCGCGACCTCCTCCCCGTACGGACGGACCCCGAGCCGGTCCCAGTCCAGGACCGCCACCACCCGGCCGTCGCGGCGCAGCAGATTGCGGTACTGGAAATCGCCGTGCGTCCACCCGTAGGGCCCGGTCGGCACCTCGCCTTCCGGCCGGGCATCGGCGTACCGCGCGAGGAGGCGGCGTCGGTCGTGCAGGACCTCGGCTGCTGCCTTGTCGAAGTCCGTCACCGGAGCGGACGGCAAGCGGCTCAGGAGACCAGCAGCCGCACGGTCGGCCTCGGTCACATCGCGGACCTTCGCCACCGGCGCCTGCTCCGGGACCGGGCCGGGACCATGCCGCCGCAAGCCCTCGTGGAGGCGGCCCAGCAGAGCGCCGAGATCACGCACCTGGTCGAGCGGGAGATCCGTCCCTTGGAAGTGCTCGCCGTCCACCCACGGCAGGACGCAGTAGCCGTGACCATCGACTTCCGCGACGAGGTCACCGTTGGCCGCGCTCAGCGGCGCCGGCACGGGGATGCCCTCGCGAGCCAAGTCCAGGAGGACCGCAAGGTTCCTGCGGACCTTCGGCAGAGGAACGTCGGTGATCTCCTTGAGCGCGAACACCCCGGCAGCGGTCACAAGCCGCCAGTTCCGGTTCATCAGGCCGTGGGCAAGGAACCGCCGACCACTCACCGCGCCCAGCCCGAACGCGTCGGACAGGCTAGGCAGCACTGCCGTCAGAGCATCTTCTCGAGTCGTATCCGTCACCCCCAGCACGGTACGCCGCCCCCGATTCGCGCACCCGAATTCGTCACCCAGATCCCCACTGAGAGTCGGAGGGAGAGGCGAGCCGAGATCGCTCGCGCCACCAGCTCGCCTGACTCCGCCCGTGGCGGAGCCGGAACAGTCCTGGCGGCCTCACTACCCTGACCGACGGACCACCCGCGGCCGTACGACGATCGGGAGACCATGACGACGCCCTCCACCGCCCGAATCGAAGACCTCCTGCAGACCGGCGTTCGCGAGGAGGTCTACCCCGGCGCGGTGTGGGCGGTCGGTGACGCCGACGGCATCCGCGCGAGCGGAGCCGTCGGCCTCCTCGATCCCGACCGGCCCGACGAACCGATGCGGCTGGACACCGTCTTCGACGTGGCCAGCCTTACCAAGATCCTCGCCGTCTGGTCCACGATCGGCACCCTCGCCGAAGAGGGCAAACTCGACCTCCACGCCCCTCTGGGCACCTTCTGGGACGAGGTCGCCGGCCATCCCCTGGCCCGGGCCACGGCCCACCACCTCCTGACCCACACCGCGGGCCTGCCCCTGCGCGCCAACCTGAAGAACCTCTACGGCACCGACCCCCAGGACATCCGCGACGGCGTCCTCCACGAAGCCCTCCACCGCCCACCGGGCGAGGCCGTCGAGTACACCGACCGGGCCGCCCTCGTCCTCGGCTACCTCGCCGAACACCTCTCGGGCCAGCCCCTGGACCGGCTCGCCACCGACCGCGTCTGGCACCCCCTGGGCATGACCCGCACCCGCTTCGGCCCCCTCTCCGCCGCCGAAACTGCCCGCTGCGCCCCCACCGAGTACGACGAGACCACCGGCACCCACCTCAAGGGCACCGCCCACGACTTCTCCGCCCGCCTCCTCGGCGGCATCTGCGGCATCGCCGGCACCTTCTCCGTCCTCGACGACCTCGCCCTCTTCCTCCGCCACATGCTCGCTCCCACCCAGGCCGCCTTCGGTCCGACCTGGATCAAGGACTCCCTCCACCTCCAGACCGGCGCCCTCACCCCCGCCCGCGGCCTCTTCTGGCACCCCGCCCCCGGCACCGACCCTGCGAAAGACGTCTGGGTCCACTACGGCTTCACAGGCACAGGCATGTGGATCAGCCCCACCCAGGGTCGCTGGGCCGCCCTCCTCACCAACAAACTCCGCTTCAACCGCGACCGCGAACCCCTGACGGAGATCCGCGACGCCTTCCGTGCCCTGGTGTTCGCTGAGCCAGCTCAGCTCATGACCACACGTTCATAGCTGAGCTCAGCAATTTAAGATCCCCATCCGGCACCGCCCAAGACACGAGCCGGTAGCGCCTCGCCGTCTCCCGACCGCTCTTCCCCGGCAAGCCCGAGACCCCCACTGGCTCCACCGAAGTGAATCTCCGTCAGCAGCGTTCGCCTCAAGCCTCAGCCCAGCTGGTCGAAACCTATCGACGCTTCGACAAGGCCGCGCTACGTGTAGTGATCCAGTCCGTGATGCCGTCGCGCAACGCAGGGTTTCCGGCAAGCACCTCATGGAAGTTTGACCACTCCTTGGCGGCTTTAGCTGCTGTATCTGCGGCCAAGTCGGCAAGAGCGGCCCCGCTAACTCCGAGCTTGGAATCAAGCCTGGCTTCGAGACTCGAGAAGGAAGAAAGACTAACAGCCTCGAATCGTTTATTACCACAGAATTTCAAACCGAGATCTTCAGGGCCGTCTTCGCTCTCTCGATAGAGAGCGGTCGACACGATGTCATAGACTGGCGAAAGTGTCGGGATTCGGGAATCCGGGTAGATCAAGGACCAGTTCTTGAGATGTGCGTCCCCATTGCCGACGACAACGGAGAAAGCGATTCGCCGAGCAACCTCTTGAAGAGCGCGCAAATCCCGCCCTCGATACGCTAGCGCGGCTACAGTCTCGAAGCTTCCTTGATACTTGTCCTGAGGATACAGATCTCGAACTTGAGCGAAGTCCTCAATATGCACAGCTGTGCGGTCCTGATCCCCAAGTCGATCAAACCGGCGCACGGCGTATGCCCACGCCTCAGAGTTTGGCCACATGCGGGATGGCAGGCCAACCAATTCATCTCGGTGAACAAGGCGAACTTCAGGAACGTCCAACCCGACAGCCTTGGCCAGCGACATCATCGCAAATTCGTTTCTCGGCACATCAGGGAATCGATAATCAGGGAACTTAACGAGCCAATCGCCACGTTCGCCAACTGTCGGGACCGTCAGTCGATCACCTCGCGAAAGCATCGAGAATTTTAGTGCGACTCCGGCTAGCGAGAATCGCCAGGGCGAATCCTTCGAAGGGTTCGTGCCACCGCTCACAACAATGGCCGCATCGCTCGACCAGTCCCAATTCTCATCTGACCCTTCAGCCGGCATAACCTGTACAGCTCCCGGCAAGTCGTGCCCCACCTGAGCAAGAAGTTCCATCTCGCGATCGAGAGATACTTGTCGCTCGTCTGCAACCCATTGGCGGAGCGGTCCCTCGGGGAGCAGATTGGAGAACCACTTCGGCAACCTCAGAGCCGCAGCATAGGGCTTTCGCAGATTTTCTTCGAATCGCAATCCCAGGACCGGCCGTTGAGGGTTACTCAGATAAGACTCACCGAACCGGAAGCTGGTGTAATCGCCCCGCTGACAAAGTGTGCCGACCCGACGCCCATTCAAGAGGACTGCATAAAAAGCCTCAGAGAGAGCCATCAGATTCCTCGTCATCCAGCTCATCGAAGTCCAACGAGTCGAGCGCCGGAGTATCCTCGTACTCCCACTCGGCCATCTGAGACAGAAATTTATGCAGCTGATCTTCAGCTTTCTTCTGGCGTGCTACGAGAAATGCATCACGCTCACCACGTGAAAGACTGTCCATCATGGATCGATCTAGGACGTAAGAGGCCAGAATGGCATCCCAGACGTCATCATCAAGGTCCATCGGCTGCTGAGCCATCCGCTCCAAGAAGGCATCGCCAGTCTCCAATTGACCCGGCGCGAACAGCCGATTTGCGGCCCAGAGCTGTCGTCTACTATCCAAGCCGCGAGGGAATACATACTGCACGGAGACTGCGGCAGTACTTTGCTCACCCAGTAGATTCGTCAGCTCTCGGGCATCATAAGGCGATCCGGTAATCGGGGAGCGGGGACGCAGAGCCCACCACGAACACAGAATGATCTTCCCCGTAGCTTCATTGGTTCGAAACCGCTCGGCATTCGGCATCACACGACGCGCCGAGGCCATCGAATCGATCAGGCCCGATACGGATGCATCCTCATCGCCAGGCTTGATAACGGCGCAGAGGATACGGCTCATCTGAGTGAAGCTTCCCTTAAACACCGCCGGACCTGATACCGAGACCCGCCAGTAGGTGCGCCGCAGTAGCTCCAGATTTCGCTGGCGGGGATTAGGGAAGTGCGCGAAGAATCGAGTGAGAACAACCAGAAGGGCTTTATACGTCAAGAAAGAGGCATGCGGTACGCCAGCCTTCTCCTGAAGGAACGAAATCGCAAGCGCCAACGCCTGCTCACCCTGAGCATAAGCAGTGTCTCGATCTTCCCCAGGGAACTCGGGAGCAGTGCGGCGGCTACTGTCATCAAATTCACTGCGAATATCTCGAGTAGGATCTGGTCCACGCCGTGCCAGGATCGCATGCAGCACAGTATTGGCATCAATGGTACCAAATCCGCTGCGAGCAGCCACCTGTTCGGCAATTCTTGGGATCGACAGGCGATCGGCTGAATCTTCTTCTGGTCCAGCAAAAAGCGCAGAAAAAATCTCAGCACGACTGAGCCTTTTTCCGTAATTATTCATCCGGTCAAAGATGTCAGTCAGCACTCGCTCATCGTCTTGCCTTACGAGATACGCGGGCACTTTGTACTGGCGCAACCTCTTGGCCACCTGCCGGGCCTCCGGGAAGTACTCGGCGCTTTCCTGGCCAACTCCAGAAAACCAGTCAAGTAGCCTGTCAAGGTCAAACAGGACCGGGAGTGGTATGTGTGCCGACTCCAACACCTTAGGTCGAGCTACAAACTCTCGCATCGCAAGGTCGTAGTAGATCGCGAACGGCGGGTGCTCGTTCCCGACCGGATGCAACGCATTCGCTAGACTGGTAATGCGTTGCTGGCCGTCCACAACCCAAAGTGCATTGTCGGCCGCTGGCGCTTCGATCTCTAGCGTCCCCAAAGTAACGGGACCGGGTCCGGATCGCCGCTCCCAGAGGAGAAGGTTTCCGATCGGATAGCCCTTTGAAATGCTATCGAATAGACGAATTACATCTTGCGTCCCCCACCGGAAATCCCGCTGAAAATGCGGAACCCTAATATGCCCACGCCAGGCGAGGTTGATGAGATCTTCCAGCTCATAGGTCGTAGCGCTTGGTTGAGTGTCGAATCCAGATGTAGTCAACAGGTTCACCCTCTCCTGGGACAGGTCCCACGGGTTAGATGCTACCGAGAAGAGTCAGAAAGGTACGGATTTCGAGTGATCCCCCAGTGAGCCCACTCGCCAGATCCAGTCGGCGGGGAGCACAGGGGTCAGGATCATCGCCACCATGGACCGCCTCCTCACCACGGCCACCGACCGATCGGAGTGAAGCCGGCCGACACCATGGAAGCGCCTGGCGCGGGGACGTTAGGATCACGGCCCATGGCTGCGCCTCCTCTTGAGCACACACCGGACCACGACAGGGCCCGGGCCCTGGCCAAGCAATTACGAACCCTCCGGGATGCCAGAGGCTGGAGCCGTGAGCGGCTGGCGAAGGAGGCCGGAGTCCAGCCGAGAACTCTCGCCCGGGTAGAGAGCGGCGGTGCGATCCAGCCAGGTTTCTTCACGATCGGAGCCCTGGCCGCGGCCCTGGAAGTCTCCTTGGACGACCTCTTCTGCCCGCCCAGACCCAACCCTGGGCTGTGGTCCGCCGGCTATGAAGGTCGGGACATCGATTCCTTCGTTTCCTCCCTCGTCGAGAGCCGGATCGACGTCGTGGCAGACGTGCGGCTGACCCCGATCAGCCGCAAGCCCGGCTTCAGCAAGACCCGCCTAGGACAGGCACTCGCCGAGGCCGGTATCGAGTACATCCACCTCCGTGCCCTGGGGAACCCGAAGGACAACAGGGCGCCCTTCTGGGATGGTCGCCTCAGCGTGGGCCGGGCCCGCTTCCGCAGCCTGCTGCGGTCCGACGAGGCCCAGGCTGACCTGGACCGGCTGACCGAACGGGCGAGCCTGTCCCGCGTGGCGGTGCTGTGCTTCGAGCAGGACGAGAGCCGCTGCCACCGCCACGTAGTGCTGACCGCGGTTCGCAAGCGCATCGAGGTACCCGTGGTGCCGTTGGCCTGACTTCGCCCCTTCACTCCGCACGCGCCCTTGTTCAAGGCGACGGCCTCCCGTCCAATCTGACGAGGTGTTGGGCGAAGGGGGACGCCGTGACCGGATTATGGCAGCGCGCACGCATCATGATCACCGTCAAGACCTATCCCGAACTGTCCACCAAGTACCGGGAGACCAGCTGCGTCGCCGGCATACGCCTGGACCAGGGGAAGCCACAGCACGTACGGCTCTTCCCTGTGCCCTTCCGGCTGCTAGCCGAGGAAGCGCGGTTCGCCAAGTACTCAGTCGTCGAGGTCGACGTCCGAACACATCACGGCGACCGGCGCCCGGAGAGCCTGCGTCCGAACCTCGACACCTTGAAGGTGCTCGACCGGATACCGCCCTCCGACGGCTGGCGGCAGCGGTACGCACACGTGGAGCCGCTGATCGCCCCCTCGCTGTGCGCCATCAAGCGAGAGCAGGAAACGAACCGTACCTCGCTCGGCGTCTTCCGTCCGGCTGAGATCACGGGCTTCCGGCTCGCCCCCGCCGAGCCATGGCCCACCTCCAAAGCCGCCATGGCCGATCAGATGGACCTTTTGGACCAGGACCTCCGCCGCCTGGAGTGGGTACCCCTCGAGTTCCGGTATCGCTTCCGCTGCTCGGACAACGCTTGCCCCGGCCACGACATGGCCCTCAGGGACTGGGAGGCAGGCGAGTCCTACCGGAAGTTCCTGCACAAGTATGGTGAGGCCGGCGTCCGCGAGAAGCTGCACGAGCGCTGGTACGAGCGCCTGGTCACCCCGAACCGTGCCGTACACCTCTTCGTCGGCAACATCGCCGCCCACCCCAGGACCTTCATGCTGCTCGGCCTCTTCTACCCCGAACGATCGGTGGTCGCGGGCGGGATCCAGGAGGGCTTGTTCTCCCTGTGAGCGAGCCACCGCACCAGACCGCGAGCACTCCCGAGCAAACAGCGGCCCGACTCCACCTGCCCCGGTGCCATTACGTCGCGTAGCCTCATCGCACCTCGATCACGGTCCCGACCAGCGGAGATCTTCCTTCAAAGGCAGCCCCCTGTGGGGAGAATCTGGGGAGAACGAAGCCCGGTTGGGGAGCGGCTGGGGAGGATCGGCCACATCAACAGGCAGCACGGCGAAAGGGCCGGAAAGACGGATCGTCGCAGGTCAGAGCGTGCCGCCAGTCAATTTCCGCAGGTCAGCGGTGTGAGGGTGACGACTTCAAGAAGATCTCCTCATGGGCGGCCATCTTGTTTGCACCCACGTTGGTGGGAACGATCTACGGCATGAACTTCGAGACCATGCCCGAGCTGAAGTGGGCAGCCGGCTACCCCTTCGCAATCCTGCTGATGGCGGTGGTCTGCGTGAGCCTGTACCTCATCTTCAAGAAGCGCGACTGGCTGTAAGACGGCGGGGATCCACCGAAAATCACTCAGGCTGGCCGACAACAGCCACCTCTCCGTGCCGTACTTCGCCCCGGTCAGCGTTGGCGGACGCCCGTCAGACGGGCGCAGGCGGCCACCACCTCCGCTCTGTGACGGGACTCCGTGCCGGCCAAGGCCGCCTCTACCCGCTGGGTAAACCCTCGCTCACGCTCACGCTCACGACGCTCCTCCGTCCGGTGACGCACCCACCAGCGCACTACCCCTGCGAGCACCGCCAAGACCGTCAGCAGCCACGCGTACGCCCCGGCCGATCCCATCGCCTCACCCACTGCACCGAACACGGCACCTCTCCCCATTCTTCCCCTCGACTCCCCGGCAGCCCTGCCGGTGCCACCAACTCTTCACGTCATGCCGCGTTTCCCTCTAGCGTGAGGAAACTCAGGGGAAACCGATCACCGTACGAGAGGGAGGCCATGGCCGGCGGACGACCCAGCGGCAGCACGGCGCAGCCCGAACTCCGGGAATTAGCTGCCTGGTTCCAGGCGGCACTGCGCGCCGCCGGACATGAGAACGCCCACACCTTTCTCAACGCTCGCCGAGCGGCCCGCCAGGTTCCACCGCCACACAAGAACGCCGTGTACGAGATCCTCGGCGGGCGGCGGCTGCACGAGCTGGCGACCAACGAGCAGTTCGCCCAGTCTCTGGGCCTGCCTCGGCAGGCAGTCGCCGAGGTCTGGGGCAGGGCCCGGTTCGCACTGCAGCGCCGGGAACTGGCCGCCCGGCGCGGCGCACCCGGCCTCACTCCCACCGCCTGGTCCGCCATCCCGCTGCCCGATGACTGGCTGGAGGACCTGCTGTCCAGCCAGGCAGCCGCTGCCGAGCAGTTCCCGTACGACCTGCTTGGCGTGCGCAAGCCGCCGTTGTCTCACATCCACGTCGAACAGGACCTCCAGCCGCTTTCGGAGAACACCAGGCACGCATCGCATGCCCCCACCCTCGCCGCCGCCCTCTCTGCCCACGACCACCTGTTCATCACGGGCGGTCCGGGCGCAGGGAAGACCACCCTTGGCCGCCACATCGTCCGCCAGATCGCCCGGTTTTGGCTCCGCGAGGAGGAAGCGGAAGATCCATGGTGCGAAGAGGCGGTCGTCGCCCTGCGAGTGACAGCGACGGACCTGAGGACACCCCGCGCCCTTCACCAACAGCTCAGCAGCGCCGCAGACCGCACCGGCACCCTGCGCAGCGCCGTGCCCGCCGACCGGTTCGCCGTGCGGCCGCACGGCGTGCGGTGGCTGGTGGTCGTCGATGGTCTTGACGAAGTCGTCTCGCCGAACGAACGGCAGCTGGTCCTCGAGAACCTAGGTCGGGAGATCCGACCCCACGGCCTGTTCCGGCTGCTCATCACTTCCCGGCCACTTCCCCAGGACGAGCTGCGGCCCTTCCGGAACCTGCAGTCCATCGGTTTCTACACGCTCGCCGGTTTCGACTCCGGACAGCAGTTGGCCTTCGCCGAGCGCTGGTTTGGCGCTCAGAGGGATCCCGACCCGGCCGCCGAGGCCCGAGCTTTCCTCAAGGAGGTCAGTCACGCCGGCCTGGGTGAGGTGCTCCATGTCCCGTTGCTGACCACCATCGCCGCCGCATACCGCAGCCGGAACCCCGGAGCACCGCTCCCCCGCGGCCGGGTCGCTCTCTACGACCAGTTCCTCGCCGACATCGCCACTGCCCGCGAGGGCTCCGACGAGGTGGACAAGGGATTCCGGGCTCGGTGGGAGCGTCGCGGGCAGGGTCGGCTCGCCGAGTCGATGCTGGCGTACCGAGACCGCTTGATCACCCACCTGGCCCGGGTACGCACCCTGGGAGGGAGGGGCTCCATCCGCCTGTTGGACGCCGCCGTGGCCTGGCTCGGCGCAGCCCTCCCGTCGGACCTAAAGTGGCCGGAAGGGGCCCGAGACGAACTCGGCCAGTTCCTGGCTCAGAGCGGAATCCTCGTCTACGACCACGATGAGGTCTCGTTTCTGCACCTATCCTTCGCGGAGTTCCTGGCCGCACGTGACGAGGCCGCACGGATCCCAGCGGACTTCCCCGGTCTCGAAGACTGGGCCAACGAGATCCGGAGCCCGTCCTCTCGGAACCGAGTGCTTTTCACCTTCGCCCTGTGGGCTCGGCGCCCAGGGCACGACGTGACCCTGGTCGTACGGCATCTACTGGCTGGCGATCTCGAACACCGAATCATGGCGCTGCGCTTGATCACCTCGGGAGTGCCGCTCGGGGACGCCCTGGAGGAGGCGGTGATCGAGCGGGTGGCGGACCTCGGTCGGCACTCGTTCGACCGCGGCCATGAAAAGGGCCGCCAGGTACTGAGGGAGCTGTCCCAGCTTCGGGGAAGCCGTCTGCTGGCGGCCAGGCTACGGCGGATCGCGGAGGCCGACGGCCTTTCCGCCTCTCTGCGGATCGGAGCTGCTTCCGCGTACGCGGAGGTCGCCTCACTTCCCGAGGGGGTCACCCTGCTGCAGGCGATCGCTCGGGATACCCCGCCCGAGGGCGCACTGGAATGCTGCCGGGAATTGGCCGTGCTCGATCCAGCCGACACAGGATTCCGTGCAGGACTACTATCTGACCTGCTCGCCTCGTCGACGACTCCCACCTGGAACCGGCTCGTGGCCGCAGAGGAGCTCGCGGCTCTCGGCCGTACGGAAGGCCTGGCCGAGTTCACCCGCTCGGTCCTGGCCGGCACCGAGGAGAACGGTGGAGTCCTGGAACGGGCAGGGCAGCTCTGGTACGAATTGGAAGGAAAGTCGGCTGCATCGCGCGTCGCGGCAGCGGTGGCCCAGCGGCCCAGCACACGGGATTGGGCGAAAGCCTCCCTGGCGCAAGTGCTCTTGCTCTTCGGCCTCGTAAACGAAGCGATTCCACTTATGGCGTACACCATCGAGAATTCCGTGGATTCGGATTCGATCGACAACGTGGTGCGCGGTTGGCTCGACCAAGAGGGGGAGAAAGCCGCCGACGGTTTGACCGAGCTGCTCCGCGGATACAAGGTCTGGAACACGGACGAGCGCCCGGGCATCGCCATGGACCTCGTGCGTGCCGGATTCCCGAGGCAGGCCGTGGAATTGGTCCGGCTGAGCCTCGATGAGCCAGACCCGGACACCCGGCACCATCTAACGCTGGAAGTGATGGTGCTCATCCGAGCTCTGGGGCCTGAGAGCTCGGATGAGGTCCTGAGCTGGTTGGACCGGAACCGGGCCACGGCAGATTCCTACGCCTCCGCGATGCGGGATTTGGCCGAGGTGGACGCGGGCACGGAAGGTCTGTTGCCCCTGGCGCGACGGGTACTTCGCCATCCCGGAAGTGGACACGACGAGTTCACCTCAGCTGCCCGCACTCTCTTTCGGTTGGCTCGCGCCGACGCCTGCGCCGAAGTGTTGGCCGCCCTGCACGACCGCCCATATGGCGGCCCCGCCCTGCGGGCGGCACTGCTGCCGTTGCTCGCCGAACACGGTGAGGCGGCGGCCGTAATGGCTCTGGGACAAGAACTGCTGGCAGACCCCGGCCTCGTCGGGCGTGAGTTGGAGGCTGTTTTCTCGGCTTGGCTCACCGTGGAGGGCCGCGAAGCGGCAGCCGCCATCCTGGACCGGGTGAGGACCTTGGTACGGCTCACGGCTGATCAGAGCATGCTTCTTGCCGAATTCCTGGCCATGCGGGGGCTGTCCCGTGTGGCGGTCCCATTGTGGTGCCAGGTGGCTGCGGCCCCCGAAGCCAGTGTCGAAACCCGTTGGCGAGCTGTCCAGGAGCTGCTTACCGCCGACGCCGCCCCTCAAGCCAAACAGGCGTTGCGTGCAGCGTTGCTGGCCCCACCCGCCCCGGGCGAGGCACTGCTGGTCGCTCGCCTTCTCTCCTGGGTACAGCCGCCAACGCCACCGGCGCTCGTGAGCACACAGACTGCTGGGACGGAGTCCTAATTGCTGTCCTGCGGATCGCGCTGCGGCGTCAGGTGTCTACGGAGGCAGCAGCTCGACTCCCCCGTTCGGCAAAGGCCCGATTCGGTACTTGTGTCGAACATAGCCAGCGGTGATCCTCCTTCCCCCGCCCGGCCAGAGCTGGGGAGAGCCTGGGGAGAATCGATGCCCGTTGGGGAACGGCTGGGGAGAATCGGCCGCATAGACGGGCAACACGACGAAACACTCAGAAAGATCGATCACCGCAGGTCGGACCGCCTATCCAGACGATTTCCGCAGGTCAGCGGCGTGAGGGTGACGACTTCAAGAAGATCTCCTCGTGGGCCGCCATCCTGTTCGCACCCACGTTGGTGGGAACCATCTACGGCATGAACTTCGAGACCATGCCCGAACTCCAGTGGGCAGCCGGCTACCCCTCCGCGATCCTGCTGATGGCGGTGGTCTGCGTGAGCCTCTACGTCATCTTCAAGAAGCGCGACTGGCTGTAGCTGGATGAGCCCTCCGGCTACGTCCGCGACACCCTTCTGCCCGCCATGGTGAAGGGCGCGGCCGAGTCGGGCCGCCCGGTGCCCCGCATGGTCACCGTCGTGCACGCCGCCGTCGACCGCCGCGGACGCCATGCCTATCGGCTCGCCTTCACAGGGGCCCACTTCCACCTCGCCGGGCCGCACTACTGCGTCATGCTGCGCCGCGCCGGCCTGCGCGTCCACCACAGCCGCCCGGGCCCCGGCGCCCGTGCACTCGTCGACTCCGGAGTCTTCCTCTACGGCACGCCCGGGAACATCGCCGCACAGATGGCCGGATACGAACGGGCGGGGGTGGACGAAGTTGTCGTCAAGGTCGCGGGAGTGTATTCCGAGCATGGCCGACCGGATGCCGTACAGGACCTCCAGGAGATCCTCGCGGCCTGCCAGGAGGCGGCGAACTGACCCGTGAAGGGGTGCGAGAGGCCCGGGCACGACCGCGTGCCGCCCTGCCGCACGCGGTGAGGAGAGGCAAGACGGTGCGCGACGACATCGCCCGATGGCTGGACGAGCACGCCAAGCCCTTGAGCACCCTGACCCCCGGCGCGCCCGTGGAGGACCTGCAACCCCTGGGGGAGGCCCTGCGGGGCACGCGGATCATCGGCTTGGGGGAATCCACGCACGGTACGAGCGAGTTCTTCCGGCTGAAGCACCGCATGCTGGAGTTCCTGGTCCGTGAGGAGGGGTTCACCGCCCTTGCCATGGAGGCCAGCCAGTCCGCCGCCCGCGCGCTCGACGCGTACGTCCGGTACGGTGCCGGCTCCCCCGAACGGCTCGTCGCCCGGCTCGGCTTCTGGACCTGGCGCACGCGCGAGATGGTCGACCTCGTCGAGTGGCTGCGCGCCCACAACCGCGACCTGCCCGCAGAGCGCCGGATCCGCTTCGTGGGAACCGACCCCCAGCTCTGCGCCGACTCGGTCGAGGCCGTCGCTGCCTTTCTGCGCCGCGCGGCGCCCGGTCAGGCCGGGTGCGTGAACGCCTTGGACGTACTGGCGCGGGCCCGCCCGGGCTCCATTCCGGACCCGGACAAGGCCCTGGTGCGGCGCGCCGAGGAAGTCGCACGCCTCGTCGCGGACCACGTCGAGCGGTCGGGTGCCGGCGACGACGCCGGCGAGGCCCTGGAACACGCGCGGATCCTGGTCCGCGCCGCCGACCTGGTGAGCCGGCCCTTGAAAGCCTCAGCCGGCGAGGACGGCGTGTACACCGCGCGTGACCGCTACATGGCCGAGGCCGTCGCACGGCTCGTGGACGACGACCCCCGGGCCCGCGTCGCGGTCTGGGCACACAACGGGCACATCGCAAAGGGCACGTACGGGGACCAGGTGCCGGCCCTCGGCAGCAGACTCCGAGAACGGTACGGCGACGCCTACTACGCGCTGGCCCTCTTCTTCGGCAAGGGCTCCTTCCTGGCCCGCCGCGGCCACGACCTTCAGCGCCCGCCGGCCCGCCACCGCATCGGCACCGGCTTCCGCTCCTTGGAGGCGTGGCTCGCGGACGCCGTACCCGGCGACTACTACGCGGACCTCCGCGGCGCGGTTACGTCCGCCGGCGGCGCACCCTGGCTGCACACCCCGCACGCGCAGCGCAGCTTCGGCGCCAACGTCCAACGGTTCTTCTACCGCCTGAACACGGCCCCGCTCGTCCCGGCCGAGGACTACGACGGCATCGCGTTCGTAGCACGCTCGACCTGCTCCCACCTGCTGCCCGAGGCGGTGGACTGAGGCTCTTTCACGGCCATGGGCCGAGGGCGGCGTTCATAGTGAGCTGCCACGACGGTTCGGCACCGGTCCGAATGCCGCGGCGAGCGCCCGTAGCCCAGGGGCGCGTCATAAGGGTCCCTGGCGGGCTCGATCGTCGCGTCTCCTGCTCATCCTGATCGTCTCCCCCGGCCTCGTCCGGATGCGAGGCGGAAGGGGGCCGGGGGGAGGATCGCGGTGGGCGGATCCTGGTTGAGCGGGTTCTTGCCGGGCGTCCGGCCGGCCACGTGGCCGCCCAGATGGGCACGTCCCGGCCCAGCGCCCACAAGTGGGTCCGCCGCTGGAGGGCGGAGGGTGAGGCCGGACTGCATGACCGCTCCAGCAGGCCGCACACCACCCCGCACCGCACGCCCACGGCGACCGAGAACCAGGTCTGCCTTTGCCGGGCGGCGGCCTCCGTGCTTGGTGAGGCTCTGCGGCGGCCGGGTGCCCTTCCGATTCGACACGTGTCAACATAGACGTATGTCGAACATCGAGGAGCTGCCGCTGCTGGAGCCGGATCCTGCGGCCCCGGCCTGCTGCCCGCCGCTGGCCGAGCGCCCCTTCAGCGCCGAGGAGGCGGAGCGCACCGCCAGGATGTTCAAGGCCCTCGGCGACCCGGTGCGGCTGCGCCTGTTCTCCGCCGTCGCCTCCCACCCGGACGGGGAGGCGTGCGTGTGCGACATCTCCGACGTCGGGGTCTCCCAGCCGACCGTCTCCCACCACCTGAAGAAGCTCAGGGAAGCCGGCCTGCTCAGCTCCGAGCGCCGCGGCACCTGGGTGTACTACCGCGTCGAGCCGTCGGTGGTGGCCGCCATGGGCCGCCTCCTCGCCACGGCCGCCGACCGCTCCGGCTGAGGGAGCGCCGGGAGCGGCGGCCGTCAAGCGGTGCCCACCACCACCGGGCCGCCCGCCGGGTCGACCCGCGCCGTCCACCCCGGCGGCAGCCTCAGTGAGCGCCACGCCGGCACCCGGCCCGGGAAGCGGCGGCGCCACAGCAGGCGGCCGTCCTGCGACACCTCCACCACCGGCGCGGTCAGCGGCACCGCGGAGCGCAGCAGCAGCGGCCGCCGCGCGGGGGCCGTGACGCGGTTCGGCGTCACCCACGCGAGCGGGGCCCGTACGAGCAGCGGCGGGCCGGCGTCGGGCCAGGGGGCTCCCGCGAGGCGGGCCAGGACCGGGGCGGCGGCGGCCCGGCCTTCGGCGGCCGCGGTGGCCGCGCGCTCCACGCCGTGCAGGGCGTTGCCGACGGCGAAGACCCCGGGCGTCCCCGTGCGGAAGGCGGCGTCCACGCGGGGTCCGAGGGTGCCGGGGTCGACGGGCACGCCGCCGCGGCGGGCCAGTTCGTGCTCGGGGATCCAGTCGCCGGTGAAGACCACCGTGTCGCAGGCGATGACCCCCGAGCGGCCGTCCCGGTGGCGGACCGCCACTCCGGAGAGCCGGCCCCGGCCGCGCAGCTCGCTCACCGTGGTCGCCGTGAGCAGCGGAACCCCCGGTACGGCGGTGCCGCGCGCGTGCTCGGTGAGGACCGCCACCACCTCCGTGCCCGACCGCCGCAGGGTGCGTACCGCGTGGCGGGCCACCGGCTCGGCGCCCACCACCACGGCCCGGCGGCCGACGGGGCGGCCGTGGAGGTGGACCGACTGCTGGAGCTCCCCGGTGGTGAGCACTCCGGCCGGGCGGGTGCCGGGCACCAGCCGGGCGCTTCGGGGGCGTTCCCTGGCACCCGTGGCGAGGACGACGGCCCGGGCCGTGATCCGTTCCAGCCCCGACGGGCCGGTGGTCTCCAGGGCCAGCGGTCCCGCCCAGCCGGTGGCGGTGACGCCGGTACGGACGACGGCACCGGCGGCCAGGGCCGCGGCCACCGCCCGGCGTGCGTACGCGGGTCCCGGCAGCCAGGGCAGCGGCGGCCGTCCGAAGCCGCCGTGGTGGCAGTGGCGGGGGACGCCGCCCGCCTCCTCCTCGCGTTCCAGTACCTCGACCCGGCCCGCGCCCGCGGCCACGACGCGGGCGGCCAGGGCCAGCCCGGCCGGGCCCGCTCCGACGACCAGCACGTCGACCGTGCGGTCCGTGCGGCCCGTGCTGTCCGTACGGCTCACCGGCGGGCCTCCTCGAACAGCGCGCGTACGGCGGCGCCGCAGTGGAAGCCCTGGCAGCGGCCGCCACGGGCGCGCGTACGGCGCCGGAGTCCGTCCAGGGAACCGGGCGGGACGGTACCGGCGAGCGCGTCGCGGATCTCCCCGCGGGTCACGCGCTCGCAGTGGCAGACGATCCGGCCGTACTCGGGGTCCGCCGCGATCAGCTCGGCGTCGCGGTAGGGACGGCGGAACGCCTCGCCCAGGTTCGGCATCCGCACCGGCTCCGGTTCCCGTGGCCCGGCCATCGGGAGACCGCCCTCGGCGAGGAGCTCCACCACGTGGGACGCGATCGCCATGGACGCGGTCAGACCGGTCGAGCGGATCCCGCCCACGGTGACGTACCGCTGCGCGGGGTGGGCGCGGATCGCGTAGTCCTCGGATCCGGTGGCGGCCCGCAGTCCCGCGTACACGGCGGTGACCTCCTCCTCCAGGAGCGCGGGCAGGATCCGCCGGCCCCTCTCCCGCAGCAGTGCGATCCCTTCGGCGGTGGACCCGGTGGCGGTCTTGTCGTCCAGGTCCTCGGCGGTCGGCCCGAGCAGCACCTTCCCGTGGACCGTCGGCGTGACCAGGACGCCCTTGCCGAGCGCGCCCGGTACCGGCAGCAGGATGTGCCGGACCAGGCCGCGGGCGAGCTCGTCGAAGACGATCAGCTGGCCGCGCCGGGGGGTCACCGTGAAGTCCGCGTGCCCGAGCAGCCGGTCGACCGCGTCGGCGTGCAGGCCGGCCGCGTTGACCAGGTGGCGGGTGCGCAGTACGCCGCGGCCGGTGTCCAGCAGGTGCGGGGCTCCGGGGATGACGGACCGGACCGGGCAGTTCAGGTGCAGGTCGACGCCCGCGCGGACGGCCTGCGTCGCGTAGGCGAGCGTGGTCGACCAGGGGCAGATGACGGACTCGCCGGGCACGTCGAGCGCCCCGAGCGCTCCGGGTCCGAGCTCCGGCTCGCGGGCCCGCACCTCTTCGGCCGACAGGACCCGGGCCTGGTGGTAGCCGTTGCGCTCGGCCTTGCCGGCGAGGCCGGGCAGCGCGGCGCGCTGCTCTTCGTCCCAGGCCACGAGGAGGGCCCCGAGCGGCTCCACCGGGATGCCGCTCTCGGCGGCGTACGCGGCGAGCCGCCGCCCGCCGTCCCGGACCAGCCGGGACTCCAGGGTCCCGGGCACCGCGTCGAACCCGGTGTGGAGGATGGCCGTGTTGGCCTTGGAGGTGCCGTCCCCGACGTCGTCGGACGCCTCGACCAGGGCGGTCCGCAGGGGCAGCCGGGCCAGTTCGCGGGCGATGGCGCAGCCCACCACACCGGCGCCGATGACCGTCACGTCGTACTCCCCGCCGGGCAGGGCGCCGCGGGTGGTGACGCTCATGCGGGGCCGTCGAGCAGGGCGGCGACCGCGGTACGGAACCGTGCGCGGCGCTCGGCGGCCTCGCCCGCCCCGGCCCGGGGCTCGTAGACGGCGGAGGGCTTCCACTCGGGGACGGTGTCGCGGACCGTGAGGGAGGGGTCGAGGCCGAGCCGGGCGACCGCGCCGACGCCGAGGGCGGTGGCGTCCGGCAGCGCCGACACCTCGACGGGGATCCGGAGCAGATCGGCCTGGGCCTGCATGAGCAGGGCGGACCGGGTGAGCCCTCCGTCGACGCGGAGGGAGGTCAGCGGCGCGCCCAGGTCGGCGGCGGCCGCGTCCGCGAGCTCGGCGACCTGGGCGGCGATGCCGTCGCAGAGGGCGTGCACCAGGTGTCCGGCGGTGGTGCCGAGACCGAGTCCGGTGACCGAGCCGCGCAGATCGCCCCGCCACCAGGGGGCGGCGAGCCCGGCGAGCGCGGGGACGAAGGTGACGCCGCCGGAGTCGGGGACGCTCCCGCCCACGGCGTCGATGTCCGCGGCGCCGGAGATCACTCCGAGATCGGTGAGCCAGCGTACGGCGGAAGCGGCCGTGTACACCTGGCCGTCGAGGCAGTAGCTGGTCCGCCCGGCGATCCGCCACGCCACACAGCCGACCAGTCCGGAGGAGCTGCGGCGGGGGTGCGGTCCGGTCTGGGCGAGCAGGAACGCGCCGGTGCCGTAGGTGCACTTGGCGGTGCCGGGGGCGGTGACGCTCTGGGCGAGCAGGGCGGCCTGCTGGTCGACGAGCAGTCCCGTCAGCGGCAGTTCGGGACCGAAGGCGGTGGTGGTGCCGACGCGGGAGTCCGCGTCGACGATCCGCGGCAGCGGCTCGCCGGCGAGGCCGAAGACGTCGAGGGCGGCCTCCGACCAGCCGACGGTGTCGAGGTCGAGCAGCTGCGTACGGCCCGCGGTCGCCGCGTCGGTGACGAACTCGCCGGTGAGGCGGTGCACCAGCCAGGCGTCGCTGGTGGTGACGACGCCCCGCCGCGTCAGGTGGCGGCGTATCCAGGCCATCTTGGGGGCGGCGAAGTACGGGTCGAGCGGCAGCCCGGTGCGCTCGCGCAGCAGCTCGGCGTGCGGGGACAGTTCGGTGCACAGCGGTGCGGCGCGCCGGTCCTGCCAGACGATCGCGTCGGTCAGCGGTTCGCCGTTCGCCGGGTCCCAGGCGAGTACGGTCTCGCCCTGGTTGGCCAGGCCCACCGCCGCCACCGGTTCACCGGCCGCCGCCAGCGCGGCCCGCCCGGCGTCCACGACCGAGCCCAGCAGCTCGCCCGGGTCCACCTCCACCCGGCCGTCGGGCAGGTACCGGGGCCGTACGGGAGCGGAGGCGGAGCCGATGACCCCGCGATCCGGGCACAGGACGAGGGCCTTGGTTCCCGAGGTGCCTTGGTCCACAGCGAGCACCGGGCCCGTCATCACCACTCCGTCCGTGTTGCGGCAGGTCGTCGATCGCGTCGGCGACCGGGCCCCGGCCAGGTCGCCGATCACGTCGGCGACCACGTCAGCCGTCGCCGGTCGGAAGCCTTCACTAGGGGAGGTCGCCCGTCAAGATCCACCCGAGCGCGCGGCCGCGGCAGTGACGTTCAGTCATGTTCCGTGCGTGGCTTGAAACTTGTGTCCGAAAGGGAATGCGTGTGCGATCGGCCGCCTCCGCTCTATAGTGATCGCCGGTCAACGGGCGGTAACGGCGCCGCCCGTGACCCAACGGCGGGGGTTCGCCGGGCAGTTCGCGCATGGTTCACGCATCCCTGGTGCTGGCCCGGCCGCAGTGCGGCTACCGGACGCCGGACGGACCCGACCCGTCCCTCCAGGCGATCCGAGGACCGATGACCACGATGACCGCAGTACGAGCCGGCTCCGGCCGCACGTCCCCCGGGGCGAGGTGATGGCCGGCGGCGATTTCCGGCCCGTCTACCACCCCGCCGGCCTCGACGACGACCTCCGCGCCGCCGTGCAGGACCTGCGCACCGGCCGCTGGCTGTCGATGGCGCGGCTGCTGGAACGTACGGACGGCTGGGGCCTGTGGACCCAGCGCACCCAGGTCCTCGCCGCGGTCGCGGCCGGCTCCGACGTGGTCCAGGCCTGGAGGGCCGAGCAGCCCACCAGCGTCGCCGCGGCCGTGATGCACACCCGGGTCACCGTCGAACGCGCCGTCCGCGCCCACCGCGCGGGCCACCCCCGCACGCACGAGCTGTGGCAAGAGGCCTGGCAGGCCTGCCGGACCACCACCGGTATCAGCCCCGCCGACCCGGTGCCCTGGGTCTGCCTGCTCGCCCTGGCCCTCCTCGACGAACACCGCCAAATGGACGAGCACCGGCAGCGGCCGCCCGGCCCGATGCTGCCCCCCGGGCCCTGGGGCATCCTCGCGCAGGCCGACGAGCGGGACCCGTACAACCGCGAGGCGTACCACCGGATGCTCCAGTTCATGTACGCGGGCCCGGCCGGACCGCGGCCGCACTCCGAGGCCGTCAACTTCGCCCGCTGGGCGGTGGACACGGCGCCGCCGGGGTCCGCCGTCCACCTCCTGCCGCTCTACGTCCACGTCGAGCGCTACCGCCGCGAGGGCGGGCAGGAGCGGGCCCTCGACCTGCACTGGCTCACGGACGACGCCATACGCGACGCCGTCCACGCCCTGGAAGCCTGGTTCCCGTACGCCGACCCGGCGTACGCCTCCCCGCTCGACCTGAACCACCTCGCCCACGCCCTGTGGGGCGCCCACCAGTTCGAGGGGGCGGCCCGGGTCTTCGAGGCGATGGGCGGGTACTGGACCACCCTGCCGTGGGCCCGGCGGACCCGCGACCCGGCCGACCCGGCGCCGGCCGAGGAGGTGTTCCTGCGCGCCAGGTCCCGGAGCCTGGCCGGCCGGGACTGACCCTCCCCCGCCCTCCTCCCGCCCCCGTTCCGCAGCGCCGGCTCCCCCGCCACCGCTGCTCCCGCTCTCCACCCCCGTCCCCCGCTCCACCACTTCGGAGGTACCCCCGTGTCGCGCACCACGCCGGCAGCCCGCCCGGACCACAAGCTCCCACCCCGCCAGGACGAGGAGGAGCGGCTCAGAGAGCTCGGCTACCAGCCCGTCCTGGCCCGCCGGATGGGCGGCTTCGGCAACTTCGCCATCAGCTTCTCGGTCATATCCGTACTGTCCGGCTGCATGACCCTGTACGGCTTCGGCCTGGGCACCGGCGGCCCGGCCGTGATGCTGTGGGGCTGGGCGGGCGTCGGCCTCTTCGTCCTCTGCGTGGGCCTCGCCCTGGCCGAGGTGACCAGCGCCTACCCCACCTCCGGGGCGCTCTACTACATGGCCGACCGGCTCGGCGGTCGCCGCTGGGGCTGGTACACGGGCTGGCTGAACCTGCTCGGCCTCCTCGGCGCCATCGCAGGCATCGACTACGGCGCCGCGCTGTTCACCGGCGCCTTCCTCAACCTCCAGTTCGGCTTCGTGCCCACCCCGGGCTCGACCTTCCTGATCTTCCTGGCGATCCTGCTGCTGCACGCCGTGCTCAACCTCTTCGGCGTCCGTCTCGTCAGCGTGCTCAACTCGATCAGCGTCTGGTGGCACCTGGCCGGCGTCGCCGCGATCGTCGGCGCCCTGGCCCTGGTCCCCGACCACCACCAGCCGGCCTCGTTCGTCTTCACCGAGTTCGTCAACGACACCGGCTGGGCCAACCCGTTCTACGTGGCGGCGATCGGCCTCCTGCTCGCGCAGTACACCTTCTCCGGCTACGACGCCTCCGCGCACCTCTCGGAGGAGACCTCGAACGCCTCCGTCTCCGCGGCCAAGGGAATCGTGCGGGCCATCTGGGTCTCCTGGCTCGCCGGGTTCGCGCTGCTCGCGGGGCTGACCTTCGCCATCCAGGACTACGCGGCCGTCCAGGGCACCGCCACCGGGGTCCCGCCCGCCCAGATCTTCCTCGACGCCCTCGGTTCCGGCGGCGCCTCCGCCCTGCTGCTCGTCGTCATCGTCGCGCAGCTGTTCTGCGGCAACGCCGAGGTCGCCGCCGCGAGCCGGATGGTCTTCGCGTTCAGCCGTGACAACGCGCTCCCCGGCTCCTCCCTGTGGCGCCGGGTCAGCAGCCGCAGCCAGACCCCGGTTCCGGCCGTCTGGCTCTCCGTCGCCGCCGCCGGCGTCCTCGCGCTGCCCTCCCTCTACTCGGCCACCGCGTACGGCGCCGTGACCGCCATCAACGTCATCGGCATCACCCCGGCCTACGCCATCCCCGTGTACCTGCGGCTGCGCGCCGGCAAGCGGTTCCGGCCCGGCCCGTGGAACCTGGGACGCTGGAGCAAGCCGGTCGGCTGGATCGCGGTCGTCTGGGTGGGCCTGGTCACCGTCCTGTTCTGCCTGCCGCAGAAGTCCCCGGTGACGGTCGACTCGATGAACTACGCGGTGATCGCCCTGGTGGTCGTCCTGGCCCTCGCCAGTGTGTGGTGGTACGCCGCCCGGCGCTCGTACGGGACCCCGGCCCCCTACGGCAACGCCCGCGAACAGGCGGACATCGCGGAGGACATCGTCTGACCGGTGTCCTCCGGGGGGCCGTCCGCCGGGCGGCGGCGCGGGGGCCTCAGCGGGTGTCCGCCCGCCCTCCGGAGGAACGGTCCGGCACACCCGCCCCCCGGTGGCGGAGGTTGACGGCCGCCGCCCTGGCCAGTGCCCCGGGGTTCAGGAAGCGCAGCGGCCCGATCAGGCGGGATGCGAACAGGTGCATGTGCCGTGCCATCGCCTCGTCGCGCGCCGCCGCCGCGAACATCAGCCGCTCCCCCGCATTGAACGGGCGGGCCCTGGCGTAGTCGACGGCCAGGGACTGGTGGCCGCGCAGCCGGCGCCGGTGGGTGCGGGCGCAGGGCCCACCCGCACCCCACTCCCCACAGCGGATCGCTGGTCAGGGCGGCGTCGCCGACGAGTGCGACGCCGGGTGCGGTCGGCTCGCGCGTGACGAGCGGGTAGTCGACCGTGCCGATGATCTTGCTGATGCGCTCGGCGGAGTCGACGGGCGGGGCCTCGGGCAGGGCCCGTACGAAGGAGAGGAAGCTGCCCTCCAGGTCTTCACGGAAGGCCGGCAGCCGCTTCTTGCCGGGGAGCACCGCGAGGACGGTCACCCCGTCGTCGTTGGGGAACGCGTACGCCATGTCGGGCTCCAGGAACCAGGCCTGGCCGACCCCGCCGTGCAGCGGCAGGTCGCGGAAGTGCGCGAGGTAGCCGAACCGCCCGTTCTCGTGCTGCCGGGTGGGCACCTCGGCGAACTTCGCCACGGCCGAGTCCTTGCCGTCGGCGCCGACGACGAGCCGGGCCCGGATCTCCCGCTCGCCCCCGGGCGCCTTGACCCGCGCCCCCACGGTCCGCCCGGCCTCCCGGACCAGCCCGGCCGGCTGGTGGCCGAGCAGCAGGTCGACGCCCGGGGTCCGCGCGGCACGGGAGCGGATCAGCGGGTCGAGGGTGCTGCGGCGGACGTTGTACGCGTACGGCAGCGCGGGGCCGGCGGGCGCGGCCCTCGGCTCGATCCACCCCCAGCGGGTGTACCAGCGCGCATGGTTGCGGACGGCCCCGGCCTTTTCGAGCGCGGGCAGGAGGCCGAGTTCGTCCAGCACCGGGTGGGCGTTGGCCGTGATGGAGTGGGTGCACAGCACCTTGTACGCCTCGGGGTCCGAGCGGCGTTCCAGCAGTGCGACGCGGACACCGCGCCGGGCGAGCAGGATCGCCGCGGCGCTGCCGGCGAGGCCGGCTCCGCTGATGACGACGTCGTAGTCGTCTCCCGCGCTCTCAGGCTTGGTCATGCGCTGATCGCCCCCTTGGGGGTGTGGTGCGGTCGTGGGAGTGGCGCGCGCCAATGCTGTCAGGAGCATGGTCAATCCGGCAGGGGTGCCGCCGCCGGTCGCCGGTCATGTGATGGGCTGGGCCGCATGGGTTCCGGGGGAGAGCGGGCAGGCCGTTCCGAGGACGGC
The DNA here is from genome assembly GCF_042901085.1 of Streptomyces sp. NPDC012794. NCBI lineage: Bacteria > Bacillati > Actinomycetota > Actinomycetes > Kitasatosporales > Streptomycetaceae > Streptomyces > Streptomyces sp. NPDC012794. Next base: position 42,450 of record NZ_JBIBCI010000027.1, read on the forward strand.
GGGGCGGGGGCCGACGGGGCGCGGGTGCCGATGCCGGTGCCGCCCTTCGATCCCGAACTGCGGGCGGCGCTCGGGGCCGTGGGCGCGCGCGTGCGGGAGCCGGTCACGCCGGGGAACCTCGCCGCGTGGCAGGCCCGGGACGTCGGCTCCCGGCCCCGGCCGGCGCTCGAAGCGCTGCGCGACGGCGGGCGGTTCGAGGTGAGGGAGCTGTCCGTGCCGGGGCCCGGGGGCGCTCCGGAGGTCACGCTGGTGAGCGCGCGGCCGGCCGGGGCGGGCGGGAGGCTGCCGCTGCTGTACTACCCGCACGGCGGCGGGATGATCTCGGGCAACGCCCGGTCCGTGCTGCCGCGGATCCTGCGCGAGTGGGCGCTCCCGCTGCGGCTGGCCGTCGTCTCCGTCGAGTACCGCCTGGCGCCCCGGGCGCGCTACCCCGAGCCGCTGGAGGACTGCTACGCCGGGCTCGTGTGGGCCGTCGCGCACGCGGACGAGCTGGGGGTGGACCCGGACCGCGTCGTCATCGGCGGCAAGAGCGCGGGCGGCGGGCTCGCCGCGGCCCTGGCCCTGCTGGCGCGCGACCGGGGCGGCCCGAGGGCGATGGGGCAGCTGCTGCTGAGCCCGATGCTGGACGACCGCGGCGCCACCTTCTCCGGCCGGCAGATGAGCGGGGCCGGGGTATGGGACCCGGTCTCCAACGCGACCGCCTGGCAGGCGCTGCTGGGCGAGCGGTACGGCACCGAGGACCTGCCGCCGTACGCGGCTCCCGCGCGCGCCACGGACCTCTCGGGGCTCCCGGCGGCCTATGTCGAGGTCGGTTCGGCGGAGGTCTTCCGAGACGAGGGCGTGGCGTACGCGAACGCGCTCTGGCAGGCGGGCGGAGAGGCGGAACTGCACGTGTGGCCCGGCGCCTGCCACGGCTTCGACGGCCTGGCCCCGCACGCCGCCCTCACCCTCGACGCCCGCGAGGCCCGCACCCGCTGGCTGCGCCGCCTGCTCGCACGGCCCGCCACCCCCGGCCGCCCACCGCCCGACACCGGGCGGGGCGGGCGGATCCGATAGGTCGTCTCTTTCGGATCTTGCCGGTTAAGCCCGCGCTGTCCGGTGCCGTGCATCGCAAGGCGGAGCGGCTCCCGATTACTGGACGTCCTCGGGTGCCGCAACGACGCGGCGAGGTGCCGTGCCAGGCGTCGCGAGTCTGGGGGCACCTCCCAGCGGTAGCTGGGGGAGCAAGATCCGGAAGAGACGGCCTAGGCGCGGACCATGCGGGCGACGGCCCGGGAAGCTTCCTCGACCTTCTCGCGCGCCTTGTCGCCGCCCTCGGCGACGGCGTCGGCGACGCAGGTGTGCAGGTGGTCCTCCAGCATGGTGAGGGCGAAGGACTGCAGCGCCTTGGTGGCGGCGCCGACCTGGGTGAGCACGTCGATGCAGTACGTCCCCTCCTCCACCATGCGCTGGAGGCCGCGCACCTGGCCCTCGATGCGGCGCAGCCGCTTGAGGACGTCGTCCTTGTGCGCGCTGTAGGCGGGGGCGGTGGCGGTGCCACCGGCGTGTGCGGGATGTGCGGTGTAAGCGGGCACGGCGATCGATCCCTTCCCGTTCGTTCGTCCCTCTCGTCGCGGACCTTTGCAGACCCCCGGGGGGTATGCGGTGTGCCTCTCAGTGGGAGTGGCCGCCCGGCTCCTCCGGCGCCGCCGGGGGCGCGGCCGGGGCTGCCGCCGGGGCCGTGCCACCGCCCGCGTTGACGGTGAAGGCCGCCGTGCGCACCTTGCCCTGGTGCTGGAAGTCCAGGAAGAGCCGGTACGTGCCCGTGCTGGGGGCGGTGGCTGTGAAGGAGACGTCCGGGCCGGGGCCGCCCTCGTTGGGGTGGACGTGCAGGTAGGCGAGGTCGCCGTCGCGCAGGGCGACCAGGTGGCCGTAAGCGCCCAGGTAGGGCTCGAGGTCGGTGACGGGCTTGCCGTCCTTGCTGACAGTAAGCCTGAGTTCGCCCGGCTTGCCGGGGTCGAGGGTTCCGCCCAGGGCCACCCGGTAGCCGTCCACGTCCGCCGTGTTCACGGCCGGCGGCATCGGCTCGGGCGCGTGCGCCCCGGGGACGAGGAGGTCCGCGCCGAGGGTGACGTTCTTCGCGCCGGGCGCGGCGGGCGCGAAGTCGGCGAACGCCTTGTACGCGCCGGCCGCGGGCAGGTCCACCGGTACCGACCAGGTCCCGTCCGCGGCGCGCACGGGGTGCAGGTGGCGGTAGACCGTGAGGTCGCGCGAGGCCACGATGAAGTGCAGCTCCTTGCCGTGCTCGGTCTTGTACGAGGTCACCTTGCGGCCCTCCGCGTCCTTGACCGAGAACCGCAGCTCGCCCTGGCCCGCCGCGACCCGCGGGGTGTCCAGGCTGAGCGTGTACCCGCCCTCGGAGACCTGGAGCCCGCCGGCCGCGGGAGCCGCTGCCGCCGTCCCGTCGTGGGCCCCGTGCGCGGTGGATCCTTCCCCACCCGCGGGGGTCCGCGCCGCGTGACCGCCGTGTCCGGGCTTGGCCGGCGCGCCCACGGGGCCCACGCCCGCGCCGACGCCGTAGGCGGTGCCGAAGGTCGCCGCCAGCGCGGCGGCGAAAACGGTGATCTTCACTCCGGTGTTCATGGCTGATCTCCCCTACGACGTACGTACCACTGCCGCATCCAGCGGTTTCATAGACTTCACGATACCCCCCAGGGGTATCAAGTCAAGCCGGGGCAGCACTTGCGATGCATACCTCCGGGGGGTATATCTGGAGTCAGGCGGGTACCCCCGGCGGGTACCGGCACGACTGAGGTCCGATCAAGGAGAAACACATGTCTTCCTGCTGCACCCCCGAAGGCAGCTGCGGTACGAACGCCGGCGGTACCACCGCCGTGGCCGTGGCCGAGGCCACCGCCACCGTCTACCGCGTGTCCGGCATGTCCTGCGGACACTGCCGGACCGCCATCACCGCGTCCGTCGGCGCGCTCGACGGCGTCCTCTCCGTCGACGTGGACGTCGACGGCGGCGTGGTGACCGTGACCACCACCGGCGAGCCCGACGACGCCGCGATCACCGCGGCGGTGGACGACGCCGGCTACGAGCTGACCGGCCGCGCCTGACACCCGGCCCGTCCCACACGCCCGGCCGCCGGGGCCCGTCCGTCCACGGGCCCCGGCTCCCACCCCGCGCTCGAACGAGGAGCAGCACTCATGACCACCATCACTCCCGGCGCCGCCCAGGTCGAGCTCGCCATCGGCGGCATGACCTGCGCCTCGTGCGCGGCACGCATCGAGAAGAAGCTCAACCGCATGGACGGCGTCGAGGCCACCGTCAACTACGCCACCGAGAAGGCCAAGGTCACCTTCGACGCCGACATCTCCGTCGCGGACCTGATCGCCACCGTCGAGGCCACCGGCTACACCGCGCAGGAGCCCGCGCCGCCGAGCACGGGCGGCGCGCCGGGCGCCGGGACGGAACCGGAGGAGCACGACGGGCTCGCTCCGCTGCGCCAGCGGCTCGTCACCGCCGTCTCCCTCGCCGTGCCGGTGATCGCGATGGCCATGGTCCCGGCCCTCCAGATCGACTACTGGCAGTGGCTCTCGCTGACCCTGACCGCGCCCGTCGTCACGTACGCGGCCTGGCCCTTCCACCGCGCCGCCTGGACGAACGCCAAGCACGGCGCGGCCACCATGGACACCCTGATCTCGGTCGGCACGATCGCCGCGTTCCTGTGGTCACTGTGGGCGCTGTTCTTCGGCACCGCGGGCACCCCCGGCATGACCCACGCCTTCGAGTTCACCATCGCCCGCACCGACGGCGCGGGGAACATCTACCTGGAGGCGGCCGCCGGCGTCACCGCCTTCATCCTGGCCGGCCGGTACTTCGAGGCCAAGTCCAAGCGCAAGGCCGGCGCGGCCCTCAAGGCGCTGCTCGAACTGGGCGCCAAGGAGGTCACCGTGCTGCGCGGCGGCCGCGAGGTCACCGTGCCGACCGCCGAACTCCAGCCCGGGGACCGCTTCCTGGTCCGCCCCGGCGAGAAGATCGCCACCGACGGCACCGTCGTCGAGGGCTCCTCCGCCGTCGACGCCTCCATGCTCACCGGCGAGTCCGTGCCCGTCGAGGTCTCCGTCGGCGACTCCGTCACCGGCGCCACCCTCAACGCGGGCGGCCGCCTCGTCGTCGAGGCCACCCGGGTCGGTTCCGACACCCAGCTCGCCCGGATGGCCCGGCTGGTGGAGGACGCCCAGAACGGCAAGGCCGCCGCCCAGCGGCTCGCCGACAAGATCTCCGCGGTGTTCGTCCCCGTCGTCATCGGACTGGCCCTGGCCACCCTCGGGTTCTGGCTCGGCACCGGATCGGGCCTCGCGTCCGCCTTCACCGCGGCGGTCGCCGTCCTCATCATCGCCTGCCCCTGCGCCCTGGGCCTGGCCACTCCCACCGCCCTCATGGTCGGCACCGGCCGCGGCGCCCAGCTCGGGATCCTGATCAAGGGCCCGGAGGTCCTGGAGAGCACCCGCAAGGTCGACACCATCGTCCTGGACAAGACCGGCACCGTCACCACCGGCCGGATGACCCTGCTCCACGTGCACACCGCCGAGGGCACCGACGAGGCCGAGGTGCTGCGCCTCGCCGGAGCGCTGGAGCACGCCTCCGAGCACCCCATCGCGCAGGCGGTCGCCGCCGGCGCCACCGCGAGGGTCGGTGCCCTCCCCGCCCCCGAGGACTTCGCCAACATCCCCGGCCTCGGCGTGCAGGGCGTCGTCGACGGCCACGCCGTGCTCGTCGGCCGCGGCAAGCTGCTCGCCGAGTGGGCGATGGAGCTGCCCCCGCACCTGGAGCGCGCCAAGTCCGAGGCGGAGGCCGCCGGCCGTACCGCGATCGCGGTGGCCTGGGACGGTGAGGCCCGCGCGGTCCTGGAGGTCGCGGACGCGGTCAAGGACACCAGCGCCGAGGCCATCCGCCGGCTGCGCGCCCTCGGCCTCACCCCGATCCTGCTGACCGGCGACAACAAGGCCGTCGCCGAGTCCGTCGCCGCCGAGGTCGGCATCGACGAGGTCATCGCCGAGGTCATGCCGCAGGACAAGGTCGACGTCGTCAAGCGGCTGCAGTCCGAGGGCCGCAGCGTCGCGATGGTCGGCGACGGCGTCAACGACGCGGCCGCCCTCGCCCAGGCCGACCTGGGCCTGGCCATGGGCACCGGCACCGACGCGGCCATCGAGGCCGGCGACCTGACCCTCGTACGCGGTGACCTGCGGGCCGCGGCGGACGCCATCCGGCTCGCCCGCAAGACGCTCGGCACCATCCGCTCGAACCTGTTCTGGGCCTTCGCCTACAACGTGGCCGCCCTGCCGCTCGCCGCGGCCGGACTGCTCAACCCGATGATCGCCGGTGCGGCCATGGCCTTCTCCTCGGTCTTCGTCGTCGGCAACAGCCTGCGCCTGCGCGGCTTCCGGGCCTCCGCCGGCTGAGCGGCCCCCGCGCCCGCCGCCCCTCCACCCGTACGGTCCGGGTGGAGGGGCGGCGGTCGTTGCGGCGCGCGTCGCGGCGCCCGTGTACCGGGCCGGGGTATGACCGGGCCGGGGTGACGGGCCGTACGATGAGCCGCTCGCGAGGGGGAGGGCCGAGAGGGATGCGCGTACGCCGGCTGGGAGAGCTGGAGGCCGAGATCATGGACCGGGTGTGGCAGTGGGAACGCCCCGCCTCGGTCCGCGAGATCGTCGACGACATAAACCGGCGGCGCAAGGTCGCCTACACCACGGTGATGACCGTGGCGGACATCCTGTACCGCAAAGGCTGGCTGACCCGCGAGAAATCGGGCCGCGCCTGGATGTACGAGGCGGTCCGCAGCCGCGAGGAGTACACCGCGGCGCTGATGCAGGACGCGCTCGGCGACAGCCAGGACCGCAGGGCAGCGCTGCTGCGGTTCGTGGAGCGCATGTCCCACGAGGACGTGGAGGCCCTGGACGAGGCCCTGCGCGCCGCCCGCCCCGACCGTCCGGCAGAGGGGAGCGGCCGGTGAACCACCACGTCCTGCCGCCCCTCGGACTCGCCCTGATCACCGGCCTGGTGATCCCGTGGCTGCTGGTGCGCGCCCGCTGGGCGCAGCAGGTGCCCCGGATGGGGCTGGCCGCCTGGATCGTGTGCGGTGCCGTCTTCGCCCTGGCCACGGCCATGCTGCCGGCGCAGCTGCTGCTCCCGGCGGAGTCCAGCCACCGGCTCATCGACGCGGTCATGACCCTGACCCCGCCCTCCGGCGCCCGGCTGGCGGCGGCCTCCGGGCGGGAGGCCCTCGCCGCGGCGGCGGCGCTGGCGGTGCTGACGGTCCCGGTCACCGGTTTCGTACGGGAACTCGCGCGGGCGCGCCGGGCCCGCGGCCGGCACGCCGAACTGCTGCGCCTCGTGGGCCGGTACGACGCCGGGCTGGGGGTGACCGTACTGGAGGACGCGCGCCCGGCGGTGTACTGCCTGCCGGGGCGCTCGCGGCGGGTGGTGGTGTCCTCGGGGGCCCTGGAGGTCCTGACGGAACAGGAGCTGGCCGCCGCGCTGGCCCATGAGCGGGCCCACATCGGCGGCCGCCACCACCTGCTGGTCGCGGCGGCGGGCGCGTACTGCGCGGTCTTCCGCCGGCTGCCGCTGGCCCGGATCGGCGGGCGGGCCGTGCCGCTGCTGCTGGAGATGGCGGCCGACGACCGGGCGCTGCGCGGGTGTTCCAGCGACGCGCTGGCCACGGCGCTGTACGCGCTGGCCTCGGGTCGGGCGCCCCGCAGGGCGTTCGCGGCGGGCGGACCCTCGGCGGCGGTGCGGATGCGGCGCATCCTGGGGCCGCGCCGGGCGGGGCGCCCGGTGCTGCGGGGGGTGCTGGCGGTGGCCGCGGCGGTGTCGACCGTCGTTCCGCTGATGGTCGCGTGCTGTTGGACCTCCTGATAGCGGATCGTCTCCTTCCCTTCGCTCCCGCTGCCGCCTTCCCGCCCCACTCCGCCAACCCGGCTATTTACTAAGCCAATTCGTAGATTTACCGCCGCGCCCGGCCACTCGAATTGCCCGCTATTCTGAGCCCGTGCGGGCGCAGGACCGGTACGGCGAGAGGTGCGGGAAGAATGCTGCTGGCTGAGGTGCGGACGGCAGCGCCCGGCGACGCGACGGCGATTTCACGGCTCCTCGCCGAAGCGATTCGCGACGGCTACGGCGAGGTCCTCGGGGAAATCCGGGTGGGCCGCCTGGTGTCGGATCATTGCGCTCTCCCCCGCATAAGAGCGGAAATTGAAATTCCAGGCGGAGCGCCCGCCTGGCTCGGCTGGCTGGTCGCGTCCGACACCGACGGAAGAGTGCTGGGGGCGGTCTCCGGCGGTGTGCCGGTCGCCGCCGAGGGGGAGATCTACGCCCTGTGCGTGACCCCGGACCGGCAGCGGCAGGGCGTCGGGACGGCGCTGCTGGAGGCCGCCACCGGCCGGATGCGGGCGCACGGGGCGACGAACCAGCGGATCACCCTGCCCGTCGAACGGGCCCCGGCCCAGCCCTTCTTCGCCCACCACGGCTTCGCCGCGCTCACACCGGTCAGGCTCGGCCGCGCGCTCTGACGGCCGCCCGCCCTCCGGCGGGGTGTGGCAGATCCACGCCATCGCGTGTTCACGCAGCCTCCCGCTCTGGCCCCGGCCCGCCTCCGCGGGACAGGATTCATTCAGCGGCGCGGTCCCGGCGGCACGGGAGCCCCGCACCGGACGGCTGGACCGAGCGACCCCCTGGAGGAGCGATGCACACCCCGAGCGGCATTTCCCTGTCCGTCCCGCCGGTCGCGTCCTCCCCGTTCGCACCGCTCCCGCCGTCCGCGCGCACGGCGGCCGGCGCTCCGGCGGCGCACGGCGCGCCCGCCGTGCTGCGGCCCGCCGGATACCTGCCCGGCCTGGAGTCGGCCGCGCCCGCCGACGAGGACGCGCTCTGGCTGCACGACGCTCTGCTGGGCCCGCACAGCGCGGACATCGTCCGCTACCTGAGCCTCGCGCGGAGCTGCGCGGGCGGCCCGGTCCTGGACCTGGGCTGCGGTGCGGGGCGGCTCGCGGTGCCCTTCGCCCGCCAGGGTTTCCGGGTGGAGGCCGTGGACCGGGACGCCGCCAGTCTGGAGCGGCTGCGCGCCTGGGGCCGGCGGATCGGGCCGCAGGTGTCGGGATCGCTGGTCACCACCCGGGCGGATCTGGCGGAGCTGCGGCTGCGGGGCACGTACCGGCTGGCCCTGATGGCGGGGACGATGATCTCGGCCGTGCCGCCCCACGCCCGTCCGGGGCTGCTGCGCGAGATCGCCACGCATCTGGAGCCGGGCGGTGCGCTCGCCCTGGACTACACGGCCCACGGGCTGCGCGGGCTGTCGCAGGACCCCCGGCGCACCTGGGCGTTCCAGGTCCCCCGGTTCGACGGGGTCGAGGAGTGGACGGTCGCCCGCCAGGTGTTCGACCTGGACGCGATGAGCGAGCACATCTCCTACCACTGCGTCCGCACGGGCCGGCTGAGCACCGAGCGGCTGGTCCTGACCACCCGGAAGTGGATCGTCGATCCGGAGCGCCTGGCCGCCGAACTGCACGGGGCGGGCTTGCGCGTGGAGCGCCGGAGCGCCCACCGCCTCGACGAGCGGACGGAGAGCGTCCTGCTGGTCTGCCGCGCCGACGCCTGACGCGGGGCGGGCGGCGGTCCGGGCCGTCAGCGCCCGGCGGCCCCCGTCCCCCGTTCCGCGAGGCCGGGCAAGAGGTACGATGGCCCCAAAGGTTTGATTGGACCAGATCGCGGAGACGGGCGGGATGATGGCTGTCGTGGAGGGGCCGACGAGCCGCGAGGCGGTGATCCAGCGCCTCCGCGACGTGGGGCTGCGCGTCACGGGGCCGCGGCTCGAGGTGCTGCAAGTGCTGTCGACGGGCGGCCACATGGACGTCGAGTCCATCACGGCCGCCGCTCGTGAGCGGCTCGGGACCCTGACCAGCCAGGCCGTCTACGAGATGCTGCGGCACTTCCTGGAGACCGGACTGGCGTCGAAGTTCGACCGTCCGGGCCTGCCCGCCGTCTTCGAGATCTCCGGCCCGCCCCACCAGCACGCGCTGTGCGTGCGCTGCGGCCGGGTGGAGAACGTCGGGGCCGAGGTGCCCGAGCCGGCCGGTGAGGCGATCGGCGCGTGGCGGATGGCCGGCGCCGACGTCACCTTCAAGGGGCTGTGCCCCGACTGCCTGGACGCTCCGCAGGACTGACCTCCCGCGCCCCCGCCCGCCCGCGCCCGCGGGGAAGCGGGCGCCCGCCGGCCCGGCGCCACCCCGCCGGAGCCCTGGCCCGGCCGCCCTGAAGCACCGTCACGCACCCCGGAGATGCCATGTGACGCCCGTCACATCCCCTTCTGGGGAACGGGAGCCCCGCCATAGGTATGTGCCAAAGTGTGACTGTCGATTCGTAAGATGAGGGGGTCGCTTCGCGATGGCAACGGGCGACGGCAGGGACGGCATCCAGTCCGCCGACAGGGTGCTGGCCTTCTATCAGGAGCTGCGCCTGCGCGGGGTGTCCGACCCGAACGAGGTCTTCCAGGAGCTCGGGCTGGCGCCCGAGGAGTACGAGAAGTGGCGCGCCGAGCTGACCTCCCTCGGCCTCATCGTGCCGACCGGTACCACCCACGCCACCCGGGCCGACCTCCAGTCCGGCGCCTGGGAGCCGGGTCCGGACGCGGTCACCGTGGTCGACCCCGAGATCGCCTTGCTGCGCATGCTCCAGCGCGAACGCGAGCGGCTGCGCGAGCACCTGGACGAGTCCGACCGGGCGTACAGCGCGCTCGAGACGCTGGTCGGGAGGTTCCTGCGGCCCGGTTCGCTGAACGGTTCCGACGTGGAGGTCGAGATCCTCGACGACTACGGCCGGATCCAGCAGGTGCTGGAGGACATCACGGACGTCATCCGGCACGACCTGACGTCCATGCACGTGACGGCCCTGGTCCGGGAGGTCGCCGACCGGGTGCTGAGCCGTGACCGCCGCCAGATCGACAATGGGGTGCGGATCCGCGCCATCTACCACCAGCGCATCACCACCTCGCCGGAGGCGGTGGAGATGCTCCGCCGCCGGGTCGAGGCCGGGGTGGAGATCCGCCTGTCCCCCGCGGTCCCGATGAACATGATCATCGCGGACCAGCAGTTCGCCGTGCTGCCCGTACACCCCGACGACCGGGCGGCCGGCGCGATCCTCGCCCGCGGCCCCGCCCTCGTCCGCTCCTATCTCGCGCTGTACGAGCACTGCTGGCACGCGGCCACCCCGTACGGCGACGACGTCGCGCCGGAACTGGGCGGCGACGGACTTTCCGAGCAGCAGCGGGCCGCACTGAAAATGCTCGCCTCGGGCATGAAGGACGAGAAGGTCGCCCGCAATCTCGGGGTATCCCTGCGGACGGTGAGCCGCATGCTGTCCGAGCTGATGCAGGAAATGGGGGCGTCGAGCCGTTTCGAGGCCGGCGTACGTGCCCAGCGACTCGGCTGGCTGGACTGATTTCATAAGCCACCGATCCGGTTCCACCGTTTCTCGACGGCTTTTCCGATCCACCGGGACGGTGCGCGGAAATACTGCCGAAATACTCCGCTCCCGCGCAATGCGCCGCCGGGACGCGAAAAAGCCCCATGACCGCCGAAGGCGGTCATGGGGCTTCACGGGCGCTGACGGGGCGGGCCGTTCAGTCCCAGCCGTTGTCGTCGGAGTGGAACGACGGACGGCCGGAACCGGCCGCGGTACAGGACGGGCTGGCGGGGGCGGCCTGACGGGCGTTCCCGCGGATTCCGGCGGTGTGCGCAGCGGACATGTTTTCCTCCAGGGAGTGGGAATAGCGATTCCGTCTCCGCGGATCCGTGCCGCCGGTATTCCGTCGAAGACATCTCCATTCTCGTATGAATTGCACGGCCGGACCACGGGCCTGTAGCGCGTTTAGGGCGGATCTGGAGTTCATGCAGATGTGACACCTGCACATCTTTGGTCAGCTCAAAAGAGCTGTTAGGGTGGCCGTCCGGCCTTCTCGACCCTCCAGGGGAGAGGCGTCGGCGAGGCAGGAGCGTGCCGCCGCTCCTGCCTCACTCATCTCCGGGCCCCACCGCTCCTCGCGCAGGACGTCCCGGTAGACCTCCAGGGTCCGCGCGGCCGCCGCCCCCCAGCTCATGCTCCGGGCGTGACGCACCGCCGCGCGCCCCATGCCGGCCGCCTCCGCGGGGTGTTCCGCGAACCAGCGCAGCCCCCGGGCGTACTCCACGGGATCGTTGCCGCGTACGAGCCGCCCCGTCACCCGGTCCCGGACGGCGGTCGGCAGTCCCCCGACGGCCGAGGCCAGCACGGGGGTCCCGCACGCCTGCGCCTCCAGCGCGACCAGGCCGAAGGACTCGCTGCGCGAGGGCACCATCAGGACGTCCGCCGCCCGGTACCACTGCGCCAACTCCGCCTGCGGCACCGGCGGGAAGTGCCGCAGTACGTCCGACACCCCCAGCTCGCGCGCCAGTTCCCAGGCCTCGCCGCGCGGCCCGGCCCCCGAGTTCCCGCCCACCACCGGGACGACGGTCCGCCGGCGCAGCCCGGGGGCCTCCCGCAGCAGTTCGGCGATCGCGCGGACCATCACGTCGGGGCCCTTGAGGGGCTGGATGCGGCCCGCGTACAGGGGGATGAAGGCGTCGGCCGGCAGCCCGAGACGGCTCCGCGCCGCGGCCCGCCCCCGGCCGGGCCCGAAGGTGCGCAGGTCGACGCCCGGCCGGACGATCTCCGTGCGCCGCTCCTCGGCCCCGTACAGCTCCCGCAATGCCCGCGCCTCGTCACCGGTGTTGGCGATGAGGCGGTCGGCGGAGCCGACGACCTGGTGCTCGCCGCGGATCCGCAGCTCCGGTTCGGGGGTGTCACCGTCGGCGAGGGTCTCGTTCTTCACCCGGGCCAGCGTGTGCGCGGTGTGCACCAGCGGGATCCGCCAGCCGGCGGCGGCGATCCGGCCGGCCTGGCCGGAGAGCCAGTAGTGCGAGTGGACCAGGTCGTAGCGCCGCCGCTCCTTGAGCAGTGCCAGCGAGAACGGCACGACCAGGGCGGGCATGTCCTCCTTGGCGAGGGCCGCGCGCGGCCCGGCCTCCAGGTGGCGCACCCGCACGCCGGGGCCGAGCGCGTCCGGGGAGGGACGGGCCTCGCCCCGGCAGCGGGTGAACAGGTCGACCTCGATGCCCTGTTCGGCGAGCGCGCGGGAGAGCTGGACCATGTAGACGTTCATGCCGCCCGCGTCCCCGGTGCCGGGTTGGTGCAGCGGCGAGGTGTGGACGCTGAGCATGGCGACGCGCAGGGACACGTGGAGCTCCTACGGGGAGGGCCGCGTCCGCCCCGCGCCGCGGGGCGACCGGCGCGCGGTCACGCGGCGGAGAAGGGATTCTGTCGTCTTGCTGTCGTGCGGGTGGTGCTGCTGGTGCGCGTCGTGCGGGTGGCACGTGGGGTGCGGGCCGTACGGGTGTTCCGCGCGCGGCCTAGGTCGTCTCTTTCGGGTCTTGCCGGTCAAGCCCGCGGCGTCTGGTGCGGTGCCTCGCAGGGCGGAGGCACAGCGCGCGTACTGGACGTACTCGGCTGCGCCGACAACGCGGCGAGGTGCCGTGCCAGGCGTCGCGGGTCTCGGGGTACCTCCCAGCGGTAGCTGGGGGAGCAAGATCCGGAAGAGACGGCCTAGAAGCCGAACACCGGGCCCGAGGGCGGGGCCAGCCGGGTCCCCGGCGCGGGCGGGACGAGGGCCGCGGCCGAGACGGGGCCGCCGGGCGCCGTCTTGAGGGCGGCGGCCAGCCGGTCCGCACCCTCCGGCATCACCGGCCGCGCCCACGCGCCGAGCGCGCGGGCCACCGCCAACTGCGCGGCTAGTACCGGCAGGTGGCGGCCACCGGAGGCGGGGCGGTGCGTCTCGTGCGCGTTGACGTGGCCGAAGTCGGCCACCGAGCGCACCATCTCGTCGAGCAGGGCGACCGCCCTGCGTGGGTCGAACGCCTCGGGCGAGTAGGCCTCGCGCAGGTCCTCCACCCCCCGCAGCAGCCGCCGCTCCAGTACCTCCCAGCCGGTGCCGCCGGGCAGCGCCGCCGGCGCCAGCCCGGCGCACTCCTCGCGGACGGCGGCGAAGAGCCGGGCGAGCCAGTTGTTCCAGCTCTCGTCCAGCTCCCGGCGGGCCGCGGCGAGCCGGTCGGCGTGGAAGGCCGTGCGGCGGCCCAGCGGGCGGGCCTGGAGGACGTGCCGGCGCAGGGTGTCCGAGCCGTATTCGGTGATCAGGTCCAGTGCCCAGGCCTTCTGGCCAGAGCCCCAGACGAGGGCCTCGTCCTCGATGACGTACGCCTCGTTGACGCAGAAGTGCTGCGGCAGCTTCATCCCCTGGGCGAACAGCAGGACCGGCAGCAGCACCGCGTGGCAGAAGGCGTGGCCGAAGCCGCAGAAGTGGACGGCTCGTTCGGGCAGCGGCCGCTCTCCGTGGCCGAAGAGGTGCATGGCCGCCGCCTCGAAGCAGCCGTCGATGCGGTGCTCGGGGAAGCCGTCGACGGGGACGGGCAGCCCCCACTCCGCGGGGTGGGACACGGCGATGTCCGGCAGCCCGTCCTCGACGAGCGACTCGCACAGCGCGGCCAGCCTCGGCGGCATGCCGGTGCCGGCCCAGTACTCGGCGAGCGCCTCCCGGTGCGGCTCCAGCGGGATGTACAGGCGTCGGCAGCGCCGGGGCAGGGCGGGCGAGGCGCACTGGGCGCAGCGCGGCTCCAGCAGGTCGCCGCCGTCGTTGGGGCGGGCGCACTCGTGGCACATCCCGCCGTCGCTGACCGCCGCGCAGTGCGGGCAGGTGCCGGTGACGTGCGCGCCGTGGAGCCAGCGTCCACAAGGCTCGCAGTACGGGGCCAGGCGGGTGCGGGCCGCGATGACCCCGTCCGCGTACAGCTGCCGGAAGAGGGCCGTCAGCCAGCTCCCGTAGCCCTTGTCCTGACGGGGGCGCACGATGTGGTCGAACTCGACGCCCGAGCGCAGCCAGTCCGACGTGATCGCGGCGCGGTATCCCTCGGCGACCTCCTCCGGCTTGCGTCCCGCGCGGAGCGCGCGGACGTGGACGGAGCTGGCGTGGTCGGCGGTGCCCGTGGTGAACCGGACGGGTTCGCCCTCGGCCCTCAGGTAGCGGGCGAGCACGTCGGCGGCGACGTACGGTCCCGCGAGGTGGCCGACGTGCAGTTCGCCGTGGGTGGCCGGCGGGGTCGCGGTGATCCAGACGGGGGTGCTCATGGGACCTCCTTGACGCTGTGGTGCGAAGGACGCAGCGAGGCTCGGAACGGAAGAAAGCGGGGTGCCCAGCCAAGACTGACAGAGAAACGAACCGCACGGTCTGGTATTGGCTTGCGCGTTCGCGCCGTTGCGTGGACACGCCAGCGGGGCCGCCTCCGGCCCGGCGGACCGCCCTCCGGGCGGGGCCGCCCACCAGGGCGTCCGTACCCCGTACCACCCCGGTCCACGGTCCGTACGGGCGAGCCGCCGCCCGTGCGTGGCGTAGAGGCGACATGTCGCGAGTACGCCAAAGGAGCCGCCTTGCGGCCCACGCCCGTGCCCAACAGGCTGATCACATGGAACACTTCGCGACCGATCGCCCAGACCGCAGCGCCCCCGAATCCCTGCTGGTCGTGGCCGCGCACCCGGACGACATCGAGTTCTGCGTCAGCGGCACGGTCATGCGGTGGATCGCGCAGGGCACCTCACGTGTGACGTATTGCATCGTCACCGACGGCGGCGCGGGCGGATACGACGAGCAGCTCCCGCGCCAGGCCATGGGAGACCTGCGCCGCGCCGAACAGGTGCACTCGGCCAAGCGCAGCGGCGTGGACGACGTCCGCTTCCTCGGCTATCCCGACAGCTACGTCGAGGCGAGCGTGGAGCTGCGCCGCGACCTGTGCCGGGTGATCCGGCAGGTGCGCCCGCAGCGCGCGGTGATACCGAGCCCGGAGATCAACTGGGGCCGGGTGGCCGATCTGCACCCCGACCACCGGGCGGTGGGCGAGGCCGCACTGCGGGCCGTCTACCCCGAGGCCCGCAATCCGTTCGCCCACCCCTCGCTCCTGAAGGAGGAGGGCCTGGAGCCGTGGATCGTGCCGGAGCTGTGGCTGATGACGGGGCCGACGCCCAATCAGTACGTCGACGTCACCCCCGTCTTCGACCGCAAGGTGGAGGCCCTGCGCATCCACACCTCGCAGACCGCGCACTTCGACGATCTGGCGGGGCTGCTGCGGGAGTGGCTGGGTGAGCACGCCCGGGCGGCGGGACTTCCCGCGGGCCGGATGGCGGAGGCCTTCCAGGTCGTCACCATCGAGTGACGGCGCGGGCTCAGGACTCCGGCCGGGTCCCGTTCGCCGTGTGGGGCGGACGGGGCCCGGCCGGTGTGCTGTCCGGGGTCAGCGGTAGATGAGCAGTTCCGCCTCGGCCGCGCCCTCCAGTTCGTAGCGGGTCGCGACCAGCGGGCGGCCGGAGTAGAGACGGATCAGCGTCGGCGCGTCCCCGCGGAAGCGGGCGGCGGGGCGGCCGGGCATCTCGTTGCCCAGGACCAGGGGCCCTTCGTGACCGCCGAGGTGGGCGACCAGCCGGGGCGTCTCCCGCTTGCGGCTGGCGGTGCGCAGCAGGGGCAGTGCCAGCGGGAGGCTGTCGCCGGCGTACGCGCCGGGCTCCCCGAACGCCGCGCGGACGTCGCCCGCGTGGATCCACTCCCCCAGGGCCACCGCGTCGAGGGTGCCGTCGCCCGCGGCGATGACCGGCCCGGCCTCGGTGAGGCCGCGTTCCAGCTCGTCCACGATCCGTGCCAGAGGCCAGTCCCCGCGCTCGGCCACGTCCGCGGCGTTGGCGGCGGGCAGGAAGACCCCCTCCTCCAGGCGGCCCTCCACGATGCGGATCAGGGCGGCGGCGCAGTGGGCGAGGACGTCCCGGGCGGTCCAGCCCGGGCAGGCGGTGCGGAGCCCGTACGCGTCCTCGGGCGTACGGCGCAACAGGGGGACCAGCGCGTCCCGTTCGGTGCGCAGCAGCCGGTCGGGTAGCCAGGGGTCGCGGACCTCGGCGCCCGTATCGGGAGTCTCCAGGGTGTGCACGGTGTCCATGGCCGTCAGTAGCGGTAGTGGTCGGGCTTGTACGGGCCCTCGACCTTGACGCCGATGTACGCGGCCTGCTCCGGGCGCAGGGTGGTGAGCTTGACGCCCA
>NZ_JBIBCI010000028.1:0-52123 GCF_042901085.1 Streptomyces sp. NPDC012794
GACATCGGCAAGAACCTGGTCGACATCATCTTGACCAACAACGGCTACAACGTCGTCAACATCGGCATCAAGCAGCCCGTCTCCGCGATCCTGGAAGCGGCGCAGGAACACAAGGCCGACGTGATCGGCATGTCCGGTCTCCTCGTGAAATCCACCGTGATCATGAAGGAGAACCTGGAGGAACTCAACCAGCGCAAGCTGGCGGCCGACTACCCCGTCATCCTCGGCGGCGCCGCCCTCACCCGCGCCTACGTCGAACAAGACCTCCACGAAATCTACGAAGGCGAAGTCCGCTACGCCCGCGACGCCTTCGAAGGCCTGCGCCTGATGGACGCCCTCATCGCGGTCAAGCGCGGCGTTCCCGGCGCGACCCTGCCCGAGCTCAAGCAGCGCCGCGTCGCCAAGCGGGACACCCCCGCCCTCCAGGTGGAGGAGCCGGAGGAGACCGGCGGCCGCTCCGACGTGGCCATCGACAACCCCGTCCCCACCCCGCCCTTCTGGGGGACCCGCGTCATCAAGGGCATCCCGCTCAAGGACTACGCCTCCTGGCTGGACGAGGGCGCCCTGTTCAAGGGCCAGTGGGGCCTCAAGCAGGCCCGCGCCGGCGGGGCCACCTACGAGGAACTGGTCGAGAGCGAGGGCCGACCGCGCCTGCGCGGCCTGCTGGAGAAGCTGCACACCGAGAACCTGCTCGAGGCGGCCGTGGTCTACGGCTACTTCCCCTGCGTCTCCAAGGGCGACGACCTGATCATCCTCGACGAGCAGGGCAACGAGCGGACCCGCTTCACCTTCCCGCGCCAGCGCCGCGGCCGCCGCCTGTGCCTCGCCGACTTCTTCCGCCCCGAGGAGTCCGGCGAGACCGACGTCATCGGCCTCCAGGTCGTCACCGTCGGGTCGAGGATCGGCGAGGCCACCGCCAGGCTCTTCGAGTCCGACTCCTACCGCGAGTACCTGGAGCTGCACGGCCTGTCCGTCCAGCTCGCCGAAGCCCTGGCCGAGTACTGGCACGCCCGCGTCCGCGCCGAGCTCGGCTTCGGCGGCGAGGACCCCGAGAAGGTCGAGGACATGTTCGACCTCAAGTACCGGGGGGCGCGCTTCTCCCTCGGCTACGGGGCCTGCCCCGACCTGGAGGACCGCGCGAAGATCGCCGACCTCCTCCAGCCGGAGCGGATCGGCGTCCACCTCTCGGAGGAGTTCCAGCTGCACCCCGAGCAGTCCACCGACGCCCTGGTGATTCACCACCCCGAAGCGAAGTATTTCAACGCACGCTGACACAGACCGGCGTACACTGGTCGGTCCCATACAGGCCGGTCACCTGTTCCCGGGGGAGACGCTCCCGCGGGTCGAGGTGGCCGGCCTTGTCGTCCCCAGAGAGGTGTACGCATGACCAGCACCATTCCCGCACCCGTCACCCGCACGGCCGACGGGCACGCACTGCAGGCGGTGCTGCTGGACATGGACGGCACCCTCGTCGACACCGAGGGGTTCTGGTGGGAGGTCGAGGAACAGATCTTCCACGAGCTGGGCCACCGCCTGGAAGCGTCCTGGCGGGACGTGGTCGTCGGCGGCCCCATGAGCCGCAGCGCCTCGTTCCTCATCGAGAGGACGGGAGCCGACATCGGCCTCGCCGAGCTGAGCGTCCTGCTCAACGAGCGGTTCGAGGCCCGCATCGCCGACCGGGTCCCCCTGATGCCCGGCGCCGAACGCCTCCTGAGTGAGCTGGCCCGGCACAACGTCCCCACCGCCCTGGTCTCCGCCTCGCACCGCCGCGTCATCGACCAGGTCCTGCTCACCCTCGGCCGCGACCGCTTCACGCTGACGGTCGCCGGGGACGAGGTCCCCCGTACCAAGCCCCACCCGGACCCGTACCTGATCGCCGCCGGCGGCCTCGGCGCGCACCCCTCGCGCTGCGCCGTGATCGAGGACACCGCCACCGGGATCGCCGCGGCCGAGGCCGCCGGCTGCCGGGTGGTGGCCGTTCCCTCCGTCGGCGGCATCGAGCCCGCCCCCGGCCGCACCGTCGTGCGTTCGCTGGAGGACGTGAACCTGCCGTTCCTGCGTTCCCTCATCACTCCCATGAACTGAGCACGCACGCTCCGTGCCGAACGGAACGACGGTGGCGCCCAGGTCCGACGAGAGGATCTTCCGCCCCTAACCCCGGAGGCCGAAATTCCACCCCCATCCGACAAGGATCCGTCGGGTGAGCTTGGTCACCCGGGACGCCCCTGCCGAGCCCCGTCACCGGCTCCAGGGGCTTCCTTTGTGTCCGGATTGATCATCTCCTGCCCGCATCTGCGAGGACTCCGGCATAAGCGGTAAGTCCGCACCCATCACCGTGCGATTACACCCCAACTCCTGCCAGTTCCAGCCATCCCGCCCCAGCCCACTAATGTCAACGCGGGCACTCCGCACGCACCCTTGCCGTACCGGACGCACACCCCTGCGCCGCTACCGCGTGGACCGATCGTCAAACACCGGCCCGATCGTTCCGCCCTGAACGGGCGACCGCCGCGAAGTGCCCTCTACGCCGCTTTGAGCAAGTGCCGGGTGAGGGAGTACTTCCAGCATGAACCGCAAGACCATGGTGCTGACGGCCGCGATCGGCCTGCTCACCCCTGCGCTGTCCGCATGCGGCAGCGCGAGCGGCGGAGGAGCAGCGTCCGGAGCGATCGTCGTCGGTACCACCGACCGGTTCGAGGCAGCCGACTACGCCCCCGCCCCCATAGACCCCGCCTACGCCTACGACGCCGGCGCCTGGAACATCCTGCGCCAGACCGTCCAGACGCTGGTGCGCACCCCCCGCGGCGGCGGCCAGCCCGTCCCCGAAGCCGCCTCCGACTGCCGCTTCACCGACACCGGCAACGAGAGCTACCGCTGCACCCTGCGGCCCGGCCTGAAGTTCGCCAGCGGCGACCCGATCACCGCCAAGGACGTCAAGTTCTCCATCGACCGCGTCCTCGCGATCAAGGACGAGAACGGCCCCTCCTCCCTGCTCTCCACCCTCGACACCGTCGAGGCCAAGGGCACCGACACCGTCGTCTTCCACCTGAAGACCGCCGACGCGACCTTCCCGTACAAGCTCGCCACGCCCGCCGCCGGCATCATCAGCGAGAAGAACTACGAGGCCAAGAAGCTCCGCCCCGGCTTCGCCGTCGACGGCTCCGGCCCCTACACGATGAAGGCCGAGGTCAAGGACAACCGCCTCGTCCGCGCCGTCTTCACCAAGAACCCCCACTACAAGGGCGACATCAAGCTCCACAACGACAAGGTCGAACTGCGCACCTTCGCCGACTCCGCCACCATGGGCAAGGCACTCACCGACGGAAAGATCCACGTGGTCTCCCGCACCCTGTCGCCCGCCCAGATCACCGAGTTCGCGAAGACGCCCCCCAAGGGCGTCAAACTCACCCCGATGCCCGGCCTCGAGATCCGCTACATCGGCTTCAACACCGACGCCCCGACCGTCAACAACAAGGCCGTGCGCCAGGCCCTCGCCGCCGCCGTCGACCGCAACAACCTGATCGCCAAGGTCTACGGGAAGTCCGCGCAGCCCCTGTACTCGCTCGTCCCCACCGCCGTGCCCGGCCACGTCAACTCGTTCTTCAACAAGTACGGCGAGGCCAACACCGCCAAGGCCGCCGAGCTCCTCAAGACCGCCGGGGTCAAGACCCCCGTCAAACTGACCCTGAACTACACCACGGACCACTACGGCGACGGCACCGCCGCCGAGTTCGAGGCCCTCAAGACCCAGCTGAACTCCACCCAGCTCTTCGACATCACCGTCCAGGGCAACGAGTGGGGCACCTTCCGCCCCGCCCAGAAGAAGGGCGACTACGCCGCCTACGGGCTCGGCTGGTTCCCCGACTACCCGGACCCCGACAACTTCCTCGCCCCGTTCCTGGAGCAGGACAACTTCCTGGGCACGCCGTACGCCAACACCGCGGTGCGCACCAGGCTCATCCCCGAATCCCGCCGCGCGGCCGACCGCAACGTCGCCGTGCCCGCGATCACGGAGATGCAGGACATCGTCGCCGACGACGTACCCGTCCTGCCCCTGTGGCAGGGCAAGCAGTACGTCGCCGCACGCGACGGGATCACCGGAGTGGAATGGTCGGTCAACGCCATCTCCGACCTCCAGCTGTGGGAACTCGGCCGGGGTGTCAGCGGCTGAGACCAGAACAACCGGCGGCGCACGTCGCAGGCCGGCGCAACGACCAGACAAGACTGTGAAGGACATTCGCGTGAAGACACGTAACCAGTGGTTGGCAGCCCCGCTCGGCGCGGCCACTGCCGCAGCGCTGCTCAGCGGTTGCGGTTCGCAGGACGGCTCCGCCGCCGGCAACGGCAAGGGCGTGGTCATGGGCATATCCGACAAGGTGAAGTCCACCGACCCCGCGTCGGGCTACGACCCGGGCTCCTGGCTGCTCTTCAACAACGTCTTCCAGTCCCTGCTGACGTTCCCCAAGGGCGGCACCACCCCCGAGCCCGACGCCGCCCAGGCCTGCAACTTCGAGGGGGGTGACAGCAAGGTGTACAAGTGCACCCTGCGCAGCGGCCTGAAGTTCAGCAACGGCAACAGCCTGACCTCCAAGGACGTCAAGTTCTCCTTCGAGCGTACGCTGAAGATCAACGACGTGAACGGCCCCGCCGTCATGCTCTCGTCGATCTCGAGCATCGACACCCCCGACGAGAAGACCGTCGTCTTCAAGCTGAAGTCGTCCGACGCGACCTTCCCCAGCAAGATCGCATCGGGTGCGGGCGCCATCGTCGACCACCGCGAATACCCGGCCGACAAGCTCCGCGGCGACAACAAGGCGATCGGCTCAGGCGTCTACAAGCTGGACGCCTTCAGTGACAAGAGCGCCAACTTCTCCGTCAACGACTCATACAGCGGCAAGGCCAAGGCCAAGAACACCGGCGTCACCCTGAAGTTCTTCAACGGCGACCAGGCCGGTCTCAAGACCGTCCTCGACAGCGGCGACGTCGACTTCGCCTTCCGCGGCCTCGCCGCCAAGGACATCGCCGGCCTCGCCGCCACCAAGACCGGCGACAACAAGGTCGACGTCGTCCAGGGCACCGGCGCCGAAGTCCAGCACCTGGTCTTCAACGTCAGCGACCCCGTCGTCGGCAAGCTCCCCGTCCGCAAGGCGATCGCCTACCTCATCGACCGCGAAGCGCTCGTCAAGGACGTGTACGCCGGCACCGCCGCCCCGCTCTACTCGATCGTCCCGGCCGGCATCGCCGGACACACCACCCCCTACTTCGACCGCTACGGCGGCACCCCGCAGGTGGAGAAGGCCAAGGCCGTCCTCAAGGCCGCCAACATCACCGGCAAGATCAAGCTGACCCTGTGGTCCACCCCGGCCCGCTACGGCCCCTCCACCGACCACCAGTTCCAGGTCATCGCCAAGCAGCTCAACGAGAGCGGCCTCTTCGACGCCGACGTCAAGTCCGTCGAGTTCGAGCAGTACGAGAAGGACATCCAGGCCGGCAAGTACGGCATCTACGTCAAGGGCTGGGTCCCCGACTACCCGGACGCCGACAACTTCACCCAGCCGTTCTTCGGCCCGGACAACGTCCTGCACAACAACTACGACAACAAGGAGATCAGCGGGAACATCATCCCGGCGACCTCCACCAAGTCCGACCGCACCGCGGCCAACACCGACTACACCCGCCTCCAGGACATCGTCGCCGACGAGCTCCCGCTCCTCCCGCTCTGGCAGGGCAAGCAGTACGCCGTCGCCCGCCAGAACGTCACCGGCCTCCAGTGGTCCCTGGACGCCTCCACGGTCTTCCGCTTCTGGGAGATCAGCAAGGGCTGACACCCCCGGACACACCTCCGCCCCGGCACCCGAGAAGGGCACCGGGGCGGAGGCGCGTCCCGGCCCGCTACTGCGCGCCCGGACGGACCAGACCGCTCTCGTACGCGTACACCGCCGCCTGCACCCGGTCCCGCAGACCCAGCTTCGTCAGAACGTGCCCCACGTGCGTCTTCACCGTCGTCTCACTCACGAACAGATCCGCCGCGATCTCCGCGTTCGACAGCCCCCGGGCCACCAGCTTCAGCACCTCGACCTCACGCTCGGTCAACGTCCCCAGCATGTCCGGCAGGCTCTCCTCACCCGACGGCAGATGCCCCGCGTACTTGTCCAGCAGCCGCCGCGTGATGCTCGGCGCGAGCATCGCCTCCCCGGCGGCCACCACCCGGATCGCCTGCACCAGCTCGACCGCCGGAGCATCCTTCAGCAGGAACCCGCTCGCCCCCGCCCGCAACGCCTCCACCACGTACTCGTCCAGATCGAACGTGGTCAGCACCAGCACCTTCGCCGGCCCGTTCCGCTCCGGACCCGTGATCTGCCGCGTCGCCTCCACCCCGTCCATCCGCGGCATCCGGATGTCCATCAGCACCACGTCCGGCTGCAGCGCCCGCACCTGCTCCAGCGCCTGCAGACCGTCCCCGGCCTCACCCACCACCACCAGATCCTGCTCCGCCTCCAGGATCATCCGGAAGCCGGTGCGCAGCAGTGGCTGGTCATCGACCAGCAGGACGCGGATCGCCACGGGGTACCTCGAATTCGTCGGTCAACGGCGGACCCGCCCATTCTGCCCTGACCGGCCGATCAGCCACCGGCCGGGCGATCCGCCCCGCTCCTCGGAGAGACGACCAGCGGATACACCGGGGGAGTACCCCCGAACTCCGGACACACCGCCCGGTGATCACACCACCCGCACAGCTTCGTCGGCCGCGGCCGCCACTCACCCGTCTCCGTCGCCTCCCGGATCGCCTCCCACAGCGCGTGCAGCTTCCGCTCCACCCGCTCCAGATCCGCCACCACCGGGTCGTACGTCAGCACGTCCCCACTGCCCAGGTACACCAGCTGCAACCGCCTCGGCACCACCTGCCGCAGCCGCCACACCACCAGCGCGTAGAACTTCATCTGGAACAGCGCGCCCTCCGCGTACTCCGGCCGCGGCGCCTTGCCCGTCTTGTAGTCGACGATCCGCACCTCACCCGTCGCCGCCACGTCCACCCGGTCGATGATCCCGCGCAGCCGCAGCCCCGACTCCAGCTCCGTCTCCACGAAGAACTCCCGCTCCACCGGCTCCAGCCGCGTCGGATCCTCCAGCGTGAACCAGCGCTCCACGAGCGCCTCCGCCTCCGACAGCCAGCGCGCCAGCCCCGCCCCCTCGTCCCCCTCCGGGAACAGCTCCGCCAGCTCCGGCTTCGCCTCAAGCAGCCGCTCCCACTGCCCCGGCACCAACGCCTTCGCCCTCGGCACCGTCCGCTCGTGCGCCGGATGATCGAAGAGCCGCTCCAGCACCGCGTGCACCAGCGTCCCCCGCGTCGCCGCCGCACTCGGCTTCTCCGGAAGCCGGTCGATCACCCGGAACCGGTACAGCAACGGGCACTGCATGAAGTCACCGGCCCGCGAAGGGGACAGCGCGGTCGGCCGGGAAGCACCCGAAGAATCATCAGCGGAACCGGCACCGGGGGTCGTCGTCATGCGTAAAACCCTACGACCCGGAACGGACAGCACACGCATACCATCGACTACAGGCCCCTCGCCCTGCATGATCGGAGCATCACACCGCGCAACGACCCCCGCGCCACCGACGCGACACGGACCACACCGAAGCACCGCACGAACGAAGGAAAACCGTGGCAGACACCGACGAAACCGGCGAGCGCAAGGCCAAGCGCTCCGACCCGGGCGGCGGCATCCTCATGGGCCGCCCCTTCGGCGTGCCCGTCTACGTCTCGCCCAGCTGGTTCCTCGTCGCCGCACTCATCACCTGGGTCTTCGGAGACCAGCTCGACCGGGTCCTGCCCCACCTCGGCCCCGTCCGCTACCTCGTCTCCCTCTTCTTCGCCGTCGCCTTCTACGCCTCCGTCCTCGTCCACGAACTGGCACACACCATCGCCGCACTCCGCTTCAAGCTCCCCGTGCGCCGCATCCAGCTCCAGTTCTTCGGCGGAGTCTCCGAGATCGAAAAGGAATCCGAGACCCCCGGCCGCGAATTCGTCCTCGCCTTCGTCGGCCCCCTCCTCTCCCTCGCCCTCGCCGGAGCCTTCTACCTCGGCATGAAGGCCGTCCACCCCGCCACCGTCCCAGGCGTACTCCTCGCCGGCCTCATGATCTCCAACCTGCTCGTCGCCGCCTTCAACCTCCTGCCCGGCCTCCCCCTCGACGGCGGCCGCATGCTCCGCGCCGTCATCTGGGGCATCACCGGCAAACCCATGACCGGCACCATCGCCGCCGCCTGGGTCGGCCGCGCCCTCGCCGTCGCCGTCCTCATCGGACTGCCCCTCCTCACCCAGACCGGCACCCTCGGCAACCCCAGCCGCGACATCGGCGGCATGGACACCGTCATGGACGCCCTCCTCGCCGCGATCCTCGCCGCCATCATCTGGACCGGCGCGGGCAACAGCCTGCGCATGGCACGCCTGCGCGAACACCTCCCCGAGCTCCGCGCCCGCACCCTCACCCGCCGCGCCATCCCCGTCCAGACCGCCACCCCCCTCTCCGAAGCCCTCCGCCGCGCCAACGAAGCCGGAGCCCGAGCCCTCGTCGTCGTCGACGGCCAGGGCGACCCCACCGCCATCGTCCGCGAGAGCGCCATCGCCTCCGTCCCCGAACACCGCCGCCCCTGGGTCGCCGTCAGCACCCTCGCCCAGGACCTCACCGACGGCATGAAGGTTTCCGCCGAGCTCACCGGCGAAGCACTCCTCGACCACCTCCGCACCACCCCCGCCACCGAATACCTCGTCCTCGAACCCACCGGCGAGATCTACGGCGTCCTCTCCACCCTCGACGTCGAAAAGGCCTTCGTGAAGGCCATGGCGCGGCCCCAGTCCTGAAGCCAATACACTGGTCACATGTCCGAACCGACCGGTGCCGCCCGCCGACGCGGGCCCTTCGAGGTCGGGGACCAGGTTCAGCTCACCGACCCCAAGGGCCGCCACTACACGTTCACGCTCGAAGCCGGGAAGAATTTCCACACCCACAAGGGTTCCTTCCCCCACGACGAGCTGATCGGTGCTCCCGAGGGCAGTGTTGTCCGTACCACGGGGAACGTCGCGTACCTCGCGCTGCGCCCCCTGCTCCCCGACTATGTCCTGTCCATGCCCCGCGGTGCCGCCGTGGTCTACCCCAAGGACGCGGGCCAGATCCTGGCCTTCGCCGACATCTTCCCCGGCGCCCGCGTCGTGGAAGCGGGAGTCGGCTCCGGCTCCCTCAGCAGCTTCCTGCTGCGCGCCATCGGCGACCAGGGCATGCTCCACAGCTACGAGCGCCGCGCGGACTTCGCCGAGATCGCCACGGCCAACGTCGAGCGCTACTTCGGCGGCCCCCACCCCGCGTGGCAGCTCACCGTCGGAGACCTCCAGGACAACCTGTCCGACACCGACGTCGACCGTGTCATCCTCGACATGCTCGCCCCCTGGGAGTGCCTCGAGGCCGTCTCCAAGGCCCTCGTCCCCGGCGGCATCCTCTGCTGCTACGTGGCCACCACCACGCAGCTCTCGCGCACCGTCGAGTCCATCCGCGAGTTCGGCTGCTACGCCGAACCGCAGCCCTGGGAATCGATGATCCGCAACTGGCACGTCGAAGGCCTCGCCGTCCGTCCCGACCACCGGATGATCGGCCACACCGGCTTCCTCGTCACCGCCCGCCGCCTCGCCGACGGCGTCGAGCCCCCCATGCGCCGCCGCCGCCCCTCCAAGGGCGCCTACGGCGAGGACTACGAAGGCCCCGGCAGCGACCGCTCCGCCTAGGCCCTGTCGTCGCCCCACCAACACGAAAGCGCTGTGGCGCAGTTCCCCGCACCGACCGGGAACTGCGCCACAGCGCTTCTTCGTTGTGCGGACCCGACGACACCACGCCCCCGCCGGCGGGCAGCCGCCGCGAACCGGTGCGGACCCGGCCGCTCCACCCCCGTGTGAGGTATGGCACGATGCTGGCTCCCCGTCACCCTTCGCACAGGAGACACCCGGCGTGCTGCACAGCCCCACCGACCTGGCGCACCGTCGCACCAGGCCCGCCCACTGGCTCGCCACGGCCACCGCCCTCGCCGCCGTCATAGCCGGCGCCGGCCTCCTCCAGCCCGGCCGCGCCACCGGAGCCACCCCCGCGGCCGGACCCGGGAACGACCCCCGGCCAACCGCCCCCGACGCGCACGCGGTCACGTACCCCCTGGACTGCAAGGGCGCCCCGCACACCGTCACCGAAACCGCCCAGGGCGACCTCGACGGCGACGGCCGGCCCGAGACCGTGGCCGCCGTCCGCTGCGACGCCGGCTCCGGCACCCCGCCGCACGCGATCTACGTACTGGCCCAGGACCCGGAGAAGGGCTCCGCCCCCCGCGTCGTCGCCACCCTCCTCGACGCCGAACGCCGCCGCACCGCCACCGGCCTCACTGTCCGCGACGGCTCGATCACGGCACGGCTCCTCGGCTACTCGTCACCGTCCGTACCCCGCTACAGCCCCGACCTCGACCAGCTCACCAAGTGGCGCTGGACCGGCGGGAAATTCCGCCAGGAGCTGACGGATCCGACCGCGGAACGCGTTTGAACCGTCACTCGGCGTCCGGGCCGTACACCTCCACACCATCCGAAACGCGCCTCACGTGGATGCAGTCGCCCGGACATTCCTTCGCCGAATCGACCACGTCCCGCAGCAGCACCAAAGGAACCGGAGTGCTCGCCCCCACCTCCTGGAGCAGCTCGTCATCGGCGCTCTTCACATACGCCAAACCGTCGATGTCCAGCTCGAACACCTCCGGGGCGTACTGCACGCAGATGCCGTCCCCGGTGCACAGGTCCTGGTCGATCCAGACCTCCAGCGGCTCCCCGGCCCCCTCGGAACCACCCGTCGGGGCCTCCTGCTGCACGGTCATATCTCCTGCCGTTTCCTGCTCTGAGTGATCCGCCCCGGCCGGAACTCGCGGCAAGTCGCACGACCCCGGACGGGTGTTGAACGCTTCGACCTTACAACCGGCTGCTTTCCGATGTTGAAGGGTGGGTATTTCCCTGGCGTGAGGGAGTACGCAAGGGTGAAGATCGGACACACCTCTACCGTCTTTGTGATCTAGGGGTTTCAATCACCACCAGCCCAGGTAGGGTCAGGAAGCGTCCAGCTCCCCTTGGAGGAGGTGAGGACCGTGGCAGCCCACGACGACGACATCAACCGCGGCATCCGGCCCGGGCGAGGGTCTGAGGACCCCGCTGGCCAGGTTGCCTATCTCGAGCAGGAAATCGCCGTCCTGCGACGCAAGCTCGCCGACTCTCCGCGGCACACGAGGATTCTCGAAGAGCGGATCGTCGAGCTCCAGACCAATCTGGCAGGCGTCTCCGCGCAGAACGAACGACTGGCCAATACCCTCCGTGAGGCCCGCGACCAGATCGTGGCCCTCAAGGAAGAAGTCGACCGGCTCGCCCAGCCGCCGGCCGGCTTCGGTGTCTTCCTCCAGGCGAACGAGGACGGCACCGTCGACATCTTCACCGGCGGGCGCAAGCTCCGCGTGAACGTGAGCCCCAGCGTCGACCCGGAAGACCTCCGGCGCGGCCAGGAGGTCATGCTCAACGAAGCGCTCAACGTGGTCGAGGCCATGCAGTTCGAGCGGGCCGGGGACATCGTCACCCTCAAGGAGATCCTCGAGGACGGCGAGCGCGCCCTGGTGGTCGGGCACACCGACGAGGAAAGGGTGGTGAGGCTCGCCGAGCCGCTCCTGGACATCACCATCCGCCCCGGCGACGCCCTCCTGCTCGAACCCCGCTCCGGCTACGTCTACGAGGTCGTCCCCAAGAGCGAGGTCGAGGACCTGGTCCTCGAAGAGGTCCCGGACATCGACTACGAGAAGATCGGCGGCCTGGGCGACCAGATCGAGCTGATCCGCGACGCCGTCGAGCTCCCCTACCTCTACCCCGACCTGTTCAAGGAACACGAACTGCGGCCCCCGAAGGGCATCCTGCTCTACGGCCCGCCCGGTTGCGGCAAGACGCTCATCGCCAAGGCCGTCGCCAACTCCCTTGCCAAGAAGGTCGCCGAAGTGACCGGACAGGCAGCCGGCAAGTCGTACTTCCTGAACATCAAGGGCCCCGAGCTCCTCAACAAGTACGTCGGCGAGACCGAACGGCACATCCGCCTCGTCTTCCAGCGCGCCCGGGAGAAGGCCAGCGAGGGCACCCCCGTCATCGTCTTCTTCGACGAGATGGAATCCCTCTTCCGCACCCGCGGATCCGGAGTCAGCTCGGACGTGGAGAACACCATCGTCCCCCAGCTGCTCGCCGAGATCGACGGCGTGGAAGGCCTGGAGAACGTCATCGTCATCGGCGCCTCCAACCGCGAGGACATGATCGACCCGGCCATCCTGCGGCCCGGACGACTCGACGTGAAGATCAAGATCGAGCGCCCGGACGCCGAGGCGGCGAAGGACATCTTCGCCAAGTACCTCAAGGCCTCGCTCCCGCTCCACACGGACGACCTCGGCGAACACTCGGGCTCGCCCGAAGCGGCCGTCCACAGCATGATCCAGACCGTCGTCGAGCAGATGTACGCCGAAACCGAGGAGAACCGCTTCCTCGAGGTCACGTACGCCAACGGCGACAAGGAAGTCCTCTACTTCAAGGACTTCAACTCCGGCGCCATGATCCAGAACATCGTGGACCGGGCCAAGAAGATGGCCATCAAGGCCTTCCTCGAACACAACCAGAAGGGCCTCCGCGTCTCCCACCTCCTCCAGGCCTGCGTGGACGAGTTCAAGGAGAACGAGGACCTGCCCAACACCACCAACCCCGACGACTGGGCCCGCATCTCCGGAAAGAAGGGCGAACGGATCGTATTCATCCGCACGCTCGTCACCGGAAAGCAGGGCGCGGACACCGGACGTTCCATCGACACGGTGGCGAACACAGGTCAGTACCTCTGACGAAGCGAGGCGGCCGCGGGAGCCTCACCGGCACCCGCGGCCGACTGCTTTACATCCCGTAATACCGCAAGCCTTACCGCCGCCCTTTTCAGCCGGTGACAAGGCGAAGTCAATGACTGAAATGATCTCCCCAGCAGCGCGGAGTGGTTCTAGGCTCTTCCGTACCGCCGGTCGCGCAGTGCGGGGACGGGCACCGCACACGACGCACCGGAGCACCAGCGGTACTTGAGCGCCGCCCCGAACGGGAGCGCCGCCGGGCAAGGAGGGCCGCATGACCGTACGGCGAGTAATGGGGATCGAAACGGAGTACGGGATCTCCGTTCCGGGACACCCGAACGCCAATGCCATGCTCACCTCGTCCCAGATCGTCAACGCCTACGCGGCGGCGATGCACCGGGCGCGACGCGCCCGCTGGGACTTCGAGGAGGAGAATCCGCTGCGGGACGCCCGCGGCTTCGACCTCGCCCGCGAGGCCGCCGACAGCAGCCAGCTCACCGACGAGGACATCGGCCTCGCCAACGTCATCCTGACCAACGGCGCACGCCTCTACGTCGACCACGCACACCCCGAGTACAGCTCCCCCGAGGTCACCAACCCCCTCGACGCCGTGCTCTGGGACAAGGCCGGCGAGCGGATCATGGCCGAGGCCGCCGAGCGCGCCGCCCAGCTGCCCGGCGCCCAGCCCATCCACCTCTACAAGAACAACACCGACAACAAGGGCGCCTCCTACGGCACGCACGAGAACTACCTGATGAAGCGGGAAACCCCCTTCTCGGACATCGTGCGCCACCTCACCCCCTTCTTCGTCTCCCGCCAGGTCGTCACCGGCGCCGGCCGCGTCGGCATCGGCCAGGACGGCCGCGAGCACGGCTTCCAGATCAGCCAGCGCGCGGACTACTTCGAAGTCGAAGTCGGACTCGAGACCACCCTCAAGCGCCCCATCATCAACACCCGCGACGAGCCCCATTCGGACGCCGAGAAGTACCGCCGCCTCCACGTGATCATCGGCGACGCCAACCTCTCCGAGATCTCCACCTACCTCAAGCTCGGCACGACCTCCCTGGTCCTGTCCATGATCGAAGACGGTTTCATCAACGTCGACCTCGCCGTGGACCAGCCCGTACGCACCCTCCACCAGGTCTCCCACGACCCGGACCTCCAGCACCTCATCACACTGCGCAGCGGGCGCACCCTGACCGCCGTACAGCTCCAGATGGAGTACTTCGAGCTGGCCAGGAAGTACGTGGACGAGCGGTTCGGGACGGACGCCGACGAGCAGACCAAGGACGTCCTGGGCCGCTGGGAGGACGTACTGGGCCGGCTGGAGACCGACCCGATGAGCCTGGCGGGGGAGCTGGACTGGGTCGCCAAGCGGGAGATCCTGGAGGGCTACCGCAGGCGCGACGGACTCGGCTGGGACGCGGCGCGGCTGCACCTGGTGGACCTCCAGTACGCGGACGTACGGCCCGAGAAGGGCCTGTACAACCGCCTGGCGGCCCGCGGCAAGATGAAGCGGCTGCTGGAGGAGCCGGCCGTCGAGCGGGCCGAGAGCAAGCCCCCCGAGGACACCCGGGCCTACTTCCGGGGCCGATGCCTGGAGCAGTACGCGGACGACGTCGCGGCGGCCTCCTGGGACTCGGTGATCTTCGACCTCCCGGGCCGGGACTCCCTCCAGCGGGTCCCGACCCTGGAACCCCTGCGGGGGACCCGGAACCACGTCAAGGAGCTCCTGGACCGCTGCCGTACGGCGGAGGACCTGGTCCGGGTGCTTTCGGGGCAGTGAAGGGGGCTGAAAGGCCTCCGCCGAGGGAATCATGAAGGCACCCGGACGTTGTGAAAGTACGGGGACGAATGCCGGGCCCTCCTTGTAGGGTCCGACGTAGGGTCTGATCTTGAGAGGTCCCGAATCCCGGGGTCTCTCCGTGTGAGCGTGCGAACCGAGCGGGGTGAGGTAGACATGGCGACCAAGGACACCGGCGGCGGACAGCAGAAGGCGACGCGCTCGACCGAGGAGGTCGAGGAGGCGGCGGTCGAGGAATCGACCGACCTCAAGGAGCGGCAGGAGAAGCTCTCCGACGACGTCGACTCGGTACTTGACGAGATTGACGATGTCCTCGAGGAGAATGCCGAGGACTTCGTGCGGTCGTTCGTACAAAAGGGTGGCCAGTAGGGTCTTTTGGCCTTCGAATCGAAGGTCGTGGGTGCGGGTGCCTACAAGGCGCGGCAGGAGCTGAGGGGCCGGACGGTGCGGGTGAAGGTGGACGTACCGTCCGGCAACGAGCGGTGTCCGCAGTGCGAAGAGGCCGAGCCGCCCCCCGAACCGGAGCCGGCGGGCCGCCGCCCACATCTGCTCGAAGGCCCCGGCCGTACATGTGGATCATTGCCACGCGGCGGGTAGGGTCCGTGGCATACCTTGCTTCAACCGCAATACGGCCATCGGCAAGTTGGGAGACGATCCCGACGCCGCTCGTCGGGTCGTTTCATACCTGGAGGGACACGCGTGGAAGCCAACAATCGTGGCACAGGGCGTCTACCGGCAGCCTTCCTGACGCCGGGGTCGTCGTCCTTCATGGACTTCCTGGGCGCGCACGCGCCCGAGATGCTGCCGGGGAACCGGAAGCTGCCCGAGGGGATCGTGGAGGCGCCGCACGGGACGACCATCGTCGCCGCGACCTTCCCCGGCGGGGTCGTGCTCGCCGGTGACCGGCGGGCGACCATGGGGAACATGATCGCGCAGCGGGACATCGAGAAGGTGTTCCCGGCCGACGAGTACTCCGCGGTCGGCATCGCCGGTACGGCCGGCCTGGCCGTGGAGATGGTCAAGCTGTTCCAGCTGGAGCTGGAGCACTTCGAGAAGGTGGAGGGGGCGACCCTCTCCCTGGAGGGCAAGGCGAACCGGCTCTCGACCATGATCCGGAGCAATCTGGGGATGGCCATGCAGGGTCTGGCCGTGGTTCCGCTCTTCGCGGGGTACGACGAGGCCAAGGAGAAGGGCCGGATCTTCTCGTACGACGTGACCGGTGGCCGCTCGGAGGAGCACGGGTACGCCGCCACGGGCTCTGGGTCGATCTTCGCCCGGGGTTCGATGAAGAAGCTGTACCGCCCCGACCTGACGGAGGAGCAGGCGACCACGCTGGTCGTGCAGGCGCTGTACGACGCCGCCGACGACGACTCGGCGACCGGCGGGCCGGACCTGTACCGCCACATCTACCCCATCGTCACCGTCATCACCGACGAAGGCTTCCGCAGGCTGGACGACGACGAGTCGCAGGAACTCGCCCGCAAGGTGACGGACCGTCGGCTCCAGGAGCCCGACGGGCCGCGTGCCGCTCTGCTCTGACCAGTCCTCGTCTCGTCGCCCAGAAGAAAGGGACGGATAACCGGTGTCGACTCCGTTCTATGTGTCACCCCAGCAGGCCATGGCCGACCGGGCGGAATACGCCCGGAAGGGCATCGCCCGCGGCCGCAGCCTCGTCGTGTTGCAGTACGCCGACGGCATCGTGTTCGTCGGTGAGAACCCGTCCCGTGCGCTGCACAAGTTCAGTGAGATCTATGACCGGATCGGCTTCGCGGCCGCCGGGAAGTACAACGAGTACGAGAACCTGCGGATCGGTGGTGTGCGCTACGCCGATCTGCGCGGGTACACCTATGACCGTGACGACGTGACGGCGCGCGGGCTGGCGAACGTGTACGCGCAGACGCTCGGCACCATTTTCTCCTCGGCCGGTGAGAAGCCGT
The DNA here is from genome assembly GCF_042901085.1 of Streptomyces sp. NPDC012794. Classification (NCBI taxonomy): domain Bacteria; kingdom Bacillati; phylum Actinomycetota; class Actinomycetes; order Kitasatosporales; family Streptomycetaceae; genus Streptomyces; species Streptomyces sp. NPDC012794. The sequence goes on from NZ_JBIBCI010000028.1 coordinate 16,669, forward strand.
ACGAGGTGGAGCTGGTGGTGGCCGAGGTGGGTGCGACGGCGGCGGGGGACCAGATCTACCGGCTGCCGCACGACGGGTCGATCGTGGACGAGCACGGTTCGGTCGCGGTCGGCGGGAACGCCGAGCAGATCAGTACGTTCCTCGATCAGCGGCACCGGGACGGGATGACCCTGCCCGACGCGTTGAAGCTGGCGGTGCAGGCGTTGTCGAGTCAGGCGAACGGCGCGGAGAAGACGATTCCGGCCGAGCGGCTGGAGGTGGCGGTGCTGGACCGGACGCGGGCGCAGCAGCGCAAGTTCAAGCGGATCCGGGGCCGGCAGTTGGCGCGGTTGCTGGAGGCGGATGTTCCGGCGGCCGCTCAGGCGGATGCGGTGTCGAACGACGAGGTTCCGGAGGACGACGCCGAGTAGGGCTGTGGCGTGCGGGCCCCGGTCCGCCCCTGTGGGGGCGGACCGGGGCTTTCGTGCGTCCCGGGGTGTCTCAGGGCGTGGGGGCGGGGCCGGTGGAGTCGCGGACGGTGAGTTCGACGGGGATGTCGGGGGCGGTCCAGGGGGTGCCGTCGAGGACGGCGAGGAGGGCGGTCATGCCCTGTTCGCCGACGCGTTCGGCGGGGAGGCGGACGGTGGTGAGCTCGGGTTCGACGGCGGTGGCGAGGGCGAGGTCGTCGAAGCCGGTGACGGAGAGGTCCTCGGGGATGCGCAGGCCGAGGCGGCGGGCGGCCTTGCAGACGCCGGCGGCGAGGATGTCGTCGTCGCAGACGACGGCGGTGGGCCGGTGGCGGGGGTCGGCGAGGGCGGTTTCGGCGGCGGCGCGGGCGGCGTCGACGGTGAGGGCGGCCCGTGCGGTGCGCAGCTCGTGGGGTGCCGCGAGGAGGGCGGCGAGGGCCTGGGCGCGGATGTGGAAGGTCCAGGAGTCGACGTCGGCGGCGAAGTGGAGGAAGCGGTGGTGGCCGAGGCCGAGGAGGTGTTCGGCGGCCTGGCGGATGCCGTCGGTGATGGCGAGGTTGACGTGGGCGGCGGCTTGGCCGGAGGTGGGGTCGCTGTCGAGCATGACGAGGGGGAGGCCGTCGCCGCCGAGGGCGTCGAGGGCGTCGGTGGCCATGGAGGAGGCGATGATGCCGTCGAGGGCGGCGCGGGCGGAGGCGAAGGGGTCGCGGGCGGGGCCGGTGCCTTCGGGGGAGGGGTAGAGGACGACGCCGAAGCCGTGTTCGGCGGCTACGCGGGCGGCGCCGGTGTAGACGCGGGCGAAGAATTCGTTGGTGAGGGCGGGGACGACGAGGAGGGCGGTGCGGGTGGTGCCGAGGCGGAGGTTGCGGGCGGCGAGGTTGGGGCGGTAGCCGAGGGTGGTGGCGGTTTCGCGGACGAGGGTGGCGGTGCGTTCGGAGACGCGGCCGCGCCATTTGCCGCCGAGGACGAGGGAGACGGTGGCCTGGGAGACTCCGGCGGCGGTGGCGACGTCGCGGCTGGTGGGTCTCGTCACAGGTTGCTCCTGAAGTGCGAGGTGGGGCGGGGTGCGGGCGGCGTGCGGCTGGACCGGGGGTCTGTGGCCATGGTACGTATGACGTGTCTCGTTATACGTATTACCCCGGGGTGGATCCGGGCAGAAGGGGGCGGTCATGGCCGCGGGTTACGCGGAGCTGCTCAGGACCAGGTACGCCGCCAGGCTGCTGGTGGGCACCCTGATAGGCCGGCTGCCGAACGGCACCGCGGCGATCGCGATCGTCCTCTTCATCCGGGACGAGGGGGGAAGCTACAGCCTGGCGGGCGCGCTGGCGGCCGCGTACGGGCTGGCGAACGCCGTGGGGCAGCCGCTGCTGGGCCGGGCGGTGGACCTGTACGGGCAGCCGCGGGTGCAGCTGCCCGCGGCGCTGGTGTCGGCGCTGGGCATGGTCTGGCTGGCGGTGGCCGGTACGGGGTCGGTGGCGGCCGCGTACGCGGCGATGGTGCTGGCCGGTTTGTTCACGCCGCCGCTGGAGGGCGGGCTGCGGGCGCTGTGGCCGGGGGTGCTGGGGGGCCGTGAGGAGCGGGTCCACGCGGCGTACGCGATGGACGCCGTGGCCCAGGAGGTCATGTACACGGTGGGGCCGCTGCTGGTGACGCTGTGCGTGTCGCTGTGGTCGCCGGCGGTGGCGCTGCTGGTGCTGAACGGCGTCGGTGTGCTGGGCGTGCTGTCGGTCGTGGTGTCGGAGCCGTCGCGGACCTGGCGTTCCGCGCCGCGCGAGGCGCACTGGCTGGGGGCGCTGCGTTCACGGGGCCTGCTGGCGCTGCTGGGCGCGTTCTTCTTCGTCGGCATGGCGCTGGGGTCGATCGCGGTGGCGGCGGTGGCGTACGCGGACGGGCACGGTGGTCAGGCGGTGTACGGCTGGCTGATGGCGGCGCTGGGCCTGGGTGCGCTGGTGGGCGGTGTGTTCTACGGGGCGCGGCAGTGGGCGGGGGCGCCGGAGCGGCGGCTGCGGGTGCTGGTGGCGCTGCTGGCGGTGTGTTATCTGCCGCTGGTGCTGGAGGTGGGTCCGGTGGCGATGACGGCGCTGTCGGCGCTGGCGGGCGTGTTCCTGGCGCCTTCGCTGGCGTGTGCGTTCATCGTGGTGGACCGGCACGCGCCGGCGGGGACGGTGACGGAGGCGTTCTCGTGGCTGGTGACGTTCTTCGGGGTGGGTGCGGCGATCGGTACGGCGGTGGCTGGTCCGGCGCTGGAACAGGGTGGTACGGTGGCTGGTTTCGCGGTGGCCTGTGGTGGTGGCGCGGCGGCGCTGCTGGTGCTGATGCTGACTCAGCGGGCGCTCGCGGGTGCCTCTCGCAGCAGGGCCGTGGCGGGGTCGGCGGAGGGGCCGGCCGGGGCGGTTTCGGAGCCGTTGATCAAAAACTGACCTGAACGCCGTTCTCCAACCCGGTTTCAGAAGAGTGCGGAAGGCGTAATGTTCAGTCATGGACCGCCGCATTTTCGGGCTGGAGAACGAGTACGGCGTCACGTGCACGTTCAGGGGACAGCGCCGACTGTCTCCTGACGAAGTGGCGCGCTACCTCTTCCGCCGTGTTGTGTCATGGGGCCGCAGCAGCAATGTCTTCCTGCGGAACGGCGCCCGCCTCTACCTCGACGTGGGTTCGCATCCGGAATATGCAACTCCCGAATGCGACAACCTGACCGAACTGGTCACGCACGACAAGGCCGGCGAGCGCATTCTCGAGGGCCTGCTCGTCGACGCCGAACGCCGCCTGCACGAGGAGGGAATCGCGGGCGACGTCTACCTGTTCAAGAACAACACCGACTCGGCGGGCAATTCGTACGGCTGTCATGAGAACTACCTCGTGGCCCGGCACGGAGAATTCTCCCGCCTCGCGGACATCCTGATTCCGTTCCTCGTCACGCGTCAGCTGATCTGTGGCGCGGGCAAGGTGCTGCAGACGCCCAGGGGCGCGGTCTACTGCGTCAGTCAGCGGGCCGAGCACATCTGGGAGGGCGTCAGCTCCGCCACGACCCGCTCCCGGCCGATCATCAACACGCGCGACGAGCCGCACGCCGACGCGGAGCGTTACCGCAGGCTGCACGTCATCGTGGGCGACTCGAACATGTCCGAGACGACGATGCTGCTCAAGGTGGGCGCCACGGACCTCGTGCTGCGGATGATCGAGGCGGGGACGGTGATGCGGGACCTGACCCTGGAGAACCCGATCCGGGCGATCCGGGAGGTCAGCCACGACATCACGGGCCAGCGCAAGGTGCGACTGGCCAGTGGCCGGGAGGCCTCGGCGCTGGAGATCCAGCGGGAGTACTTCGACAAGGCCCTGGACTTCGCCGACCGGCGGGGCATCCGTACGGGGGTGGTGGCGCAGGTCCTGGAGCTGTGGGGCCGCACGCTGGAGGCCGTCGAGGCGCAGGATCTGGACCGCATCGGTACGGAGATCGACTGGGTCATGAAGTACCAGCTGATCGAGCGGTACCGGGCCAAGCACAACATGACGATGTCCAATCCGCGGGTCGCCCAGATAGACCTCGCGTACCACGACATCCACCGCCGGCGGGGTCTCTACTACCTGCTGGAGCGCAAGGGGCAGGCGGCGCGGGTGTGCAACGACCTGAAGATCTTCGAGGGCAAGTCGGTGCCCCCGCAGACCACCCGGGCCAGGCTGCGCGGCGACTTCATCCGCCGGGCGCAGGAGCAGCGGCGGGACTTCACGGTCGACTGGGTGCACCTGAAGCTCAATGACCAGGCGCAGCGCACGGTGCTGTGCAAGGACCCGTTCCGGTCGGTGGACGACCGGGTGGAGAAGCTGATCGCCGGCATGTGACGCTGTGCGGCCGGGGCCCCGTGCGCTGTGGCGTACGGGGTCTTCGCACGCCACGGCCTTGTCGCGGAGGGGTCAGCCCGTAGAGTGGGCCGCTACGACGGACCATTCCAGCGACCCTGAGGACCACTGTGCGACGCCGACTTGCTGCCGCGCTCATCGTGCCGGCTCTGATGCTCACCGCGGCCTGCGGAGGGGGCGAGGACTCCGGGAAGAAGGAGCCCTCCGCGTCGCCGTCGGCCGATGCCGCGAAGACGGAGGTGCCGAAGCCGGTGGCGTCGGCCGATCCGATGCCGACGGTGGCCGGCGAGGCCGGCAAGAAGGCGGAGATCACGGTTCCCAAGGGCGAGCCGAGCGGCAAGTTCGTGGTGAACACCCTCAAGGAGGGTTCCGGGCCGGAGATCAAGAAGGACGATCTCGTGGTCACGAAGTACACGGGCAAGGTCTGGAAGAGCGGCAAGGAGCTCAGCGGCTCCTACGACCCGGACGGCCAGCCGCTGGTCGTCCCGGCCGGTTCGCAGCAGATCCTGCCGCTGTTCAGCGAGTCGGTGCTGGGCAAGAAGGTCGGCAGCCGGGTGCTGGTCGTCGCCCCGCCGGCGGCGGCCTTCGGTGAGCAGGGCCAGTCGCAGCTGGGTGTCGGCCCGAAGGACAACCTGGTGTTCGTCCTCGACGTCGATTCGGTGCTGCCGAAGAAGGCCGAGGGTACGCAGGCGCCGATCCCGTCGGAGCTGCCGCAGGTCAAGGCCGACGAGGAGAAGGCCGCGACGATCACGATCCCGAAGAACGACCCTCCGAAGGAGCTGGTCGACAAGGTCCTGATCGAGGGCAAGGGCGCCGAGGTCAAGAACGGCCAGACCGTCTACATGCAGTACAGCGGTGCGGCGTGGGCGCCGAACCAGGGCAAGGACTCGGCGAAGCTCTTCGACACGTCGTGGAAGACGGGCGCCCCGTTCTCGACCAAGATCGGCCAGGGTCAGGTCATCGAGGGCTGGGACAAGGGCCTGGTGGGCAAGAAGGTCGGCAGCCGCGTGCTGCTGGTGATCCCGCCGGAGCAGGCGTACAAGGACCAGGCCAAGGGTGAGGACCTGCCGGCCAACTCCACGCTGGTCTTCGTCGTGGACATCGTCGGAGCAGTGTAAGACTGTTCCGGTTGTACACCGATTCGCAGGTATGAGGAGCAGTTCCGTGAGCGACAAGCTCGAGAAGCCCGAGATCGACTTCCCCGAGGGCCCGGTCCCCACCGACCTGGTCATCGAGGACATCTGGGAGGGCGACGGCGCCGTGGCCACGGCCGGCAACAAGGTCTCCGTCCACTACGTGGGTGTGGCCTTCTCCTCCGGTGAGGAGTTCGACGCGTCCTGGAACCGCGGCGGTCCGCTGCAGTTCATCCTGGGCATCGGCCAGGTCATCCCGGGCTGGGACCAGGGCATCGAGGGCATGAAGGTCGGCGGCCGTCGCAAGCTGACGATCCCCGCCCACCTCGCCTACGGCGACCGGGGTGCCGGCGGCGCCATCAAGCCGGGCGAGACGCTGATCTTCGTCTGTGACCTGATGGGCGTCTGATCTCACGCGTTGTGATCATGGAGGGCCCCCGCCGTGAGGCGGGGGCCCTCGCTTTTGCCGGGGACCGCGGGGGCGGTACGGTCAACGGTCACGAGTGTGTGCCGAGGAGTGGGGGATGGGCGTCGATGGCGATTGCCAAGGCCGAGCGGCTGATGAACCTGGCGCTGTGTCTGCTGGGGACGCGCCGTCCCCTCAGCAAGCGTGAGCTGCGCGGTTCGATCGAGGCCTATCTCGAAGCCGGGAACGACGAGTCGTTCAACCGGATGTTCGAGCGGGACAAGGACGATCTGCGCGAGCTCGGTCTGGTGATCGAGACGGTGGAGAACCTGGAGGGTGAGACCGGCTACCTGGCCCGCCGGGACAGCAACCGGCTGCCGCCCGTCTCCCTCGACGCGGAGGAGGCCGCCGCCCTCGGGCTGGCGGCCAAGGTGTGGCAGCAGGCCCGCCTCGCCGGCGCGGCCAGCGGCGCGCTGCAGAAGCTGCGTGCGGGCGGGATGCCGGAGGCCGGTGATCCGTACGAGGGCCAGCACAGCGCCATCGAGCCGCGGATCCCCGTCCACGAGGCGGCCTTCGAGCCGCTGATGCTGGCCTGCCGCGACCGGCGCCCGGTGGTCTTCGAGTACCGCAAGTCCAACGCGGCGCGGCCCGAGCCCCGGCAGGTGGAGCCGTGGGCCCTGGAGTGCTGGCGGGGCCACTGGTACCTGGCCGGCTACGACCGCGACCGCGGGGCGGAGCGGGTCTTCCGGCTCTCCCGGATTACGGGCAAGGTCCGCTCGCGGGCCGGGAAGTACACCGCCGAGGTGCCGGACGTGGTGACCGTACGCGAGACCGTGGCGGCCTGGGCCGGCGAGGGCGCCCAGCGCACCGCCCTGATCCGGCTGCGCGCCGGGGCCGGCTACCCGCTGCGGGCGAAGGCCACCGCCGTGCGCGAGGGCGGTGACGGCTGGGACGAGCTGGAGATCCCGTACGGGCACGGGCTGGACGCCTGGCTCGTGGAGTTCGGCCCCGACGTCGTCGTGGTGGGCCCGGCGGACCTGCGGGCCGACGTGGTGGACCGGCTGCGCGCCGTCGCCCAGGGCTGAACCCGAACAACAACAGCAGCAACGCCCTGAGGGGGAGACGTAGCAGCATGGCCGCCAACGCCATCGACCAGACCCGCCGGATGCTGTCCCTGGTGACCTACCTGCGCGAGCGCCCCGGCGCGCACGTCGCGGACGTCGCCCGTGCCTTCGGGATCACCGAGGACGAGCTGATCTCGGACCTCGACGTGCTGCCCATGTGCGGCACCAGCTTCCGCGGCGGTGACCTGCTCGACATCGACACCGACGGCGACCGCATCTGGTGGCACAACGCCGACGCCTCGGGGGAGTCCACCGCCGAGCCGCTGCGGCTCGCCGCCGACGAGGCCACCTCCCTGCTGGTCGCCGCCCGCGCCGTCGCGACCCTGCCCGGGCTGCGCGAGAGCGACCGGGACGCGCTGCTGCGGGCCACCGCCAAGCTGGAGGCCGCCGCGGGCGAGGCCGCCGGGGCCAGCGCCCGGCTGTCGGTGACCTTCGAGTCGGAGGGCGGGGTCTTCGCGGACGTCGACCGGGCCATCTCCGAGCGGCGCCGGCTGTGGCTGCGCTACTACTCGCCGGCCCGCGACGAGCTGACCGAGCGCACCGTCGACCCGATCCGGCTCTTCGCGGTCGGCCACACCTACCTGGAGGGCTGGTGCCACCTCTCGGAGGCCCGGCGCACCTTCCGGCTCGACCGGGTCGCCGAGATCCGGCTGCTCGACGAGCGGGCCGAGCCGCCCGCGATCGAGCCGCGCGACCTGTCCGTGGGCCTCGTGCAGCCGGCCGCCGAGGACCCGGAGGTGGTCGTCGAGGTGGGTCCCGGCGGGCGCTGGGTCGCCGAGTACTACCCCCACGACAGCGCCGAGGAGCTGCCCGGCGGGGGCCTGAGGATCACGCTGCGCAGCCCCGACCCGGCCTCGCTGCGCCGGCTCGCGCTGCGTCTGGGGCGTGACGGGCGGATCGTGTCACCGCCGGAGCTGGCGGACAGCGCGCGGAAGGCCGCTGGAGAAGCACTCGCGGGGTACGGGGAAAAGGTCTAGGGGGAGCGGGGAGCGATGTCGCGATCAGCAGGTCTCGTACCGGTCACGTTCAAGGCGGCCTGCCCCGAGTGCCGGGCGCGTTTCGAGCTCGCGGCGGACGCGCTGCGCCTGGCGATCGGGGGCAGCCGGCGCACCACCTTCTACTCCTTCACCTGTCCCGAGTGCGCGGCGGCTGTCCGCAAACCGGCAGGTGAGCGCATCGTGGAGCTGCTGACCGGCGGGGGAGTGAGCACCCTGCGCAGTGTGTGAGGGCGGGGCGCTAGGCTCTTGGCATGCTGTGGCCGATGCTCGCGATCGCCCTGGGATTCCTCGGGCTCGCCGTCCTGTCCGTCCTCGCCCTGCGGGTCTTCCTGGAGGTGCGGCGGCTGTCCGGGCAGGTCGCGCTGGCCAGCCGCCGGATCACCGAGGCCTCGGGCGACCTGGAACGGGCCGCTTCCGACCTCGCGCGGGCGGGGCGCGCGGCGGCTCCGTAGCGGCCGCGCGACCAGCACGCGGCCTTCTGGATATGGAAACCGCGGAGCCGGACCCGTACCGTCGGGTGCGGCAGGCAATCGCGCAGCCCCCCGGGGATTGCCGGGCGTTAACCGTCGGGGGTTACGATCCATGTCAGAGCGGTACCGGATCTTTGTCCGGAATCGCCTGGCCACCACAACCAGCCGTTTCGGTGAGAAGGAAGACACACATGATCGGCAATCTGAAGCCCCTTGAGATCCTTCTGATCATCGCTGTCATCGTGCTGCTGTTCGGCGCCAAGAAGCTCCCCGAGATGGCCCGCTCGCTCGGCAAGTCGGCCCGCATCCTCAAGAGCGAGGCCAAGGCGATGAAGAAGGACGGCGAGGCCGAGGACGCCGCCACCGCCGCCCCGGCCGCCGATCAGGCCGCGCAGCAGCCCGCCGCCCCCCGTACCATCCAGGCCGCGCCCGGTGACGTCACCAGCGCCCGGCCCGTCAACGAGCCGAACCGCACCACCCAGGGCTGACGCGCGGCGGTCGCCGTCACGCCAGTCATCTGCAACGAGACAAGGGACGTGGGTTGCTCAAGTCTGCCCGCAAGCAGGGGAAACAGGACCGGCAGGCGAAGGACGCCGAAGGGCGGATGCCGCTGGTCGAGCACCTGCGTGAGCTGAGGAACCGGCTGCTGAAGTCGGTTCTGGCGATCATCGTGGTCACGGTCGTCGCGGCCTACTTCTACCGGCCGATCATCGACTTCCTGCTGGAGCCGATGCTGTCGTCCGTGGGCTGCACCAACGGCGCGACGCACCAGCGCAACGGCGCCCCCTGCGCCGAGATGACCACCAACGGCCTGACCGCGCCCTTCTCCATCGCCCTGAAGGTCGGCCTGTCCGCCGGCATCGTGCTCTCCGCCCCGGTCTGGCTGTACCAGCTGTGGGCGTTCGCCGCCCCCGGCCTGCACCGGAACGAGAAGAAGTACGCGCTGAGCTTCGTCGCGGTCGGCGCGCCCCTCTTCCTCGCCGGCGCGGTGCTCGCGTACAAGATCCTTCCGCAGACGGCGGAGATCCTCCTCGGCTTCACCCCCGACCACGTCAAGAACCTGCTCCCGGTCGACGACTACCTCGACCTGGTCACGCGCATGGTCGTGGTCTTCGGCATCGCCTTCGAGCTGCCGCTGATGCTGGTGCTGCTGAACTTCACCGGAGTGCTCACCGGGAAGCGGCTGGGCAGCTGGTGGCGCGCCATGGTCCTCGGCATCACGCTCTTCGCGGCGTTCGCCACGCCCACCGGTGACCCGATCACCATGCTGACGCTGGCCTCCCCGATCGTCGCCCTGTACTTCATCGCCCTCGGCGTCTGCCTGCTCAACGACCGGCGGCGCAGGCGCGGCGACCCCGACGCCGGGCTCGACGACGACGAGGCCTCCGAGCTGGACCTGACCCCGGCCCCGATCGGCGCGACGGGAGCGGCCCCGTCCGCCTCCCCCCTGCCCGTGCAGGACGACGGCGGCCGCCGCCAGATCAACGGCTACGACGACGCCACCTGACCGGAGCAACCCCGGGACGGGGCCGGGCCGCGCACGCCGCGCGGCCCGGCCCCGTCCCGCGTTCCCGGGTCGCCCGGGACGGTCACTTAAATGATCGCGACTGTTGTCAGGGGCGGCGGGTAGGCTCGAGAGCAAGATGACCGAAGAACTCTCACCCGCCGAGCGGTACGCCGCTGCCCGGATCCGCGCCGCCGAAGAGGCCTCCGCCCTGGCCCCCTTCCGCGAGATGTACGCATTCGACCTGGATCCGTACCAGATCGAGGCCTGTAAGGCTCTGGAGGCCGGCAAGGGCGTCCTGGTGGCCGCCCCGACCGGTTCGGGCAAGACCATCGTGGGCGAGTTCGCCGTGCACCTCGCCCTCCAGCAGGGCCGCAAGTGCTTCTACACGACCCCGATCAAGGCCCTGTCGAACCAGAAGTACGCCGACCTCGTCAAGCGCTACGGCGCCGCGAAGGTGGGCCTGCTGACCGGTGACAACAGCGTCAACGGCGACGCCCCCGTGGTCGTGATGACCACCGAGGTGCTCCGCAACATGCTCTACGCGGGCTCGCAGGCGCTCAGCGGCCTCGGCTACGTGGTGATGGACGAGGTGCACTACCTCTCCGACCGGTTCCGCGGCGCCGTGTGGGAGGAAGTGATCATTCACCTCCCCGAGTCGGTGACCCTGGTCTCACTCTCCGCGACCGTCTCCAACGCCGAGGAGTTCGGCGACTGGCTCGACACCGTGCGCGGCGACACCGAGGTCATCGTCTCCGAGGAGCGGCCCGTACCGCTGTGGCAGCACGTCATGGCCGGCCGCCGGATCTACGACCTCTTCGAGGAGGAGTCCGACCACGGAGGCCGCGGCTCCGCCCGCCGCGAGGTCAATCCCGACCTGCTGCGCATGGCCCGCGAGGAGAACAGCCGCGGCTACAGCCCCAAGGACCGGCGGCGCGGCAAGATGGTCCGCGAGGCCGACCGCGAGCGCGAGCGCCGCTCCCGCAGCCGGATCTGGACCCCCGGCCGCCCCGAGGTGATCGCGCGGCTCGACAACGACGACCTGCTGCCCGCCATCAACTTCATCTTCAGCCGGGCCGGGTGCGAAGCCGCCGTCCAGCAGTGCCTGTACGCGGGCCTGCGGCTCAACGACGACACGGCGCGCCTGAGGGTCCGGGAGATCGTCGAGGAGCGGACCGCCTCCATCCCCGCCGAGGACCTGCACGTCCTGGGCTACTACGAGTGGCTCGAAGGCCTGGAGCGGGGCATCGCCGCGCACCACGCCGGCATGCTGCCCACCTTCAAGGAGGTCGTCGAGGAGCTGTTCGTACGCGGCCTCGTCAAGGCCGTCTTCGCCACCGAGACCCTCGCGCTCGGCATCAACATGCCCGCGCGCACGGTCATCCTGGAAAAGCTGGTCAAGTGGAACGGCGAGCAGCACGCCGACATCACCCCCGGCGAGTACACGCAGCTCACCGGCCGGGCAGGGCGGCGCGGCATCGACGTCGAGGGCCACGCGGTGGTGCTGTGGCAGCGCGGCATGGACCCGGTGCAGCTCGCCGGGCTCGCCGGAACCCGCACCTATCCGCTGCGCTCCAGCTTCAGGCCCTCGTACAACATGGCCGTCAACTTGGTCTCCCAGTTCGGCCGGCACCGCTCCAGGGAACTGCTGGAGACCTCCTTCGCGCAGTTCCAGGCGGACCGCGCGGTCGTCGGGATCTCCCGGCAGGTGCAGCGCAACGAGGAGGGCCTGGAGGGCTACCGGGAGGGCATGACCTGCCACCTCGGCGACTTCGAGGAGTACGCGCGGCTGCGCCGCGAGCTCAAGGACCGCGAGACCGACCTCGCCAAGCAGGGCGCCGCCCAGCGCCGGGCGCAGGCGGCCAGTTCGCTGGAGAAGCTGAAGCCGGGCGACGTCATCCACGTGCCGACGGGCAAGTTCGCCGGGCTGGCCCTGGTCCTGGACCCGGGTGTGCCGGGCGGGCGCGTCAACGGACACCGCGGGCACGACTACCACGAGGGCCCCCGCCCGCTGGTGCTCACCGCCGAACGGCAGGTCAAGCGGCTCGCCGCGATCGACTTCCCGGTGCCGGTCGAGGCCATCGACCGGATGCGGATCCCCAAGACCTTCAACGCGCGCTCGCCCCAGTCCCGCAGGGACCTGGCGACGGCGCTGCGCAACAAGGCCGGGCACGTCCACCCGCAGCGGCACCGGCCGGGCCGGGCCGCCGCGGCCGACGACCGCGAGATCGCCCGGCTGCGGACCGAGCTGCGGGCGCACCCCTGCCACGGCTGCGACGAGCGCGAGGACCACGCCCGCTGGGCGGAGCGCTACCACCGCCTCAAGCGGGACACGCAGCAGCTGGAGCGGCGCATCGAGGGCCGGACGAACACCATCGCCCGCACCTTCGACCGGATCCACGCCCTGCTGACCGAGCTGGACTACCTGCGCGAGGACGAGGTCACCGCGCACGGCAAGCGCCTGGCCCGGCTCTACGGGGAGCTGGACCTGCTGGCCTCGGAGTGCCTGCGCGAAGGCGTCTGGGAGGGGCTGAGCCCCGCCGAACTGGCCGCCTGCGTATCGGCGTTGGTCTTCGAGGCCCGGCAGTCCGACGACGCGGCCCCGCCGAAGGTGCCGGGCGGCGCGGCGAAGGCGGCGCTGGGCGAGATGGTCCGCATCTGGGGCCGGCTCGACGCGCTGGAGGAGGAGCACCGCATCAACCAGGCGGAGGGCGTCGGCCAGCGCGAGCCGGACCTCGGATTCGCGTGGGCGGCCTACCAGTGGGCCTCCGACAAGAGCCTGGACGAGGTCCTGCGCGAGGCGGAGATGCCGGCCGGCGACTTCGTGCGCTGGTGCAAGCAGGTCATCGACGTCCTCGGACAGATCGCGCAGGCGGCCCCCGCCTCGACGGCCCCGCCCTCCTCGGCGGGCGGCAGCACGGTGGCGCGCAACGCCCGCAAGGCCGTCGACGCCCTGTTGCGGGGTGTCGTGGCCTACAGCTCCGTCGGGTAGCCGGGTCTTGGGGCTTCCTCCGAAGCCCCTGGAGGCACGGTCTGATCTCCTGCCATGATCGTCGCGGCGTGTCCTGTGCGACGATCGGCGTATGAGCGGGGGAACGGGCGAAGGCCCGAGACGGGTCGGCCGGCCGCGCGCCGACCGGCTGAGAGCGGACAGCGGCCGGCCGCCGCGCGAGGAACTCCTGCGCGCGGCGGCCGAACTGTTCACGGTCCGCGGGTACGCGGCCACCACCACCCGGGCGGTGGCCGAACGGGCCGGAATGCGCCAGGCCACGATGTACCACTACTTCGGCGGCAAGGAGGAACTCCTCGCCGAACTCCTGGAGTCCACGGTCGCGCCCTCGCTGGAGCTCTCCCGCCGGCTGCTGGCCGACACCGGCCGGCCCGCCGCCGTACGGCTGTGGGAGCTGTGCCGCTCGGACGTGCTGCTGCTGTGCGGGGGACCGTACGACCTGGGCGCCCTCTACCTGCTGCCCGAGCTGCGGGGCCGGCGGCTGGCGGGGTTCCGGCGGATGCGCGGGGAACTGCGCGACGGCTACCGGGCGTTGCTCGCGGCGACCCCGGCGGGGGCCGCACTCGCCGCGGACGGAGACGGGGCCGCCCTGGCCCTGCGCAACGACCTGGTCTTCGGCCTGATTGAGGGCGTCATGCTGGTCCGCCGATCCGATCCGGCGCGCCCGGTCGCGGCCTTCGCGGAGGCCGCCGCCGATGCCGCCCTGCGGATCGCCGGGCTCACACCGCCGGACCCGCTTCCCAGCCCGCGCGGTCCCGCCAGGCCTGGAGGGTGAGCCCGCTCTCCAGCCGGTGCCGGGTGCCCGTGACGGGGTCGGTGAAGGCCAGGACGCGGGCCAGCAGCTGGAGCGGGCGCCGGAAGTCCGCCGGGCCGGCCGCCTCGGCCACCACCGGGTAGACGGGATCGCCCAGGATGGGCAGGCCGAGACCGTTCATGTGCACCCGCAGCTGGTGGGTGCGCCCGGTGTGCGGGGTGAGCCGGTAGCGGCCCAGCCCGTCGCGGGTCTCGGCGAGCTCGATCAGGCTCTCGGCGTTCGGCTCGGCGCCGGGCACCTCGACCGCGGCCATCACCCCGCGGGTCTTCTCGATGTGGCTGCGGACCAGCCGGGGCAGCTCCAGCGACGGGTCGTGGGCCGCGAGGGCCTCGTACTCCTTGTGGACCCGCCGCTGCTGGAACAGAGTCTGGTAGGCGCCGCGGTCCTCGGGCCGGATGCTGAACATCACCAGCCCGGCCGTCATCCGGTCCAGGCGGTGCGCCGGGCTCAGGGCGGGCAGGTCCAGTTCCCGGCGCAGCCGCGCCAGGGCGGTCTCGGTGACGTGGGTGCCGCGCGGGGTGGTCGCCAGGAAGTGCGGCTTGTCCACCACCAGCAGGTGCCGGTCGCGGTGGACCACGCGGATCGGGAAGGGCACGGGCGGCTCGGGCGGCATGTCCCTGTGGAACCAGAGCCAGCCGCCCGGCTCGTACGGGTCCTCGTGCCGCAGCACCCGGCCGCCCTCGCCGAGCACCCGGCCGTCCGCGAGCAGCCGGGCCATGGACTCGGAGCCGCGCGTGCCGGCGTACCGCTCGGTCAGGTAGTCGCCGAGCAAGGGCCACCTGCCCTCGTGGTCGGGGGGCAGGCGCATCCGGACCGGGTCGATGCCGGCCTGCTGGGGGAGGGGTGCGGGCGGGATGTGGGATCTGCGGCTCATCGGGACCAGGGTAGGCGGCTACTTCTGGGTGAAGGTGCCGAGGCGGTTCTGGTCGAGGTACTCGACGCGGACCGTGCCGTCGGAGAAGAACACCCCCGTCCGGCCGACGGCGTTCTCGCCGGTCGTCTCGAAGCTGAACGTGTCGCCGTCGTAGTGGGTCAGGGGGAAGCGCGTCGGCTTCGGGCCGAGGGAGAGGACCAGCCCCTTTCCGGAGGGGTCGGCGACGACGGTGAGGGGGCCGTAGTACGGGTTCTCGTAGGTGCCGGTGTAGACGCTGTCGTCCCGGGCGGGCTTCGCGCCGGCCGGGGGGCGGGCGTAGTCGGTGTCGGACCGGGCCGCGGCGTCCAGCTGCGAGTACGTGGCGGCGATGAGCGGCAGCCAGTCGGCGGTCGGCTTGCCGTGCTCGGCGATGTCGAAGAAGTCCAGGGCGACGGAGTCCGCCAGGCCGACGGGGGAGCCGTTGGTCAGGACGACGATGCCGAGGCGCTCCAGCGCGAGCAGCGTGACGTTGGTGTTGGCGCCGAGCTCGAAGCCCCCGGAGTGGCTCAGGCGCAGCCGGCCGGCGTCGTCGTAGCTGACGTTCCAGCCGAGCCCGTAGAACTGCGGGGTGCCCCGGGGGGTCTGAGCCTGGGAGACGATCTCGGGGACGCGGGTGCGGGCGAGGGTGTCCTCGGGGATGACGCGCTTCCCGTCGAGGGTGCCGGTGTTCAGCTGGAGCCGCAGCCAGCGGGCCATGTCGCGGGCGGTGGAGCTGGTACCGCCCGCCGGGGTCTGGGCGTCGGCGTCGCGGACGTAGCGGGGGCTCCAGGTGCCGTCGGCGTTCCTGACGTGGCCGGACGCCCGGTCCGGGGCCTTGGCGTAGGCGGAGAACTCGGTGCTGGTGCGGGTCATGCCGGCGGGCTTGAAGAGGGTGTCCTCGCTGAGCTTCTGCCAGCTCACGCCGTGGTCGCGGGCGACGGCCTCGGCGGCGGCGGTGAACCCGAAGTTGGTGTACGCGTAGCTCGCGCGGAAGGGGGTCAGCGGCTCCTCGCGGAGGTGGCCGAGGATGTACGCCTGGTCGTAGCCGAGGTCCTCCAGGAGGTCCCCGGCGTGGTCGGGGAGGCCGCTGCGGTGGGAGAGCAGGTCGGCGGCCGTGACGTGCGAGGTGACCCAGGGGTCTTTGAGGGCGAAGCCGGGGAGGGTTCCGGCGAGGGGTTCGTCCCAGGCCCCGGGGGAGGTGAGGGTCCCGGCGATGACGGTGGAGGTGACCGGCTTGGAGACGGAGGCCAGCTGGAAGACGGTGTCCGGGCCGACCTTGGCGGTGTCGCCGGTGCGGCGGAGCCCGAAGCCCTTGAGGTAGACGACCTTGTCGTCGTGGACGACGGCGAGGGAGACGCCAGGGACGCCGGTGCGGCGCATGCCGGCGGCGACGGTGGCGTCGAGCCGGGCGATCGCGGCGGCGACCGCGGCGTCGGTGAGGCGCGGCGCGGGGGGTGGGGGCGGGGCGGGCGCCGCCGACGCGGCCGCGGTCACCATCAGCACCACGGCTCCGGCGAGTCCGGCTGCGCGGAACGTACGCATGGGGCCATTGTCCGCCCGGAGCCGCCCCCGCGCCGCTCGTGCGGGGGGGGGGGCGGTGCGGAGGCCGCGCCGAGGGGGTGTGACGGGGTCCGGCCCTGATCCGCCGGATCCCCCCGGCCGGCGCCGCGCGCCCGCCGGGGGTCGCGGGACGGCCCTCAGGCCGCGGCGCGGGCCGGGAGGTCCTGTTCGGCTTCGACCGTGGCGTTCCAGTCGCGCTTGATGGCGCGCCAGCCCTCGTCCGTCTCGCCCAGGCGCCAATAGCCCGAGATCGACAGCCGCTCGCGCGCAACGCCGCGGTCAAGGCGGAGGTGGCGGCGGAGCTCCTTCACGAAGCCCGCCTCGCCGTGGACGAACGCGTGCACGTCGGCGGAGGGGAAGTGCAGGGAGGTGACCGCCTCGACCAGGGCCGCGCCCACCGGGCGGTCGCCGCGGTGCAGCCATACCGGGGAGACGCCGTCCGGGGTACGGATGTCCTGCTCGTCCGCCGGGCCGTCGACCTCGACGAAGGCGTGCACCAGCGAGCCCCGCGGCATGCGTTCCATCGACGCCGCGATCCCCGGCAGCGCGCTCTCGTCACCGGCGAGGAGGTGCCAGCCAGCCAGCGGGTCCGGGGCGTAGCTGCCGCCGGGGCCGAGGAAGTGGACCCGTTCGCCCGGCTGTACGCGGGCCGCCCAGGGGCCGGCCAGGCCCTCGTCGCCGTGGACGACGAAGTCCAGGGTCAGCTCCCGGCGGGCCGGGTCCCAGGCGCGGACCGTGTACGCGCGCTGGCGGGGCCAGGCCTCGCGGCGGTGGGTGGCGCGGATGACGTCGAGGTCCCAGGGTTCCGCGTACCGCACGCCCTCGGGTGCGAAGAGGAGTTTCACGTAGTGGTCCGTGTGCGCGCCCGCGTCGAAGCCGGCCAGCCCGTCGCCTCCGAGCACGAGGCGAACCATGTGCGGCGTGAGTCGTTCGGTGCGTACGACGACTGCGGTGCCGACGGTGCGGGCGCGTCCTTCTGCCACGGTATCTCCCCTTACGCCTACGAAGCTTAGGATTACCTAACTTAGCATCTCAGGGGCGCAGCGCGCTGCTCAGACGTGACACCGCTCCTCCCAGACCCCACCGATGGGCGAGTGCCTCGACCATCTCGGGCCTGGCGGGGGCCTTCGGGAGGGCCGCTTCGAAGGCCGGAAGCGGGACGTCGGAGGCCACCTGCACCACCTTGGGGGCGACCTCGAGGTAGGCGCGGGACTCGTCAATGCGCTTGCGCTGGGTGGGGGTCAGCCCCGACTTCGGGTCGCCGGCCGCCGCGATGATGCCGGCCAGGTCCCCGTACGCGTCCAGCAGCTTGGCCGCCGTCTTCTCGCCGATGCCCGGCACGCCCGGCAGGCCGTCGCTCGGGTCGCCGCGCAGCAGCGCGAGGTCCGCGTACCCGGGGCCGTCGACCCCGTACTTCTCGCGCAGCCAGGCCTCGTCCGTCACCTGGAGGCTGCCCACGCCCTTGAGCGGATACAGGACGCGGCGCTGCCGGGCGTCGTCCACCAGCTGGTAGAGGTCCCGGTCGCCGGTGACGATGTCCACCGGGCCGGTGGCGCGGGCCGTGAGCGTGCCGATCACGTCGTCCGCCTCGTACCCGGCGACCCCCACCCGGGCGATGCCGAACGCGTCCAGTGCCGCCTCGATGATCGGCACCTGCGGGGCCAGGGTGTCCGGGGTCTCCTCCACGTCCGGGCCGGTCTCCGTCGCCTCGGCGACCCGGTGCGCCTTGTAGGAGGGGATCAGCTCCACCCGCCAGTGCGGCCGCCAGTCGGCGTCCATGCAGGCCACCAGGTCGTCCGGGCGGTGGTCCTGCACCAGCCGGCCGATGAAGTCGAGCAGTCCGCGCACGGCGTTGACGGGGGTGCCGTCGGGGGCCTTCACGGAGTCGGGCACGCCGAAATAGGCGCGGTAGTAGAGGGAGGCGGTGTCCAGGAGCATCAGGCGTCGTGTCGTCACGCAGACGATGATGCCGCACCGCCGTCGAGGCGCGGGGGTCACCCGAAGTGAGGGGACGGTCACTCAAACAGTTGCTCCGGCGCGCGCGTTCGCCATCGCTCGCGGAGGGTTTGATCACCGGCCGGGTCCGGTGCCCGTCCGGTTCCGGCCGGTCCGGTCAGGTCCCGTCCGGTGGCGTCCGTCCGGTCCTGCCGTCCGGTCCCGCCGTCCGGTGCCGCCAGCCGGTTCTGCCCTGTCCCACCGACCCGTTCAGCCCCGTTCCGCCCGCCCCCGTCACGTGAGGGTTCCGCATGCCCCGTCGCGGAGTCGCCCGCGCCCTCGTCGCGAGCACCGTGCTGTCCCTGCTGCCCGCCGGCCCCGTCGCCGCCCACGACGGTTCGCCCGGTCCTTCCGCCGCCACCGCCGCCGTCCGGCAGAGCCCCGGCGAGGTGCGCGAGCGGGTCCGGCGGGAGGTCTCCCCGGCGGAGGCGCGCGCCCTCGGCCCCGAGCGCGCCGAGGCGCACGCGCGCACCCGCCTCGCGGTGCGGGAGGAGGCCGGCCGCCCCGACACCGTCAGGGCCGCCCGCCTCGCGTCCCTGACGGAGTCTCAAGCCCGGGCGAACGCCGGTTTCCGCCCCGCTCTCTACGGCGCGTTCACGGAGTACTTCGACTCGCCGGATTCCGGCGCGCACACCGCGCTGCTGCCGACCGGCAAGGTGCTGCTGTTCTCCTTCGAGCACACCGGCGCCGGCCGTGCCTTCCTGTGGGACCCGGCGAAGGGCACCGGTGCCGGGTCGTTCGAGAAGGTCACCCCGCCCCGGGCCGCCGCGCCCTTCTTCCCCACCGGCCACGCGCTCCTGCCCAGCGGCGGGCTCGTCGTCCGCGGGGCCCCCGGCGCGCACGCGGACGGCGGGCCCACGCTGGTCTTCGACCCCTGGACCGAGACCTGGAGCCGCGGACCGGCGACGTCCGCCGTCCGCCGGGCGCCCTTCCCGGACGGGGCCGGGCCGCTCTGGGGCACCCGGGCCCCGGCGGTGGAACGTTTCCCCGCGCGCGTCCATCCCCCGGCGGCGGGCGGCCCCTCGTACGCGCCCTCCGCCGGCCGCCCCCACGACAACACCCTCCTGATGCCCGACGGCACCCTGCTGACCGTGAGCGGCGCGTACGACATCCACGACTACGCGAGCGGCCTGCTCAGCCCCGCCCCCGACCCCAAGTACCGGCAGCTGGAGCTGCGCGACACCAAGGGCGGCTGGCGGCTGGGCCCGGTGCAGCGGCTGCCGCGCGGCCACCGCTCCAACGCCCTGGTCCTGCCCGACGGCCGGGTCGCGATCACCGGCGACGAGCTCCAGCAGACCGCCCACGACGCGGACCTCGGTGACGGCGCGCACGGCACCATCGAGATCTACGAGCCCGCCTACCTGCACCAGGGGCCCCGGCCCGTGCTCGACGAGGTGCCCGCCGTGCCCCTCGCCCCCGGCGACCGCTTCCGGGTCCGCACCAGCACCCCGGACCGGGTCCGCAGGGCCGTGCTGCTGGCGCCGGCCGGCGCTCCCGACCCCGCCGGGGCCGCCCGGCGGCAGGTCGAACTGCGCATCGAGCGGCGCGAGGGCGGACTCCTCACCCTCCAGGCCCCGCCGACGCGGGCGGCCGCCCCGTCCGGCCATCACCTGCTCTTCCTCCTCGACGGGAAGGGCGTGCCCAGCGTCGCGCGCTGGGTCCGGCTGGCCTGACCCCACCCCATCCCGGCCCGATCCCCGCACCTCCCGGCCCTTCCGCCCCGCACCCTGGAGAACCGATGGACGACCCGCAGCCCCTCACCCCCGCCCGTAGGAACGTCATCAGGGCCGGGGCGGCGGCCGCCGCCGCGCTCGCCGTGTGCCCGTACGCCGCCGGCGCGGCGACGGCGGCGCCACCGCCCGCCACCCGCGGCCCCGCCCCGGCGCCCGCCGCGGGCGGGGCCGCGGGCCTGCCGCTGCGCGCCGACCGCACCACCCAGGGCGACATCCTCGCCGGCTCCCGGAAGGACCACGCCTGCCTGCTGCTCCTGCACTTCCGCGACGCCGCGCGGGCCCGGAGCTGGCTCGGACGGCTGCTGCCGGAGATCTCCACCACCGAGGAGATGGCCCGCTTCAACGCCGCCTTCAGCGCCGCCCGGCTCAAGGCGGGCGGCGCCGACCCGGCGGGGCTCTCCGCCCAGTGGACCGGGCTGTCCCTCACCCATCCCGGGCTGCGCCTGTTCGCCGGGCGGGACCCCTTCCCGGCGCTGCCCGCCGGCAGCACCGCCGAGGCGTTCGCGCAGGGCGCCGCCGAACGCGCGGAGGAGGTCGGCGACACCGGCGACAGCGCCCCCGGCTCCTGGCTGTTCGGCGCCGAGGAGCCCGGCCGCGCCGTGCACGCCGTCCTCAGCCTCTCGGCGGACGACCCGGCCCGGCTCGCCTCGGCGGTGGCCCGCCACAAGGAGGACCTCGGCCGGGCCGGCGGCGAGGTCGTCTTCCGGCAGAACGCGGGCAAGCTCCCGGGCGCGCTGAAGGGGCACGAGCACTTCGGCTTCGCCGACGGCATCAGCCAGCCCGGCGTACGCGGCTTCCACGAGCCCGATCCGGCCGACGCGAGCACGGTGAAGGGCAAGCCCGGCACCCGGCTGGTCCCGGCCGGGGAGTTCCTCGTCGGACAGGAGAGGGCCGGGCGGCGGCCCGCCGGCCTGCCCGCCTGGGCCACCGGCGGTTCCTTCCAGGTGATCCGCCGGCTCGCCCAGGACGTCCCCGGCTGGTGGGCGCAGGCCCGCGAGCGGCTGGCCGAGCTGAAGAGGGCCGGGGCCGCACCTCCCGAGGCGACCGAGACGTGGGTCGCGGCCCGCCTGGTCGGCCGCTGGCCCGGGGGCACCCCCATCGCCGGCTGCCCGCTCGCCGAGGAGCCCGCCCCCTTCGGCACGGATCCGGACGCCGCCCTGAAGTACGCGGACGACCCCGACGGCTGGCGCACCCCGCTGTTCTCGCACATCCGCAAGGGCAACCCCCGCGACGGCCTCGTCACCGTCCCGGGCAGGCCCCCGCTGGCCGCCTCCGAGCTGGACGGGCGGCGGATCATCCGGCGGGGCATCCCGTACGGCCCCGCCTTCGACTTCGACCGGCCCGCGCACGCGCAGAAGGCGCCGCGCGGCCTGGTCTTCGTCGGCTACCAGGCCGACCTGGTCCAGCAGTTCGAGTTCCTCTCCAAGCGGTGGATCAACGACACCGACTTCCCGCCCGGCCGTAACCCCCGCGTCGGGGCCGACCCGGTCCTCGGCCCGGAATCCCCCGTCACCTTCGAGACCGAGTCCGTGCACGGCAGCCGCGCCACCACCCTGCGCTTCGGCCGGTACGTCCGCACCGAGGGCGCCCTCTACGCCTTCACCCCCTCCCTTCCCACCCTGCGCGCCCTCGCCGAAGGCACCCTCGACGACTCCGTGGAGGTCCACGCGGGCACCGTCCTGCGCGCAGGCGACGTCCTCGACGCCGGCACCGTACGGCTGTCCCTCCAGGCCGGCGGGGACCTCGTCCTGCTCGGCGCCGCAGGGACCCGGCTGTGGAACGCGGGCACGGAGGGGGAGGGGAACGAGGCCGTCTTCTCCGCCGACGGCGAGCTGTGCGTCCGCACCGCGGACGACGTGATCCTGTGGAGCACCGGCACCGACGGCCACCCCGGTGCCCGGCTGCTGGTCCGCCCGGCGGGCGACGCGGTGATCCTCGCCGGTGACCGCGTGCTGTGGCGCCAGGGCGGGGGCCACGTAGGGTGACCGGGTGGCCACGGGAGCCCACCGGGGCGCGGGCCGGTGGGCTCCTGCGCGCGAATCACGGGGCGGTTGCTGCGTAAGGTGCTTACAGCACACCGATGTGCGTTGAGGACAGGGGAGGGCAGCCCCGACATGAACGACAAGGATGACGGAAGCATCGCGGACGCCAGGGACGGCCGGGAGTACGAGCCCGCGCGGGCGGGCTCGGCCGAGGGCCACGACAAGGAGAAGGACTCCAAGGAGCCGCTGCGGGTGGGCGTCGCCGTGCGCAAACGGCGCCGCGCGCTGCACCTCACCCTCGCCGCCGTCTCGGCGCGCAGCGGCCTGTCGGTCCCCTTCCTGAGCCAGATAGAGAACGAGCGCGCCCGCCCCAGCATGCGTTCGCTGGAGCGGGTCGCCGACGCGCTGGAGACCACGGCCGTGGAGCTGCTGGCCGCCTCGGACACGGCGCGCACGGTGGACCTCGTACGGGCCGGTGACGAGCCCGGGCTCGCTCCGGTGATGGGCGTACGTCCCCTCGTGCGCGGCCACCACCAGCTGCACGCGCTGGAGTTCAGCGGGGACCAGGACGCCGGCCGCGAGTACCAGCACCGCAACGACGAGCTGATGTACGTGGTCTCCGGCGCCTGCCAGGTGGAGGCCGAGGGGCGGGCGTACCGGCTGGAGAGCGGGGACGCGCTGTTCCTCTCCGGCGGGGTGCGCCACCGCTGGCGGGCGGTCAGCGAGGACACCCGGCTGCTGGTGGTCGCCGTCGGGGACCACATCCACGCCACGTCCGAGCCGCCCTCGCCGGGGCGCTGAGCGGGTGCGCGTCGTCTCGCTGGTGCCGTCCCTGACCGAGGCGGTGGCCGTCACCGCGCCCGGCCTGCTGGCGGGGGTCACCGACTGGTGCACGCACCCCGCGGACCTCGGGGACGCGGTGCGGATCGGCGGCACGAAGAACCCCGACGTACGGGCCGTCGCGGAGCTGCGCCCGGACCTGGTGATCGCCAACGAGGAGGAGAACCGGGCCCCGGACCTGGAGGCCCTGCGCGCGGCCGGACTGGAGGTGCTGGTCACCGAGATCCGGGACCTGCCGCAGGCCCTGAGCGAGCTCGACCGGCTGCTGGTGGGGGCCATGGGGCTGGAGCGGCCCGAGTGGCTGGACCGGGCCGGGGAGGCCTGGGCGGACGTGGAGCCCGTCGGCTCCCTCACCGCCTTCGTGCCGATCTGGCGCCGCCCCTGGATGGTGCTGGGCCGCGACACCTTCGCCGGTGACCTCCTCGCCCGGCTCGGGGTGCGCAACGTGTACGCCGGACACCCGGAGCGGTACCCCAAGGTGCCGCTCGCCGAGCTGACGGCGAGCGGCTGCGACCTGGTGGTGCTGCCCGACGAGCCCTACGCCTTCACGGCCTCGGACGGCCCGGAGGCCTTCCCTGGCCTGCGGGCCGCCCTGGTGAGCGGGCGTCACCTGACCTGGTACGGGCCTTCGCTGGCCGAGGCCCCGGCGGTACTCGGCAGGGCGCTCAGCGGGTAGCGGGCAGCAGCCGGCCGGTGAACAGGCCGCGCAGGGTGTGGGCGGCGGCGGCCACCCAGGCGGTGACCAGGGCCAGGAAGAGGGCGGCGGCCAGCCAGCCGAAGGCGTCGAGCCCGGTGTGGCGGGCCAGCCCGGCGGCGCCGGTGACGCAGGTGCCGACGGGGAAGGTCAGCGCCCACCAGGTCATCGCGAAGCCCATGCCGGCGCGGGCTGCCCGGGCCAGCATCGCGGCGGCCAGGGCCAGCCACAGCAGGGCGAAGCCCATCACGGGCACCCCGTAGACGACCGCGAAGGCGCCGAGGGCGTGGGCGTAGGGGGCGTCGATGGCGCCGGGCGCCACGTCGGCGAGCTGGTTGACGGCGGTGGTGGACTGCCCGAGGGGCCCGAGGACCAGGAACAGGGCGGGGGTCAGCGCCAGGGGCAGGGGGCCGTTCACGATCAGCCGGCCGAAGACCAGGGGGAGCAGCAGCAGGGTGGCCAGCAGGCTGACGCCGAACATGGCGTAGCAGGCCAGCAGCAGCGCCTCGCGGGGCTGGCCGGCGGGCAGGTGGGGGACCAGCAGCGGGCCGAGGGCGGCGGAGACCATGGGGGAGACCACGGGCAGCAGCCACACGGGGGTGGCCTGGGAGGCCTCGACCTGGTGCCGGACGACCATCAGGTAGGGCACCACCACGGCCATGACCAGGCCTGTCACGGTACCGGCGGTGAACAGCACGGTGTCCACGGCCAGGGCGGCGCCGCTTCCGATGAGGTCCTTGCCGACGATCAGGGTGCCGCCGCCGACGGCCAGCAGCGCCATCGCCAGGCAGCCGTAGAAGGGGGCGACGGCCGGGTCGAGGAGGTGGGCGCGGGCCTGGTCGCGGTGGTGCAGCCAGTGGCCCGCACGGGCGGTGAGCAGGACGGCGAGGGCCATGGCGGACAGCGCCCAGAGGACCTGGCAGGCCACCCGCTGGCCCGGGAGCTGGTACGGGAGGGTGGCCCCGGCGTTCGCGACGATCGCCGTTCCCATGACGGAGGCGTACCAGTTGGGGCCGAGGTGGCGCAGCGCGGGGGCCTTGTGGGTCCGGGGCGCGGGTTCGGTGAAGGTGCGGGGTCGCACGACGGTGGTGGCCATGGATCCAGCGTCGCCCCAGGTGGGAGCCGGTGGCAGGGGTCATCACCCTATGAGGCCATAAACTGATGTTATGGGTAATGGGGAGACGGTTCCGCTGGCGCACCGCGTGCCGGACCTGGGCGCGCTGGAACTGCTGCTCACGGTGGCCCGGGTCGGCAGCCTGAGCGCCGCCGCCCGGCACCTGGGCATCACGCAGCCGGCCGCGAGCAGCCGCATCCGGGCGATGGAGACACGGCTCGGCGTCGCCCTGGTGGACCGCTCCCCGCGCGGCTCGACGCTGACGGCGGAGGGCGCGCTCGTCACGGACTGGGCCCGGCGGGTCGTGGAGGCCGCCGAGGCCTTCGACGCCGGGGCGCAGGCGCTACGGGGCCGGCGGGATTCGCGGCTGCGGGTCGCGGCCAGCATGACCATCGCGGAGTACCTGCTCCCGGGCTGGCTGATCGCCCTGCGCGGGGAACGGCCCGACACGGCGGTGTCCCTGCACGCCGGGAACTCGGCCGACGTCGCCCAGCGGGTCCTCGCGCACGAGGCCGACCTCGGCTTCGTGGAGGGGCTGTCGGTCCCGGACGGCCTGGACTCGGTGGTCATCGCCCAGGACCGCCTGCTGGTGGCGGTGGCGCCGGGGCACCCGTGGGCGCGGCGCTCGCGCGGGGTGGACCCGGCGGAGCTGGCCCGCAGTCCGCTGATCCTGCGCGAACGGGGCTCGGGCACCCGCCAGGTCCTGGACGCCGCCCTGGCCGCGTCCGGCGGGCTGGCCCAGCCGCTGCTGGAGCTGGCCTCGACCACCGCCGTCAAGGCCGCGGCGCTCAGCGGGGCCGGGCCGTGCGTCCTGTCGGAGCTGGCGCTGCGCGACGAGCTGGCGGCCCGCCGGCTGGTGGAGGTCCCGGTGCCGGGCGCCGCCCTGGCCCGCGCCCTGCGCGCCGTCTGGCCCACCGGCGCCCGCCCGGCGGGCCCGGCGCGCGACCTGCTGTCGCTGACCCGCCGCCGGGCGTAGGCCATCCGGGGGCCGGGGACGGCCCGGCACCCGCGGGCGCCGCGCGCGAGGGGCCCCGGCGCCCGGGAGGAGGCGCCAGGGGCCCGTGGGCGGATCCGGGGTCAGGACACCGGCACCGGCACCGGTGCCGCGCGACGGTCGGCGGCGGCCTCGATCAGGGAGTCCATCACCCGGGTGTCCTTGTCCCGCTCCGGGTGCCACTGGACGCCCAGGACGTAGCGGGAACGGTCGGGGTCCTCGATGGCCTCCACCGTGCCGTCGTCCGCGTAGGCCGAGACGACCAGGCCCCGGCCCAGGAGGTCCACGGCCTGGTGGTGGTAGGTCGGGACGTCCGCCTTCTCGGGGACCAGCTCCGCGTAACGGGTGCCCGCAACGGGGGTGACGGGGTGCCAGGAGGTGACGCCCGGAGTGTGGACGTGCCCGTCGATGTGCTGGATCAGGGTTCCGCCCAGGGCCACGTTCAGGGCCTGCATGCCCCGGCAGATCCCGAGCACGGGCAGGTCCGCCTCCAGGGCCGCCCCGATCAGGGCGAGTTCCCATTCGTCGCGGACGCGCGCGGGGGGACCCGTACGGGGGTCGCGCGCGGCACCGTAGAGGCGCGGGTCCACGTCCGGGCCGCCCGAGACGATCAGTCCGTCCAGCCGGCCCAGCACCTCCGCCGCCCGCTCCGGTTCGTCCGGCGGCAGCAGCACGGCCGCCCCGCCCGCCGCCTGGACGAGCTCGTAGTACCCGGAGGGCACGAGCGACGTGGGCAGGTCCCACACGTTGTAGCGGGTGGATTCCTCGACGTAGGTGGTGATGCCGATGAGCGGCCTGGGCACGGATTACCTCCAGGGTGGTGCCGGACAGCGTGCGGGGCTAAGGATTTCAGTCGCGGGTCAACTCCGCCTCGGCTTCCGCCAGCGCGGCGGCTTCTTCCTCAGGTGCCGAGGCCACGAGGCGGTGGCGGCTGTAGAAGGCGAAGTAGGCCAGGGCGACGGCGTACACGGCGAGGGCGATGAGCGCCGCGTCCTGGTCCACCAGGAAGGTGGCGACCAGCGCCGACAGGGCCAGTGCGAAGGCGACGGACGAGGTCAGGACCCCTCCGGGGGTGCGGTACGGCCGTTCCAGGCCGGGCTCCCGGCGGCGCAGCACGATGTGCGAGAGGGCCATCAGGGCGTACGAGATGGTCGCTCCGAACACCGCGATGTTCAGCATCCGCGCACCGTCGCCGGTGGCCGCAGCCAGGGCGAATCCGATGGCGCCGGGGATCACCAGTCCGAGGTACGGGGCCTTGCGCTTCGAGGTGAGCGAGAGGAAGCGCGGCAGGTACCCGGCCCGGGAGAGGGCGAAGAGCTGGCGCGAGCCCGCGTAGATGAGGGAGAAGAAGGAGGCGACCAGGCCGGCGAGTCCGGCGTAGTTGACGAAGCGGCTGAGCGCGGTCGGTCCGCCGTCCCCCTCCAGGGCCACGACCAAGGGGTTTCCGGCGGTCCTGACGGCGTCGGCGCCCTGGGCGCCGGTGGCGGCGAAGAAGGTGATCAGGGCGAGGAGGGCGAGGACGCCCATGGAGATGGCGAGGGCCTTCGGCATGGCGCGGACCGGGTCCTTGGCCTCCTCGGCGGCCAGCGGCACGCCCTCGACCCCCAGGAAGAACCACATGCCGAAGGGGAAGGCCGCCCAGATGCCGAGGACCCCGAAGGGCAGCCAGGAACTGGAGCCGAACGCGCTCGTGTCCACGGCGATGTCGTCCAGCGAGCCCGCGTCGAACTCGGTGAGCGCCCCGAGCGCGAAGATCAGCAGCGCGGCCACGGCCACGGCGGTGACGACGAGGCTGAAGCGCAGCGCCTCGCCCACGCCCCACAGGTGCACGCCGATGAAGACGACGAAGCAGCCGAGGTAGACCGGCCAGCTGGAGGTCAGTCCGAACAGGCCGAGCGATTCGACGTAGTCGCCGATGAAGATGACGATCGCCGCCGGGGCCAGGACGTACTCGATGAGGATGGCGGTGCCGGTGAGGAAACCGCCCCACGGGCCGAGCGCGCGGCGGGCGAAGCCGTAGCCGCCGCCCGCCGTCGGCAGGATGGTGGACAGCTCGGCGAGGGAGAACACCAGGCAGGCGTACATCGCGCCCATGAGGACCGTGGCGATGGCCAGCCCGCCGAAACCGCCCTTGTCCAGGCCCACGTTCCAGCCGGAGAAGTCGCCGGAGACGACGTACGCGACGCCGAGCCCGGTCAGCAGCAGCCAGCCGGCGCTGCCGCGGCGCAGGGTGCGGCGCTCCAGGTACTCCGCGTCGGCGTTCTTCGCGGCGGCGTCCTTCGCGAGGGCCGGTGGTGCGGATGCGGGCACGGGTGCGGTGTCGTCGGCCATGTGCGCTCCTGCCTAGGGCAATGCAATGGTTGTGAGGCGTACCTTTGCGCCATGGGCGGGGAACGCGCAAGACCCCCGCGTTAAACAGGGGTTACGAAAACCTCTCCGGCCCCGCCGGAGCCGTCGCCCCGCCCGCGCGCCGCCTCAGGACAGGAACCCGCGCAGCAGGGCCGCCGTCCCGCAGCAGTGCTCGCGCATCACCGCGCGGGCCCCGTCGGCGTCGCGTTCGAGCACAGCCTCCACCAGGGCCGTGTGCTGCTGCTGCGAGTGCTCCAGATTGCGCACCAGCAGCGGGATGCAGTCCAGCAGCTCGTTCACCGTCGCCCGGACGGCGGCGTACTGGGCCGTCAGGGTGGCGGAGCCGGCCAGCTCGCACAGGGTGAGGTGGAAGAGGGTGTCCTGGCGGCGGTACTCGGCGAGCGGGGCGTCGTGGGTGGCGGCGAGCGCGGTCAGCAGCCGTTCCGCCTGCTCCTCGGAGAGCCCCTGCGAGGCGCACAGCCCGGCCGCGCCCACCTCCAGCACCTCGCGGAAGCGCAGCGCGTCCTCGATGTCCACGCCCGCCACGCGCCGCCGCAGCTCCTCCTCGGCGCCGCCGGCCGGCGGGTCGGGACGGGCCAGCACGAACGTTCCGCCGTACCGTCCGCGCCGGGCCTCCACCAGCCCCTGGTCCTGCAGCACCTTGAGCACCTCGCGCAGGGTGACCCGGCTGATCCCCATCCGCTCCGCCAGCTCCCGCTCGGGCGGCAGCCGTTCCCCGCCCGGCACCAGGCCCAGCCGCACCACCTGGAGGATCTGCTCCAGAGCCTCCTCGAAACCGTTGCCCGCCCGCACCTGCCGCAGTACGGGATTCAGCCGCGCGATCGCGCCACCGCCATCCGCCGTGTCGGTCATCTCGGCTCCTCCCCTTCCCAAGCAATGGTTCTATTCAATACCTTAGGCCTCCTCGGCTCACCGAAGGAGAGATTCCAGTGGTAGACCGCATGCCACCGCTCGCGCCCGGGGAGCTCCGTGCCCTCGTCGCGAGCGGTGAGATCGACACAGTCGTCCTGGCCTTCCCCGACATGCAGGGACGTCTCCAGGGCAAGCGGTTCGCCGCACAGTTCTTCCTCGACGAGGTCCTCGCCCACGGCACCGAGGGCTGCAACTACCTCCTCGCCGTCGACACCGACATGAACACCGTCGACGGCTACGAGATGTCCTCCTGGGACCGCGGCTACGGCGACTTCGCCATGCACCCCGACCCCGCCACCCTGCGCCGCATCCCGTGGAACCCCGGCAGCGCCTTCATCATGGCCGACCTGGCCTGGAGCGACGGCACGCCCGTCGTCGCCGCACCCCGCCAGATCCTGCGCCGCCAGCTGGAGCGCCTCGCCGAACTCGGCTACACCGCCATGGTCGGCACCGAGCTGGAGTTCATGGTCTTCCAGGACACCTACGAACAGGCCTGGAACGCCAACTACCGCGGCCTGACCCCCGCCAACCAGTACAACATCGACTACTCCGTCCTCGGCACCGGCCGCGTCGAACCCCTCCTGCGCCGCATCCGCAACGAGATGCAGGCCGCCGGCCTGGTCGTCGAGTCCGCCAAGGGCGAGTGCAACCTCGGCCAGCACGAGATCGCCTTCCGCTACGACGAGGCGCTCACCACCTGCGACCAGCACGCCGTCTACAAGACCGGCGCCAAGGAGATCGCCGCCCAGGAGGGCGTCTCGCTCACCTTCATGGCCAAGTACGACGAGCGCGAGGGCAACTCCTGCCACATCCACCTCTCGCTCGCCGACACCGAAGGACACAACGCCATGGCCGGGGACGGCCCGGACGGGATGTCACCGCTGATGCGGCACTTCCTGGCCGGCCAGCTGGCCGCGCTGCGCGACTTCTCCCTTCTCTACGCCCCGAACATCAACTCGTACAAGCGTTTCCGCCCCGGATCCTTCGCCCCGACCGCCGTCGCCTGGGGCGTCGACAACCGCACCTGCGCCCTGCGCGTGGTCGGCCACGGCCGCTCCACCCGCTTCGAGAACCGCCTCCCCGGCGGGGACGTCAACCCGTACCTCGCCGTCGCCGGCCTGGTCGCGGCAGGACTCTACGGCGTCGAGAACCGCCTCGAACTGCCGGACCCCTGCAGCGGCAACGCCTACACCGCCGACTTCGCCCACGTCCCCACCACCCTGCGCGAGGCCGCGGAACTGTGGGAGAACAGCGAGATCGCCAAGGCGGCCTTCGGCCCCGAGGTCGTCGCCCACTACCGCAACATGGCCCGCGTCGAACTCGACGCCTACGACTCCGCGGTCACCGACTGGGAGCTGCGCCGCTCCTTCGAACGCCTGTAGAAGCCACCCCGAACCGAACACCAGGAAGGCACCCACGTGTCCGATGTGCTGGAAGTACTGAATCCGGCCACCGAGGAAACCGTCGCCACCGTCCCGGCCGCCACACGGGACGATGTCGACGACGCCGTCGCCCGGGCCGCCAGAGCCCAGCGCGCCTGGGCGGCGGCACCCCCCGCGGACCGGGCCCGGCTCCTGCGCCGCTTCGCGGCGGTGGTCGACGGACACATCGAGGAACTGGCCCGCCTGGAGGTCGCCGAGGCCGGCCACACCATCGGCAACGCCCGCTGGGAGGCCGGCAACGTACGCGACCTCCTCGACTTCGCCGCCGGGGGAGTGGAACGCCTCTCCGGCCGCCAGATCCCCGTCGCCGGGGGCATCGACGTCACCTTCCTCGAACCCCTCGGCGTCATCGGCGTGATCGCGCCGTGGAACTTCCCCATGCCGATCGCCGCCTGGGGCTTGGCACCCGCCCTCGCCGCGGGCAACGCCGTCATCCTCAAGCCCGCCGAGACCACCCCCCTCACCGCCCTGCGCCTCGCCGAACTCGCCCTCGAAGCCGGGATCCCCGAACACCTCTTCCAGGTGCTCCCCGGCCACGGAGCGGTCACCGGCGACGCGCTGGTCGAACACCCCGGCGTCGCGAAGATCGTCTTCACCGGCTCCACCCGGGTCGGCAAGCAGATCATGGCCAAGTGCGCCGACCGCGTGAAGCGCCTCACCCTCGAACTCGGCGGCAAGAGCCCCAACATCGTCTTCGCCGACGCCGACTTGGAGGCCGCCGCCGCGGCCGCGCCCATGGCCTACCTGGACAACACCGGCCAGGACTGCTGCGCCCGCACCCGGATCCTCGTACAGCGCTCCGCCTACGACCGCTTCCTGGAGCTCGTCGCCCCCGGCATCGAGTCCGTCGTCGTCGGCGACCCGCTGGACGAGAGGACGCAGATGGGCCCGCTCATCTCCCGCGGCCAGCTGGAGCGCGTCCGCTCGTACGTCACCGACGACCTCAGCACCATCCGCGGCAAGGCCCCCGAGGGCCCCGGCTTCTGGTACCCGCCGACCCTCGTCACGGACGTGGACCCCACCGCGCCCGTCGCCGCCGAAGAGGTCTTCGGCCCGGTCGCCGTCATCCTCCCCTTCGAGGACGAGGAGGACGCCGTACGCCTGGCCAACGCGACCGAGTACGGACTCTCCGGCTCCCTCTGGACCCGCGACGTCGGCCGCGCCCTGCGCGTGTCCCGCGCCGTCCGGGCCGGCAACCTCTCCGTCAACTCCCACAGCAGCGTCCGCTACTGGACCCCCTTCGGCGGATACAAGCAGTCCGGCCTCGGCCGCGAGCTCGGACCCGACGCCCTCACCGCTTTCACCGAGACCAAGAACGTCTTCATCAGCACGGAGGCCTGAACCCCATGACCGACCGCACCGAAGAGATCGTCTGCCGCCGCCTGGTCGGCCGCACCGCCGTCATCACCGGAGCCGGCAGCGGCATCGGTCTCGCCACCGCCCGCCGCCTCGCCTCCGAAGGCGCCAACGTCGTCTGCGCCGACATCGACCCGGCCGCCGGCAAGGCCGCCGCCGAGGAGGTCGGCGGCACCTTCGTCCAGGTCGACGTCACCGACAAGGACCAGGTGGAGGCCCTCTTCAAGACGGCCTTCGACACCTACGGCTCCGTCGACATCGCCTTCAACAACGCCGGCATCTCGCCCCCGGACGACGACTCCATCCTCACCACCGAGCTCGACGCCTGGCGCCGCGTCCAGGACGTCAACCTCACCTCCGTCTACCTCTGCTGCAAGGCCGCCCTCCCCTACATGCAGCGCCAGGGACGCGGCTCCATCATCAACACCGCCTCCTTCGTGGCCATCATGGGCGCCGCCACCTCCCAGATCTCCTACACCGCCTCCAAGGGCGGCGTCCTCGCCATGTCCCGCGAACTCGGCGTCCAGTTCGCCCGCGAGGGCATCCGCGTCAACGCCCTCTGCCCGGGCCCCGTCAACACCCCCCTGCTCCAGGAACTGTTCGCCAAGGACCCCGAGCGCGCCGCCCGCCGCCTCGTGCACATCCCGCTCGGCCGGTTCGCCGAACCCACCGAGATCGCCGCCGCCGTCGCCTTCCTCGCCAGCGACGACTCCTCCTTCATCAACGCCACCGACTTCCTGGTCGACGGAGGCATCTCCGGCGCGTACGTCACCCCCCTGTAGGCCGGCTCACCCCCTCGACGGCGGCCGGGCGTCCACGACGCCCGGCCGCCGTGCTCCACCGTCCCCGGCGATCCCGTACGAGAACAGGAGCACCAGCCCACGTGACCCGACCCTCCCCCGCCCGACGGCTCCAGACCCTCGCCGCCGCCGTCGCGACGGCCGCCGCGACCCTCACCACCGCCGCCCCCGCCCAGGCCGCACCCACCGCCTGCACCACCCCGGAACCCGGCGCGGGCTGGTACGGGGACAACCGGGCCCGCCTCCAGCAGCTCATCGACCGGTACGGCGACTGCGCCCCGCACCGCCCGCACCGCGCCAGACCCGTCGCCGTCTTCGACTGGGACAACACCGTCGTCAAGAACGACGTCGGCGACGCCACCATGTTCTGGCTCCTGCGCAACGGAAAGGTCCGCCAGCCCCACGGCGGCGACTGGAGCACCACCAGCCGCCACCTCACCCCGGCCGCTGCCCAGGCCCTCGCCACCGCCTGCGGCCCCCTCGCCCGCCCCGGCGCCCCCCTGCCCACCGGCACCCCCGAGGGCGCCGCCTGCGCCGACGAACTCCACACCGTCTACGGCACCTCCGCCACCCGCACCGGCGCCGCCGCCTTCGCCGGCTGGGACCGCCGTACGACCGACCCCGCCTACGCCTGGCTGCCGCAGCTGATGCAGGGCTGGGCCGCCGACGAGGTACGCGGCTTCGCGGCCGCCGCCCGCACCGAGAACCTCGCCGCGCCCATCGGCGCCGTGCAGCGGGTGGGCACCGGCACCGCCACCGCCTGGGTCCGCTACTACGACCAGCAGCGCGACCTGATCGAGACGCTCCGGCGCGCCGGCTTCGACGTCTGGATCAGCTCCGCCTCCCCGCAGCCCGTCGTCGAGGTCTGGGCCCAGGACGTAGGCATCGCGGCGGACCACGTCATCGGCATCCGCAACACCACCCGCGACGGCAGGCTGACCAGCCACTTCCAGGGCTGCGGATCCGTCCCCGACGGCGCAGACACGATGACCACCTACATCGACGGCAAGCGCTGCTGGATCAACCAGGAGGTCTTCGGCGTCCGCGGCCGCGCCGCCGAGAAGGTCCAGCCGCCCGCCCGCCGCCAGGTCTTCGCCGCGGGCGACTCCGACACCGACATCTCCTTCCTGCGCGACGCCACCGCCCTGCGCCTGGTCATCAACCGCAACAAGAACGAACTCATGTGCCGCGCCTACGACAACAGCGACGGCAAGTGGATCGTGAACCCGATGTTCATCGAACCCAAGAAGCAGAAGCCCGGCCCCTACCCCTGCTCCACCACCGGCTACACCGACCACGACGGCACACCGGCCCCCGTCCGCCGCCCCGACGCGAGCATCGTCCCCGACCAGACGGACACGGTCTTCTAGAGGAACGTCCGCCCCTCACCCCGATACGTCGGAACGGACCCGGTCACCCGGTCGCCCTCCACCAGGTGCAGGGTGTCGAACCGTTCGCACAGCTCACCGGCCTTCGCGTGCCGGAACCAGACCCGGTCGCCGATCAGCAGGTCGTCGGCCGGGCTCCCCAGCAGCGGGGTCTGCACCTCGCCCGCGCCCTCCTGCGGGTCGTAGCGCAGCCCGGCCGGCAGGTACGGCACCGGCAGCCGGTCGGCCCCCGCCGCCCCGGAAGCCGGATAGCCACCGCCCAGCACCGTCACCACCCCCACCCCGGGCCGCCGGACCACCGGCTGCGCGAACAGCGCCGCCGGACGCCCCCGGAACGTCGTGTAGTTGTCGAACAGCCGCGGTACGTACAGCCCCGACCCGGCGGCGATCTCCGTCACCGCCTCCTCCGCCGCCGTCTCCGCGACGCTGCCCGTCCCGCCGCCGTTGACGAACTCCAGCTCCCCCACCACCGCCCGCACGGCCCGCACCGCCTCGGCGCGCCGCACCGCCAGCTCCTTGCGCGCCGCGCCCTGCATCAGCCGGATCACCCGCGAACGCACCGGCCGCCCGGCCAGCGCGTCCCCGACGCCGGCCACATGCCCCTCGTAGCCCATCAGCCCCACCACCCGGAACCCCGGCCGCGCCGCCACCGCCGCCGCCAGCTCCGCCAGCTGCCCCGGCTCCCGCAGAGGCGACCGCCGCGCCCCGACCCGCACCCGCCCGCCGAGCAACCGCAGGGCCGTGTCCAGCTCCAGGCACACCCGCACCACCTCGGCCCCACCGCCCCGCGCCCGGTCGATGAGGTCCAACTGCGCGGGGTCGTCCACCATCACCGTCACCGCGGAAGCCAACTTCGCGTCACCGGTCAGCTCCGCGAACCCGCCCCGGTCGGCGGAAGGGTAGGCGAGCAGCACGTCCTCGAACCCGGACCGGGCGAGCCACAGCGACTCGGCGAGGGTGTACGACATGACCCCGGCGAACCCCGGCCGGGCCAGCACCCGTTCGAGCAGCGCCCGGCACCGCACGGACTTGCTCGCGACCCGGACCGGCTTCCCGCCGGCCCGCCGCACGAGATCGTCGGCGTTGGCGTCGAAGGCGTCCAGGTCCACGATGGCCAGGGGCGCGTCGAGATGCGCGGTCGCCCGGTCGTACCGGGCCCGGTCCGAAGTCATGGGCGGCAGCTTGCCAGACGGCTCTACCGGTGGGTAGGCCCTTGCCCTGGCCGGGCCGTCCGTGCGCCCCGCTGCGCGCCCCGTCCCCTGGGGCCTCCGCCCCCAGCCCCCCCCGCGCCTCAAACGCCGGCGAGGCTGAGGGGGCCGGCC
This sequence comes from Streptomyces sp. NPDC012794, assembly GCF_042901085.1. Lineage (NCBI taxonomy): Bacteria > Bacillati > Actinomycetota > Actinomycetes > Kitasatosporales > Streptomycetaceae > Streptomyces > Streptomyces sp. NPDC012794. The sequence continues at coordinate 51,826 of NZ_JBIBCI010000028.1, forward strand.
AACCCGGAGTTGCTACGTGAGGGGGCGGGGACGGGGTGGGGTGTCGTCCGGGGCTAAAACGAGATGAATTCGGCGCGCGGTGCCCCGTACAACCAAAACCCGGAACGGGCGCCGAACATCGAAGCCCGCCCCGGACGACACCCCCCCCCCGCCCCCCCCCCCCCCCCCCCCCCCCCCCCCCCCCCCCCCCCCCCCCCCCCCCGCCCCCCCCCCCCCCCCCCCCCCCCCCCCCCCCCCCCCCCCCCCCCCCCCCCCCCCCCCCCCCCCCCCCCCCCCCCCCCCCCCCCCCCCCCCCCCC
>NZ_JBIBCI010000029.1:0-48512 GCF_042901085.1 Streptomyces sp. NPDC012794
CGCCGCCCCGGACCCCGGGGGGGGGGGGGGGGGGGGGGGGGGGGGGGCGGGGGGGGGGGGGGGGGGGGGGGGGGGGGGGGGGGGGGGGGGGGGGGGGGGGGGGGGGGGGGTGTCGTCCGGGGCGGGCTTCGATGTTCGGCGCCTGTTCCGGATCCGGTTGTGCGAGGGACCGCGCGCCGAATTCATCTCGTTTTAGCCCCGGACGACACCCCACCCCGTCCCCGCCCCTCACGTCCGTCGTCCGGCCGCCCGCCCGTGGCTTTGCCCGCGCAGGTGTGCGGATCCAGCTCGGTCGGCAACTTCAGCCTCGCCGGCGTTTGAGGCGCGGGGGCCGGGGCGGAGCCTCGGGGAACGGGCGAAGGGTGGGTAGGGGACTTCGGCCCCGCGCAGCGGTGGCCCGGCTACCCGGCCAGTACCGTTCCCAGCCACGCCGCCGTGACCAGGAGACACGCGAAAAGCTCCACCAGGACGCTCGTCCCCACCGCCCGCATCACCGCCCGGACCGACGCCCACGCCTCGCCGTGCGTGCCCAGCCGGCGGCGTTCGGAGAGGTAGATGCCGCCCATGAAGCCCGGGACCGCCCCGAGCACCGGCAGCAGGACGAAGCCGGCCACCGCGCCCGCGCCCGCGTACGCCGCCATGCGGCGGGTGACCCCGACACTCCGCAGCCGTCGCGGCGGCAGCTGCCACTTCACCACCTGCACGACCAGCAGCAGGGCCGTCGAGGCGACCAGGACCGCCCATGCGGCGGCGGCGCGCTCGTGCAGGGACCACCACAGCAGCCCCGCCCAGACCAGCCACGTCCCCGGCACTCCCGGGACCAGCACCCCCAGCACCCCGAGCAGCAGCACCAGCCCCACCAGGAGCAGCTGAGGCAGATCCATGGGCTCAGCGTGACCGACCCCCGCCTATCGGGCCACCCAGCCCCGTTCGTACGCGTGCCAGCCGAGCTGGAGCCGGGTGGTCACGCCCGTCAGCTCCATCAGCCCCTTCACGCGCCGCTGGACCGTCCTCAGGCCCAGGTCCAGGTGTTTGGCCACGCTCGCGTCCGTCATCCCGGCCAGCAGCAGGGAGAGGATCTCCAGGTCGGTGGTGTCGGGGCCGCCGTCGCTCTCCTCGGGGTGGCCCGTGACGCCCAGCCTCAGGGGGAGGGACTCCCGCCACACCGCCTCGAAGAGGCCGCGCAGCGATTCGAGCAGGCCCGACGCGTGCACCACCAGGGCCGTCGGCTCCGCCCCGCGGGCCGTCAGCGGGACCATGGCGAGGGTGCGGTCCGCGATCACCAGCTTCGTGGGGACCGCGCCCGTCACCCGGATCCGTTCGCCGCGGGCCAGCGCGCTGGAGGCCTCCCGCATACCGGCGGGCAGAGTGAGCACCTCGCGCTCGATGACCACCCGGTACTCGACGCCCCGTACGGCGGCTTCGTGGTCCAGCCCGGTCACCGCCCCCTGCCGGCCGCTGACCAGCGCGCAGACCTCTTCCGTCGCGCCCAGTCGGAGCTGGAGGAAGCGGTGGGCCACGGCGCTCGCGCCCGTCACCACCTCCACCAGGTCGTGCACGGAGGGTTCGGCCGCTTCCGCCTGGTACTGGCGCGCGAGCAGCGCCGCGGCCGTCTCGGCCCGCTCCAGTTCCTGCCGCTGCTGCGTCAGCAGGGCTCCGAGGGCGACGTCCGGCGGCGCCGCCACCCAGCGGCCCGGGCGTGCCGAGGACCGGGCCGCGAGGCCGTGGCGTTCCAGGTGCCGCAGTGCCCGCTCGGTCTGCGGCACGGGCAGCGTCAACCGGTGTGCCAGGTCGGGCACCTCCGCCGCCCCCAGTGCCACCAGCGCGCGGTACGCCGATTCCTGGCCCTCGTCCAGGCCTATCGCTCCCAGCAACCCGTCCACCCCACTCCCCGGAAGCCGTTCCCGGCGGGGAGCGGCCACGGCGCGAACCCGCCGCTGCCATCTTCGCCGCATCCCCGGCTCCACCGTCACGGCGGCTCCCCCGCGGCTCCCTTTGCGGGGTGGATGAGGTGGTTTCGCCCGGTGAGGGCGAAGCGTCCGACGGCGGGGTGGGGCGGGAGGGGTTCACCGGGTGGTGGCCCAGGGGGTCCTTTTCGTGCATTCGGGGTTTTCCGTCGCCCGGTCGGGCCGAGAATGGGGGCATGAGTCAGCAGGGCGCCGAGGACTGGTGGCAGAAGCTGTACGAGGACCCCGAGGAGGGTCCCGCCCCCGACCCGGGGGAGACCCTGGACCAGCGCTTCCGCTCGGCGTCGGTCCTGGTGGCCGGCCCGGAGCCGGCCGGGCCCCCGCTGCCGGGTCCCCGGCGGGAGCCGCCCGATGTGTCCGTCGGCGCCGGGCATGGGCAGCCGCCGCCGGCGGTTGCGGCCCCCCAGGGGCTGCCGTCCGTACCGCCGCCGGCCGCGCCGCCGCCCGGCTACCGCATCGCCGAGCCGCCCCCGGCCCCGCCCCTGCCCCCGCAGCGCACGACGCCCCCCGCGGCCGATCGGCGGGTGGAGGGCGAGACCGGGTACGCGCGGGGGGACGTGGCCGTGCCGCCGGCGCCCGGCCCGGGCTGCGCCCCGCCACCCGAACGGGGGCCCGAGCCGGAGCGGCCCGCGGTGCGCCACCTCGGGGACCGCGCCCCCACCTACGCCGCCGAGCCGGGGGCACTGCCCGCGGCCGACCCTGCCGCGCTCGACTTCCTGACCCCGGACACCGTCCTGGAGGGCGCCCGCTACGGCACGTACACCCTGCGGGCCGCCTCGCTGCGCGGGGACTCCGCCCGCTACCGGGGCGAGGCCCGGCGGGACTTCCTGCTCACCGCCCGCTTCGGCAGCGGCGACGAAGCGCTCGTGCTGGTGGTCCTGGCAGGCGGGGACCGGTCCGCGCCCGGCGCCCGCGAGGCCGCCGCCGAGCTGGGCCACCTCGTCGCGGCGGCCGTCGGGCGCAGCCGGGAGCGGCTGGCCGAGGACATCCGGGCGGGCCGGCGCGAGGCCCTGCTGTCGGGGCTCCAGCGCCTCACCGACCGGGGTTACGGGCGGCTGCGGGCCCGCGCCGCCGAACTCGGGCTCTCGGAGGAGGCGTACACCGCCGGGCTGCGCGGGCTCCTGCTGCCCCTGGACCCGCACTGCCCCCACCGGGTCTCCTTCGGTGCCGGTGCGGGCGGGGCCTTCCGGCTGCGCGCCGGCCGCTGGCAGGACCTGGAGGGCGCCGATCCGGCCACCGGGGCGCCGGGCGGCGCCTTCCGGTTCCGGGCGTCCGTGGCCCGCCCGGGTGACACCCTGCTGCTCTGCTCCGGCGGCCTCGCGGAGCCGATGCGGGAGGAGAGCCTGCTCCCGGCCGAGCTCGCCGCCCGCTGGTCGCAGGGGGAGCCGCCGGGCCTGGCGGCCTTCCTCGCGGACGCCCAGCTCCGCCTCAAGGGCTACGCCGACGACCGGACGGCCGTCGCGCTCTGGGAGGCGTAGCCGGGCGGGACGTGCGTGGATGGAAGGCGCACACGGCTCGCGAGGAACCGGAAAGGGCGCCTTCCATGGCCAAGCAGAACGTGGCGGAGCAGTTCGTGGACATCCTCGTGCGCGCGGGCGTGCGCCGGATGTACGGAGTCGTCGGCGACAGCCTGAACCCCGTCGTCGACGCGATCCGCCGGACGGGTGGCATCGAGTGGATCCAGGTCCGCCACGAGGAGACGGCCGCGTTCGCGGCGGGCGCCGAGGCCCAGATCACCGGCCGGCTCGCCGCCTGCGCGGGCTCCTGCGGGCCCGGCAACCTCCACCTGATCAACGGCCTGTACGACGCCCACCGCTCCATGGCCCCCGTCCTCGCGCTCGCCTCGCACATCCCCTCCGGCGAGATCGGGCTCGGCTACTTCCAGGAGACCCACCCCGACCAGCTGTTCCGCGAGTGCAGCCACTACAGCGAGCTGATCTCCAACCCGGCGCAGATGCCCCGGCTGCTCCAGACCGCCGTCCAGCACGCCATCGGCCGCGGCGGTGTCAGCGTCGTCGCGCTGCCCGGGGACATCGCCGCGCAGCCGGCTCCGGAGAAGGCGGTGGAGCACGCCCTGGTGACGGCCCGGCCGACCGTACGGCCCGGCGACGAGGAGATCGAGAAGCTGGTCCGGCTGGTCGACGAGGCCGGCAGGGTGACGCTCTTCTGCGGCAGCGGTACCGCGGGCGCGCACGCCGAGGTCATGGAGTTCGCCGGCCGGGTCAAGGCCCCCGTCGGCCACGCCCTGCGCGGCAAGGAATGGATCCAGTACGACAATCCGTACGACGTCGGTATGAGCGGTCTGCTGGGCTACGGTGCCGCCTACGAGGCCACGCACGAGTGCGACCTGCTGGTCCTGCTCGGCACGGACTTCCCGTACAACGCCTTCCTCCCCGACGACGTGAAGATCGTCCAGGTGGACATCCGGCCCGAACATCTCGGCCGCCGCTCCCAGTTGGACCTCGCGGTCTGGGGGGACGTGCGGGAGACCCTGCGCGCGCTGAACACGAGGGTGCGGCCCAAGGAGGACCGCCGCTTCCTGGACCGGATGCTGAAGAAGCACGCGGACGCGCTGGAGGGGGTGGTGAAGGCGTACACGCGCAAGGTGGAGAAGCACATGCCGATCCACCCCGAGTACGTGGCCTCCGTGCTCGACGAACTGGCCGACGATGACGCGGTGTTCACCGTGGACACGGGCATGTGCAACGTCTGGGCGGCGCGCTATCTTTCCCCGAACGGCAAGCGGCGCATCATCGGCTCCTTCAGCCACGGCTCCATGGCCAATGCCCTCCCGCAGGCCATCGGCGCACAGTTCACGGACCGCCGCCGTCAAGTGGTGTCGATGTCGGGTGACGGCGGTTTCTCGATGCTGATGGGAGATTTCCTCACCCTGGTGCAGTACGACCTGCCCGTCAAAGTGGTTCTCTTCAACAACTCCTCCCTGGGCATGGTGGAGTTGGAGATGATGGTTTCCGGCCTTCCCTCGTACGGAACGACGAACCACAATCCGGACTTCGCATCGATCGCCCGCGCGGCGGGCGCCTACGCGGTGAGGGTGGAGAAGCCCAAGCAGCTCACGGGCGCTTTGAAGGACGCGTTCCGGCACAAGGGGCCCGCGCTGGTGGACGTGGTGACCGACCCCGACGCCCTGTCGATCCCGCCGAAGATCAGCGCCGGGATGGTGACCGGATTCGCACTGTCCGCAAGCAAGATCGTGCTGGACGGCGGGGTCGGCCGGATGGTCCACATGGCTCGTTCCAACCTCCGCAACGTGCCCAGGCCTTGAGCCCGAAGGAGTGCGGACCGTCGCCAGGGGCATGCATTCCGTAGACCTGTTCGAGACCACGGGCAGCGCTATACGGGGAGGTATGTCGCCGTGCGGGTGGGGGCGAAGACCGGAAAGACGTGGAGGACCGAAGGGCCCTTGGCGCGGGAGCCGTCGACGGGCGCCGGGCAGGACCGCGCCGAGATGACGCGCAGCGTGCGCCGGGCCGACCTGAAGGCCGTGGGCGAGGTGCGCCGGGCCCTGCGGGAGCTGCTGCGGCACCGCTGCCGCGGCGAGACGGCCGACGTGGCCGAACTGCTGATCACCGAGGTCGTCACCAACGCCCTCGTGCACACCGAACAGGGTGCCGAGGTGTCCGCGAGCCTCAGGGGCGGCCGCCTCCGGGTCGAGGTCCGCGACCACGTCGCACTCCTGCCCCGGCCGTACGTACCGTCCGCCGACGACGGTACGCACGGCCGCGGACTGGTCCTGATGCAGGCGCTGGCCGACGACTGGGGCGTGGACCCGCTCGGGCCGGGGCGCGGCAAGGTGGTCTGGTTCGATCTGGGGGTGACGGGCACGGGCCGGGCCTGAGCGTGCGGCAGCGGGGCACCCCGGGGGCACCCCGCCTCCGTGCACGCGGTCCGGTCAGCCGAACTGCTGCTCCAGGTCCTTCAGTTTGCGCTCCAGGGAGTCGAGCCGGGGGATCGTCTGGGTGTCGTCCTCGGCGGTGAGGTCCACCGTCCGGGGGCCGGGCGGATCAAGGGGTTCGGTTCCGTTCACGGCCTGCAGTGAGGGCCTTCGGCGCAGGGGCAGCTGTCCCGCTTCCGATATGGCGGGCTCCGCGCCGACCGGCGCGGAGCCCGACCCGGGAGCGAGCCCCGGCAGGTCGACCTGACGTCCCCGGGGCCGCCCGAAGGCCCTGTTCTGCCGGCCCAGCGCCTTGATGTGGGCGCGGTCCAGGCGGTGCTGTTCCCGCCTGCGGTGCCGGTCCTGTTCGCGCTCCTTCTTGTCCTCGCGCACCTCGTCCACCGCCTCGTCGAGGGTGCGCACCCCCTCCAGCAGCATGAGCGACCAGGCGCCGAAGGTTTCCCGGGGCGCCCGCAGCCAGCGGACCATGCGGATCTGCGGCAGCGGGCGGGGGATCAGGCCCTGCTCGCGCAGTGCCGCGCGGCGGGTCTGCTTGAGGGCCCGGTCGAAGAGCACCGCCGCCGAGAGCGACATCCCGGCGAAGAACTGCGGTGCCCCGTCGTGGCCCGAACCCCGAGGTGCGTGCACCCAGTTGAACCAGGCCGCCGCCCCGGCGAACAGCCAGACCAGCATCCGGGAGCCGAGGGCCGCGTCGCCGTGGCTGGCCTCGCGGACGGCGAGCACCGAGCAGAACATGGCGGCGCCGTCGAGACCGAAGGGGACCAGGTACTCCCAGCCTCCGGTGAGGTTCAGGTTCTGTCGGCCGAAGCCGACCAGCCCGTGGAAGGAGAGCGCGGCGGCCACCGCCGCGCAGCAGAAGAGCAGGACGTAGGAGGCGGTCCCGTAGACGGCCTCCTTGCGGCGGCGGCGTTCCTCGCTGCGTTCCCAGCTGTCCTCGGCCGCCGCCTTCTCGCCCTCACGCTTGCCCCGGGCCAGCACCGCCACTGCCGCAAGCACGCCCAGGATCAACAGGCTGCCGGGCAGCAGCCAGTCCAGCGATATGTCGGTCAGTCTCATGCGGATGTCCCTTGCCTCGCGTATGCGGCTTTCCGGGCGCCATAGTGGCGCAGCCGGTCAGTGGTGCACGTGGGTTTCGGGGCAAGTGGACGCCATCGGGGGGCGGGTCCCGTCGGATAGGGTGTTGTGGGTCGAACTGGCGCTCGTGCAGGAGGGGTTGAGTTCGAATCCACTTCATCCGTACGAGTGGGTTCAGCCGGTGGCCGCCGTGAGCCGGGTGACGCGGTCCGCGTCGCAGGTGCGCGGGCAGGTCGTACAGGCGTCCTCCGGGCGGATCGTGTAGAAGAAGCAGCAGCTCGCCCGGTCCCGGGTGGTGATCTCCGCCCCGCCGGCACCGGCGAGGGCCCGGAAGCCGGCGCCGGCCGTGTACGGGGCGAGCGCGCCCGGCAGCAGCAGTTCCAGCTCGCGCACGGCCCGCCGCTCCTCGCCGAGCAGGCTCCCGACGTACCAGAGCCCCTCGACCACCTCGTCGGCGGCCATCGCCCACAGCGCGCGGCGGCCGCGGCGCATCCGCGGGCCGAAACCTTCCAGCAGCGGTCCGAGGTGCTGGGCCACCGCTGCCCGCACCTCCTCGCGCAGGGCCTCCTCGCCGGGCACGACCCGTGCCCCGGGGAGGGAGGCCGCCGGGTCGTCCGGCAGGCAGGCGAACTCCTCCACCCGTACGGACATCCGCCCCTGGGTCCGGTGGAAGGCCACCCGGTCCACGGGCAGCCGGGGCACCCGGCGCTCCAGGAACCACGGAACGGTGATCAGCAGGCAGGCCGGCCAGGCGTACCGGTGGAGCCCGAAGCCGGCCACCACGTCGGGCCGGCCCCGGCGCCCGTGGTCCCGCAGGACCTGGGCCTCGTCCCAGGCGAGGTGGGCGTCCAGGGCCTCGCCGCCCGCCGCGAGCTCGTGCGCGCCGACCCAGCCCGCACCGCGAGGGAGGGGTTCGTGCGCGCCGCGCTCCTCGGCCCGCAGGCCTGGATGGGCGGCCGCCAGGCGCTCGTACGCACGTGCCACCGGAGAGCCGGCCGGGGCGGATGCGGACGGGAGCGGGGCGGGAACAGCCGAGCCGGGCATGGCGGACCACCGAATCGCACGTCGTGAGAGAGAAGGTAAGCCTTACCTTAACGGATCTCCGGTGGTGTGGGGAGGCCGGGACCGCCCGGTTCCTCCCCGCAGTTCGCGTCCGCGACGCCCGCCGGCCCGTCACCTATCCTCGGAACCGGTCGAGACCCGGAGGAGGACCGAGTGCACGAAGCGGCCCATGCCCTGGTGTCGGAAGAGCCGGAAGAGCCGGAAGGACCGGCGGCGCAGGCGGCGCCCGGCAAGCCCCTGATCCCGCCGCAGAAGGTGCTGCGCCATTCGGTGCGCGGACAGGTCCTCGAAGCGCTGCGTGCCGCCCTCGTGGACGGGGAGCTGGCGCCGGGGGAGATCTACTCGGGCCCCGCGCTCGGCGAGCGGTTCGGGGTCTCCGCGACCCCCGTCCGCGAGGCGATGCAGCAGCTGGCGCTGGAGGGGGCGGTGGAATGCCTGCCCAACCGGGGCTTCCGGGTGCTGAGCCGCACGCCGCGCACCCAGGCGGAACTGTCCGAGGTCCGGGCCCTGATCGAAGTGCCCGTGATGCTCCGGCTGGCCCGCTCGGTACCCGCCGCGACCTGGGAGTCCCTGCGTCCGGCCGCCCTCGCCACCGCCGAGGCCGCCGCCGAGGGGGACCTGCCCCGGTACGCGGACGCCGACCGGGCCTTCCACCGGGCCGTGCTCTCCCTGTCGGGCAACGGCCAGCTGGCGCAGATCGCGGAGGAACTGCACCGGCGCGCCCAGTGGCCCCTGCCCGGCGCCCCGCGCGTGCGCCGCGCCGACCTGGTGGCCGACGCGGCCGAGCACTCGGCCCTGCTGGAGGCCCTGATCGCGCAGGACCTCCTGGTGGTGGAGTCGCTCGTACGCGAGCACTTCGCGGGCTCGCCGGCCTGAGACCGCCGACGCCGGCCTTGGACTCCCGACGTCGGCCTTGGACCCCCGACGCGGGTCTGAGACGCCGACGCCGGCCTTGGACCGTCTACGCGGGCATGAGACCGCCGACGCAGGGCTGGGGCTCGATGCCCGGCTGGAGCGGCCGAGCCCGGCTGGGATGCCGACGCCCGCCTGAGGGTCGCGACGCCCGCCTGGGATGCCCGGACACCCGCCTGAGGGCGCGACGCCCGCCTGGGATGGCGGCGGCCGCCTGAGGCACGCGACGCCGCCGGGATGCCGGCCCACGCCCACGCGGCGCTCCCTGCGCCGCCCTATGCCGCCGGGGCCAGCTGGTCCGCCAGCCATGTCGGGATGCCGCCCAGCAGGTGGAACAGGCGCCGGGCCTCCGCGCGCAGCCGGGCGGCCTCGGGCTCCGGTTCCACCTCGGCCAGCGCCGCCAGTGCGGGGGCCGTGCCGACCAGGAACCCCAGGTCCTCCCGGATCCGCAGGGACTCCGAGAAGCCCTTGCGGGCCTCGGCGACCTCGCCGTCCCGCAGCGCCAGTGCGGCGAGGTGGCGCCACGTGAAGGACAGCAGCAGCGTGTCCCCGTGGGCCAACGCGCCCGTGTGCGCGCGGTGGTACGCCGGCCGGGCCGCCTGCGGGGCGTCCGCCAGGTGCTCGGCGACCAGCCCCCGCCGGAAGTCCAGCAGCGGGCGCGTCCGCGACCCGGGGGACAGCAGGGCGGCCGCGCGGCCCAGCGCCGAGCGGGCCTCGTCCGCCCGGTCCCGTACGCCGAGCACGGTCGCCGCGTACGCCAGCTGGCCCCGCTCGCAGGCCGCCGCGCCCCGTTCGTCGTCGTCGTGGGCCACGGCCTCGGCCACCCGCAGCGCGTCCTCCGCGTCGGACCAGCCCTGGCCGGTGAACAGGCACCGCTCCACCAGGAGCGCGGTGCGCTGCACCGCCGCCCCCGCCTCGTCCGCGTGCGGCGTCAGCAGGGCCGCCGCGTCCGTCCAACAGCCGCGCGAGCGCAGCCGCCATATCGCCCGCTGGAGGGGGTCGTCGCCCCCCGTAGATCCCGCACCGGACATGGCGGTATCCGCCACAGTGCCCTCCCCGAAGCAACCAAGCAGCACGTCGTTGAGCCCTGGGGCGAAATGAGAGCACGGATCGGGCGCATCGGCCAAGGGGTCGGGTGAACTCTTTCACAAAGTCCGGACGGCTCGTCAGCCGGCCCGGCCCGGCCCCTCCCGGGACCACCCCCCGCGATCAGGGAATTGGTCAGCTCATGCGCAGCGCGAGGAAGAAATCGAGCTTGTCCTCCAGGCGCGAAAGGTCCCGGCCCGTCAGCTGCTCGATTCGCCCGACCCGGTAGCGCAGCGTGTTGACGTGCAGGTGCAGCCGCGTCGCGCAGCGCGTCCAGGAGCCGTCGCAGTCCAGGAACGCCTCCAGGGTCGGGATGAGCTCCGCCCGGTGCCTGCGGTCGTAGTCGCGCAGCGGGTCCAGCAGGCGGGCCGTGAAGGCGCGGCGGACGTCGTCCGGCACGAACGGCAGCAGCAGGACGTGCGAGGCCAGCTCGTGGTGGCCGGCCGCGCAGACCCGGCCGGGCCGGGCCGCCGCGACCCGGCGGGCGTGCCGGGCCTCCTCCAGCGCCCCGCGCAGCCCCTCGGCGGAGTGCACGGCCGCGCTGACGCCGAGGGTGAGCCGGCCGTCGTCGGCCAGGCCGGCCGCCAGGGGCGCGCGTACGGCCGCCAGGAGCACGTCGGCGTGCAGGGCGGAGTCCGGGCCCTTGTCCTCGCCGGCGTCGCCGGAGAGCGCGGGCAGCGGCACTAGGGCGATCGCCTCGTCACCCGCATGGGCCACCGCGATCCGGTCGGACGGTTCGGGTCCGGCCATCGACGGGTCGACCAGGATCTCCTCCAGCAGCGACTGGGCCACCGGGCCGCCGGGGATGTCCCCGCCCTCCCAGTCCACCCGCGCCACGACGACCTGCCAGTGCGGGGCGCCGCCCAGGCCGGGCAGCAGGACGGGCGCGGCCACCCGCAGGCGGGCGGCGATCTCGGCGGGCGGAGCGCCCGTCTGGACCAGCTCCAGCACCTCCTGCGCCAGGCGGCGGCGCACCGTGCGGGCCGCGTCGCGGCGGTCCCGCTCCACCGCGATGAGCTGGGTGACGCCCTGGAGCAGGTCCAGGCGCTCGGCGGGCCAGTCGCCCGCGTCCGCCTCGACGGCCAGCAGCCAGTCGGACAGCACGCTCTCGCGCACGTCACGCGCTGCGGCGGCCGGGCCCCGGCCGTGTCCCCTGATCGGGAAGAGGGAGTACGTAATACCCTGGATGGACATCCGGTGCGGACCCCTGCGGCCGGTCCGGACCGCCGCGAGGTGTTCGCCGGCCAGCGCCGCGCAGATGCCCGGAGCGAGCGGCTCGCCGGCCCCGGCGATCTGCCGTCCGGTGGGCGAGAGCACCCAGGCCCGCAGATCGAGGTCCGTGGTGAGCAGATCCAGCACCACATCGGGTCCGCCGCCCGCGGGGCCCGAGGTCATCAGACGCCGGTGGCGGTCCACGACCGCCGCCAGGTCGCCCGCGCGTTCCCCGGAAACCTGCCGCACCACGTATTCCGTGATGGTGGCGAACGCGACGTCCTCGTTCACCGCGAAGAGCGGGAGCCGGTTGCGCCGACAGGCTGAAACCAGATCGTCGGGGATGTCTCCCAGTTCCGCTTCGCCGGCCGCGAGGCCCGCCACTCCCGCGCTCGCGAGGATTCGTACGAATGGCTCGGAGTCGGCTGAATTTCTTCGCCATGCCAGCCCCGTGAGGACAAGTTCTCCCCCCGACAGGTATCGGCTGGGATCCCTCAGGTCGGTCGTCATGACCCCGCGGACCGTCCGGTCGAGTTCTTCCTCGCCGCCCAGCAGCCGCAGCCCCAGCGCCTCGGTTTCCAGCAGTGCGCGCAGCCGCATGATGTCGCCGCCGATCTGTCTCGAATGTTGCCGTTGGAAATCGGGCAGGTCGTCGCATCCTGCCTTTCATACGAATCTACAAGACGAAGGAGGCCGCCAGCCAACTCCTTCATGGTTTCGGTGACTGCACCCGAGGGACGCCGGGCTTGTGTACTGGCTCCACACCGCGTTAACAGCACGTGAACGACCAGTCGAGGGCCCTTCGGCCTCCTGGCTTGAAGTGAACGACCCGACTAAGAAGAAGAGAGCCGACATGGACTTCCTTCGCCCCGCCAGCTGGGAGGAGGCACTCGCCGCGAAGGCCGAGTACCCCACAGCTGTGCCGATTGCGGGTGGCACCGACATCATGGTCGAGATCAACTTCGATCACCGCCGTCCGGAATACCTCCTGGACCTCAACCGCATCGAGCTGCTGCGGGAGTGGGAGGTCGGCGAGGAGGTCACCAAGCTCGGCGCCTCCGTCCCGTACACCCAGATCATGGAGAACCTGCGCGGTACGCTGCCGGGTCTCGCGCTCGCCTCGCACACGGTCGCGTCCCCGCAGATCCGCAACCGCGGCGGTGTCGGCGGCAACCTCGGTTGCGCCTCGCCCGCCGGTGACTCCCACCCCGCCCTGCTCGCCGCCGACTGCCACGTCGAGGTCGAGTCGGTGCGCGGCACCCGCCTCATCCCGATCGACGAGTTCTACACCGGTGTGAAGCGCAACGCGCTCGCCGCCGACGAGCTCATCAAGACGGTCCACATCAAGAACGCCACGGGCCCGCAGCAGTACTCGAAGGTCGGCACCCGCAACGCGATGGTCATCGCCGTCTGCGGTTTCGGCCTCGCGCTGCACACCGACACCCGCACCGTGCGTACGGGCATCGCCTCCGCCGCCCCCACCCCGATCCGGGCCAAGGCCGCGGAGGAGTTCCTGAACGCCGCGCTCGAAGAGGGCGGCTTCTGGGACAACGGCAAGGTCATCACCCCGTCGATCGCCAAGCAGTTCGGTGAGCTCGCCTCCGGCGCGTGCAACCCGATCGACGACGTCCGCGGCACGGCGAAGTACCGCCGTCACGCGGTTGGCATCCTTGCTCGCCGTCAGCTCGTCTGGACGTGGGAGCAGTACCGCGGCGACAACGGCCGCTCGCTTGAAGGGGCTGCGTAACCATGCGCGTCAATTTCACTGTCAACGGTCGTCCGCAGGAAGCCGACGACGTGTGGGAGGGCGAATCCCTCCTCTACGTGCTGCGCGAGCGTCTGGGCCTTCCCGGCTCGAAGAACGCCTGCGAGCAGGGCGAGTGCGGTTCCTGCACCGTCCGTCTCGACGGAGTGCCGGTCTGTTCCTGCCTGGTCGCGGCCGGCCAGGTCGAGGGCCGCGACGTCGTGACCGTCGAGGGCCTGGCGGACTTCGCCAAGCAGCGCGACGCGCACGGCCACGCCTGCGGCACCGGCGCGTGCGGCGGCTCCCAGGGCGTCTCCACGGACGAGGCCAAGCAGTGGTCCGCCAAGGGCACCGACTCCCAGACCGGTGAGGGCGCCGAGCTCTCCAACATCCAGCAGGCGTTCATCGACGCCGGCGCCGTCCAGTGCGGTTTCTGCACCCCGGGTCTGCTGGTCCAGGCCGACGCCCTCCTGGAGAGCAACGCCGACCCGTCCGACCAGGACATCCGTGAGGCCCTGTCCGGCAACCTCTGCCGCTGCACGGGCTACGAGAAGATCCTCGACGCGGTCCGCCTCGCGGCCGCCCGTCAGGGAGAGGCTGTCTGATCATGGCCAACACCCGCACCACGCCCTCCGGTACGCCGACGAACGTCACTCAGAAGCACAACAAGGGCGGCATCGGCGAGTCCACGCTGCGCCCCGACGGCACGCTCAAGGTCACCGGCGAGTTCGCGTACTCCTCGGACATGTGGCACGAGGACATGCTGTGGGGCCAGACCCTGCGCAGCACCGTCGCCCACGCCGAGATCGCGTCCATCGACATCTCCGAGGCGCTCGCCACCCCCGGCGTGTACTCCGTGCTCACGTACGCGGACCTGCCGGCCGAGATGAAGAACTACGGTCTCGAGATCCAGGACACCCCGGTCCTCGCCAACGGCCGGGTACGCCACCACGGTGAGCCGGTCGCCCTCGTGGCCGCCGACCACCCGGAGACCGCCCGCCGCGCCGCGGCCAAGATCAAGATCGACTACCGTGAGCTGCCGCTCGTCACCGACGAGGCCTCCGCCCTCGCCGCCGACGCGCCGCTGATCCACGAGGGCCGCGACGACCACCACGCCGGTCACGTCCCGCACCCGAACATCGTGCACCGCCAGCCGATCATCCGCGGCAACGTGGAAGAGGCGCGCAAGCGCGCCGACGTCATCGTCGAGGGCGAGTACACCTTCGGCATGCAGGACCAGGCCTTCCTCGGCCCCGAGTCCGGTCTCGCCGTGCCGTCCGAGGACGGCGGCGTCGACCTGTACGTCGCCACCCAGTGGCTGCACTCGGACCTCAAGCAGATCGCCCCCGTCCTCGGCCTGCCCGAGGAGAAGGTGCGCATGACGCTCTCCGGCGTCGGCGGTGCCTTCGGCGGCCGCGAGGACATCTCGATGCAGATCCACGCCTGCCTGCTGGCCCTCGCGACCAACAAGCCGGTCAAGATGGTCTACAACCGCTTCGAGTCCTTCTTCGGCCACGTGCACCGCCACCCGGCGAAGCTGTACTACGAGCACGGCGCCACCAAGGACGGCAAGATCACGCACATGAAGTGCAAGATCGTGCTCGACGGCGGTGCCTACGCGTCGGCCTCCCCGGCCGTCGTCGGCAACGCGTCCTCCCTCTCGGTGGGCCCGTACGTCATCGACGACGTGGACATCGAGGCGATCGCGCTCTACACGAACAACCCGCCCTGCGGCGCGATGCGCGGCTTCGGCGCCGTCCAGGCCTGCTTCGCGTACGAGGCCCAGATGGACAAGCTCGCGGCGAAGCTGGGCATGGACCCGGTCGAGTTCCGCCAGCTCAACGCCATGGAGCAGGGCACGATCATGCCCACCGGCCAGGTCGTGGACTCCCCGGCCCCGGTCGCCGAACTGCTGCGCCGGGTCAAGGCCCGCCCGCTGCCGCCGGAGCGCCAGTGGGAGAGCGCCGGCGAGGGCGCGGACGTCCGCGCGCTGCCGGGCGGTCTGTCCAACACCACGCACGGCGAGGGCGTCGTCCGCGGCGTCGGCTACGCGGTCGGCATCAAGAACGTCGGCTTCTCCGAGGGCTTCGACGACTACTCGACCGCCCGGGTGCGCCTGGAGGTCATCAACGGCGAGCCCGTCGCGATGGTCCACACGGCCATGGCGGAGGTCGGCCAGGGCGGTGTCACCGTCCACGCGCAGATCGCCCGTACGGAGCTGGGCGTCACGCAGGTGACCATCCACCCGGCCGACACGCAGGTCGGCTCCGCCGGTTCCACGTCCGCCTCCCGGCAGACGTACATGACCGGTGGCGCCGTGAAGAACACCTGTGAGGCCGTCCGCGAGGCCGTCCTCGAGATCGGCCGCCGCAAGAACGGCTCCTACCACCCGGCGTGGGCGACCGCCGAGCTGCTCCTGGAGGGCGGCAAGGTCGTCACCGACGGCGGCGAGGTGCTCGCGGACCTGGCGGACATCCTGGAGGGCGAGGACCCGATCGACCTCGAGCTCGAGTTCCGCCACCGCCCGACCGTCCCCTTCGACCTGGTCACCGGCCAGGGCGACGGCCACGTCCAGTACACCTTCGCCGCGCACCGCGCGGTCGTCGAGGTGGACACCGAGCTCGGCCTCGTCAAGGTCGTCGAGCTGGCGACCGCCCAGGACGTCGGCAAGGCGCTGAACATGCTCTCCGTGGTCGGCCAGATCCAGGGTGGTACCACCCAGGGTCTCGGCGTGGCGGTCATGGAAGAGATCATCGTGGACCCGAAGACCGCGAAGGTGCGCAACCCCTCCTTCACGGACTACCTGATCCCGACCATCCTGGACACCCCGACCATCCCGGTCGACGTCCTCGAGCTGGCCGACCCGAACGCGCCATACGGCCTTCGCGGTCTCGGCGAGGCCCCGACCCTCTCGTCCACCCCGGCCGTCCTCGCGGCGATCCGGCAGGCGACGGGTCTGGAGCTCAACAAGACGCCGATCCGTCCGGAAGCCCTCACCGGCACCCTTTAGGACGGCGTGGTCCGGGGGCCCAAGGCCCCCGGACCGTCACACCCCGGATTTCCGGGCGGCGCGGTCCGGGAACGTCACACTTCACGCCGCGCCGCCCGGAGCACCACGCACCAGTACCGCACCGCTCGCGGTCAGCGTCACCCGCAGAACCCCTGCGAAACCCCCACGTAGTACCAGCGGTCACCCCGCACTACCCGCAGTACACGCAGTGCACATTTCGCGTCGCCTCGGGCCGTCACCCCGGGTCGTGCAGCCAACGCAGTTTCCCAAATCCCGCGTCTCCAATCTTTATGCGGGTGCCCCTTTGAACCTTGGGAGTTAGGCACCATGACCCAGTCGTCTGTGGAGCCCAAGACCACCGCGGAAGAGGCCGGCGACGGCTCTCTGAACCCCGCGGGGCGTTCTTGGCTCGACCGTTACTTTCACATCACCCATAGAGGGTCGAGCGTCGGCAATGAAATTCGTGGCGGCATCACGACTTTCATGGCCATGGCGTACATCCTCCTGCTCAACCCGCTGATCCTCTCCGGCAAGGACGCCGCCGGCGACACGATGAGCCAGAAGGCGCTGATCACGGCCACCGCCTTCGCCGCGGCCCTGACCACCCTGCTCATGGGCTTCGTCGGCAAGGTCCCGCTGGCGCTGGCCGCCGGCCTGTCCGTCTCCGGCGTCCTGGCCTCGCAGGTGGCCCCGCAGATGACGTGGCCGCAGGCCATGGGCATGTGCGTGATGTACGGCGTCGTGATCTGTCTCCTGGTCGTCACCGGCCTCCGCGAGATGATCATGAACGCCATCCCCCTCGCGCTCAAGCACGCGATCACCATGGGCATCGGCATGTTCGTCGCCCTGATCGGCCTCGTGAAGGCGGGCTTCGTGCACGCCTCGCAGGTCGGCGGTCCCGTCACCCTGGGTCCCGCCGGCGAGCTCGCCGGCTGGCCCGTCCTGCTCTTCTGCCTCACGCTGCTGGCCATCTTCATGCTCCAGGCCCGCCGGGTCCCCGGTGCGATCCTGATCGGCATCATCGGCGGCACCGTCCTGGCGGTCGTCCTCAACGCCGTGGCGGACATCGACGCCAAGGCCTGGCGCAGCGGCCCGCCGGCGCTCAACGGCTCCGCGGTCTCCATGCCCGACTTCTCGCTCTTCGGCGACGTCGAGTTCGGCGGCTGGGGCGACGTCGGCGTCATGACGATCGGCATGATCGTCTTCACGCTGGTGCTCGCCGGCTTCTTCGACGCGATGGCCACCATCATCGGCGTCGGCACCGAGGCCAAGCTCGCCGACGACAAGGGCCGCATGCCGGGCCTGTCCAAGGCGCTCTTCATCGACGGCGCCGGTGGCGCCATCGGTGGCGTCACGGGCGGCTCCGGCCAGACCGTGTTCGTCGAGTCCGCGACCGGCGTCGGCGAGGGTGCCCGCACAGGTTTCGCCTCCGTCATCACCGGCCTCTTCTTCGCCGCCTGCCTCTTCTTCACCCCGATCACGCAGATCGTCCCCGGTGAGGTCGCGTCCGCCGCCCTGGTGGTCATCGGCGCGATGATGATGCAGAACGCCCGCCACGTGGACTGGTCCGACAGCGCGACCGCGATCCCGGTCTTCCTGACCGTCGTGATCATGCCGTTCACCTACCAGATCACCGCCGGCGTCGCCGCCGGCGTCATCTCCTACACCGCCATCAAGGTCGCTCAGGGCAAGGCCCGTGAGATCGGCGGCTTCATGTGGGCGCTGACCGGTGTCTTCCTGGTCTTCTACGCGCTCCACCCGATCGAGGGCTGGCTCGGGGTCAGCTGACCCGGGGCGGCTCCGGCCGCCCTCCAGCGGCCCGCACCCCCCGCGCACCCGATACTGGAATCCGACACCCTCTCCGAGGAGGCCGCACATGCTGGACATCGCCGAAGAACTGAACCGGTGGGTCGAGCAGGGACGGGACTTCGCCGTCGCCACCGTGGTGGCGGTCGGCGGGAGTGCCCCCCGGCAGCCCGGGGCAGCGCTCGCCGTCGACAGCGAGGGCACGGCCATCGGATCGGTTTCCGGCGGATGCGTGGAGGGCGCGGTGTACGAGCTGTGCCGGCAGGCGATCGAGGACGGCGAGACCGTCACGGAGCGCTTCGGCTACAGCGACGACGATGCCTTCGCCGTGGGCCTGACCTGCGGCGGAGTCATCGACATCCTGGTGACCCCGGTTCCGGTCGGATCCCCGCTGCGGGAGGTGCTGGCCGGCGGGCTGCGCGCCGCGGCCCGGGGCGAGACGTCCGCGCTGGCCCGGATCGCCGAAGGCCCGGCCGAGCTGACGGGCCGCGCCCTGGTGGTCGGCCCCGACGGCTCCTTCGAGGGCGGCTTCGGCGGCCACCCGGAGCTGGACCGCACCATCGCCGAAGAGGCCCGCGCCATGCTGGACGCCGGCCGGACCGGCGTGCTGGAGATCGGCGCCGACGGCCGGCTCTGCGGAGAGCCGCTCAAGGTCCTCGTCGAGTCCAGCGTCCCGCCCCCGCGGATGATCGTCTTCGGTGCCATCGACTTCGCCTCCGCCCTGGTGCGGATCGGCAAG
The DNA here is from genome assembly GCF_042901085.1 of Streptomyces sp. NPDC012794. Taxonomy (NCBI): domain Bacteria; kingdom Bacillati; phylum Actinomycetota; class Actinomycetes; order Kitasatosporales; family Streptomycetaceae; genus Streptomyces; species Streptomyces sp. NPDC012794. The sequence goes on from NZ_JBIBCI010000029.1 coordinate 18,529, forward strand.
TTCCTCGGCTACCACGTGACGCTGTGCGACGCCCGGCCCGTCTTCGCCACGAAGAAGCGCTTCCCCGAGGCCGACGAGATCGTGGTCGACTGGCCGCACCGCTACCTGGAGAGCGCCCAGGTGGACGGCCGGACCGTGCTCTGCGTCCTCACCCACGACGCCAAGTTCGACGTACCGCTCCTCGAACTGGCCCTCCGGCTCCCCGTCGCCTACGTCGGCGCCATGGGCTCCCGCCGCACCCACGAGGACCGCAACAAGCGGCTGCGCGAGGTCGGCGTGACGGAGCTCGAACTGGCCCGCCTGCGCTCCCCGATCGGCCTGGACCTCGGCGCCCGCACCCCGGAGGAGACCGCGCTGTCCATCGCCGCCGAGATCGTCGCGAACCGCCGCGGCGGCAGCGGCGCGGCCCTCGCCGGCGCGCACATCCCGATCCACCACGACAGCTCGGACGCGGTGGCCGGCAGGATCGGCTCGGTCGCCTGAAGGGGCGGCCCTCCCGCGTAACAGAAGGCGCGGCCCCGCGGGGGTTGCGCCTTCTTGCCGTCCCGCCTATTTTACCGGCCGGTAACAGCGCCTCCCCGTATCGGAGTTGAGCGGATGTCCCGGACCGGCCGTACCCCTGCACGCACCCTGCGCCTGATCGGCGCCGCCCTGGCGATGGCAGGCCTCGCGGCCGTCCCCGCCCCCGCCTCCCAGGCCGCGACGCCCCCGGCCGCGGGCCTGCGCGAGGTGCTCTTCGTCGGCAACAACTGGGAGGGCACCGCCGACGTCCTCGCCTCCACAGGCGACCTCGCCCGCGTGGGCCGGATCAACGTCGTCCCCGACAAGGAGGAACGGCTCCGCGAGATCTACCTCAACCCCGTCAGGCTCGGCTTCTTCCTCGGGATCCGCGCCACGGCCGGGGAGGGCCACGACCAGTTCGTGGACGACATGTACACCACCCCCGACGGCTCCGCCGTCGTGGTCTCCCGCCCCAGCTTCGCCGACGTCGTCTCCATCGACGTGCGCTCCGGACGGATCAACTGGCGCTTCCCCGTGGCCGGGTACCGCTCCGACCACATGGCCGTCTCGCCCGACGGGACCCGCGTCGCCGTCTCCGCCTCCACCGCGAACACCGTCCACGTCCTGGACATCGCCACCGGCCGGGAGGCCGGATCCTTCACCACCGGCGACAAGCCCCACGAGAACGTCTTCACCGAGGGCGGCCGCTACCTCTGGAACAGCGCCATCGGCGACGTCACCTCCGCCCTCGACGCACCCTGGCTGGACTGGACCAAGGGTGACCGGAAGATCACCGTCGTCGACACCCGGACCTTCCGCACCGTCCGCGTCATCGACATGCGCGAACGCCTCGACGCCTTCGGCCGCAAGGACCTCTCCGACGCCGTACGGCCGGTCTCCCTCAGCCCCGACGAGTCCAAGCTCTACTTCCAGGTCTCCTTCTTCAACGGATTCCTCGAGTACGACGTGGCCTCCGACCGGATCACCCGCGTCAAGACCCTCCCGGAGAACCCCGCCACCACCACCGACCGCACCAAGTGGGTCAACGACTCCCGCCACCACGGCATGTCCATGAGCCCCGACGGCAGCAGGCTCTGCGTCGCGGGCACCATGGACGACTACGCCACCGTCGTCGACCGGGCCACCCTCGCCGAGGGGCCGCTCGTCCCCGCCGCCAAGCCCTACTGGGCCACCGTCGACGGCGACGGCACCGCCTGCGTGATCTCCGAGAGCGGCGCCGACCAGGTCACCGCCATCGACTTCGCCACCGGGGCCAAGCGGGTCTCCGTCCCCGTCGGCGACCACCCCCAGCGGATCCGAATCGGCCACGTCCCCGCGGGCTGGACCGGCCCCGAGAGCCGCTGACGGCAAGCCCCCGGACCGGCCGGACCCGGCACCGGGTCCGGCCGGACGGGCAGATCCGGCCATTATGGTGTGAGCAGTCCGCGATGACCGATTAGTCTCCCGATCATGGTGGACATCCGCGAGGTACCCGAGGCCGACGTCGACCGCGCCCAGGAGCTCGCCTACCTGGTCTTCCACGACCGGCCCGAACCGGAGGCGCGCGAGCGGCACCACTCCCTGCTCACCCGCTGCCGACGCCTCGGCGCCTACGACGGCGACGCACTGGCCGGCTTCATGGCGGCCCACTCCTTCCGCCTCTCGGTCCCGGGCGGCACCGACCTCGCCTGCCCCGGCCTCACCTTCGTTTCCGTCGCCCCCACCCACCGCCGCCGGGGTGTCCTCACCGCGCTCATGGACGAACAGCTGCGCCGCGCAGCCGCCCAGGGCAGCCCGCTCGTCGCCCTGTGGGCCTCCGAGGCGGCCATCTACGGCCGCTTCGGCTTCGGCTCCGCCACCCAGGGCCTCACCATCGAGATCGACTCAACCCGGCCGCTCGCCCTGCGCATCGACCCCGATCCACGCCCGCTGCGGCTGGTGGACCCGGACGAGGCCCTCACCGTCATCGCGCCGTTCCACGAGGCCGCCCGCCGGACCCGGGCCGGACGGCCGACCCGGAGCGCGCGGCGCTGGGCCGAGGAGTGGCTCTGCGAACAGGACGAGGAGGACGAGGAGCTGAGCCCGCCCAGGATCATCGCCGTCGGGGAACCGGGGGAACCGGTGGCGGGCTACGTCCTCTACCGCACCAAGCACGAGGACGACGGCGCACCCGCCCGCAGCCCGGGCCTGGTCCGCGTCGACGAACTCGAGGCCGCCACCCCGGCGGTGGCCGCCGCGCTGTGGCAGTGCCTGGCCTCCCTCGACCTGACCGGCAGGGTGTCCGCGTGGGGGCGCCCCCTCGACGACCCGCTGCTGCACTTCGCCGCCGACCGGGACCAGGTCCGGGTCACCGCCCAGTACCCCGCGCTGTGGCTGCGGCTGGTCGACGTACGGGCGGCGCTGACCGGGCGGTCGTGGGCCGCGCCCGTGGAACTCGTACTGGAAGTCTCCGACACCGGGCTGCCCGCGAACGCCGGGCGGTTCCGGCTCAAGGCCGGGCCGGGCGGGGCGGCGTACGAGACGGCCCGCGCGGCCCCCGATCTCACCCTGGACGTACGGGAGCTGGCCGCCTGCTACCTGGGCGGGACCCGCCTCGGAGAGCTGGTGGCGGCCGGGCTGGTGGCCGAGCACACTCCCGGCGCGGCGGCGGCCCTGGACGCGGCCCTGTACCCCGGGCGACTGCCGCACACGTCCGACGAGTTCTGACGGCGGTCGCGAACGGCCGGTGCGGGCGGCCGGCGAGTGCGGGGGCGGGCGAGCGGACCGCCCCCGCGGCCTTCAGGATCGGGCGGCCGGGCCGATCCGCGCCGCCGACATGCCGAAGCCGCCGGAGAGGATGCCGGTGGACAGGGCGTCGCCGGGCCGGTGCAGGTTCTCCTCGCGGTAACGGCTCGTCATCCGGTGCCAGTGCAGGACCCCGGCGAGCCAGTCCTGGAGCTCGCCGACGTACGCGTCGAGCCCGGCGCGGGCGTCGGCGTCCAGCTGCCAGTCGTCGTAGAGCACGGGCAGCTGGTGCGCGACGATGTGCTGGAACTCCTCGATGCGCTGCGTCATCAGGGAGTGGCAGATGTGCAGGGCCTCGGGGTATCCGATGTCGAAGAAGTTCCGGGTGACGAGGACGTGGTTGTGCACCTCGCCCTCGAACTCCACCTCCTTCTGGTAGGAGAAGACGTCGTTGACGAGGGCGCCGGCATCGGCCGCCGCGTTCTCCAGCGACCGGATGGTCCCCGAGCGGTAGATCTGGTCGGGGATGCCCCGGCCGTCCTGGCCGAGCCGGCACATGTACATCGTCATCTGGGCGCCGAAGGTGCGCCGGCGCATCTCGGCGTAGTCCACCGGGTCCGGGATGCGGTGGTGGAACTGGTTCTCCACCTCCCACACCCAGCTGTCCAGCATGCTCACCATGGTGGCCCGGAACTCGGCGCGGGCGGCCGGCGTCATGCCCCGGCAGGTGCGCAGCCACAGGTCGGCGAGTGAACGTTCCATCGCGATGACCGGTACCGGCGCCGTCCCGCCGGGGTCCAGCGGCATCATCGCGACCAGCCGTGCGGTGGCCGCCTTCGCGGCGGCGAGGTTCCCCGTCTGCCCGAACACCAGCGGGTAGTAGTCGTCCGCGTACGTCCCCCAGGCCAGCCAGGAGGCGTTCAGCAGCAGCGCTTCCGGGGTGGCGTCCGGGTCGATGCCGGCCGAGCAGAGGGCGAAGTCGAAGCCGCGCATCTTGCGTTCGTCCCAGATCGCCGAGCCCGGGTCCCCGGGCTGGGGGTCCAGCAGCCCCATCCCCCGGCACCATCGCACCAGCCCCTCGCGGGCGTCGTCCAGGTGCGGGCTGAGGGACAGCGCGTAGGGCATGTGGATGTCCGGGATGACGGACGGGCCGGTCTTCTCGAAGGGGACGTGGCTGAAGGACCGGCGGCGCAGTTCCATCGAGCGCCGGGTGAAGACCGAGCCCAGGTCGAAGGCGCTGGTGCCGAGCCCGGCGGGGAGGAAGGGCAGGGCCAGCCGGCCGGTGGCCCGGGCACCTTCGTTCATGTAGCGGCTGGAGGCCATGTGCCATTCGTGGCCGCCGGACTGCCAGTCCTGGAGGCCCTTGGTGTAGGCCAGTACGGCCGCGATCTCGGCCGGGGTCAGGGCGTGATCGGCGAAGAGCCGGGGGAGTTCGGTGAGCGCGGTCTGCTCGAACTGCTGGAGCCGGGAGGTGATCAGGTCGTTGGAGAGGTCGGCGGCCTCCTGGGTGGTGCAGCCGAGGAAGGTCTCCAGTACCAGGACGGCGTTGGAGAGTTCGCCCTCGTCCTCGACCTCGCGCTGGTAGGAGAAGAGGTCGTTCCTGATGTGCACGGCGTCGGAGAAGGCGTCGCGCAGGACGCCCAGGGGCCGTGAGTGCGCCACCCGCGCGGGGACTTCGGCCGACACGTACTCGACCAGCCCGGCCGACCAGGGGGCGCCGCCGACCTTGCGGCGCATCTCGATGTATTCGAGGGGGTTCGCGATCCGTCCGATGCCGATGTTCGCGAGCTCCCACATGGACTCGTCGAGCAGGTTCTTGGTGGAGAGGGAGAACCGTTCCCGCCAGTCGGCCGACATGGCGGGGACCGTACGCGCCCACAGGTCGGCGAGCCCCGCCTCGACGGGGTTGGTGGCCTCGGGGAAACCTTCCGTCAGGTCCATCGGCATGAAGGCGGCCAGCCGGTCGAGGTAGGCCTTGGCGCCGGCCCGGTCCTGGGAACGCTTGAACATCTCCAGGAAGTGGTCGTCGAAGAAGAACACCCACACGTACCAGTCGGTGACCAGGGACAGGGCGTCGGCGTCGCAGTCGGGGTGGGTGTACGAGCAGAGCAGCGCGTAGTCGTGCGAGTCCAGGTCCGATTCCTCCCAGACGCCGGAGCCCTCCAGCATTCCGAGGGCCCGTGCCCATCGTTTGCTGTGGGCCCTCGCGCTCTCCAGGTGGGGGTTCAGGCGTGCGGGGTAGGGCACGTAGAACTCCGGCAGTTGAAACGGCTGCGTCACGGGCGGGCCGGCCTTTCCTCACTGGATGCGGGACCGGCGCTCCGGCCCCCGCACGAGATGAGCACCGCCCCGCCCCCGGCGTCGCCCGGACGGGCCGGAGTTCACCGCTTCAGGTGACGGCGGGGCAGTTCGGGGCGCGTGGGCCTGACGGGCGGCGGACGCGCGACGGCCCGGCCTCCGCGGGAGGCCGGGCCGTCTGCGTACAGGCGGCGGTCAGTCGGACTCGCCCTCCAGGTCACCCTCCGTGTCGAGGTAGACCTGGCGCAGGGCTTCGAGGACCTGCGGGTCCGGCTTCTCCCACATGCCGCGGGACTCGGCCTCCAGGAGGCGTTCCGCGATGCCGTGGAGGGCCCAGGGGTTGGCCTCCTCCAGGAAGGCGCGGTTCTCCGGGTCCAGGACGTACGTCTCCGTGAGCTTGTCGTACATCCAGTCCGCCACCACGCCCGTCGTGGCGTCGTAGCCGAAGAGGTAGTCGACCGTCGCCGCCAGTTCGAAGGCGCCCTTGTAGCCGTGGCGGCGCATCGCCTCGATCCACTTGGGGTTCACGACGCGGGCCCGGAAGACGCGGGAGGTCTCCTCGACGAGCGTGCGGGTCTTGACCGTTTCCGGGCGGGTGGAGTCGCCGATGTACGCCTCGGGGGCCGTGCCGCGCAGGGCGCGGACGGTGGCCACCATGCCGCCGTGGTACTGGAAGTAGTCGTCGGAGTCCGCGATGTCGTGCTCGCGGGTGTCGGTGTTCTTCGCGGCCACCGTGATCCGCTTGTACGCCGTCTCCATCTCGGTGCGGGCCGGGCGGCCCTCCAGGCCGCGGCCGTAGGCGTAGCCGCCCCAGACCGTGTAGACCTCCGCCAGGTCGGCGTCCGTACGCCAGTCCCGGGAGTCGATCAGCTGGAGGATGCCGGCCCCGTACGTGCCCGGGCGCGAGCCGAAGATGCGGGTGGTGGCCTTGCGTTCGTCACCGTGGGCGGCGAGGTCGGCCTGGGCGTGGGCCCGGACGAAGTTGTCCGAGGCCGGCTCGTCCAGGGAGGCCGCCAGCCGGACCGCGTCGTCCAGGAGGCCGATGACGTGCGGGAACGCGTCCCGGAAGAAGCCCGAGATGCGCAGCGTCACGTCGATGCGAGGGCGGCCCAGCTCCGCGAGGGGGATCGCCTCGACGCCGGTGACGCGGCGCGAGGCCTCGTCCCAGACGGGGCGGACGCCGAGGAGGGCGAGGGCCTCGGCCACGTCGTCGCCCGCCGTGCGCATCGCGCTCGTGCCCCACAGCGACAGGCCGACCGAGGCCGGCCACTCCTCGTCGTGGTCGGTGCGGTAGCGGGTCAGCAGGGAGTCCGCGAGGGCCTGGCCCGTCTCCCACGCCAGCCGGGACGGGACGGCCTTGGGGTCGACCGAGTAGAAGTTGCGGCCGGTCGGGAGGACGTTGACCAGGCCGCGCAGCGGCGAACCCGACGGGCCCGCCGGGACGAAGCCGCCGTCCAGGGCCCGCACGACGTGGGCGATCTCGTCCGTGGTGCCGGCCAGGCGGGGGACCACCTCGTGCGCGGCGAAGGCGAGGATGTCCGCGACGGCCCGCGGACGGCCCGCCGCGACGGTGGCGACCGCGTCGGGGGACCAGCCGGCGTCTTCCATGGCCTGGACCAGGGTGCGGGCGGTTTCCTCGACCTCGTCCGCCGCCGTGCGGGTGGCCGCCGACTCGTCGAGGCCGAGGGCCTCGCGCAGGCCCGGCAGGGCGGAGGCGCCGCCCCAGATCTGGCGGGCACGGAGGATGGACAGCACCAGGTTGACCCGGGCCGGCCCCGTCGGGGCGCCGCCGAGGACGTGCAGGCCGTCGCGGATCTGGGCGTCCTTGACCTCGCACAGCCAGCCGTCGACGTGCAGCAGGAAGTCGTCGAACCCGTCGTCGTCCGGACGCTCGTCGAGGCCCAGGTCGTGGTCGAGCTTCGCGGCCTGGATCAGCGTCCAGATCTGGGCGCGGATCGCCGGGAGCTTGGACGGGTCCATGGCGCTGATCTGGGCGTACTCGTCCAGGTGCTGCTCCAGGCGCGCGATGTCGCCGTACGATTCCGCGCGGGCCATCGGCGGCACGAGGTGGTCGACCAGGGTGGCGTGCACGCGGCGCTTGGCCTGCGTGCCCTCGCCCGGGTCGTTCACCAGGAACGGGTAGACGAGCGGGAGGTCGCCGAGCGCCGCGTCCGGCGCGCAGGACGCGGAGAGGCCGGCGTTCTTGCCCGGCAGCCACTCCAGGTTGCCGTGCTTGCCCAGGTGGATCATCGCGTCGGCGCCGAAGCCGCCGTCCTCGGCGGCCGCCTGGATCCAGCGGTACGCCGCCAGGTAGTGGTGCGAGGGCGGCAGGTCCGGGTCGTGGTAGATCGCGATCGGGTTCTCGCCGAAGCCGCGCGGCGGCTGGATGAGGATCAGCAGGTTCCCGCGGCGGAGCGCGGCGAGGACGATGTCGCCGTCCGGGTTCGAGGAGCGGTCCACGAACATGTTGCCGGGGGCCTCGCCCCAGTGCTCCTCGACGCTCTCGCGCAGCTCGGCCGGGAGTTCGGCGAACCAGCGCCGGTAGTCGGCCGCCGGGATGCGGACCGGGTTGCGGGCCAGCTGCTCCTCGGTCAGCCAGTCCTGGTCGTGGCCGCCGGCCTCGATCAGGGCCCGGATCAGCTCGTCGCCGTCGCCGGAGACCAGGCCGGGGATCTCGGCCTCGGGGCCGAAGTCGTAGCCGTGGGCGATGAGGGTGCGCAGGAGCTCGACGGCGCTGGCCGGGGTGTCCAGGCCGACCGCGTTGCCGATGCGGGAGTGCTTGGTGGGGTACGCGGACAGGACGAGCGCGATCCGCTTGTCGGCGGGCTCGATGTGGCGCAACCGGGCGTGGCGCACGGCGATGCCGGCGACGCGGGCGGCCCGCTCCGGGTCGGCGACGTACGCGGGCAGGCCGTCCTCGTCGATCTCCTTGAAGGAGAACGGGACGGTGATCAGACGGCCGTCGAACTCGGGGACGGCGACCTGGGTGGCGGCGTCGAGCGGAGACAGGCCCTCGTCGTTCTCCTCCCAGTTGCCGCGCGAACCGGTCAGACACAGCGCCTGGAGGATCGGCACGCCGAGCCCGGCCAGCGCCCCCGCGTCCCAGGACTCGTCGTCCCCGCCGGCGGAGGCGGTGGCGGGGCGGGTGCCGCCGGCGGCGAGCACGGTGGTGATGATCGCGTCCGCCGGCTCCAGCGCCTGGAGCAGCTCCGGCTCGGGGGAGCGCAGGGAGGAGACGTAGAGGGGAACGGGCTGCCCGCCCTTGGCCTCGATGGCGTCGCAGAGGGCGTGCACGAAGGCGGTGTTGCCGCTCATCTGGTGGGCGCGGTAGTACAGCACCGCGACCCGGGGCCCGGTGGCCGTGCCGGCGGGCCGGTCCAGGGGACCCCAGGTGGGGGAGGCGGCGGCGGGCTCGAAGCCGTGGCCGGTGAGCAGCACGGTGTCGGAGAGGAAGCGCGCCAGCTGGCCGAGGTTGGCCGGGCCGCCGTGCGCGAGGTAGCGGTGCGCCTCGGCGGCGATGCCGATCGGGACCGTGGAGGCCTCCATCAGCTGGGCGTCGGGGGCCTGTTCGCCGGTCAGCACGACCACCGGGCGGGTCTGGCCGGGGGCGAGGAGCACGTCCAGGCCCTCCTGCCAGGCGCGCAGGCCGCCGAGGAGGCGTACGACGACCAGCCCGACGCCGTCGAGCAGTCCGGGGAGATCGTCGAGGGGAAGGCGGGAGGGGTTCGCGAACCGGTACGGCACGGGGCCGCCGGCGACGTTCGCGGCGCGGGCGCTGAGCAGATCGGTGTCGGACGTCGACAGCAGCAGGATCATGCGGCGGCAGGCCTTCCTCGGGGTTTCCGCGCCCCGGGCAGTGAGGACAGCGGGAGTTCCTGACTCACCCGGCCGATCGCTCCGCGGGGTTCACAGTGGCGGGACCGCGCCGGAATCGCACCGGGCTTCCTCCCATGTCGCCGTCCTCGGCGATGACGGGCCGAGCGGCCCGTCGGAAGGTCATCTTAGGCGGCCTTTCCCCTGGCCGGGAGTGGGGGTGGGATCGGGGCCGCCCCGTCGCCGCGGCCCCGCCCCGGACCCCGCGCCCCGCACGCGGGCGGCGCCGCCTCCCGGCCCGGCGCGGCGGGAGGCGGCCCGGGCCGGGGTGGCGACGGACACAGGCCGGGGCCGCGCAATCGTGGGTATGCTCGCGGCCATGCCCCAGCCCCCCTCCGCCGCGTCACGGGACGAACCCGTCATACGCGACCGCGGCGACGCCTGCCCCGGCGCGCTGCGGCTGCACGCCGCCGACGACGGCTACCTGGCGCGCGTCCGGATCCCCGGGGGACTGCTCACCACCGCCCAGGCGTTCGTGCTCGGGGCCGCCGCCGACCGGTTCGGCGACGGGCACCTGGAGCTCACCTCGCGCGGCAACGTCCAGCTGCGCGGCCTCTCCGACGGCTGCGGCACCCGGCTCGCCCGGCTGCTGGACGGTGCCGGGCTGCTGCCCGCGCCGAGCCACGAGCGGGTGCGCAACATCGTGGCCTCCCCGATGGGCGGCCCCCGCGTCGCGTACCGGGTCCGGGAACTGGACCGGCTGCTCTGCGCGAGCACCCGGGCGACGGCCCTGTCCGGGCGGTTCCTCTTCGCCGTTGACGACGGGCGCGGGGACGTCGCCGCCCTCGACCCCGATGTCACGGTGCTGGGGGGCGGCGGTGACGGGGAGGGCGGGGACGGTGGCGACCGTGACGGGGGCAGTGGCGACGGCGGGCGCCGGGTGCTGGTCCGGCTCGGAGCCGCCGCCGACGCCGTCCGCGTGGCCCCGGCCGACGCGCCCCGGGCGGCGCTGCTGGCCGCCGAGTACTTCCTCGACGCCGCCGACGCCGCCGGCACCCGGGCCTGGCGGGTCGCCGAGCTGCCTGACGGACACGACCTGGACGGCGGGGAGTTCGCCGCGCGACTGGCCGCCGCCGGGATCGACGCGGCCCGCGTCCCCGAGGTGGCGTGGCCCTGCGCGGAACCGCCCCGGCCGCGGGGGGCCGGGGGCGCGCTGTGCGTCCTGCCCCCGCTCGGCCGGCTGAGCTCCGCCCAGTGGCGGACCCTGGCCGAGGTCGCCGAAGCCGGCGGCCGGGAGCTGCGCGTCACCCCGTGGCGCAGTGTCGTCCTGCCGGACACCGGGACCCCCGTCCCCGCCGGCGGCTGCGCACGGCTCGAGGCGGCCGGCCTGGTGGTCCGCCCCGACAGCCCCTGGCAGTCCGTCACCGCCTGTACCGGCAAGCCCGGATGCGCCAAGTCCCTGGCGGACGTACGCGCCGACGCGCGTGCCGTCGTAAAGGAAGTCGTCAAGGAAACGGAAACGGCGCCCGCGCTGCCCGTGCACTGGTCCGGCTGCGCCCGCCGGTGCGGCCACCCCCGCGGCACCGCCTGGGTGGACCTGGTCGCCACCCCCGACGGCTACGCGCTCGACGGGCGGCCCACCCCGTACGCACACCTGGCGGCCGCCCTCACGGCCGCACGCACCACCACAACACCCGCATCGCAGTGAAGAAATGAGCGAGTACACCGTGTTTGAGTACGAGAAGGACGGCGCCGCGATCTACCGCCAGTCCTTTGCCACGATCCGCGCCGAGGCGGACCTCTCCGGGCTGCCCGCCTCCGTCGCCCAGGTCGCGGTGCGCATGATTCACGCCTGCGGCATGACCGACCTCCCCCAGGACCTCGGCTACACCGCCGACGTCGTCCTGCGCGCCCGCGCCGCGCTGCACGCCGGCGCGCCGGTCCTGTGCGACGTACAGATGGTCGCCAGCGGCGTCACCCGCAAGCGGCTGCCCGCCGGCAACGAGGTCATCTGCACCCTCTCCGACCCGGCCGTGCCCGCGCTCGCCGCGAAGATGGGCACCACGCGCAGCGCCGCCGCGCTCGAAGTCTGGCGGGAGCGGGGCCTGCTGGAGAACTCCGTGATCGCCGTCGGCAACGCGCCGACCGCACTCTTCCGGCTGCTGGAGATGATCGAGGAAGGCGCCCCCCGCCCGGCCGCCGTCATCGGCGTACCGGTCGGTTTCATCGGCGCCGCCGAGTCCAAGGACGCCCTCGCCGCCCACCCCTCGGCCCTCGACCACCTCATCGTGCGCGGCCGGCGCGGCGGCAGCGCCATCGCCGCCGCCGCGGTCAACGCGATCGCGAGCGAGGAAGAATGAGCGGCCGTCAGAGCGCCGTGAACGGCGGCGCGGACGTGACGAAGGGCAAGCTGTACGGAGTCGGCCTCGGCCCCGGCGACCCCTCCCTGATGACGCTGCGGGCCGTCGAGGTCATCGCGGAGGCGGACGTCGTCGCCTACCACAGCGCCCGCCACGGCCGTTCCATCGCCCGCTCCATCGCCGCGAAGCACCTGCGCTCCGACCACGTCGAGGAACCGCTGGTCTACCCGGTCACCACCGAGACCACCGACCACCCCGGCGGCTACCAGGGCGCGATGGAGGAGTTCTACGAGACCTCCGCCGCCCGCCTCGCCGCGCACCTGGACGCGGGCCGCACCGTCGCCGTGCTCGCGGAGGGCGACCCCCTCTTCTACGGCTCGTACATGCACATGCACAAGCGCCTCGCGGACCGGTACGAGGCCGAGGTGATCCCCGGCGTCACCTCCGTCAGCGCCGCCGCCGCCCGCCTCGGCACCCCGCTCGTGGAGGGCGAGGAGGTGCTGACGATCCTGCCCGGCACCCTGCCCGAGGAGGAGCTCACCGCGCGCCTCGCCGCCACGGACTCTGCGGTCGTGATGAAGCTCGGCCGTACCTTCCCCGCCGTCCGGCGGGCGATGGAGGCCGCCGGCCGGCTCGCCGAGGCCCGCTACGTCGAGCGCGCGACGATGGAGGGGGAGCGGGTCGGGGTCCTGGCGGACACCGACCCGGACAGCGTCCCGTACTTCGCCGTCGCCGTCGTGCCCAGCCGGATCGGGAACCCGGGCAGTGTCCCCGGGGGCCCCGGCGAGGTCGCGGTCGTCGGCACCGGCCCCGCCGGGCCGTTGTGGCTGACCCCGCAGACCAGGCGGGCGCTGGCCGACGCGGAGGTGCTCGTCGGGTACACGACCTACCTGGACCGGGTGCCGGTCAAGCCGGGCCAGATCCGGCACGGCTCGGACAACAAGGTGGAGTCGGAGCGGGCCGAGTTCGCCCTCGACCTCGCCCGGCGCGGCAAGCGCGTGGCCGTCGTCTCCGGCGGCGACCCCGGGGTCTTCGCCATGGCCACCGCCGTCCTGGAGGTGGCCGGGCAGCCCGAGTACGCGGACGTGCCCGTGCGGGTGCTGCCGGGGGTGACCGCCGCCAACGCGGCCGCCGCCGCGGCCGGCGCCCCGCTCGGCCACGACTACGCCACCATCTCGCTCTCCGACCGGCTCAAGCCGTGGGAGGTCATCGCGGAACGGCTGCGCGCGGCCGCCGCCGCCGACCTGGTCCTCGCGCTGTACAACCCGGGCTCGCGCAGCCGGACGTGGCAGGTGGCCCAGGCCCGCGAACTGCTGCTGGAGCTGCGCGCGCCGCAGACCCCGGTGGTGGTCGCGCGGGACGTGGGCGGCCCGGAGCAGTCGGTGCGCGTCGTGACGCTGGCCGAACTGGAGCCGTCCGAGGTGGACATGCGCACGATCCTGCTGATCGGGTCCTCACAGACGCAGGTCACGCAGCGGCCCGACGGCTCCCGCGTGACGTGGACCCCGCGCCGCTACCCGTGATCCGGTAGCCGGGCCGGGGCGGGCGGCCCGGCCTCAGGGCCGGGTCCGGCCCCGGCGGTGGGTCTGCGGCCTCAGGGCCGGTCCGGCCTCACGGACGGGTCCGGTCCCGGCGGCGGGTCCGGCCCCGGCATGGGTCCGGTCTCAGTCCTGGCGGAGCCAGTCCATGACCGCCTCCACCGAACCGGCCTGCTCCACGTGCTCCGGGACCGCGGGCCGGCGCACGACCAGCACCGGGATCCCCGCCTCGCGCGCGGCGGTGAGCTTGGGGGACGTCGCGTCGCCGCCGCTGTCCTTGGTGACCAGCACGTCGATCCGGTGCCGGGCCAGCAGCTCGCGCTCCTCGGCCAGCCCGAACGGGCCCCGCGCCAGCAGTACTTCCAGGCGCGGCGGCACCGGGGCGGCCGGGGGATCCACCGAACGCACCAGGAACCAGGTGTCGGTGAGGTGCGCGAAAACGTGCAGGCCCATCCGGCCCGTGGTCAGGAACACCCGCGCACCGAGCCGGGGCAGCACGGCGGCCGCGTCGGCGAGGGAGTCCGCGAACGTCCAGTCGTCCCCCGGCCCCGGCGTCCAGCCCGGACGTCGCAGCGCCAGCAGCGGGACACCCGTGAGCGCCTCCGCCCCGGACGCGTGGAAGCTCATCCGCTCCGCGAACGGGTGCGTCGCGTCGACGACGTGCGTGACGCCGTGCCCGGCGATCCAGCCGGCCAGCCCCGCCACCCCGCCGAAGCCGCCGATCCGGGTCTCGCCCGGCGGCAGCACCGGCGAGGAGACCCGGCCCGCGAGCGAGGTCGTCACCCGGTACGAGGTCTCGCGCGCCAGCTCCTCCGCCAGCCGGCGGGCCTCCGTCGTACCGCCCAGGATCAGGACGTGCCGCGCCGGCGCCCGCTCAGCAGACATGCCGGTCGCGCTCGGGCGAGTACAGGTGGCTGTCCCGGAACTGCTCGGCGCCCAGCGTCCGGCCCACCACGATGACGGCGGTGCGCACCAGTCCCGCCGCCTTCACCTGCGCCGCGATGTCGGACAGGGTGCCGCGCAGGATCAGCTCGTCGGGGCGGCTGGCCATCGCCACCACCGCCACCGGGCACTCGGCCCCGTAGTGCGGCAGCAGTTCGTCCACGACACGGTCGACGTAGCGGGTGGCCAGGTGCAGCACCAGCAGCGCACCACTGCGGCCGAGCGTCGCCAGGTCCTCGCCGGGCGGCATCGGCGTGGCCTGCTGGGCGATCCGGGTCAGGATCACGGTCTGGCCGACGGTGGGGACGGTCAGCTCCCGCTTCAGGGCGGCCGCCGCCGCGGCGAAGGCCGGCACGCCCGGGACGACCTCGTACGGGATGCCGGCCGCGTCGAGGCGCCGCATCTGTTCGGCGACCGCGCTGAAGATGGACGGGTCGCCCGAGTGCAGGCGCGCCACGTCGAGGCCCGCCGCGTGGGCCCGTACGCACTCGGCGATGATCTCGTCCAGGTTCAGCCGCGAGGTGTCGACCAGCCGGGCGCCCGGCGGGCATTCGGCGAGCAGTTCGCGCGGGACCAGGCTGCCCGCGTAGAGGCAGACGGGCGCGGCGGCCAGGGTCCGGGCACCCCGCACCGTGATCAGGTCGGCGGCGCCGGGGCCCGCGCCGATGAAGTACACGGTCATTGCGGATCTCCTTGTGTCTTCGCGGGGGAGGGGGCCGTCGTCGCGGACGCGGTCCCGGGGGTGGGCGCGGTGGGCGCGGTCCCGGGGGTGGGCGCGGGCGGCTTGGTGACCGACCACTGCGTGACCGGCATCGCCTGCCGCCAGCCCGTGAAACCGCCGACCGGCACGGCGTGCGACACGGCCAGCTTCACCAGCTCGCCGCCGTGCCGCCGGTGGCGTTCGGCGAGGACCGCCTCCGACTCCAGGGTGACCGTGTTGACCACCAGCCGGCCGCCGGGCGCCAGCGCCGCCCAGGCCGCGTCCAGCAGGCCCGGGGCGGTCAGCCCGCCGCCGATGAACACCGCGTCGGGCTCCGGGAGCCCGTCCAGGGCCGCCGGGGCCGCGCCGACGACCACGCGCAGGGCGGGGACGCCGAGCGCGGCGGCGTTGCGGGCGATGCGCCCGGCCCGCTCCGGCACGCGCTCGACCGTCACCGCGCGGCAGGACGGGTGCGTACGCATCCACTCGATGCCGATCGACCCGGAGCCGCCGCCGATGTCCCACAGCAGCTCGCCGGGGGCGGGGGCCAGCGCGCACAGGGTCGCGGCGCGCACGTGGCGCTTGGTCAGCTGGCCGTCGTGCTCGTACGCGGCGTCGGGCAGGCCGGGGGTCGCGCCGAGCCGGGGCACCCGGGCGCCGGGGTCCCGGCGGCAGTCCACGGCGACCACGTTCAGGGGGTCGCCGGGCGCGTGGTCCCAGTCGTCCGCGGTGCCCTCGTACGCGTCCTCGCGCTCGGAGCCGAGCTGTTCGAGGACCCGCATCCGGCTCGGGCCGAAGCCCCGCTCCCGCAGCAGAGCGGCGATCTCGTCCGGGGTCGCCGCTCCGGCGCTGAGCACCAGTACCCGCCGGCCCTCGTGCAGCGCGGCCGCCAGCCGGGCCACCGGGCGGCCGACGACGGTCACCACCTCGGTGTCCTCCACCGGCCAGCCCAGGCGGGCGCACGCGTACGACACGGACGAGGGGTGCGGGTGGACCCGCAGGGCGTCTGGGCCCAGCTCCTCGGACAGTGCGCGGCCGATCCCGTAGAACATCGGGTCCCCGCTGGCCAGTACGGCGATGCGGCGCCCCGCGTGCTCGGCCATCAGCTTCGGCACGGCCGGGCGCAGCGGGCTCGGCCAGGAGACCCGCAGTCCGGCGCAGTCCGCCCCGGGCAGCAGGTCCAGCTGCCGGGGACCGCCGATCAGCACCTCAGCCGAGGCCAGCGCGGACCGCGCGCCGGCGGTGAGCCCGGCCCAGCCGTCGGCGCCGAGGCCGACGACCGTCACCGGTATGGGGGGTGCTGCGGAGCTCACTGCGCGGTACCTCGGGGAACGGGAGAAGGGGAATGCGGCGGATGGACCCGCAGCCTATCGGGGCGCAGGCCCGGCTCCAGTGCCAGGGTGACCGCGACGGACGCGGCCGCCAGCACGGTGATGGCGACCGCCGGGGAGGTGTACTGGGCGACCGCCCCGGCGAGCGCCGCGCAGACCCCCTGCATCGTGAGCATCCCCGCCGAGTGCAGCCCGAGGGCCTGCCCCTGGGTCCCTTCGGGCAGCAGCGGCACGAGGCGCTCCTGCATCAGCAGCCCGGCCGCGTAGCCGGTGGAGGCCAGGGTCACGGCGGCCGTCGCCACGAGGGGACCGGGCTCCAGGACGAAGACCAGGTACGGGAGCGCGAGCAGCAGGCGCAGCGGTGCCGCCAGCCGGATCCGCAGCCGCTCCGGCAGCCACCGGCCCGCGACGGTGTCGCCGAGGAGCATCCCGGCGGCGGCGCAGCCGAAGAGCAGCCCGGCGTGCGCGGGGTCGTACGGGACGAAGAGCGACTCGCAGCCCACGATGAGCCCGTTGGGCACCCAGAGGGCGAGGTACAGCGTCCGGCGGGCGGGATCGGACAGCAGCAGTCTGTTGACGCGCCGGGTCTCGGCGGGGGACGGCCTGCCCCCGGCCCGGGGCGCGCGCCGGCGCAGTCCGAAGCGGACCGTGAGCGCGGCGGCCAGCCCGAGCGCCGCCGACACCAGCAGCACCCCGTGCGGGGACAGCGCGCCGAGCAGCACCCCGCCGGCGGCGAAGCCGACGACCTGCGTGACACCGGCGGCGACGGCGAGGAGGGAGCGGCCGAGGAGGTAGTCGCCGGGCGGCAGGATCTCGGTGAGCAGCCCGTAACGGACCCCGCCCGCGAGGGAGTCGGCGATCCCCTGCCCGAGCAGCACCGCGAACACCGCCCACAAGGGCAGGCCGGGGGCGGCGAGCAGCCCGCTCCCGGCGGCGGCGAGCGCGGCGAGCCCCGCGAGCGCGGCCCGCGGGGGCAGCCGGTCGGCGGCGGCCATGAGCAGGGTCGCGCCGAGCACCTGGGCGAGGGAGGGCCCGAACATGGCGAGGGCGGAGAGCAGCGGGCTGCGGGTCCGGCCGTAGACCAGCACCCCCAGGGCGAGCCCACCGGTGGTGGAGGCCCCGACGCGCAGGGCGGCGGCGAGGAAGAAGGGGACGAACTCGGGCGTACGCACGACGAGGGAGCGGTAACTGCGTGGCATGCGGGGAGTCTCCGACCGGAACCCGGCATCACCCAGAGTTTCGCCCCGACGCGAAAGCTCGCCGCGGCGGTCGCGGCTGCGGCTTCCGCTGCCTGTGGTGTCCCACCGCCCCGATGACGTCAGATGCGTCTGCGTGCGGGTCGGCTGTCCGAGCGGTGCGCTTCACTTTCCGCCATGGACCTCACGCAATCGACGCTCAACGACCTGCTGGCCCGGCTCGCCGCCCCGGGCGGGTCTCTGCACCTGCCTCTGGACATCGACCCGCACAGGCTGGTCGAGTTGATGGCCGATCGCCACGGGGCCCCGCGCACCCTTGTCCTGGACGGCTTCAGGGACCCGACCGTGGACGAGTCCTGCGGTGCGGCTCTCCTCGCCCTGCTCGAAGGGCGGGCCGTGACGATACGCGCATGGGCGTACGGGGACCGGTGGATCGGCGCCGGGACCGCGCGGGACGCGGAAGGCGTCGCCCGGCCGGTGCTGGCGACCGCGCCACGGCAGACGCAGTCGCGGTCGCAGACGCAGGCGCCGCGGGTCAAGGCGCCTGTGGCGGCGCTCGACCAGGGCGAGGACTGGGTCGAGCGGCTCATCGGCATCACCGGCTGGACACCGCCCCCGCGACGGCCGGACATCGACTGGGAGCAGGCCGAGGCGCGCCTGGGCACGCGCCTTCCCGGGGACTACACGCGCATGGTGGAGACGTTCGGGGAAGGCGCCTTCGACGCCTACCTGAACCTGAACCAGGAGCCGTGGACCGACCTCAGGGAGGACGGCCTGCTCATCTGGGCGGGTACCGAGCACGAGGACCTGTACTGCTGGCGGACCGACGACGGCGACCCCGACCGCTGGCCCGTCGCGGTCCGGACCTTCGACGGCCAGGTCGTCCCCTTCGACTGTTCGGCCGCGGAGTTCGTCTGTCGCATCCTCCTCGACCCGCACCACCCGTTCACGATGGCCCGCTACTTCGACACCCACTGGTTCATGAACCACCGGGAGAGCGAGTAGTCGAGGCGCCCCACCCCCGGCCAGGGGTGCGGCATGATCCTTGCAGTGCCGCCGGAGGGATCCGCGGCCCGGCTGGGGCGGGAGGGGCGGGGCGGTATGGGGTGGTGGCGGATCGATGCCGACGCGCTCGCGCGCAGCCGGTTCCTGGTGTCCCCCCTCGCCGAGACCACCGCCGCCCTCATGGCCCTGGAACGCCGCACCCCCGCCCACCCCGCCGAGCGGGCCTGGCTCGCGGACCGGCTCCCGCACTACCGCGCCCACCTGGCCGCCGAGCCCCTCACCGCCGCCCTGGTGCGCTCCGCCCTCGGCCGGCAGTGGATCGCCGGGTACCTGACCCCGCCGGCCCACCAGGACGGCCGTGCCTTCGCCGAGGAGCTCGCTCCCGTCCGCGCCGCCCCCGACGCGGTCGTCCGCACCGACCTGCGCGCCGCCACCGGCCGGCTCCCCGAGGGCCTCGACCGGGCGCGCGGCCTCGGCCCCAGGACGGCCGAACTGCTGGAGTGGGTCTGGGAGGAGGCCGTACGCCCCGACTGGGAGCGGCGCCGCCGGATCGCTGAGGCGGACGTCCTGGTGCGCACCGCCCAGCTAGGCCAGGGCGGCTGGGCCGCCGCCCTGTCGGGGATGCGGCCCGGCATGGCCTGGCTGGGCGGGGGGCGGCTGCGCGTCAACCTCCAGCAGCGGCGGCCGCGCGAGCTGTCGGGGGAGGCCGGGCTGGTCTTCGTACCGGTGACCCATGCCCACGGGTGGGTCGCCTGGACCGGTACGTACCGGCACGCGCTCGTGTACCCCTGCGCGGGCCAGCTCACCCAGCCGGGTCCCGGGCCCGCCGCGCCGCAGGCCCTCGTACGGCTGCTGGGCCCGGTACGGGCGCGGGTGCTGGTGCTGCTGGCGAGCCCGAAGTCCACGACGCAGCTGGTGGCGCTGACCGGGCTCAGCCTGGGCGCGGTGGCCGGGCAGCTGAAGGTGCTGCTGGCGGCGGGGCTGGTCCTGCGCCGGCGCACGGGTCGCACGGTGCTCTACAGCCGGGTCGCGGCCGGGGACGTGCTCGTGGCGGCGGCGACGGGCCGGGCGGACCCGGAGCCCGGCCGCGGCGCCGGCCCGCTCCGCTGAGGAACGCGCCGTGGGCGGGGTGCGCCCACGGCGCGTGCCGCGGGCCTGAGTAGGGTGGCCGGGAAGGGGCGTGCAGGAACCGTCGAGGGAGTCGTCGTGACCGGCTGGGACGCCACGCGCATACCCGATCAGAGCGGCCGCAAAGCCGTCGTGACCGGGGCCAACAGCGGGATCGGGTACGTCACCGCCCGCGAACTCGCACGGCGCGGGGCGGTCGTGGTGCTGGCCTGCCGCAGTGCCGCGCGCGGGCGCGGAGCGGCCGCCCGGATCCGCGCGGAAGTCCCGGGCGCCGAGGTCGAGCCGGCGGACCTGGACCTCGCGGACCTGGGCTCGGTGAGGGAGTTCGCGCGGCAGTACGCCCGGCGCCACGGCGCCCTCGACCTCCTGGTCAACAACGCCGGGGTGATGGCCCTGCCGTACGGGCGCACCGCCGACGGCTTCGAGACGCAGTTCGGCGTCAACCACCTCGGGCACTTCGCCCTGACCGGCCTGCTGCTGCCGAGGCTGCGGGCGGCCGCGCCCGGAGCCCGCATCGTCAACGTCTCCAGCGGCTTCCACGCCCTGGCCGACATCGACCTCGACGACCTCGACCCCCTTCGGGGAGAGGCCTCCTACCGCCGCTGGACCGCCTACGGCCGCTCCAAGACCGCCAACCTGCTGTTCACCCACGAACTGGCCCGCCGCTTCACCGCCGCCGGCGCGACGATCACCGCGGTCGCCGCGCACCCCGGCTACGCCTCCACGAACCTCCAGGCCGGAGCCTCCCGCCCAGCAGGCCGCCGCACCTTCACCTCCCGCGTCATGGCCCTCGGCAACGCGGTCCTCGCGCAGCCCGCCTCCTCCGGCGCGCTGCCCACCCTCTACGCGGCCACCGCGCCCGGGGTGGAACAGGACGGGTTCTACGGGCCGAGGCTCGGCTGGCGCGGGGCGCCCGTACGCTCCTGGCGGGCCAAGTGGACCCTCGACGACGCCTCCGGCGCACGGCTGTGGGTGGTCTCCGAGAAGCTCACGGGGGTCTCGTACGCGTCCCTCCCGCGCTGACGGCGCTCCGTTCACGCCGCGCTCCGTTCACGCCGCGCTCCGTTCACGCCGCGCGCCGTGCGCGCCGCGCCCCGGGCGCAACCGGCGGTGCCCGCGCGCGGCCGCAAGCCGACAATCCGCAGCGCGCGCCCTGCTCCCTCCGCCCCGCGACGGGGTGACGTACTGCCCCGGGCGCGCGCCGTCCGCGCCCCAGTCCGCTCCGTCCGCGCCCCCGTCCACCCCGTCCGCGCCCCCGCCACGCCCCGGTACGCAACCGTCCGCCCCGGCCCGGGCCTGACCCCCGCCGTCCCGGCGGCCGGACACTCGTCCCATGGACGACACTCCGGACAACCACTCAGAATCCCCCGGGGACCACGCCGTGGTCCTCGGGGCCGGCCTGGCAGGGCTGCTGACGGCACGGGTCCTGGCGGGGCGGTTCGCCCGCGTCACCGTCGTCGAGCGGGACGAACTGTCGCCGCACGGCCCGGAGTTCCGCCCCGGCCTGCCGCAGTCCCGGCACGCGCACGTGCTGTGGGCGCGGGGCGTCGAGCTGATGGAGCAACTGCTGCCCGGCACCACCGCCGAGCTGATGGGGGCCGGCGCCGCGCTGCTGGAGTCGCCGCGCGACTTCCTGTGGCTGAGCCCCGCCGACTGGTTCCAGCCCGTGCCCGGGGCGGGAATGCTGATCGGCAGCCGCGAACTCCTCGACTGGACCCTGCGCCGGGCCGTGCTGCGCGACGGCCGGATCCGGATGCTGGGCGGCTGCCACGCCACGGGACTGGTCGGCGGGGCGGACGGCCGCTCCGTGACCGGCGTGACCCTGCGCGACGGCGGCCGCCTCACCGCCGCGCTCGTGGTCGACGCCACCGGCCGCACCTCCAAGGCCCCCGCCTGGCTGGCCGCCCTCGGCTACCCGGCCCCGGCGGTCACCCGCTACGACTCCCACCTCGGCTACTCCAGCCGCCCGTACGCCATCCCGAAGGCCGCCCGGGACAGTCCGGAGCGCCGCTGGCACGGGATGTACGTACAGGGCCGCCCGCACAGCCCGCGCGGGGGAGTGCTGGTGCCGCTGGAAGGGGACCGCTGGCTGGTCACCCTGATCGGCAACGGCGAGCACGCCCCGCCCACCAAGGACCCCGAGTTCCTCGGCTTCGCCCGCAGCCTGCGCAGCCCCGCCCTCTACGACGCCATCCGCGACGCCGAGCCGCTGGGCCCGCCCGCCGGCTTCCGGGCCACCGCCAACGAATGGCGCCACTACGAGCGCATGGACCGCTGGCCCGAGGGCCTCCTGGTCGTCGGCGACGCGGCCTGCCGCTTCAACCCGGTCTACGGGCACGGCATGACGGTCGCCGCCATCACCGCCCAGGCCCTGGGCGACGCCGTCAAGGGCCTCAGCGCCGCGCAGATCCCGGCGCAGGCCCGGCGCGTCCAGCGGCACACCGTCACCGCCGCCAACGTCGCCTGGCAGATCGCCACCAGCGAGGACCTGCGCTACCCGGGTACCGAGGGCCCGCCGCCCGACCGGGCGACCCGCGTCCTCCAGGCGTACATGTCCCGCGTCATGGCCGGCGCGAACACCGACCCGGCGATCTCGGCGCCCTTCTTCGGCGTACTCTCCCTCTCCGCCCCGCCGAACACCCTCCTCGCCCCGGGCACGATGCTCCGCGTCCTGTCGAAGTGGCGTCTGCCCACCTCACCCCGCACCACGGCGGACTACCCGCCGCACCACAAGGAGGCCTAACCGCCCGCGGCCCGCTCGTACAGGTCCCGCACACCGTCCCCGAAGTAACTGCTGTACGAAGTCACCTCGTCCCCGCCTCCATCGCGGCCGCCGATCACCCCTATCAGGGTGTCCGCTCCGGTCAGGACGGGGCCGCCACTGGTGCCGTTGGGCACGTCCGCGCAGTCCAGCCGCAGCTGCGCGGATCCGGCGGCCACGGCCGTGTTGGCGCACCCCAGCGGCTGCTCGGCGTCATTGGGGTAGCCCACCAGCCGGGCGGGGGCGGGCAGCTGCTGCCCGAAGCGGATGGCGTGCGCCCCCGTGACGTCCTCCAGCCGCTGCCCGGGATGCCCGGGCCGGCGCACCCGGATGAACGCCACGTCGTAATCGGGGTCCGCGGACCGCACCCACCGCGGGTCGACGTCGATGCGCGTCGGCACCCACACCCCGAACGGCGCCTTCCCCTCCGCGTACCCGGGCACGAAGGCCAGGTTGGTCCGGAACCCGCCGGCGTACACGCAGTGCGCGGCGGTGACGACGAGGTCCCCGCCGGGCGAGTGGACGACGCTCCCCGAACAGTGGTGCTCGGCGTCCCAGTCCAGGCCGGGGGAGAAGAGCGCCCCGATCGCCGGCTCCGGCTCGGCGGTCCGCGCCCGCAGCGGCTCGGAGACCCGCCACACGGCCTCGGCCGGCGCCCGCCGCTCCCCGCCGCCCTCGACGAGCGTCTCCAGCGCCTTCGCGGCGGCCTCGTCCGCCTGCCGCCGGTCCTGGGCGTAACTCCCGCGGTCGGCGTCCCCGTCGGCGACGGTCCCGAACCGGCCGATCCCGAACGCCACCCCGGCGGCGACCAGCGCACAGCAGACCCCGGCCAGCACACAGCCCCGCACGACCCTGCCCGTCATACCCCGCTCCCGCCCCTCGCCACCACCACCCCACCCCCAACGCCGTCCCCCCGCCCCGGGTTCCCCGGGACGACGTGTCCGTCCTCACAGGACCCAAGAAGCGCGAGCGCCCCGCCGGGAGGTTCCGGCAGGGCGGCTCGCGCCTGCGCCGCGGGTCAGGGGGACGAAGGGGTGAGCTGGAGGGTGGTGCGGGTGGGGGTTTCCTTGGTGATCTCGATGCGGGTGCCCGTGTCCGGGACCTTGACGCCGAGTTGGGGGAGGTCCGGGGTCCAGTAGGAGGTGTGGCGGTCGTCGAAGGCGCGGACGCCCGGGCGGGAGGGGATGGTCAGGGGGGTGCCCGCCTTGTGGAGGGTGATGCGGTCGGTCGGGCGGGTCGAGAAGGGGGCGTCGAAGGTCTGGGCGCGGGCGTTGAGGAGGGTGCCGTCCTGGAAGCGGAGGGGGGCCGGGCGGGCGTCCACCGGGAGGAGGAGGCCGTTGCCCGGGTGCGCCTTGGTGGTGTTGTCGCTGTAGGCCGTGTCCCAGAGCCAGATCAGCACGCCCTGCTGGTACGGGTAGAACTCCACCTTGTCGCCCGTGAAGCCGAAGTTGTACGGCCCGGACTTCAGGAGGGAGCCGTAGCCCGTGTGGCGGCGGTTCTCCACGAAGTAGGCGCGGGGGTGGTCGGTCGTGCCGGTGCGGCCCTCCGTACGGGACCACTTGACCGGGGTCCAGCCGTTGTCGCCCTGTTCCGCGCCGTCCCGCAGGAGGGCGTCGCCGCCGCCGGCCGGGGTGACGCGGATGTCGTCCAGGGTGACGCCGCGGCCGTGGGTGTTGCTGTCCGAGGTCGCGCGGAGGCGGAGGTGGACGTGTTGTCCGGCGAACCGGTCCAGGGGGACCGAGAGCTCCGTCCAGCCGGCTGAGGTGCCGGAGACTCCCTTCGGCGGGACGGGGGTGCCGTTGACCGTGCCCGGCAGGGCGGTCCAGGTCCTGCCGCCGTCGGTGGAGGCCTCCGCCGTGAGGAAGTCGAAGTCCTGTTCCAGGTCGTACCAGAGGCGGGCCGTGAGGGTGGCCGGGCCCGGGGTGAGGTCCAGCGGGCGGGTCAGGGTGTTGTCCATGAAGTCGCCCGTGCCGCTCCACCACTGGCGGGTGCCCTCGTAGGGGTCGGTGAGGTCGGTGCGGGTGGTGGAGGGCGGCAGGTGCACCAGGAGGGCCTGCGGGTCCTCGGTCCGGTAGCCCGAGACGCCCAGCGTGGCGCGGGTCCTGCGGCCGGCGTCGGCCTCCGTGTAGTCGAGCCAGCCCAGCTGGAGCTTGCTCCACGGGTCCAGGTCGCCGGGGAACATGCCGGTGGTGTTGGGGCCCTTGCCCAGGTAGGAGGCCGAGGACATCAGCGACCAGAAGTTGACGCTGTTGTCCCCGTCCGAGCTGTAGAGGTCCGGCAGGCCGAGGTCGTGGCCGAACTCGTGGGAGAAGAGGCCGGCGCCGCTGTTCTCGCCGCCCGTGAGGTAGTCACCGGCCCAGATGCCGGTGTCCCCGACCGGTGTGCCGCCGGCCTTGTTGCCCTCCGGGCCCGCGCTGCCGGCCTGGTTCCAGTACGCGAACCAGCGGTGCGCCCAGATCGCGTCCTTGCCCTGGGCGCCGCCGCCCCAGGTCTGGTCCTTGCCGGCGTGGACGACGACCAGGTGGTCGAGGTAGCCGTCCGGTTCGTCGAAGTTCCCGTCGTGGTCGGCGTCGTAGCGGTCCCACACGTCGTACGGGGCGAGCTCGGCCTTGATGTCTGCCGGTGTACGGCCCTTCGCGCGCTCGGCGTCGTACCAGGCGGCCGTGGAGTCGCGCACCAGGTCCCAGTTGGTGCGGCACTGGCCCGGCTCGGTGCAGTTGTCCGTGCCGTAACGGGCTTCGTTGTAGGGGAGCTTGACCCAGTCCGTGACCGTGCCGTCGATGTCGTAGCGGCCGGAGGACTGGAGGTTGTAGTAGGCGCGCATCGACGCCGAGCCGGGCTGGTCGGAGAAGAACTGCCGCTGGTAGAAGGCCCGGTCGAAGTCCTTGCGCCAGAGGGTGTGGTTGTCGTCCGCGGCCGGTGCGCCGATGGTGTTGTGCAGGGGGCCGGGGGTGCCGCCGAAGCGGGGGTCGGTCCGGTCTCCGAACTCGGCCAGGATGACGAAGACCTTGTCCTGGCGCTGCCGGGCCAGTTCGACGTACTGGTTGCCGATCTTCACCGTACGGGGGAGGGGGCCGGCCGTACGGGCGGCGGCGCCGCCGGCGCCGCCGGCCGCGATGCCCTCCAGGGCCTGTCGGCGCAGGGCCTGGCGCTGGAGTTCCAGCGGGGCGAGGGGCGGGGAGGCGGCCTGTTGGCCGCCGTGGGCGGCGTGCGGCGGGGCGGGCGGGGGTGCGGTGGCCGCCAGGGCGGCGGGGACGGGCAGGAGGGCGAGGGCGGCGAGGGATATCGCCGCCCCCGCCGAGGCGAGTCTGCGCAACGGAGGGGCCCTTTCGGGGGGTTGGCTGCGTGGGGGGTGGTCCGTGGGTGCCGGGGGTCGAAGCGGAGGTAATATTTCACATGTCACAGGTGATGGATAGGGGGCCGTCCGTGACGATTTCCGGGCGGCGCCGCCGCGAAAGGTGCCCCAGACCCGTGTCCCGCAGGCGGGCCCGTCGTTGTGCCCCTGAGGGCTCGTGTGCCGGCGGGCCTCCGGGCCGCGGCCGCCCCGCACCGCCCGCACCGTCCCGGCACCCGAACGCACAGGGGGAGACGAGCGCATGTCCCTCGAACCGCCGTACCCCGCCCTGCCCCCCGACGCCCCCTGGGAGCGCCCCGGCATCGGCGCCGACGCCGACGACGGGCCGCCCGGGCCGTGGCACCTGCCCTGGGACCGGCTGGCCCCCGCCGAAGCCGCCCGCGCCCGCGAGCGGCTCACCGGCCGCGACTACGCGTTCCTGGCGTCCGACGAAGCCACCGGCGACCCCGTGCGGCGGATCTTCTCCGGGGCCCGGCTGCGCGCCGACGCCGAGCAGACCGCCCGCCTGCTGGCCCCGTACGCCCCCGGGGCGATCGTCAGCTCCGCCCCGCCCCGGCACGCCTACGGGGCCTGCGCCACCGTGCTGCTGCCCGCCGTCACCGGACTGCCCGTGTGGTTCTGGCCCGCCGCCGACTGCCCGCCGCCGGCCGTCACCGCCCGGCGGATCGCCGTCGTCGCCATCCCCGCCACCTTCCGGACCCTGGCCCGCTACCCCCGCTGGACCGCCTCCTTCGAGCAGCTCACCTTCCTGCACAGCTCCGCCGAACTCCCCCCGGAGGCGCACCGGTTCCGGGCCGACCCCCGCGCCGTCCTGATCGAGCTGCTCGGCTCCACCGAGACCGGCTCCGTCGCCCACCGCACCGGCTGGGACCCGGCCGGGCCCTGGACCCTGCTCGACGACGTCGCCTTCGCCGCGCCCAGCACCGGCGCGGAAGGCCCCCTCACCGTGACCGGCCCGCGCCTGTCCGCCCTGCCCGACGGCAGCCGGCCCGGCCGGCACGAGATGGACGACCTCGTCCGCCGCCTGGGCGACCGGATGTTCCTGCGCCTCGGCCGCCGCGCCCAGCTGGTGCGGATCAACGGCATCCGGTACGACCTCGGCGCCATCGCCGCCCGGCTGCGCGCGGCCCTTCCCGGGGCCGACGTGGCCTGCGTACGCGTCGCCGGCCCGCAGCGCGAGGAGGCGTACGACCTGCTCGTCGCCGGGGGCGGCCCCCTGACGGCCGACGGCGTACGGGCCACCGCGCGCGGCCTCGGCGCCGAACCCCGCCTGGTACGCCTCGTGGACCGCATCCCGCGCGGCCCCCTCGGCAAGCCCCTCCCCGCCCAGACCGCCCCGCCCCCCTGACCGAGAGGACGTACGCCATGAACAGGCAGCCCGACGACGTGAAGACGGTCCCCCTCACCCCCGAGGTGTACGCCTACCTGCTCGCCCAGGCGGAGCCCCAGAGCGAGGTCCAGCGGCGGCTGGTCGAGCGCACGCGCGCCCTCGGCGACCGGGCCGTGATGCAGATCCCGCACGAGCAGGGGGTCCTGCTCACCCTCCTCGCCAAGCTCGTCGGCGCCCGCCGGATCGTGGAGGTCGGCACCTTCACCGGCTACTCCACCCTCGCCCTCGCCGCCGGGCTGGCCCCCGGCGGGCAGGTCCTCACCTGCGACGTCTCACCGGAGTGGACCGGGATCGCGCAGGAGGCCTGGAAGGACGCCGGGCTCGCCGACCGGATCGAGCTGAGGCTCGCGCCCGCCCTGGACACCCTGCGCGCACTGCCGGGCGAACCGGTCATCGACCTCGTCTTCCTGGACGCCGACAAGGGCGGCTACCGGGACTACTGGGAGGAACTGGTCCCCCGGGTACGGCCGGGCGGACTGCTCCTCGCCGACAACGCGCTCTTCGGCGGTGACGCGGCGGACCCCGCGGCCCGGGGCAACGGCCTGGCCGTCCGCGAGTTCAACGCCCACGTCCGCGCCGACGACCGGGTGGAGTCCGTCCTGCTCCCCGTCGCGGACGGGCTGCTCTTCGCACGCAAGCTCTGAGACGAGCCCGTCCCCCCTGGCCGGAAAAGGGGCCGCCGGCACCGGGGGGACGGCGGCCTCACCCGTCCTCCGACACGCCGAGGTCGCGGCGCATGGCGGTCCGCATCGTCCGCAGCAGGTCCCAGATCTCGTACTGGGCGCGGGCCGCCGCCTCCAGTGTCTCGCCCGCTTCGGGAGCGCCCCGTTCGAGGCGCTTGACCTGGCCGTAGACCGTGGTCAGGGCCCGGTTGACGGCGCTCGCCGTCGCGAGGACCTCATCGGGGGCGATCATCTGGGCTTCCGAGTAGCGGTCGCGGTGCGCGTCCTTCGCCACCTCGAGCGCCTCCCGGTCGGCGTCCTGCGCGCCGCGCTCGCCCAGGACGTGCAGATGGCGGTTGAGCGCGGTGGTGAACTGCCGTGCGTCCCGGTTGAGTTCCGCGTAACAGGCGCGCCGCAGCGAACGGCTGTCGCGGATCTCGTCCTTGGCGTGGACGAGCTCTATCTCGCGGCGCCTGGCCCGTTCGGAGCCCCGTTGGGTGAGCAGGGCGCCCCCCAGGGTTCCGGCGACGCCCGCCACCGCGATGACCACCGAGTTGAGATCCATCCGCGCGCTCCGTGAGATCCTCCGGCCCCGTGCCCGCCGCACACGGCCCAGACCTCCCAGTGTGCCGAACGGGCCGTTCGGCGCGCCGGCTTGGGCGCTCGGCGCCATCGTGCCCGGCGGGGGAGTGCGACGGGGGGCGGTGCGGGACATGCGGTTTCCGTTCGTTCACGGGACGGGGGTGCGGGCGCGGCGCGACGCGCTGTTCGGGCTGGTGCGGGAGCGGCTCGCCGGCCGGTTCCCCGGGGCGGAGGCCGAATCCTGCTTCTGGGGCGAGCGGTTCGGCGCCGGGCCGGGAGCCGGCGGTGCCCGGGCCGTGCCCGGGACGGCCGTCGAGGCGGACGGGGGCGGCGAGACCGCCGAGTGGGGGCTGCTGCCCGCCGACCCGCTGTGCGAGCTGCGGGTCCTGGCCGAGGCCGGCTGGGGCGAGGAGGAAGGCGGCGGTCCCTTCGCGATGCCCGGCTCACGCCCCGCCGGGGAGCGGGTACCGGAGCTGGTGCACCGGCTCGCCGAAGCCGTCCCGGACCCGGAGCCCCCGACGAGCTGCGGTCCCTGCTCGACGGCACCGGCCTCGCCGCCGCGTTCCGTCCCGCGCCGGAGGCCACCGCCGGCTCCGCCGAAGCGGCCCGCGCCGCGGCCCGCGCCACCACCGAACCGCAGGCCCGCGAGCCGGCAACCGCCCTCGCCCGGCTTCCACGGGCGGGTCACCTTCACCGGTGTCACCCTCGCCCGTCCCCTCGGCCTCCCCGGCGGCTGGACCGCGGCCGGGACGGACGGGGTGGGGGAGATCACCTCCCCCGCACCTGAGGAACCCGGTGATCACTGAGGCATCCTGGCCGCACCAGGCCCACCACCCCACCCAGGAGCCCCTGTTGACCCGCGAGCCCGCCCACGAGGAACGCCGCCACGTCCCTTTCGAACGCCTCCACAACTTCCGCGACATGGGCGGCTACCGTTCGGCCGACGGCCGGGTCGTGGCCTGGGGCCGCCTCTACCGGGCCGACTCCCTCGGCAAGCTCCACGGCGCCGACTGGGACCGGTTCCTCGGGCTCGGCGTCCGGACCGTCATCGACCTGCGCTACCCGTGGGAGATCGAGGCCAAGGGCCGGATACCGGAGCCGGAGCGGTTCACGTACGCCAACCTCAGCATCGAGCACCGCCCCTACGACCAGGCCGAGATCGACCCCGCCCTCGACCCCTGGCGCTACCTCGCCGACCGCTTCGCGGAGGTGGCCGAGGACGGCGTGGACGAGATCGGCCGCGCCATCGGGCTCATCGC
Source organism: Streptomyces sp. NPDC012794 (assembly GCF_042901085.1). Taxonomy (NCBI): domain Bacteria; kingdom Bacillati; phylum Actinomycetota; class Actinomycetes; order Kitasatosporales; family Streptomycetaceae; genus Streptomyces; species Streptomyces sp. NPDC012794. Next base: position 48,074 of record NZ_JBIBCI010000029.1, read on the forward strand.
CGACGGCCCGGGCCCCGCCGTCTTCCACTGCACCTCCGGCAAGGACCGCACCGGTCTGATCGCCGCCCTGGTCCTGACCCTCCTCGACGTGCCCGAGGAACAGATCCTGGCCGACTTCGCCCTCACCGAGCTCGCCACCGAGCGCCTCACCGCCGACTGGCACGCCGCCCACCCGGGACGCACCATGCGCTGGCCCTCGTACGGCAGGGCACCCGCCACCGTGATGTCCCTGGTCCTCGCCGGCCTCACCGCCCGGTACGGCTCCCCGTCCGCGTACCTCACCGACGCCGTCGGGATCACCCCGGACACCACGGCGCGGCTGCGCGCCCGCCTCCTGACCGGGGCCTAGCTGTATTGATCACGAGCGTTGTTGACACTCGGCTGGTCTTGAACATGGCGAAGACCTCCGGTGTGGTGGGAGCTGTCTAGGAACTCACCG
>NZ_JBIBCI010000030.1:0-45653 GCF_042901085.1 Streptomyces sp. NPDC012794
CTACGGCCCTACACCTCCAACGACGAACGGACAGCGGCCCTGGCAGACTTCCTCCACACCTACAACCACCACCGCAGCCACACCGCACTGGGCGGACACCCACCCATCAGCCGCGTGAACAACCCTGCGGGTCAATACACCTAGGCCCGGACCACCCCGTTCACGACGACCCGCTCCGGCTGCGCCAGGGCCCGTACGTCGGCCCGCGGGTCGGTGGCGTAGACCACGAGGTCGGCGGGGGCGCCCTCGGTCAGGCCGGGCCGGCCGAGCCAGTCGCGTGCGGCCCAGGCCGTCGCCGAGAGGGCGTCCAGCGGCGGGATCCCGGCCTTCACCAGCTCCGCGACCTCGGCGGCGACCAGGCCGTGCGGCAGGGAACCCCCCGCGTCCGTGCCGACGTACACCTGGATGCCCGCGTCCCAGGCCGCCCGGACCGTGTCGTAGCGCCGCTCGTGCAGCCGCCGCATGTGCGCCGACCAGCGGGGGAACTTCGCCTCGCCGCCCGCCGCCAGCTTCGGGAACGTCGAGATGTTCACGAGGGTCGGCACGATCGCCACGCCGCGTTCCGCGAACAGCGGGATGGTGTCCTCGGTGAGCCCCGTGGCGTGCTCGACGCAGTCGATGCCCGCCTCGGCCAGGTCCCGCAGCGAGTCCTCCGCGAAGCAGTGGGCGGTGACCCGGGCCCCGAGCCGGTGTGCCTCCGCGATGGCGGCCTCGACCTCGGCGCGGGGCCAGCAGGCCGTCAGGTCACCGGCGTCGCGGTCGATCCAGTCCCCCACCAGCTTCACCCAGCCGTCGCCGCGGCGGGCTTCCCGGGCGACGTACTCCACGAGCTCGGGCGGCTCGATCTCGTGGGCGTAATTGCGGATGTAGCGGCGGGTGCGGGCGATGTGGCGGCCCGCCCGGATGATCTTCGGGAGGTCCTCGCGGTCGTCGATCCAGCGGGTGTCGGAGGGGGATCCGGCATCGCGGATGAGGAGGGTGCCGGCGTCCCGGTCGGTGAGGGCCTGCCGTTCGGCGGTGGGGGCGTCGACCGGGCCGTGGGCGTCGAGGCCCACGTGGCAGTGGGCGTCGACCAGGCCGGGCAGGGCCCAGCCGGTGACCGTGGTGACCTCGCGGGCGGCGGCCGGCCGCTCGAAGGAGACCCGTCCGCCGACGACCCACAGCTCGTCGCGCACCTCGTGGGGCCCGACCAGTACCCGCCCCTTCACATGGAGCACACCGTTGTGATCACTCATGCCCGCACTGTACGTGCGGGCTGGGTAGGCTCGGCCGGTAACCCCGGATGACGAAGAGAGCACCGACGTGACCCACCCCCTGCTGGACCTGCCGCCGCTGACCGCCGAGCACTTCGCGTCGATCGAGCGGGGGGTCGCGCGGCTGCTGGACACCCGGAACGACGTGGTGGTCACCCAGGGCGAGGCGCTGCTCCCGCTGGAGGGGTGCATCCGCTCGGGGGCACGGCCGGGTTCGACGGCGCTGAACATCGTCACCGGGCCGTACGGGACCACGTTCGGCAACTGGCTGCGCGACGCCGGGGCGAAGGTGGTGGACCTGGCGGTGCCCTTCGACACGGCCGTCACCGGTGAACAGGTCGCCGGGGCGCTGGCCGCTCACCCGGAGATCGATTTCGTCTCGCTGGTGCACGCCGAGGCGGCCACCGGCAACACCAATCCGGTCGCGGAGATCGGCGAGGCGGTACGGGCCCACGGGGCGCTGTTCATGCTGGACGCGGTGGCGTCGGTGGGAGCCGAGCCGCTGCTGCCGGACGCGTGGGGCGTGGACCTGTGCGTGATCGGCGCGCAGAAGGCCATGGGCGGCCCGGCGGGGGTGTCGGCGGTGTCGGTGAGCGGGCGCGCCTGGGAGCGGTTCGCGGCCAACCCGGCCGCCCCGCGCCGTTCGTACCTCTCGCTGCTCGACTGGAAGGAGCGCTGGATCGACGGCGGCCGCAAGGCGCTGCTCCACGCGCCCGCGCAGCTGGAGATGCTGGCACTGGAGGCCTGCCTGAACCGGATCGCGGCCGAGGGGCCCGCGGGCGTGCTGGGGCGGCACGCGGCGGCGGCCCGGGCCACCCGGGCGGGCGCGGCGGCGCTGGGCGTCGCCCCGTGGGTCGGGGACCCGGCTCAGGCGGCGCCGGTGGCGACCACGCTGCGGGTCGCGGACGCCTCGCCGGTGGTGGCGAAGGCCCTGGCGGCGGACCCCTCGGCCCCGCTCGCGGCGGGCGGCGGGGCGCTGGCCCGGGAGATGGTGCGGGTCAACCACTACGGCCCGGCGGCCTCGCCGGAAGCGGTCGGGGCCGCGCTGGGGGCGCTTGCCCGGGCCCTCGGCGCGGATCCGGCGCCGGCCCTGGCCGCGGCTTCGGCGGCCTGGGCGGCGTAGCGGACCGGATCCGGCGCCGGTTCGGTCCGGCGCCGGATCGGTCCGGGTCCGGCGCCGCAGTCCGGGTCCGGCGCCGGTCAGCCGGACAGCACGTCCAGCAGCCGGTCGACGTCCGCCTCGGTGTTGTAGAGGTGGAAGGAGGCCCGCAGGGCGTCCTCCCGGGCGGAGGTGTGGATCCCGGCGGCCGCCAGGGCGGGCTGGCGGTGGGCCAGGCCCGGTACGGAGACGATCGCGGCGGCGCCGGGGACGGGCTGGTGCCCGAGGCGGGCGAGCCCGGCCCGGTAGCGGGCGGCGAGTGCGGTGTCGTGGGCGTGGACGGCCTCGACGCCGATGCGCTCCAGCAGTGCCAGGGAGGGCTCGGCCGCGTAGTAGGGGAGGAAGGCCGCCGACTCGTCGAAGCGGCGGGCGTCGGCGGCGAGTTGCCGCATGGGGCCGTAGACGGCCTCCCACTTGGACTCGGCCGCCACCCAGCCCGCGTGCAGCGGGGTCAGTCCGGTCTGGGCCTCCGCGGAGACCGTCAGGTACGAGGCGCCGCGGCCGCCGAGCAGCCATTTGTAGCCGCCGGTGACGGTGTACTCGTACGGCGAGGCGTCGAAGGGCAGCCAGCCCGCGGCCTGGGTGGCGTCCACGAGCATCCGGGCGCCGTGCGCGGCGGTCGCGGCGCGGACGGCGGCGAGGTCCGCCGTACGGCCGTCGGCGGACTGCACGGCGCTCAGCGCGACCAGGGCGGTGTCCGGGCGGACGGCTTCGGCGAGGGATTCCAGCGGGGCGAAGCGGACCTTGAGGTCGCCGCGCAGCACGAACGGGTTCATGACGGAGGCGAAGTCCCGCTCCGGCACGAGGACTTCGGCGCCGACGGGCAGGGAGGCCGCGATCAGGCCCACGTGGGTGGCGACGGACGACCCGACGGCGACGCGCCGCGGGTCGACCGTGACGAGCCGGGCGAAGGCGGCCCGCACCCGCTCGACGCGGTCGAAATCGCCGGCTCCGGCCGGGAGGCCGGCGCCGGCCGCCTCGGCGAGCCCACGTACGGCGGCGACGGCGGACCGGGGCAGGACGCCCGCGCCGGCGGTGTTGAGGTAGGTGGTGGAGTGCGCGAACTCGGCGGCGCACGCCCGGGTCACGTCGGAGAGCGGAAGATCCATGCCGTCCACTCTGCGGCGACGCCACCTAAAAGTCCATTGCGGAGTTTTGCATATTTGCCCAAAGGTAGGCTTATGGGAGCCGAGGCCCGCTGCGCTCAGCTCCAGTCGATGTCCGCCTGGCTTTCCAGCGGGGCCCGTTCCTCCAGGGATTCCGGTACCACCAGGGTGTCCGCGTCCGTCATCACGGCGGGGAAGCGGATGTGGGCCGCCTTCTGGACCTCCGCGACCTTGACCTGGAACACCCGGAACTCGTCCAGTTCGAGGGCTTCCGGCAGGACGATGTTCTGCGCCAGCAGGAAGGCCTTGGCCTTGAACGTGCCGTGTTCGGAGTAGGCGATGACCTTCCAGAACGCGCGCGGGATCCGCACGCCGCGGAACTCCCGGTCGTCCTCCTGGAAGACCGGCCCGCCGAACACGCTGACCTTGAGGTCGTCGACGTCGACGTCCTCGAACACCGCGTCCTCCAGCCTTCCCCAGATGCCGCCGCGCTTGCTCTGGTTGAAGTCGTCCATCTGCGGGGCGATGTTGGTGTAGAAGAACGAGTCCTTGTTGGCCCGCTGCGCCTCGGGAAGCGGGCCCCAGCAGAGGTCGGCGCGGCGCGCTATGTGACCCCGGTCGAGGCGGTTGACCTTGCCGCCCTTGTCCTTGTACAGCTCGTTGTCGACCTGGACCCCGGACGGCAGGCGCGGGTCCTTGAAGAAGTCCCTCGGGCGTTTGAGCGCCTTGAGCGCGCCGCCGTCTATGTTCCAGGCCACCCAGATGGCGAAGCGCCGCGGCTTGCTCAGCGCCAGCGAGAAGTGGGTGTACGCAATCACCTCGGAGCCGTCGAGCCGTACCGCGGTGTCCTTGACCGACGGGTTGAGCGACGGCGTGCCGACCGGTACGGCGAGGAAACCGGGGTCGTACCCGGTCAGGGATTCCAGCGAGGCGGTGGACGGCGCCTCCAGGGTGACCTTCAGCTGCTCGAACACCGCGCGCGGGAAGCAGGCGAGCGCCCGGTCCACGGGATCGGATTCGTCCTCACCGCCGAAGTGCAGGCCGGCCAGTACGTCCGAGGGCCTGCCCGAACGCGTCTTGAACATCCAGGCCGAACCGGAGTCGCCGAACGTGCTGATCTCACCGCCGTCCGCGGGGTGCCGCGGATCGGGGCCGATCTCGAAGCACTCGATCTCCTTCACCCCCGTCGGCGGCCCGTAGGGGACACGGACCTTGACGAAGGGGCGGGTCACGATCCCGTGCGTGACGCCCGTGGTCCGCCCGGACTTCACGACCTTGTCGTCGATCTGCGGCTCGCCCAGCTGCTTCGGGGTGACCCCGAGGCCGAGGATGGCGGTGTCGATCCCGCGCCCGGTGACGGTGGACACGGCGCAGTCCCCGAGGGTGCCCAGGTGGCCGCGACGAAGTGCGCCGATCCGGTTGGCGGCGAAGCGGCTGTCGTCGTCCGTCCCCGGCTGGACGACCTCGTCGCCCGCCTTGCCCTTGCGGCCGTTCAGCACGTGCCAGTTGCTCAGCAGGCAGGGGGCGCCGTCGTTCTTGTCGTAGACGATGCAGCCGAGGGTGCCCGCGTGCAGCCGGACGTTCCCGACGCTCACACCGGGCCGGACCGGGTCGACGCGCTTCTGCCGCTCCGGCGTCCGCGCCTCGGGGACGACGAGGAAGTGCGGCCGGTAGCTGCGCTCGATCACATCGGTGGGCAGCACGATGCCGCCGCCGATGTCGACGACCGGGGGTATCTCGGTGGTGCCCAGGGCCCGCATCCCCTCCGGCCGCACCTTCGTGTCGACCGTGAACTGGAGGGTCAGCTCCTTCCTCCGCTTGCCCTTCGTCTCCTTGTAGCCGATGCCGACCGAGGAGATGTTGGGGTCCTTGAGGTAATTGGACCCGTGGGTACGGATGTACTGCTTGGCCGAGCTGATGAGCCTGTCCTGCCCGTCCGCCGGGGTGGCGGCCCCGGACCCGGCCTTGGCGGACGCACGCTTCCTGGCGGTCATCGGGGTCTCCTTCCGCAAAGGAGTCGAGGTCCCCGAGCTGGTTGAAGCCGAAGCCGACCGGCGCACCGGGAGCAGGCCGGAACCCGCGCCGTGCGCGCACGTCCAGCCTACGGCGGAGCCCCCGGGCGGGCGCGCCGGGCGGCCGGCCGGGCACGGGCGGTGCGGGCCACGGCGGTGGGGCGCCCGGTACGGGAGGTACGCGGGCGCCCCCGATCGGGAGGCGGCGGTTCAGGCCCCGGGGACGGCGCAGGCGCCGTCGGGCTCGCAGGCACCGGCGTCCGCGGCCGTCTCCACCGTCTCGCGCCCGGCCCAGGCCTGCTCCAGCGCGCGGGTGAACACCTCGGCGGGCTGCCCGCCGGAGATGCCGTAGCGCCGGTCCAGGACGAAGAACGGCACGGCGTTGGCTCCCAGTTCGGCCGCCTCGCGCTCGTCGGCCCGTACCCGGTCCGCGTAGGCGGAGCCGTCGGCGAGGACCGTACGGGCCTCCGCCTCGTCGAGCCCGGCCTCCACGGCCAGCGCGAGCAGCACCTCGGAGTCGAAGACGGACCGTTCCTCGGCGAAGTGGGCGCGGAACACCAGGTCGAGGAGCTCCTCCTGCCGTCCCCGGGCGGCGGCCAGGTGCAGCAGGCGGTGGATGTCGAAGGTGTTGCCGTGGTCGCGGCCCTCGGTCCGGTACTCCAGCCCCTCGGCGCGGGCGCCGGCGGCGACGTGCTCCTCCATGCCGCGCGCCTCCTCGAGGGTGCGGCCGTACTTGCGGGCGAGCATCTCCAGGACGGGGGCGGTGACGCCCTTGGCGCCGTTCGGGTCCAGCTCGAAGGACCGGAAGACGACCTCCACCTCGTCGCGGTGAGCGAACTCGGCCAGCCCCTTCGTGAACCGGGCCTTGCCGATGTAGCACCACGGGCAGGCGATGTCGCTCCAGATCTCGACGCGCATGTTCCTTCTTCTCTCCAGGGAGGACCAATCGGTTTGCGGTTCAACCAACTGGTGTTCCGTCTCATTCCCCGGACGCCGGGCCCACCTCCAGCCAGAGCGTGCGGTGGGAGCCGGCGGGCCCGCCGTCGGGCTCCGGCCGCCAGCCGCGGGAGGCGTAGAAGGCCTGGGCGCGCAGGTTGTGCTCGTAGACCTCCAGGCGGACCCGCTCGATCCCGGCCCGCCGCCACCCGGCGAGGCAGGCGGCGTGCAGGGCGGCTCCGGTGCCGCGGCGCCAGTGGCCGGGGTCGACGTGGAGCTGGGTCAGGGTGGTCACTCCGTCGGCCGTGAGGTAGGCCGCCACCCCGATGACCTCGCCCTCCCGCTCCGCGCACAGGACCCGCCCCTGGGCGGCGGGCCGGGCCACCGCCCGCGACCAGCCCTCGCGGGTGCGGGCGAGCTCGGTCTCGCCCGCGTAGGCCTGTTCGGGGACGCGGCCCCGGTAGTAGGTGGCCCGGGCCCGGGTGTGCAGGGCCGCGATGGCGTCGAGGTCGGAGGCGCGTGCGGTCCGGATCATGAGAAGGGGAACGCGCCGGGAACCGTGTCGGTTCCCGGCGCGCGGACCCGTGGGCGGGGCGGTTACTTCTTCAGCCAGGCCGCCATCATCTTCTGGGCGATCGGCGCGGCCAGCTTGCCGCCGCCGATCTCGGAACGGTCGGTGTCCGAGTTCTCGATCATCACGGCCACCGCGATCTGCTTGCCGCCCGCCTTGCCGTACGAGGTGAACCAGGCCAGCGGCGGGATGTTGTTGTTGACGCCGCGCTGGGCGGTACCCGTCTTGCCGCCGACCTCGGCGCCCGCGACCTGCGCGGGCTTGCCGCCGCCCTCGGTGGCGACCGTACGCATGGCGTCCTGGAGCATGGAGGCCGTCTTCGGGCTCATCACCTGCTCCGTCTTCCGGTCCTTGAAGTCCTCCAGCACGTTGCCGTCGGCGTCGGTGACCTCGGAGACCATGTGCGGGGCGACCAGCTTGCCGCCGTTCTGGATCGCGGCGGTCACCATGGCCATCTGCAGGGGGGTGGCCTGCACGTCGAACTGGCCGATTCCCGTCTGCGCGACCTGGTCGACCGACAGCTTCTTCGTGGGGTACTTGCTCGGCGGGTTGGTGCGGACGGGGGTGTCGATCTGCGTGTTGAAGCCGAGCTTCTCCGCCGTCGCCCGCATCTTGTCCTGGCCGAGCTTGGAGGCGAGCTCGGCGAAGACGTTGTTGCAGGACAGCTTGAGGGCGGTGCGGGCAGAGACGTTGTTGCAGGCCTCGTCGCCCGCCTCGCTGGGCAGCTTGGTGCGGGTACCGGGGATCGTGTACGCGCCCGGAACGCCCGTCGGCGTGTCGATGCTGGTCACCAGGCCGTTCTCGATCGCCGAGGCGAGGGTGACCAGCTTGAAGGTGGAGCCGGGCGCCTGGGGCTTGCGCAGCGCCACGTTCTCCATGGCCTTGCCCTTGTCGGCGGCCAGCTCCTCCCAGGCGGCGGAGTCGTTGGCGCCCGTGATCCGGCCCGGGTCGTAGGAGGGGTTGTTGACCACGGCGAGGATCCGGCCGGTCGCCGGGTCGATGGCCACGGCCGCCCCCTGCTTGCCGCCGAGGGCGTCGTAGGCGGTCTTCTGCACACCCTTGTCGATGGTGGTCAGGACGTTGCCCGGATCCGCCCGCTTGTTGGTGAGCATGTCCATCATCGTCTTCAGCCGGGTGTCCGAGCCGTTGAGGATGTTCTTGTAGACGCCCTCCAGCATGGTCGTGCCGAAGGCCTGGGAGCTGTGTCCGGTGATCGGGGCGTAGAGCGGACCGTCCACATAGGTCCGCTTGTACGCGAAGTCCTTGCCGCCCGTCTGCGTGGAACCGGTGATCGCCTCACCGCCCACGATGATGTTCCCCAACGGGTTCTCGTACTGCCCGATGAGGTTGCGCCTGTTGTTCTTGTCGTCTGCGAGGGCCTGGCCTTGGTACGCCTGCACCCAGGTGACCCGCACCATGAGGGCCAGCACCAGAAGCAGACAGAAGACCGACGCACGCCTGATCGTTTTGTTCATCCCCCAGAAGGACGTACGAGCGGCCGTGGGCGTTCCGCCGCGCCCCGATTGTGGCCGGGTTCTCAGCCTTTCCTCATGATGAAGCCCCCCTCGTAGGCGGCTATGACGGCCTGGGTGCGGTCGCGGGAGCCCGTTTTGGCGAGGACCGCGGCCACATGGGTCTTGACCGTCTGCGGGCCGACGCCGAGGTGCTCGCTCATCTCGTGGTTGGACAGTCCGGTGGCCATCAGCCGCAGGACGTCCGCCTCCCGGTCGGTGAGGCGGGCCGCCCAGGCCGGGGCCGCGGGCGGGGCGGACGGCGTGTGGGCGGCGGCCAGGGAGCGCACGGCCGCCGGGAAGAGCAGCGAGTCCCCCCGGGCGACGAGGCGGACCGCGCCGATCAGCTCGTCGGGGTCGGCGCGCTTGAGGAGGAACCCGGAGGCGCCGGCGCGCAGCGCGTCGTAGACGTAGGAGTCGTTCTCGAAGGTGGTGACGACCACGATCCGGGGCGGGTCGGTCATGGACCGCAGGATCTGCCCGGTGGCGCGGATGCCGTCGATCTCCGGCATGCGGACGTCCATCAGCACCACGTCCGGGGACAGGGAGCGGACCAGCGGGACGGCCTCCGCGCCCGTGGCCGCCTCGCCGACGACCTCCATGTCGGGCTCCGCTTCGAGGATGACCCGCAGGGCGGTACGGACCATCCGCTCGTCGTCGGCGACGACGATGCGCAGCGGCGGCCGGCTCATCGCCCGGCTCCGGTGGCGGCGCCGAGCGGCAGCACCGCGCGCAGGCGCCACCGGCCCTCGTGCGGACCGGCCTCGACGCTGCCGCCGAGCAGGGCGGCGCGCTCGGCGGCGCCGCGCAGTCCGCGGCCCCCGGTGGTGCGCCGCCGTTCGCCCTCGGGGGCGGCCGGGGCCTGGGCCGGCGGGTTGGTCATGGTGATCTCCAGTTCGCGGTGGCGGTCGGGGGTGTGGACGCGGATCAGCAGGGCGACGGGGCCCCGGCCGTGACGCAGGGCGTTGCTCAGGCCCTCCTGGACGATCCGGTAGGCCTCGCGGGAGGCGATGGCGGGGAGCTGCTCCCAGTCCCCGGCGGGCCCGGGGTCCTGCTGGACGGTGACGGTGGTACCGCCGGCCCTCGTGCGGGACAGCAGCCCCTCGAGGTCGGCGGCGAGGGTCGGCGCGGGTGCGGCGTCGGCCCGGGCGGGGTCGCCGTCCCGCAGCAGGCCGAGCACCGTGTCGAGCTCGCCGACGGTGCGCCGGGTGGTCTCCTCGATCGCGGCGAGCGCCTCCCGTACGAACTCCGGATCGCGGTCGAGCACCCGCCGGGCCGCGCCCGCCTGGAGGGTGACGGCGCTCAGGGCGTGCCCCACGGCGTCGTGCAGCTCCCGGGCCAGCCGGTTGCGTACGGCGAGGTCCGCGGCCCGCTCCTCGGCGGCGGCCAGCCGGTCCGCCGCGGTCGGCCCGAGGAGTACGGGCGCGAGCCGGGCGAGCAGCGCCCCCGCCGCCGCGGAGCTCAGGACGACCAGGGTCAGCAGCCCCACCCCGAGCAGCGGGGAGACGTAGCGGTACGCCCCGGTGACGAGCCAGCCCGCCCCGACGGACGCCCGGCGCAGGGAGCCGGAGAACGGCAGCAGGATCAGCACCAGCGCGGCGGGCGTCGCCGCGAGGGTCATCCCGCTGATCACCGCCCCGACCCCCAGGTGCAGGGTCCACCAGGCGGAGGCCCGCCACCGCGCCCCCCACGACCGGGCGGGCCCGTCGGCCGGCGGCTCCCCCGGCACCTCGCACAGGGTCCGCACCGCCGACGCCGACAGCGGCCGGACGAGCCCGTACAGCCCGGTGACGGCGACCAGCGGCAGCGCGGCGGCGTACGCGACCAGGGTCAGGGGGAAGGAGGACAGAGCATTGACCCCGCCGGCGGCGATGCCGACCACCACCTCGCTGAGCAGGAAGTACGGCATCAGCAGGGCCCCGCCGAGTACCAGGTGCACCCAGCGCAGCCGGGCCCGCGCCCCCAGCACGATCCCGCACCACCGGCGCACCGCCCCCGTCCCGCGCACCGCCCCGGTCCCGCTCATGCCCTCCCCCCTTTCCCCCTGCGGGCCGCTCGTCCCGGCCCGCCCGTCCCCCGCCGCAATGCCGCCCCCGGGCCCCCGCCCCGCGCCCGAGGGCCGCCCGCACCGCCTCAGCGCGCTCGGCGGGAGGGGAGGTGGCGGACGAGGACCGCTGCGGCGAGCAGCCCGGTGATCATCTGGCCAGCGTAGGTCAGGTAGGTGACGGCGGTGGCCTGTTCGCCGGTCCCGAAGTCCACCCCGAGAGCGGCGCTCAGCAGCCACGCCCCCCAGCTCAGCGTCGCCGCCGAGCCGATCCAGGTGAGGGCCAGCGGCCACCGCGCCGGGCGCCCGCCCCGGGCCAGCAGCACCGCCCCCACCGCCGCGGCGAGCGCGCACACCGCGTGCGCCGCCGACACCACGCCGGTCTCCGCCGAGTAGAGCGCCACCTGCTGGGCGGGCAGCCCGGCGCTCCCGCCGAAGGCCCAGTAGAGGAACGCCGCGCCCACCGCGCCGCCCGCCAGCGCGGCGGTTCCCGCCCCCACCCCCGTGGGAGACGGGAGCCGCCGCTCCGGCGCGCCCTGCCGGCCGTCGCCCCAGCGCTCCCGCGCATAGGAGACGAAGAGACCGGCGAGGGCGATCCCCTGGAGGATGAAACCGCTGTAGACGACGGTGAACACCCAGGGGTCGAGGAAGGGTTCCCGGGCCGCCTCCACGGCTTCCCCGGCCCCCATGCCCAGGGCCTTGACGAGGACTTGGGCCGGGAACCCCAGGGCTATCGGGGTGAGCAGCCCGGAGGCGACGTACGCCGGAACGGCCAGCAGCCATCCCGGCAACCGTCTGCCCCAGGGCATGGTGAGCGCCAGCACGAGCACGATGAGGGTCGCGTCCATGGCCAGCGTCACCGCGTTGGCCACGGTGACCGGCAGGCCGCCCTTCAGCAGTACGCTGCCCGCCGGTATGCCGATGTCGCTCCCGCTCAGCCAGGCCGTCTTGAGCGTCAGGTACGGCAGGGTGGCGGCCAGCGCCACGGCCCGCAGGATCCGCCGCCCGGTCCGCCCGGCCGTCGTGCCCGTCGCGGTGGTCGCGTTCCCCGCGGCCGTCGCCGTGGTCGCGTTCCCCGCGGCCGTCGCCGTGGTCGCGTTCCCCGCGGCCGTCGCCGTGGTCGCGTTCCCCGCGGCCGTCGCCGTGGTCGCGTTCCGCGCGGTCGCCGGGTTCGAGGCGTCGGTGGCGTGGATGGGGTCGATGAGGTCGATGGGGCCGGTCGGCTGCTCCGCGTGGACTGCTCCTGTGGTCATGTCCCCACGGTCGCCCGTACCCGCCCCCCGCCGCCTCCCCCACGAAGGTGAACCGTCTCCCCCGCACGGGGGAGGCGGTGTCCGGCGCGGCTCCTCACATGCGCCGCGTCACGACCGACAGCCGGTCCCGCGCCTCGAAAAGGGCCGCCTTGATGAGCCGTTCGTGCCCGTCCGTCAGCCGCGCCACCGGCACCGAACAGCTCACCGCGTCTCGCGCCGGCGTCCGGTAGGGGATGGCCACGCCGAAGCACCGCAGGCCCAGCGTGTTCTCCTCCCGGTCCACCGCGTACCCCTGCTCCCGCACCAGCGCCAGCTCCTCCACCAGCTGCTCCCGGTCGGTGATGGTGTGCTCCGTGACCGCCTCCAGCCGCTTCGGCAGCAGCGCGCGCACCTCGGCGTCGGTGTGCGTGGCCAGCAGAGCCTTGCCGAGCGCGGTCGAATGGACGGGCAGCCGCCGCCCCACCCGGGTGAAGGGCCGCAGGTAGTGCTGGGACTGCCGGGTGGCCAGGTAGACCACGCTCGTCCCGTCCAGCCGCGCCAGGTGGATGGTCTCGGTGGTGTCGTCGGAGAGCCGGTCCAGGGTGGGCCGGGCCGCCGCCACCACCTCGTCCCCGTCGATGTACGAGCTCCCGACCAGCAGGGCCCGTACGCCGATGCCGTACCGCGTACCGGTGGCGTCGGTCTCCACCCAGCCCAGGTTCACCAGCGTGCGCAGCAGCATGTAGAGGCTCGACTTGGGCAGCGAGAGGTCGCTCTGGATGTCGGCGAGGCTGTGCAGGCCGGGCCGGGCCGCGAAGTGCTCCAGGAGCATGACCGTGCGCACCGCCGACTTCACCGGCGCCGCCGTCGCGGGCACCCCCGGCTCGGCCGGCCCGGCCGTCTCGGCTGTCGTCATACGCCTCTTCCCCTCTGGTCGGCTCTGATCGCCTCTTGTCACCCGGTGGGCGCGGAAATAGAGTCCGCAAGAGAAGTGATCATTCATCCACCGGAACGCCGTTCAGAATACTGAACGGTCCAGGAGGTAGCGGGCCATGGCAGCGACACCAGTCTGGAGTGTGGACCCCCGCACCGGGAAGCAGCGCGAACCGGTTGCGGTGGAAGCCACACCCGAGGACGTGGACCGGGCCGTACGCGCGGCCCACGCCGCCCGCGGCTCCCTGGCCGACGCCGCCGTCCGGGCCCGCTTCCTGCGCACGGCCGCCGGGCTGCTCGACGAGGCCGGCCCGCTCGTGGTGGAGACGGCCGACGCGGAGACGGCGCTGGGCCCCGGCCGCCTCAGCGGCGAACTGGCGCGCACCACCGGCCAGCTGCGCGCCTTCGCCGACGCCGTCGAGGAGGGCTCCTACCTCGACGTCCGGATCGACCGCGCCGACCCCACCCTCAGCCCGCCGCGCCCCGAGCTGCGCCGCTACAAGGTGCCGCTCGGCGTCGTCGCCGTGTACGCCGCCTCCAACTTCCCGCTGGCCTTCTCCGTGCCCGGCGGGGACACCGCGAGCGCGCTGGCCGCGGGCTGCCCGGTGGTGGTCAAGGCCCACCCCGACCATCCGGCCGCCTCGGAGCTGTGCGCCTCACTGCTGCGCCGGGCGGCGGTGGCGTGCGGGCTGCCGGCGGAACTGGTCGCCCTGGTCCACGGCTTCGACGCCGGGCTGGAGCTGGTCCGCCACCCGCTGGTGGCCGCCGCCGGGTTCACCGGTTCCCTCCGCGGCGGGCGGGCACTGTTCGACGCGGCCGCCGCGCGGCCGGTGCCGATCCCCTTCCACGGCGAGCTCGGCTCCCTCAACCCCGTCGTGGTCACCCCGGCGGCCGCCGCCGAGCGCGCCGAGGAGATCGGTGCCGGACTCGCGGGCTCGGTCACCCTGGGCGTCGGCCAGTTCTGCGTCAAGCCCGGCCTGGTCCTGGTCCCCGACGGCCCCGACGGCGACCGGCTCACCGGCGCGCTCGCCAAGTCCCTCGCCGAGACCGGCCCCGGGGTCCTGCTCGACCACCGGATGCGGGACGGCTTCCTCGCCGGCGTCCGGGAGCGGGCCGCCCTCCCCGGTGTGACCGCGCCCGTCACCCCGGGCCCGCACGGCGAGCACGCCGTCGGCGCCGGTTTCCTGAGCGTGCCCGCGGCCGCCCTGCTGGCGGACGGCGCCCACGAGGTGCTGCTGGAGGAGTGCTTCGGCCCGGTGACCGTCGTCGTCCGGTACGCCGATCCGCGGGAGGCCGCCGGGGTACTGGGCCGGCTCGGCGGGAACCTCAGCGCCACCCTCCAGCTCTCGCACGCCGAGACCGAGGGCGCACCGGGGCCAGCTGCCGCGCTGATCGCGCAGGTCACGGGGCTTGCGGGGCGGATCGTGGTGAACGGCTGGCCGACCGGCGTCGCCGTGGCCCCGGCCCAGCACCACGGCGGCCCGTACCCGGCGGCCACCGCGCACTCCACCTCCGTCGGCGGCACCGCGATCGAGCGGTGGCTGCGCCCCGTGGCCTACCAGTCGGTGCCGGACGCGCTGCTTCCGCCCGAGCTGCGCGAGGCCAACCCGCTGGGCGTGCCGCGCCGCGTGACCGGCGCCGGGTAATCGGGTTGCCGCCCCGCTCCCGGCGGGGCAGGCTGCGCTCCATGCCAAAGCCGCAGGGGTTCACGTACGAGGTGCACGGCGACCGCACCGTCCGCATCACGCACCGGGGCCGCGCCGCGGGCACCCTTCGGGGCGCCCGGGCCGACAGGTTCCTGGCCGAGGTCGAGTCCGGTGACGCGCAGCTGGTGATGGCCCGCTGGACCGGCGCCTACAAGTTCGGCAACGAGCGCACCGCCCGGAACCACCCCCGCAACCGGCGCTGAAATCCGGGCCGAGGGTAAGGGAACGGCAAAGGGCCTCCGGTCGTTCTCCGGTCATGACCGCTATGACCCCTGGTTCCAACCTGCCGCTCGACACCGCCCGTGTGACGGTGGACGTGGCTGCCCCGGTGCGTCTCGACGTGTCGGGTCTGCTGCTCACGGCCGACGGCAAGGTGCGCTCCGACGCCGATTTCATCTTCTACAACCAGCCCTCCGGGCCCGGTGTCGAGTACCGGTCCGGCGGCGGTTCGGCGCCTGACTCGATCACCGTGGACACCGGCGCGCTGCCGCCCGGCATCGAGCGGATCGTGGTCACCGCCAGTCCCGACGCGGCCGGGCAGACGTTCCAGGGCGTCGAGCCCACCGCCACCGTGCGGGACGCGGCCGGCGGTGCGGTGATCGCCACGTTCACCCCGCCGCGGCTGGGGTCGGAGACCGCCCTCGTGGTCGTCGAGATCTACCAGCGCGGCGGTGTCTGGAAGGTGCGCGCGGTCGGCCAGGGGTACGCCAACGGCCTCGCGGGCATCGCCACCGACTTCGGGGTGTCCGTGGAGGAGGAGCCGGCCCCGCCCGCGGCCGCCGCCCCGGCCGCCCCCGCGCCCGTGACCCCGGCCGCGCCCGTGATCCCGACCGCCCCGCCGGTGCCGGCGGCGCCCCCCGCCTCGCCCGCCCCCCTGGGCGCCGGGAAGATCAACCTCGACAAGGGCCGGGTCAACCTCCAGAAGAACCAGACCGTCTCGCTGGTCAAGGGCGGCCGCCCGCTGCTGTCCCAGGTGAAGATGGGGCTGGGCTGGGAGCCGGCCTTCCGCGGCCGCGACATCGACCTCGACGCGTCCGTCATCGCCTACGGCCCGCAGCGCAACCACATCGACAGCTGCTACTTCGGCAAGCTGTCGATCCTGAACGGCGCCATCAAGCACTCCGGGGACAACCTCACGGGTGAGGGCGCCGGGGACGACGAGGTCATCGTCGTGGACCTCGGCCGGCTGCCCGCCGACGCCACCGGGCTGGTCTTCACGGTGAACTCCTTCTCCGGCCAGAAGTTCACCGAGGTCGCCAAGGCCTACTGCCGGCTGATGGACGCGGCGAGCGGGGAGGAGCTGGTCCGCTTCGACCTGACCACGGCCGAGCCGCAGACCGGGGTCATGATGGCCAAGCTCATCAAGCAGTTCTCCGGTGAATGGGAGATGACGGCCATGGGCGAGTTTGTGAAGTCCCGCACAGTGCGCGGCATGGTCAAACCCGCCTCGCAGGCACTCTGAGCAGGTAGGCGGGCATATGCCGGTGCCGGTGAGCCGGGCGGCGGTGATCCGGGTGATGGATGCCACGCGTAATCCGGAGGTGGCTGTCAGTGCCCGCCCGTAGCCTTGGAGCCATGCAGAACACACTCCGGCCCGCGGGTCCCGCGCGTCCGTCCGCCGCCGAGGCGAACGAGGCGATACGGCACCTGGTCGAGACCTGGGACGGTGAGTGGCCCTCGGAAGCGTACGAGTTCCTGCTCGAGGAGTGGGCAGCGGCCTCGCGCGCCGAGGAGCTGGCCACCGTCCGGTGAAGCGTTCCCGGGGCACAGGGGTGCCCCGGGACGCCGTCCTGCCCTTACGGGAGCGCCACTTCGGCCGGGGCGCGGCCGCCAGGCGTCCGCGTCAGCGCGGGGAGCGCCGCCAGGGGCCGGTGATGGCCACCATGATGCCCGGGTCCTGGATGCAGGCGTACAGGGTGCGCCCGTCCGGGGAGAAGCAGACCCCGGCGAATTCCGAGTACTCCGGCTCCTCGGCCGTCCCGATGTTGAGCTCGTTGCGCGCCAGCGGGTAGACGCGGCCCGACTCCGTGGCGCCGAGCAGGTGTTGGCGGCCCTCGCCGTCCTCGGCGATGACCAGACCCCCGTACGGCGACACGGTGATGTTGTCGGGGCCGTCGTGGCCCCCCTCGGCGGACGGGTCCCGGTTGACGCCGATCAGGACGACGAGGCGGACCGTGCGCCGCTTGGGGTCGTAGAACCACACCTGGCCGTCGTGCGCGGCGCCCGGGCTCTCCTCCCTCGCGTAGGAGGAGACGAAGTAGGCGCCCCCGTCGGCCCACCACATCCCCTCCAGCTTGCGCCCCCTGGTGACGGCGCCGGCCGCGAACTGCTTGCGCACCGGAAGGCCGCGCGCGTCGCGGTCGCTCACCTCCACCCAGTCCACCCCGTACACGGTGCCCGTCCTCGTGGCGCGCGAGAGGTCGTCCACGAACCGGCCGTGGCTGTCGAAGCACTTGGCGGCCGCGAGCACTCCGGCGTCGTCGGCGAGGGTACGCAGCCTGCCGCGCCCGTGCCGGAAGCCGTGCGGCGGGGTCCAGCGGTAGAGGAGCCCGTTGGGGCCCGAGGCGTCCTCGGTCAGGTAGGCGTGGCCCTGGCGCGGGTCGATGACGACGGCCTCGTGCGCGTACCGGCCGAACGCCTTGACGGGCCGCGGGTCGCGGTTGGCCCGGCGGTCGTGCGGGTCGACCTCGAAGACGTAGCCGTGGTCCTTGGTCATGCCGTTCTTCCCGGCCAGGTCCTCGGTCTCCTCGCAGGTCAGCCAGGTGCCCCAGGGGGTGGCGCCGCCGGCGCAGTTGGTCGACGTACCGGCGATGCCCACCCATTCGGCGACCTCGCCGCCGCGCCGGACCTCCACGACGGTGCAGCCGCCGGACGCGGCCGGGTCGTAGACGAGGCCCTCGGCGAGCGGTACGGGGTGCGCCCAGCGGCTGCGCGGGCCCTTCAGTTCGTGGTTGTTGACGAGCAGGGTGACTCCGTGGTGCCCCTCGAAGGCGGCGGTCCCGTCGTGGTTGGACGGGGTGCTCTCGCCGGAGTCGAGGGTGGTGACGCCGGTGCGGGTGATCACGCGGTAGCCGAAACCGGCGGGCAGGGCCAGCAGTCCGTCGGGGTCCGCGACGAGCGGTCCGTAGCCGGGGGCGTGCGGGCGGCCGTGTGCGTCGGGGGTGTCGGTCCCGTCGGTCCGGGGGTCGTCGGCGGCCAGGGCCCCGGGGGCGGTGGCGAGGGCGCCGACCGTCCCGGTGAGCGCGACGCCCGCACCGGCGAGTGCGGTGCGGGCGGTGAAGTCTCTGCGGCTGAGGGGCATCGGGTCTCCAGGGGTGGGGAGGTGGTGCGCCTGACGTACGGTCGCAGGCGCACACGCTCCCGCCCGTACGTGAACGGCGGCTGAACTACCCGCGAATGCGGACCGAGCCCTTGCCGGTCGGCGGAATGGCGAGCTCCGGCCCCGGATTCGGCCTGTTGTCCACCACCGGCGGACCCCGACGGACACCCGGGGCCGCCCGGTCCCACGGCGCGACGCGCACCTGATCCCCCGTCCGGCCGGCAGCCCCCACCGCACCCCGCCGGGTCAGGGCTGCCGGGAGCGGGCCTTGAAGGCGGCCTTGCGCGCCTCCTTCGCGGCCTTCTTGTCCGGGTGCAGCCGTCCCATCGCCTCCAGGACGTACGCGGTGGCGGGGTGCTCCACCCGCCACACCTGCTCGAAGAAGCCGGTGTGGTGCTCCGTCAGGCTCCGCATCAGCAGCGGCAGCTCCTCGGTCTCCCCGTCCGCGGCGAGCTGCGCCGCGATCGTGTCCACCGTCAGCCAGAACACCATCTCCCCGTCCGGCGCCGGTACGCCGGTCACCCCGTGCTCGGCGAGCCAGACCCGGGCGAGCCCGCCCAGCTCCCGGTCGTCCAGGACGGCGCGGACCGCCGGCTCGGCCTCCGGCCCGGCCGGGGCGAGTGCCTGCTGGCAGCGCAGCCGGCGCAGCGGGGCGCCCTCGTCGTCACCGCGGGCGGCGGCCAGCAGTTCGGCGACGGCGTCCGGCAGTTCGCGCCCGGCCAGCCACTGCTCGATCTCGGCCTGGGCGGCCTCCTCCGGGTAGAAGGAGACGGCGTCGAGCAGCGCGTCGGCGCCCTTGTCGGCCAGCTCGCCGACGGCGGGGGCCTCGACCCCGGCTTCGAGCATCCGGGCGCGGACGCCGTACAGGCCGAGCGGGGTCAGCCGTACCATCCCGTACCGGGACACGTCCTCGTCGTCCTCCTCCCCCGGCCGCCCGGCGGCGGTGTCGCCGGGCTCGTCCGCCTCGGCCAGCAGCGCCTCGTCCACGGGGCGGTACTCGACGAGCCCGATGGGCTCCAGCTGCCGGAACTGGTCGTCGAGGCGCATCATCGCGTCCGACACCTGTTCCAGCACGGCGTCGGTCGGGTCGCCCATCTCGTCCGGCACGATCATCGACGCGGCGAGCACCGGCAGCGGCACCGGGGCGTCGCCCGCCCCGCCTTCGGTGACGGTGAGCAGGTAGAGGTTGGCGAGCACTCCGTCGAGGAAGTCCGCTTCGCGCTGGGGGTTCCAGTCGAGGCGGTCGAAGTCGATCTCGCCGCCCGCGTCGAGGGCGTCGACGAGGTCGTCCAGGTCGGGTACGGCCGCGTCCGCGAGGACGGTGTCCAGGGCGGCCAGCCACAGGTCGAGCACGTCGCCGGGCGCGCCGCCGGCCAGCAGGGCGAGGTCCTCGCCGGGGGTGGCGGTGCCGTATTCGGGCTCGCCGGCCTCGGCTCCGTCGCCGCTGTCCTCCTCCGGCTCGGTCACGTCGACGAGGCCGGTGTCGACGGCCACCCGCCAGGCCTGGCTCGCGTGCACGGGGGAGTCCTCGTCGGCGGCGTCGAGGCCGAGGACCTCGGCGGCCTCGGGCAGCTGGTCGGGGGCGAGTTCGCCGCCGACGTCCACACGGGTGTCGGGTCCGGCCCAGCGGGCGAGGCGGACGGCGCGGGCGAACAGCGGGGCGACGAGGGCGTCGCGGGCCAGCTCCGCATCGGAGTGCAGCCGTACCGGCGGCAGCGTGGGGTGCGGCTCTGCGGACATGGGGTGGTTCTCCTCGGACGGGACGCGCGGGGCGGTGGGGCGGCTGAACGGTGGGCGAGCGGTGGGACGGACGGGGTGGCGGCGTCCGCCTGGCGGGATGCCATTCGGACGTGTGGCCGAAAACACACGCGGACGGGCCGTCAGGCCCGTTGCGGCGACCCAGCGTAGACGCAATCGGGGCAGGCCCGGCGGCCATCGCCTTTGGTTCATCCCACAGCCAGCCTCCGTATCCCCTGGAGGCCTTGACAACGTCCCTGGTCACCCAGGAAATTGACGCGCGTAGATGTACATGGGCCGTCAAGAGCCCGCACCCCCCTCCTCCACACACCGGAGTTCCCGCCCATGCGCTCCTCGCATCCCCGTTCCGCCGCCGTCGCCGCCCTCGTGGCCACCGCCCTGGCCACCGGCCTGCTCGTGGGCACGGCCGACGCGGCCGAAGGCGCCGTGTCCGCCGATCCGATACGCATCCACGACATCCAGGGCACGACCCGGATCTCCCCCTTCAACGGCAAGCAGGTCGCCGACGTCGAGGGCATCGTCACGGGCGTGCGCACCTACGGCTCGCGCGGCTTCTGGATCCAGGACCCGGACGCCGACGACAACCCGGCGACCAGTGAGGGCGTCTTCGTCTTCACCGGCTCCGCCCCGACCGTCTCCGTCGGCGACGCCGTCAAGGTCTCCGGCACGGTCGGCGAGTACGTCCCCGGCGGCGCGAACTCCGGCAACCAGTCCGTCACCCAGATCAGCAAGCCCGCGGTGACGGTCGTCTCCCCGGGCAACGCGCTGCCCGCCGCCACCGCGATCACCGAGTACACCGTCCCCGCGGAGTACGCCCCGGCCGGCGACCCGGCCGCCGGCGGCAGTGTCAACGGCCTGACCCTGGAGCCGTCCCGTTACGCCCTGGACCACTACGAGTCCCTCGAGGGCATGAACGTCCGCATCGGCACCTCGCGCGTGGTCGGCGCCACGTCCCCGCACGCCGAGCTGTGGGTGACGGTGAAGGGCTGGGAGAACGCCGCCAAGCGCGGCGGGACCGTCTACGGCTCGTACGAGTCCCAGAACACCGGCCGCCTCCAGATCCAGCAGCTCGCGCCGCTCGCGCAGCAGCCCTTCCCGGTGGCCAACGTCGGCGACCGGCTGACCGGCACCACCGAGGGCCCCCTCGACTTCAACCAGTTCGGCGGCTACACGCTGGCCGCGCGCACCCTCGGCACGGTGAAGGCCGGCACCCTGGCCCCCGAGAAGACCAAGCCCCAGTCGCCCGGCGAGCTCGCGGTGGCCACGTACAACGTGGAGAACCTCGACCCGACCGACCCGCAGGAGAAGTTCGACAACCTCGCCAAGGCGGTCGTGACCAACCTGGCCTCGCCCGACATCGTGACCCTGGAGGAGATCCAGGACGACAACGGCGCGAAGAACGACGGCACCGTCTCCGCCGAGCAGACGCTGACGAAGTTCACCGACGCGATCAAGGCGGCGGGCGGCCCGGCGTACCAGTGGCGCTCCGTCGCCCCGGAGAACAACAAGGACGGCGGCGAGCCCGGCGGCAACATCCGCCAGGTGTTCCTGTTCAACCCGGCGCGGGTCTCCTTCACCGACCGCGCCGCGGGCGACGCGGCGACGGCGACCGGTGTGACGACGGAGAGGGGCAAGGCCGCCCTGACCCACTCCCCCGGCCGGATCGACCCGGCGAACCCGGCGTGGGCCGACAGCCGCAAGCCGCTGGCCGGCGAGTTCGTCTTCCGCGGCCGCACGGTCTTCGTGATCGCCAACCACTTCGGCTCCAAGGGCGGCGACGAGGCCCTGACCTCGCACCACCAGCCGCCGGTGCGCAAGTCGGAGGCGAAGCGGCTCCTGCAGGCGCAGTCGGTGAACGGCTTCGTGAAGCAGCTGCTGGCCGTCGACAAGAACGCGTCCGTGCTCGCGCTCGGCGACATCAACGACTTCGAGTTCTCCGCGACGACGCAGGCGCTGGAGGACGGCGGCGCGCTCTACTCGGCGATCAAGTCGCTGCCGAAGACGGAACGCTACTCCTACGTCTTCCAGGGCAACGCGCAGGTGCTGGACCAGATCCTGACCAGCCCGTCGATCAAGAACTTCAGCTACGACAGCGTGCACATCAACGCCGAGTTCGCCGCGCAGAACAGCGACCACGACCCGCAGGTGCTGCGCTTCCGCCCGTAACCCGCACCCCAGGGGCCCGGCCGTCCTCCCGGCGGCCGGGCCCCGGTGGCGGCGGTACGGATCCGCGCGGAGCGGCGGGGCGGTGGCCCGCCGCGGCTTCGCGCGCGGGGGAGCCGGGGCTTTCGGCCCTGGCGTGACGCTGGACACACCGGGGCCAAAATCTTCCGGTTGTGGTGTTGAGTGTCCCCACGCCCGAACTTGCCCTCCTTGTACCCCCGCACTCCGGGAGGACCGCTCGTGTTCCCCTCCATCTCGCTCGTCCAGGAGATCGGCCTCGCCGTCCTCGCCGTGGCCGCCCTCGTCTGGGTCTTCGGCCTCGGCCACATGCTGTGGGACAGCCGCTTCCACCAGCCCGAGCCGGCCGTCCACGAGGGCCTGCCGGTGATCCCGGCCCAGCGCCGCGCGGACACGCACCCGATGGAGTCGGTACAGCTGACCGAGGCGGAGGAGCAGGCCTTCGCGGGCCTGATCCGCACGATCGCCCCGAGCTGACGGGGTCCCGCCCGAAGCCGTCCCGGAACGCCCCTCGCCCCTTTCGCGCGAGGGGCGTTCCGGCATGTGCACGCGGCGCCGGCCGCAGCCGGGCCGGGGGCGGCCCGCCGGACCAACGGCGAGTGCCCTCCCGCTTCCGGCGGGAGGGCACTCGGTGGTGACGGACGGCGGGCGCGGCCGGCCGGGCGTCAGTTGTGGCTGTGCAGGACCTCGTTGAGGCCGCCCCAGTTCGCCTTGTACGGGCGGGCCTCGACGGCGCCGGTGACCGAGTTGCGGCGGAAGAGGATGTTGTCGGCGCCGGAGAGCTCCAGGGCCTTGACGATCTGGCCGTCCGGCAGGGTCACGCGGGTGCCCGCGGTGACGTAGAGGCCGGCCTCGACGACGCACTCGTCGCCCAGCGCGATGCCGATGCCCGCCTCGGCGCCGACCAGGGTGCGCTCGCCGATCGAGATGATCTGCTTGCCGCCGCCCGAGAGGGTGCCCATGGTGGACGCGCCGCCGCCGATGTCGGAGCCGTCGCCGACCACGACGCCCGCCGAGATGCGGCCCTCGACCATGGAGGTGCCCAGGGTGCCGGCGTTGAAGTTGACGAAGCCCTCGTGCATGACGGTGGTGCCCTCGGCGAGGTGCGCGCCGAGGCGGACGCGGTCCGCGTCGGCGATGCGCACGCCCTTGGGGGCGACGTAGTCGGTCATGCGGGGGAACTTGTCGATGGAGGTGACCTGGAGGTGCAGGCCCTCGGCGCGCGCGTTCAGGCGGACGGTCTCGACCTGGTCGACGGCGACCGGACCCAGGGAGGTCCAGGCGACGTTGGCGAGCAGGCCGAAGACCCCGTCCAGGTTCTGGCCGTGCGGCTTGACCAGGCGGTGGCTCAGCAGGTGCAGGCGCAGGTACGCGTCGTGCGCGTCCAGCGGCTTGTCCTCCAGGGAGGCGATGACGGTGCGGACGGCTACGACCTCGACCCCGCGGACCGCGTCCGAGCGGATGGCCTTGGCCGCGGCCGCGCCGAGGAGCTCCACGGCCTGCTCGGCGGTGAGGCGCTCGGTGCCGGCCGGGCCGGGCTCGGCGGCCAGCTCGGGGGCGGGGAACCAGGTGTCGAGGACGGTGCCGTCGGCGGCGATGGTGGCAAGTCCGGCGGCGACGGCGCCGGTGGTACGCGTAGCAGTCATGCCCGAAACCTAACCGGCGACGGGCCGCGGTCGCGAACCGGTCTCAGGTGCCGGGCGCGCGGCGTGCGGCTGCGCGCCCTCCCCGGGGGCCCCGGCGGCCGGGCGCCGCTGCCGTGCCGACAGCCGGAGCAGCACCGCCCCGGCTCCCGCCGCCAGCGCGGCGCACAGCGGCCACAGCAGCCAGGGCGCCGCCGTGTAGAGGGCGCCGCCGGCCGGCGGGCCGAGGACGACCCCGCTGACGGAGACCCCGGCGTACAGGCTCTGGAACCGTCCGACGGCGTGCGCGGGCGCCTGGTCGGCGACGTACGCGGTGGCGGTGCTCTTGTAGAGGATCTCGCCGACGCTCAGCAGCACCATCATGGCGACGGCGGTCGCCACCCCCGCGCCCAGCAGCAGTGCCGCGTACCCGGCGCCGACCAGTACCAGCCCCGCCCCGACGACCGCCAGCGGCGGGCGGGACCGCAGGGCGACGGCGGCGGGCAGCTCCAGCAGCAGGACGACGGCCCCGTTGAGGGCGATGACCAGCCCGAAGGCACGGGCGTCGAGGCCGTGGTCGGCGAGGAACACCGGGAAGGTGTAGTAGTGCTGGCGGTAGACCACGTCCGCGACGAGGATGGCGCCGAGCAGCACCAGGACCGCGGGCCGCGCCCGCAGCTCCGCCCACACCCCGCCGCGGCCCAGACCCCCGTCCGGGGCCGCGGCGGGCGTGCGGGAGGCTCCGCGCGCGGGGACGACGCGGGCCGTCCAGAGGGCCAGCAGCAGGGTGCCGAGGCCTTCGCCGAGGAAGAGCCAGTCGTACGAGAGCCCGGCCGCGACCAGGGCGCCGAGCGGCGCGCCGAGGGTGAAGCCGCCGTTGGCCGCGCTCCGCACCAGAGCGAAGGCCTGGCGGCGCGCTCCCCCGGGGACGGCGACGGCCACCAGCGCGGAGTTCGCCGCCCGGACCGTGCCGGAGGCGTACTGGGCCAGCGGCAGGGCCGCGTACAGCAGCGCCGTCGGCAGCGCCGGGAGGACCGTGAGGGTGAGGCCGCCGAGGGCGGAGGCGGCGAGCAGCACCCGGCGGTGGCCGAAGCGGTCGCCGTACCAGCCGCCTGTGAAGTTGCCCGCGACCAGGCCGATGCCGCCGATGCCGGTGACCACGCCGGCCTGCACGGCGCCGAGGCCGCGCGGACCGGTCAGGTAGAGGAAGACGAAGACGAAGGTGCAGCTGACGACGGCGTTGACGAAGACCCCCGCAGCCAGCAGCCGCACAACCCTCGGTATGTCCTTGAACCCCTGCAGCACACCGTTCCCCCGCACCCTCGTAGTGAGTTCCTTTTGGGAACGGACTATGTCAGCATGACAGCCTTGGGTCAACGGACAAAGGAGTTCCCATGGCCCAGCGCACGCACCTCGGCGATGCGGACTGCTCCATCGCCCAGGCTTTGGACGTCGTGGGCGACTGGTGGACGCTGCTGATCGTGCGCGACACCGCGCGCGGCCTGTACCGCTTCGACGAGCTCCAGCGCGAGCTCGGCGTCTCCCGCAAGGTGCTCGCCGAGCGGCTGAAGCTGCTGGTCGAGGCCGGGGTGCTGACGCGCGAGCCGTACCAGGAGCGCCCGGTGCGGCACGAGTACCGGCTGACCCCGCGCGGGCGGGGGCTGCTGCCGGTCCTGGTGGCCCTCCAGGACTGGGGCGACACCTGGGTCCTGGGAGAGGGAGAGATGACGGCGACGACCGAGGAGGCCTCGAAGGAGGCCGTACGCGTCCACGCGCTGCGCGGCACCCGGCTGCCGGAGCTGCTGCTGCCGGACCGTTTCGGCGAGCTCCGCGACCCGGTGGCGGACACCCCGTCCACCGTCTTGTACTGCTTCCCCGGCGCGTACGCCCGGGCCGAGTCCTACCCGCCCGGCTGGGCCGGGATCCCGGGCGCGAAGGGCTGCACGCTCGAATCGTGCACGTTCCGCGACCAGCTCGCGGAGTTCACCTCCGCCGGCGCCACCGTCCACGGGGTCTCCACGCAGCGGCCGGACGAGCAGCGGGAGTTCGCCGAACAGGAGCGGCTGCGCTTCCCGCTCCTGTCGGACGCCGGACTGGACCTGGTGACGGCGCTGCGGCTGCCAACGTTCCGCGCGGCCGGGGTGAGCCGGATCAAGCGGCTGACGCTGGTCGTGGACCGGGACCGCACGGTGCGCGAGGTGATCTACCCGATCACGGACATCGGGGCGAGCGTGACGGCGGCCCTGGAAGCGGTCCGCGGCACCGCCTGACCCTTCCGGCCGCGCCCGCTGCACCGGGGCGCCGTACGGGCGCCGGACCGGTCCAAGCCCCGGACCGCGCGGAAGGACCTGTCGATCGGCCCGATCACCGGCGAGGCGAGGCCGCCCTCCGGCACCAACCGGAACTACTGGGCGGGCTACGCCGACAAGGGCGCCGAGGCGACGACGGTGCCCGTACCGCCCCGGGAACGGTGAGGGCCCCCGGCACGACCGTGCCGGGGGCCCTCACGCGTACGCGTACGCGTCCGCTCAGCGGTTCTCAGACGTTGAAGCCGAGCGCGCGCAGCTGCTCGCGGCCGTCGTCCGTGATCTTGTCCGGGCCCCACGGGGGCATCCAGACCCAGTTGATGCGGAGCTCGTTGACGATGCCCTCCGTCGCCGACTTCGCCTGGTCCTCGATGACGTCCGTCAGCGGGCAGGCCGCCGACGTCAGGGTCATGTCGAGGGTGGCGATGTTCGCGTCGTCGATGTGGATGCCGTAGATCAGGCCCAGGTTGACGACGTCGATGCCCAGCTCGGGGTCGACCACGTCGTAGAGGGCCTCGCGGACCTCCTCCTCGGTGGCCGGCTTGATCGACGCCTCGGGCGTCGCGTTCTCGGTCATGCCGTCTTCCTCTCCGCGTCGCCCAGCACCTGGGCGGTCGCGTCCTTCCACGCCATCCAGCTCAGCAGAGCACACTTCACGCGCGCCGGATACTTGGAGACACCGGCGAACGCGACCGCGTCCTCCAGCACCTCCTCCATCTCCTCGTCCGGCTCCAGCTTGCCCTTGGACTGCATGAGCTCCAGGAACACGCCCTGGATCTTCTGCGCCTCGGAGAGCTCCTTGCCGACCAGCAGTTCGTTGAGCACCGACGCGCTGGCCTGGCTGATGGAGCAGCCCTGACCCTCGTAGGAGACGTCGGTGAGCGTCTGCCCGTCGTACTTCACGCGCAGCGTGATCTCGTCGCCGCACGTCGGGTTGACGTGGTGCACTTCGGCGTCGCCTTCGCGAAGGCCGCGCCCGTGCGGGTGCTTGTAGTGGTCCAGGATCAGTTCCTGGTACATCGAATCCAGCTTCACAGCCTCGTCCTCGTCGCCTTCGTCAGCCGAAGAAGTTCCGTACGTGCTCCAGCCCGTCGATCAGCGCGTCGACCTCGGCGGGAGAGGAGTACAGGTAGAAAGACGCTCGCGTGGTCGCGGGAATTCCGTACCGCAGGCAGACGGGACGCGCGCAGTGGTGTCCCACGCGGACCGCGATGCCCTGCTCGTCCAGCACCTGGCCCACGTCGTGGGGGTGGATGTCACCGAGCGTGAACGAGATCGCGGCGCCGCGGTCCTCGGCCGTGGTCGGGCCGATGATCCGCAGGTCGGGCACCTCCAGGAGGCGCTTGACCGCGTACTCGGTGATCGCGTGCTCGTGCGCGGCGATGTTCTCCATGCCGATCGAGGTCAGGTAGTCCACGGCCGCGCCGAGGCCGACGGCCTGGGCGATCGGGGGCGTGCCGGCCTCGAACTTGTGGGGCGCCGGGGCGTACGTCGAGGCGTGCATCGACACGGTCTCGATCATCTCGCCGCCACCGAGGAACGGGGGCAGGTCCTCCAGGAGCTCCTGGCGGCCCCAGAGGACGCCGATGCCGGTCGGACCGCACATCTTGTGGCCGGTGAAGGCCACGAAGTCGGCGCCGAGCGCCTGCACGTCCAGCGGCATGTGCGGAGCGGCCTGGGAGGCGTCGATGAGGACCAGGGCGCCCACGTCCTGGGCGCGCCGGACGATCGCCTCGACCGGGTTGACGGTGCCCATGATGTTGGAGACCAGCGTGAAGGAGACGATCTTCGTCTTCTCCGTGATGACCTCTTCGATGTTGGACAGGTCGAGCCGGCCGTCGTCGGTGAGGCCGAACCACTTCAGCTTGGCGCCGGTGCGCTGCGCGAGCAGCTGCCACGGCACGATGTTGGAGTGGTGCTCCATCTCCGTGATGGCGATCTCGGTGTCGCTGTCGACCCGGTAGGGCTCGTCCGCCCAGCCGAGCATGTTCGCGACCAGGTTGAGCGACTCCGAGGCGTTCTTGGTGAAGATCACCTCGTCGCGGCTCGGCGCGTTGATGAAGGCGGCGACCTTGTCGCGGGCGCCCTCGTACAGCGCCGTGGCCTCCTCTGCGAGCACGTGCACGCCGCGGTGGACGTTCGCGTTGTGCTGCTCGTAGTACTCGTTCAGCGCGTCGAGCACCTGGCGCGGCTTCTGCGAAGTCGCCGCGTTGTCCAGGTAAACGATCTTCTTCCCGTCGTGGACCACACGATCCAGCAGGGGGAAGTCCTTGCGGATCGCCTCGATGTCGAGGAGGCCAGGCAGCTGTGTCACGCGGTCGCGCCACCCTTCGTGCTGTACGACTCGTAGCCTTCCGCCTCCAGCTTGTCGGCGAGCTCGGCGCCGCCGGACTCGACGATGCGGCCTTCCGAGAAGACGTGGACGAAGTCGGGCTTGATGTAGCGGAGGATCCGCGTGTAGTGCGTGATCAGCAGCGTGCCGACCTCACCGGTCGCGCGGACGCGGTTGACGCCCTCGGAGACCTGGCGCAGCGCGTCGACGTCCAGACCGGAGTCGGTCTCGTCGAGGATCGCGATCTTCGGCTTGAGGAGCTCCAGCTGGAGGATCTCGTGGCGCTTCTTCTCACCGCCGGAGAAGCCCTCGTTGACGTTGCGCTCGGCGAAGGCCGGGTCCATCTGGAGCTGCTCCATCGCGGACTTGACCTCCTTCACCCAGGTGCGCAGCTTGGGGGCCTCGCCGCGGATGGCGGTGGCGGAGGTGCGCAGGAAGTTGGAGACCGAGACGCCGGGGACCTCGACCGGGTACTGCATGGCGAGGAAGACGCCGGCGCGGGCGCGCTCGTCGACGGACATCTCCAGGACGTCCTCGCCGTCGAGGGTCACGGTGCCACCGGTGATGGTGTACTTCGGGTGACCGGCGAGCGAGTACGCCAGGGTGGACTTGCCGGAGCCGTTGGGGCCCATGATGGCGTGCGTCTCACCCTGCTTGACGGTGAGGTCGACACCCTTGAGGATCTCGCGGGCGCCGTTCTCGGCCTCGACGGAGACGTGCAGGTCGTGGATTTCAAGCGTTGCCATGGGTACCTCAGGACTCCTGGGCGAGGGAGACGAACACGTCGTCCCCTTCGATCTTGACGGGGTAAACGGGGACGGGGCGCGTCGCGGGCAGACCGGAGGGCTTGCCGGTGCGCAGGTCGAAGGCCGACCCGTGCAGCCAGCACTCGATCATGCAGTCCTCGACCTCACCCTCCGAGAGCGAGACGTTCGCGTGCGAACAGATGTCGTTGATCGCGAACACCTCCCCCTCGGTGGAGACGATGGACACCGGCGTGCCGTCGAGTTCCACCCGCTTGGGGGTGTTCTCCTCCAGCTCGCTCAGCGCACAGGCCTTGACGTACGTCATCAGACGGCCGCCGCCAGCTCGGCCTCGATCTTCGCGATCAGGCGCTCCTCGATGTCCGCGACACCGATCTGCTGGACGAGCTCGGCGAAGAAGCCGCGCACGACCAGGCGGCGGGCCTCGTCGGCCGGGATGCCGCGGGCCTGGAGGTAGAAGAGCTGCTCGTCGTCGAAACGGCCGGTCGCGGAGGCGTGGCCGGCGCCGACGATCTCGCCCGTCTCGATCTCCAGGTTCGGCACCGAGTCGACGCGGGCGCCGTCCGTCAGGACGAGGTTCCGGTTCATCTCGTAGGTGTCGGTGCCCTCGGCGGTCTTCTCGATGAGCACGTCACCGATCCAGACGGCGTGGGCGTCCTGGCCCTGGAGCGCGCCCTTGTAGACCACGTTCGACTTGCAGTGCGGGGCGTCGTGGGTGACCAGGAGACGGTGCTCCTGGTGCTGGCCGGCGTCCGTGAAGTACACGCCGAGCATCTCGGCCTCGCCGCCGGGGCCGGCGTAGCTGACGCGCGGGTGCAGGCGGACCAGGTCGCCGCCGAAGGTCACGACGACGGACTTGAAGCTGGCGTCGCGGCCGATGAGGGCGCTGTGCTGCGAGGTGTGCACGGCCGTGTCGTCCCAGTCCTGGACGGACACGAAGGTCACCTTGGCGCCGTCGCCGACGAGGATGTCGACGTTGGCGGCGCGCACGCCGTCGCCGGTGTGGTCGATCACGATGATCGCCTCGGCGAAGGGCTTGATGTCGAAGACGGTGTGCCCGAAGGTCGTGCCGCCCTCACCGTGGAGCGCGACCCGGATGGGCTCGGCGAGCACGGTCTCCTTGGGCACGGTGACGACCGTGGCCTTGGCGAACGAGGAGAAGGCCTGCGCGGAGACGCGGTCGACGGGGGCGCCGGCCTTGCCGATCCGCTCGTCGCCGCGCTCGACGGACTCGACCGTCACGCCCTCGGGGGCGTCGATCTGGGCCTTCATGGTGCCGTTGGCGACCGCGGTGCCGTCGTGCAGACCCTTGAGGCGGGCCAGCGGGGTGAACCGCCACTCCTCCTCGCGGCCGTGCGGAACGGGGAAGTCGGCCACGTCGAAGGACGGGGGCGCGCTCATCCGGGTGGCGACGGTGGACTCTGCGGCCACCGCGATCGCGCCGGCGGTGGTGGAGCCCGCCGGAATATTCTGAGCCTCAGCCATGGCTGTCGTCTTGCTCTCTTCCTACGTACGTCTAACGAATGGGCTGCGGGGCGGGGGCGGCCGGCGGGGGCCGGCCGCCGTCGGACTAGCCGACCGAGCCCTCCATCTGCAGCTCGATGAGCCGGTTCAGCTCCAGCGCGTACTCCATCGGCAGCTCCTTCGCGATCGGCTCCACGAAGCCGCGCACGATCATGGCCATGGCCTCGAACTCGGTGAGCCCGCGCTGCATCAGGTAGAAGAGCTGGTCGTCGGAGACCTTGGAGACGGTGGCCTCGTGGCCCATCGTCACGTCGTCCTCGCGGACGTCGACGTAGGGGTAGGTGTCCGAGCGGGAGATGGTGTCGACCAGGAGCGCGTCGCACAGCACGTTGGACTTGGAGCCCGCGGCGCCCTCGCCGATCTCGACCAGACCGCGGTAGGAGGTGCGGCCGCCGCCTCGCGCCACCGACTTGGAGACGATGTTGGAGGAGGTGTTCGGCGCCATGTGGACCATCTTGGAACCGGCGTCCTGGTGCTGGCCCTCGCCCGCGAAGGCGATGGAGAGGGTCTCGCCCTTGGCGTGCTCGCCCATCAGGTAGACGGCCGGGTACTTCATGGTGACCTTGGAACCGATGTTGCCGTCGATCCACTCCATGGTCGCGCCCTCGTACGCCACGGCGCGCTTGGTGACCAGGTTGTAGACGTTGTTCGACCAGTTCTGGATGGTCGTGTAGCGGCAGCGGCCGCCCTTCTTCACGATGATCTCGACCACGGCGCTGTGCAGCGAGTCCGAGGAGTAGATCGGGGCGGTGCAGCCCTCGACGTAGTGGACGTAGGCGTCCTCGTCGACGATGATCAGCGTCCGCTCGAACTGGCCCATGTTCTCCGTGTTGATGCGGAAGTAGGCCTGGAGCGGGATGTCCACGTGGACACCCTTGGGGACGTAGATGAAGGAGCCGCCCGACCACACGGCGGTGTTCAGCGAGGCGAACTTGTTGTCGCCGACCGGGATGACCGTGCCGAAGTACTCCTGGAAGAGCTCCGGGTGCTCCTTGAGCGCGGTGTCCGTGTCGAGGAAGATGACGCCCTGCTCCTCCAGGTCCTCACGGATCTGGTGGTAGACGACCTCGGACTCGTACTGGGCCGCGACACCGGCGACGAGGCGCTGCTTCTCCGCCTCCGGGATGCCGAGCTTGTCGTACGTGTTCTTGATGTCCTCGGGCAGCTCCTCCCAGGAAGCGGCCTGCTTCTCGGTGGAGCGCACGAAGTACTTGATGTTGTCGAAGTCGATGCCGGAGAGGTCGGAACCCCACATGGGCATGGGCTTCTTGCCGAAGAGCTTGAGGCCCTTGAGCCGGAGGTTCAACATCCACTCCGGCTCGGACTTCTTCGCCGAGATGTCGCGGACGACGTCCTCGGACAGACCCCGCTTGGCAGCGGCACCGGCCGCGTCGGAGTCGGCCCAGCCGTATTCGTAGGTGCCCAGGCCATCGAGCTCAGGGTGAGCAGTCTCCGTGGTCATGCGGGGTTCCTCCCGGCCGTACTTGCAGATGCTGATGTGTCGGTCTGTGTGGCGCTTCGCGGAATGAACGTGGTGCACACCCCGTCGCCGTGGGCGATCGTGGCGAGGCGCTGCACGTGCGTCCCGAGCAGGCGGGAGAAGACCTCGGTCTCCGCCTCGCAGAGCTGCGGGAACTGCTCGGCGACGTGTGCGACCGGGCAGTGGTGCTGACAGAGCTGTTCACCGCTGTGCGGACCGGGAGCGCTCTTCGCCGTAGCAGCGTACCCGTCCGCGGTCAACGCCTTGGCCAGGGCCTCGGTGCGGGCCGCGGGGGCGGCCGCCTCCACGGCTTCCCGGTAGGTCTGTGCCTGCGTCTCCATCCGCGCCCTCGCGAAGGCGGCGACGGCCGCCTCGCCCTTCTCGCCCCCGCCGACGGACTGCGCGATCCAGCGCAGGGCGTCGGCGGCGAGGGTGTCGTAGGACTGGTCGAAGGCGTCGCGGCCGCAGTCGGTCAGCGCGAAGACCTTGGCGGGCCGGCCCCGGGTGCGCGTTCCGTACACGCGCTGTTCCCGGGGTGCGACCACGTCGTCGGCGACGAGCGTGTCGAGGTGGCGGCGGACGGCGGCCTGGGTGAGGCCGAGACGCTGAGCGAGGTCGGCGACGGTGGAGGGGCCGTGGTCCAGGATGGACCGCGCGACCCGGTTGCGGGTGGACCGCTCCCCGGTCGCGAGCTCCCCCTGGGGGGCCTCGCTCATCCGTTCGCTGTATTTCACAACGCCATTGTTGCGTAATTAAGCGAGCCCCGACAAGCCGCGACGGAGGCCGCGTCCGGTGGCGTCCATCACTAAGGGTTACCTTATTTATCTACGGAGAGTTAATCGGTTGATGGAACTCGGTTTCCATTCCGAGCCCCTCCGGTGGGCCCCGCAGCGCCTCCCACCAGCGGACCTCCGCCCCGGGCCCGCGGACAGGCGCTGAACATCAGCTTCCGCGAAGGTCACCGAAAGCCGCCGGACCGCCCGGGGCCACACGGCTGAAAAGAACGTCTTTCGCGAGACGGATTTCGTGTGCGGCGCCCTCCCACCCCGGGGCGGAGGCCCCCTTCCCGGGCTCCGTAGACTCAGTCACCATGAGCAACGACCCCGCCGTGGAGATCCGCGGACTGGTGAAGCGGTACGGCCCCAAAACGGCGGTGGACGGCCTGGACCTCACCGTCCCGCGCGGCTCCGTCACCGCGGTCCTCGGCCCCAACGGCGCGGGCAAGACCACCACCGTCGAGACCTGCGAGGGCTACCACCGCCCCGACGCCGGTACCGTCCGCGTCCTCGGGCTCGACCCGGTCGCCGACGCCGAGCGGCTGCGCCCGCGCGTCGGTGTGATGCTCCAGTCCGGCGGGGTCTACTCCGGCGCCCGCGCCGTCGAGATGCTGCGCCACATGGCCAGGCTGTACGCCGACCCCCTCGACGTCGACGCCCTCGTGGAACGCCTCGGCCTCGGCGGCTGCGGCCGCACCGCCTACCGCCGGCTCTCCGGCGGCCAGCAGCAGCGGCTCGCCCTGGCCATGGCCGTCGTCGGCCGCCCCGAGCTGGTGTTCCTGGACGAGCCCACCGCCGGCCTCGACCCGCAGGCCCGCCGCGCGACCTGGGACCTCGTACGCGAACTGCGCGCCGACGGGGTCACCGTCGTCCTCACCACCCACCACATGGACGAGGCCGAGCAGCTCTGCGACGAGGTCGCCATCGTCGACGCCGGCCGGGTCATCGCCCACGGCAGTCCCGAGCGGCTGTGCCGGGGCGGCGCCGAGAACACCCTGCGCTTCACCGGCCGCCCCTCCCTCGACCTCGCCTCCCTGCTGAAGGCCCTGCCCGACGGCACGCAGGCCGCCGAGCTCACCCCCGGCGCCTACCGGGTCACCGGCGACGTGGACCCGCAGCTGCTGGCCACCGTCGCCTCCTGGTGCGCCCAGCACGGGGTGATGCCCGACAGCCTCTCCGTGGAGCGGCACACCCTCGAAGACGTCTTTCTGGAGCTCACGGGTAAGGAGCTGCGCGCATGAGCGCCGGTACGTTCACCCCCCGCCCGGGGGCCGCGCCCGTGTCCCGGATGATCTGGGCGCAGACCGCGCTGGAGACCCGGATGCTGCTGCGCAACGGGGAGCAGCTGCTGCTCACCGTGATCATCCCGGCG
Source organism: Streptomyces sp. NPDC012794 (assembly GCF_042901085.1). Taxonomy (NCBI): domain Bacteria; kingdom Bacillati; phylum Actinomycetota; class Actinomycetes; order Kitasatosporales; family Streptomycetaceae; genus Streptomyces; species Streptomyces sp. NPDC012794. The sequence goes on from NZ_JBIBCI010000030.1 coordinate 33,898, forward strand.
CTGCTGCTGACCCTCTTCTCCGCCGTCGACATCGTCGACACCGGCGAGGGCGAGGCCGTCGACTTCCTCGCCCCCGGCGTCCTCGCGCTCGCGGTCATGTCCACCGCCTTCACCGGCCAGGCCATCGCCACCGGCTTCGACCGCCGCTACGGCGTGCTCAAGCGGCTCGGGGCCTCCCCGCTGCCGCGCTGGGCGCTGATGGCCGCCAAGACCCTGTCGGTGCTGGTCACCGAGGTGCTCCAGGTGGCCCTGCTGACGGTGATCGCCCTCGCGCTGGGCTGGTCCCCGCAGGGGAACCCGCTGTCGGTCGCGGCGCTGCTCCTGCTCGGTACGGCGGCCTTCTCCGGGCTCGGGCTGCTGATGGCGGGCACCCTCCGGGCCGAGGCGACCCTGGCCGCGGCCAACCTGGTGTTCCTGCTGCTGCTGGTCGGCGGCGGGGTGATCGTGCCGCTGGAGAAGTTCCCCGGCGCCGTGCAGGACGTGCTCGGCCTGCTGCCGATCTCGGCGCTGTCGCACGGGCTGCGGGAGGTGCTCCAGCACGGGGCCGCGCTGCCGTGGGGCGACGCGGCCGTGCTGGGCGGCTGGGCGGTGCTGGGCCTGGGCGCCGCGGCGAGGCTGTTCCGCTGGGAGTGAATCGCCGCTCCTGATCGTTGCCCCGGCGGGAGGATGACCAGCCTCCACACATCGGAACGCCGGGGGGCGCGGCATGGCGCAGCGGGAGGCCGCTCTGCGGCTGGACGGGGAATGGGCGCGGATCCGTTCGGGGGCCGCGGCGGCCGGGCCCGCCGAGAGCGAGCGGCTGCTGCGGGAGCTGATCGGCGCGCTGCGCGGGCCCGCCCTGACCGATCCCGAGTGCGCCGCCCGGCTGGGGCTGCGCCTGGGCGACCTCGCCGCACGCCGGTTCGGGGGCGGGGACCGGGCCGGGGCGCTGGCCGCCGTCGAGGAGGGGCTCGGCCACGCGCGGCGGGCCGCACCGCACGCGCCGGAGTACGCCCGGTGGTACGCCCGGGGGCTCATCAACCAGGGGGTCTGGCTGGCCTGGCCGCTGAGCGACGGCGCCCGGCTGCCCCGGCACCCGCTGGGCGGCGCCGGGAGCGGCCCGGGCGCGATGGAGCGGGCCGCCGGCGAGCGCGCCCGTGACGTGACGCGGGCCGCCGTCGAGGTCTGGGCCGGCCTGGACCAGGAGGACCCGGTCAACCGGCGGGGGCTCGCGCAGGCCAAGGTGTTCCTCGCGGACCGGCTCGCGGAGCTGGGCTCCGCTTCGCAGGCGGTCGCCTGGGCGGTGGACGCCGAGTCCGGGTTCCGCCGGCTGCTCCTCGCGGACCCGGGGCCCGAGGTGGCGCGGGAGGCGGAGGAGGCCCTGGACCACATCGGCCGGCAGCTGGAGCTGCGGCTGCGCTTCCTGGGCCTGGACGCGCTGGCGGGGCTCCGGGCCGACGGGCTGCTGCCCGAGCGGCTGCTGCCGCAGGCGGTGGTGGCCGCCCGGATCCAGGGCGTGCCCGAGGCGGTGATCGCGGACCGGCTGGGGCTGGACGCCGAGCAGGTGGCCACGATGCTGGAGGTGACGCCGTGGCTCGCGGTGTGGCGGGTCGAGGTGCGGGGCGCCGACGGGCTGTGGACCGTACAGCCGGATCCGTGGCGGGGGTCGGCGCAGGTGCGGGGGCTGACCGCCGAGGATGTGGGGGACGGGCTGGTGCGGGGGTTCGCGCAGTCCCCGGCGCGTCCCGGCGGGGGCGGCCTGTGGCGGGTGCTGGTGTGGTGGCACGAGGAGGGGGATCCGGCCGGGGCCCGGTTCCGCCGGACCGTCGGACCCGGCGCTCCCGCCGGGACCCCCTCGTGAAACTTTGCACAAGGCGCCGCATACGATAGGCGCCGTGTTGAACCCATTCGCATACATCGCCGACCGCTGGACGCCGTCACCCCGGACCCTCCGGCGGGCCGCGTCCGCCGCGCTCCTGATGAGCGTGGCCATCATCGTCACGGGCGGCGCGGTGCGGCTGACCGGATCCGGTCTCGGCTGCGACACGTGGCCCAAGTGCACCGACGACAGCCTGGTCGTCACGCAGGCCCAGGGCTTCCACGGGGTCATCGAGTTCGGCAACCGGATGCTGACGTACGTGCTGAGCGCGGCCGTCGGCTGGTTCATCCTCGCGGCGCGCGCGTCGAAGCCGTGGCGGCACTCGCTGACGAAGCTCGGGTGGACCCAGTTCGCCCTCGTGATGGCCAACGCGGTCCTCGGCGGCATCACCGTGCTGACCGGACTCAACCCGTACAGCGTCGCCGGGCACTTCCTGCTCGCCACCGGCCTGATCGCGGTCACCACCGTCTCCTGGCAGCGCACCCGCGAGGGCGACGGCGCGCCCCGGCCGCGCGTGCCCGGGCCCGTGCGCAAGCTGGCCTGGGCGCTGATCGCCACCACCCTCGTACTGATCGCGGCGGGCACGGTCGTGACCGGCTCCGGTCCGCACGCCGGTGACAAGAGCGAGATCAAGCGGATGCCGTTCGACTGGGCGGCCACCGCCCACGTGCACGCGATCGCCGCCTGGCTGGTCTGCGCGCTCGCCGTCGCGATGTGGCTGGTGCTGCGCGTGGTGGACGCCCCCGGCGACACCCGGGCGCGCGCACGCGACCTGCTGGTCGTCCTGCTCGCCCAGGGCGCGATCGGCTACGTCCAGTTCTTCACCCAGCTGCCCGAGGTACTGGTCGCCGCGCACATGCTGGGCTCCTGCCTGGTGTGGATCGCGGTGCTCCGTCTGGCCCTCGCCCTGCGCGAGCGCTCCGGCGACCGGGCGGAAGCCCCGGCGCGGGACGAGGAGCGGCTCTCGGCGGTCTGACCCGCCGCACAGCGGTCCGGCCGGCGGCGTGCCCGGCCGGCCGGCCTCGCCCGCAGCGCACCCGGCCGTCAGCCGCGCTCGTCGAGCCGGTAGACGCGCCGGGCGTTGCCCGCCGCGAGCATCCCCGCGACGCGCTGCGCGTCCTGCCAGGACCAGGCCCCCTCGGCGACCCAGCCGCCCAGGACCCGGCCGAGCGCCTCGCGGAACACCAGTGCGCCGACCGCGTGCAGTTCGGGCAGGTTCCGGCCGCCGCTGGAGAACAGCAGCTTGCCGAAGGGCGCGAGCTCCAGCAGCTCCGCCAGTACGGCGGCGGCCCGCGCCCCCGTGCGGGCGAGGGCCGGGCCGACGTCGGCGTGGAGGTGCGGGTGCTCCGCCGCCAGCCGGGCCGCGTTCCGGTGGTACGGATACCCGCCGCTGAGCACCAGCTGCGCGCCCAGGCCCGCGGTGGCCCGTACGAACCCGGTCAGCGGCTCGGGGTCGGCCCCGCCGGTGTGCAGCTGGAGCGGCAGCCCGGAGCCCGCCGCGCTCCACATCAGGTGCCGCAGGAGCACGGGGTCCCGTAGCTCCCCTCCCCTGGTCCGTACGGCCAGCCACCGCCCGGCCGCCGCCCGTACCTCGCCCGGCGCGGGCGGCTCCGGGGCTCCGGCCAGGGCGGCCGCGCAGCCCGTGCGGGCCCCGCAGGTGAAGGCGACGGCCGAGGCGGCGGCGTGGTGGACGGCTCCGGCGAGGTTGGCGAGGAAGGCGACGACGGTCCCGGAGGTGTCGGCGGCCTGCTCGGCGAGCAGCTCCAGCCGGACCACCTCGAAGGTGTCGGCGTCCCCGGCCAGGGCCAGCTCCTTGACCCCGGTGAGGTCCCCGGGGGCTCCCGTGTCGACGAGGTACGCGCCCGTCCCCGAGCCCCTCAGCAGCCGTCGGGTGCTCTCCGCGGCGCCGAGCTCGCGGCGCCGGGCCAGGTACCTGGCGGGCGCGCAGTGCGGCTCCAGGCCCAGCAGGGGCGGGCACCAGCGGCGCACGGCGAAGCCGGTCTGGGTGTCGAAGAAGGTGGTCCCCGGGGCGGGCGGGCCGGCCGGGTGGATCAGCTGGGCCTCGAAGGTGGCGATCCCCAGCTCCGTACGGAGCACTCCCTGGCAGTGCTGGTCCACCAGGGGCGGCGTTTCGATCATCCGGTCATCCCGTTGCGGACGTGAGGAAGCGGCTTCCGCACGTCCTAACGGGTGAGCGGGGTGTGAAGTATTGCCCGCTCTGTTGACCGACCCGCGTTCGAGGCCTCAGGCGGCCGGGTTGGCGGGGCCGCCGACCTGGATGCCGGCCATCCGCGTCCACTCGTACGGGCCGGTCCTGACGCGGGCCGCGAACTCCCCGTCGAACTCCTCGTGGAGGGTCAGCCCGGCCTGCTCGGCGGCGAGCCGGGCCACGGCGTGGCTCGGTGCCACCAGGTCGCCCCAGCCGCCGTCGTTGCCGACGAGCACGATCCGGGTGCCGGCCTGGCCGATGTACGCGAGCTGGCCCTCGGCGCCGCCGTGCTGCTTGGCGAACGCGCCGATCTGCCGGGCCAGCTTCGCGGCCGTACGGCTCTGCTTCTTGTCCGCGGGCGCCGTGGCCCCGGAGGTGTCTGCGGTGTCTGCGGTCTCTGCCATGGACGGCATGCTACCGGCGAGTAATCAACGGAGGAAGGGATCCACGGCGACGGCGACGAAGAGGAGCGACACATAGGTGATCGACCAGTGGAACAGCCGCATCTCCTTGAGCTTCGCACCCGTCACCCCGGCCTTGGCCCGGGCGCTCAGCGCGTGTGCCTCCCACAGCCACCAGCCGCCGGCCAGCAGCGCCACCGAGGTGTAGAACCAGCCCGTGTACCCCAGCGGCGTGAGCAGCAGCGAGACCGCCACCATCACCCAGCTGTAGAGGACGATCTGGCGCGCGACGGCCTTGTTGCCCGCCACCACCGGCAGCATCGGCACGCCGACCCGCGCGTAGTCCTCCTTGACCTTCATGGACAGCGGCCAGTAGTGCGGCGGCGTCCAGAAGAAGATGACGAGGAAGAGGATGACGGCGGCCCAGGAGACCTCGTTCTTGACCGCGGACCAGCCGATGAGCACCGGCATGCAGCCGGCGATCCCGCCCCAGACGATGTTCTGCGCGGTGCGCCGCTTCAGCAGCATCGTGTAGACGACCACGTAGAAGAGGAGCGCGCCGAGCGCGAGCGCGGCCGACAGCCAGTTGATCAGCAGCCCGAAGAACAGGGTCGAGAGGACCCCGAGCGAGATGCCGAAGACCAGGCACTCGGCCGGGCTCACCATGCCGGTCACCAGCGGGCGCTGCGACGTGCGGTCCATCAGCGCGTCGATGTCGCGGTCGATGTACATGTTCAGCGCGTTGGCGCCGCCCGCGGAGAGGTAGCCGCCGAAGCAGGTGGCGAGCACCAGCCACAGCGACGGCACGCCCTGCTCGGCGAGGAACATCACCGGCACTGTGGTGATCAGCAGAAGTTCGATGATCCGCGGCTTGGTCAAAGCCACGAAAGCCATGGCCCGGGCCCCGAACGGCCGGTGACCGGGGCTCGTCCCGAGCACCCCCGCTGGACGGGATTCGACGGCCGTCACGCACACCCCTGAGAGAGAATCCAGCAAGCTCCGTCACGGCCCCTGCTCAGTGAATGAGGGGCCGGTAAAGGCTTGCGCGTACCACGCCACTGTAGACGTAGCCGTTACCTCGCCCTGCGCGGGGGTCACCTCGTGTTGGGCCGATCGGACCGACCTGCGCGTCCTCGGCGGCGGATCCCGGGTGAACGGCGGGCAGCGGGACGACGACGCACTGTCTGCACTCGAATAGCCGCACGCCCTGGCGGGGGTAGGCTCGGAATCGCGCCGGTGTCACCGTTCGTCACCGGCAATACAACATGTGGAGAGGAGCCCTGACCAACGGTGAGCACCAAGCCGACCACCCCAGAGCTCGAGTGGACCGAACTGGACCAGCGGGCCGTCGACACCGCCCGCATCCTGGCCGCCGACGCGGTCCAGAAGGTCGGGAACGGACACCCCGGTACGGCGATGAGCCTGGCCCCCGCCGCGTACACGCTTTTCCAGAAGGTCATGCGGCACGACCCCTCGGACCCGGAGTGGGTCGGGCGTGACCGTTTCGTGCTCTCCGCGGGGCACTCGTCCCTGACTCTTTACACCCAGCTCTACCTGGGCGGGTTCGGCCTGGAGCTGGACGACCTCAAGGCGTTCCGCACCTGGGGCTCCAAGACCCCCGGGCACCCGGAGTACGGCCACACGGCCGCCGTCGAGACCACCACCGGCCCGCTGGGCCAGGGCATCGCCAACGCGGTGGGCATGGCCATGGCCGCCCGTTACGAGCGCGGCCTGTTCGACCCGGAGGCCGCCGAGGGCACCTCCCCGTTCGACCACATGGTCTACGCGATCGCCGGCGACGGCTGCCTCCAGGAGGGCATCTCCCACGAGGCGTCCGCGCTGGCCGGCCACCAGAAGCTCGGCAACCTGGTGCTCCTGTGGGACGACAACCACATCTCCATCGAGGGTGACACGGAGACGGCCGTCTCCGAGGACACCATGAAGCGCTACGAGGCGTACGGCTGGCACGTCCAGCGCGTCGAGCAGCAGGAGAACGGCGACCTCGACCCGAAGGCCCTGTTCGCCGCCCTCCAGGCCGCCAAGGCCGAGACCGGGCGCCCGTCCTTCATCGCGGCCCGCTCGATCATCGCCTGGCCCGCCCCGCACGCCCAGGGCACCGAGGCCTCCCACGGCTCGGCCCTCGGCAACGACGAGGTCGCCGCGACCAAGCGCGTGCTCGGCTTCGACCCGGAGCGGACCTTCGAGGTCTCCGACGAGGTCCTCGGCCACACCCGGAGCCTGGTGGACCGCGGCCGTGACGCGCGCGCCGCCTGGGAGAAGGACTTCTCCGCCTGGCGCACCGCCAACCCGGAGCGCGCCGCCGCCTTCGACCGCATCGAGGCCAACGAGCTGCCCGAGGGCTGGGAGGACGAGCTCCCCGTCTTCGAGACCGGCAAGGGCGTCGCCACCCGCGCCGCCTCCGGCAAGGTCCTGGAGGCCCTCGGCGCGGTCATCCCCGAGCTGTGGGGCGGCTCGGCCGACCTGGCCGGCTCCAACAACACGACCATCGACAAGAACTCCTCGTTCCTGCCGGTGGGCAACCCGCTGCCGGAGGCCGACCCGTACGGCCGGACCATCCACTTCGGCATCCGCGAGCACGCGATGGCCGCCGTCATGAACGGCATCGCGCTGCACGGCCACACCCGCATCTACGGCGGCACCTTCCTGGTGTTCTCCGACTACATGCGCAACGCCGTCCGCCTCTCCGCGCTGATGCACCTGCCGGTGACGTACGTGTGGACGCACGACTCCATCGGCCTCGGCGAGGACGGCCCGACCCACCAGCCCGTCGAGCACGTCGCCTCGCTGCGCGCCATCCCGGGTCTGAACGTCGTCCGCCCGGCGGACGCGAACGAGACCGCCGTCGCCTGGCGCGAGATCCTCAAGCGCCACACCAAGGTGTACGGCAAGGGCGCCCCGCACGGTCTGGCGCTCACCCGCCAGGGCGTGCCCACCTACGAGCGCAACGAGGACGCCGCCAAGGGCGGGTACGTGCTCTTCGAGGCCGAGGGCGGTCCCGCCCAGGTCGTCCTCATCGGCACCGGCTCCGAGGTGCAGCTGGCCGTCGCCGCGCGCGAGGCCCTGCAGGCCGAGGGCGTCCCGGCGCGCGTCGTCTCGATGCCCTCCGTCGAGTGGTTCGAGGAGCAGGACCAGGAGTACAAGGACAGCGTCCTGCCGCCCTCCGTCAAGGCCCGAGTGGCGGTCGAGGCCGGGATCGGCCTGACCTGGCACCGTTACGTCGGGGACGCGGGCCGGATCGTCTCGCTGGAGCACTTCGGTGCCTCGGCCGACGGCGCCGTCCTGTTCCGCGAGTTCGGCCTGACCGCCGAAGCCGTGACCGCAGCCGCCAAGGCCTCCCTCACCGCCGCCGCGCGCTGAAGACCGGCACCGACCCAGTAGGAGATGTAATTCCCATGGCAGCAGACGCACTCAAGCGCCTCTCCGACGAGGGCGTGGCGATCTGGCTGGACGACCTGTCCCGCAAGCGCATCACGTCCGGCAACCTCGCCGAACTCATCGACCAGCAGCACGTGGTCGGCGTCACCACCAACCCGTCGATCTTCCAGAAGGCGATCAGCAGCGGCGACGGCTACGAGCAGCAGCTCGCGGACCTCGCCGCCCGCAAGGTCACCGTCGACGAGGCCATCCGCATGATCACGACGGCGGACGTCCGTGACGCCGCCGACATCCTGCGCCCGGTCTTCGACGCGACCGAGGGCCAGGACGGCCGCGTGTCGATCGAGGTCGACCCGCGCCTGGCGCACAACACCGCGGCGACCATCGCCGAGGCCAAGCAGCTCGCCTGGCTGGTGGACCGCCCGAACACCCTCATCAAGATCCCGGCGACCAAGGCCGGCCTGCCGGCGATCACCGAGGTCATCGGCAGGGGCATCAGCGTCAACGTCACGCTGATCTTCTCGCTGGAGCGCTACCGCGCGGTCATGGACGCGTACCTGGCGGGTCTGGAGAAGGCGAAGGCCGCCGGCCTGGACCTCTCCAAGATCCACTCGGTGGCCTCCTTCTTCGTGTCCCGCGTGGACAGCGAGATCGACAAGCGCCTCGACGGCATCGGCACCGACGAGGCCAAGGCCCTGAAGGGCAAGGCGGCCCTCGCCAACGCCCGTCTGGCCTACGAGGCGTACGAAGAGGTGTTCGGCGGCGAGCGCTGGGCGGCCCTGGACAAGGCGCAGGCCAACAAGCAGCGCCCGCTGTGGGCCTCGACCGGCGTCAAGGACCCGGCGTACAAGGACACCCTGTACGTGGTGGACCTGGTCGCCCCCGGCACCGTGAACACCATGCCCGAGGCCACCCTGGAGGCCACCGCCGACCACGGCGAGGTCTCCGGCGACACCATCCGCGGCACCTACGAGCAGTCGCGCGCCGAGCTGGACGCGGTCGCGAAGCTCGGCATCCCGTACGACGATGTGGTGCAGCTGCTCGAAGACGAAGGCGTCGAGAAGTTCGAGGCGTCGTGGAACGACCTGCTGAAGTCGACCGAGGCGGAGCTGACGCGCCTCGCCCCCGCGGAGGACTGAGTATTTTGTCGGTAAACGGAGCGAACCCGCTTCGTGACGCACAGGACCGGCGGCTCCCGCGGATCGCGGGGCCGTCCGGCCTGGTCATTTTCGGCGTTACGGGTGACCTGTCGCGCAAGAAGCTCATGCCCGCCGTCTACGACCTCGCCAACCGCGGCCTGCTGCCCCCGGGCTTCTCGCTGATCGGTTTCGCCCGCCGTGAATGGCAGGACGAGGACTTCGCCCAGGAGGTGTACGAGGCGGTCAAGGAGCACTCGCGCACCCCCTTCCGTGAGGAGGTCTGGCAGCAGCTGGTGCAGGGCTGCCGGTTCGTCCAGGGCGAGTTCGACGACGACGCGGCCTTCGAGACGCTCAAGTCGACCATCGAGGAACTCGACAAGGCCCAGGGCACGGGCGGCAACTTCGCCTTCTACCTCTCGGTGCCGCCGAAGTTCTTCCCCAAGGTGGTCCAGCAGCTCAAGAACCACGGACTGGCGCAGAAGGAGGGCTCCTGGCGGCGTGCCGTCATCGAGAAGCCCTTCGGGCACGACCTGAAGAGCGCGGAAGAGCTCAACCAGGTCGTCCACGAGGTCTTCCCCCGGGACGAGGTCTTCCGGATCGACCACTACCTGGGCAAGGAGACCGTCCAGAACATCCTGGCGCTCCGCTTCGCCAACACGATGTTCGAGCCGATCTGGAACCGGTCGTACGTCGACCACGTCCAGATCACCATGGCCGAGGACATCGGCATCGGCGGCCGGGCCGGCTACTACGACGGCATCGGCGCGGCCCGCGACGTCATTCAGAACCACCTGCTCCAGCTGCTGGCGCTCACCGCGATGGAGGAGCCCGGCTCCTTCCACCCGAAGGCCCTGGTGGCGGAGAAGCTGAAGGTGCTCAGCGCCGTCCAGATCCCCGAGGACCTCGGCAAGCACACCGTGCGCGGCCAGTACTCGGCGGCCTGGCAGGGCGGCGAGAAGGTCGTCGGGTACCTCGAAGAGGACGGCATCGACCCCAAGTCGAAGACCGACACCTACGCGGCCATCCGCCTGGAGATCAACAACCGCCGCTGGGCGGGCGTCCCCTTCTACCTGCGGACCGGCAAGCGCCTGGGCCGCAGGGTGACCGAGATCGCGGTGGTCTTCAAGCGGGCCCCGTACCTGCCGTTCGAATCGGGCGCGACCGAGGAACTGGGGCAGAACGCCCTGGTCATCCGGGTCCAGCCGGACGAGGGCGTGACGGTCCGCTTCGGCTCGAAGGTGCCGGGCACCTCCATGGAGGTCCGGGACGTCACGATGGACTTCGCCTACGGCGAGTCCTTCACGGAGTCCAGCCCCGAGGCCTACGAGCGGCTCATCCTCGACGTCCTCCTCGGTGACGCGAACCTCTTCCCGCGCCACCAGGAAGTCGAGCTGTCCTGGAACATCCTCGACCCGATCGAGGAGTACTGGGACAAGCACGGCAAGCCCGCGCAGTACGCGGCGGGCACCTGGGGGCCGGTCGAGGCGGACGAGATGCTCGCACGAGACGGACGGAGCTGGCGCCGGCCATGAAGATCGACCTCACGGAGACCACCTCCAGCAGGATCAACGCCGCGTTGGTGCAGGCGCGCCGGGACATCGGCACGCCGGCCATCGGCATGGTCCTCACGCTGGTGATCGTGACCGACGAAGAGAACGCGTACGACGCACTCAAGTCGGCGAACGACGCCTCCCACGAACACCCCTCGCGGATCGTCGTCGTGGTCAAGCGGGTCAGCCGCTCCCCCCGCAGCCGCCGCGACGCCCGCCTCGACGCGGAGATCCGCGTCGGCGCGGACTCCGGCACCGGGGAGACGGTCGTACTGCGCCTGCACGGGGAACTGGTCAACCACGCCCAGTCGGTCGTGCTCCCGCTGCTCCTGCCGGACGCCCCCGTGGTCGTCTGGTGGCCGGAGGGCGCTCCCGCGGACCTGGCGGGCGACCCGCTGGGCGCGCTGGGGCAGCGCCGGATCGCGGACACGTACTCCTCGGAGGACCCCCTCGGGGCCCTCGCCCTGCGGGCGGAGGCGTACGCGCCGGGCGACACGGACCTGTCCTGGACCCGGATCACCCCCTGGCGGTCGATGCTGGCCGCCGCGCTGGACCAGCAGACGGTGTCGGTCGTCTCCGCGACCGTCGAGGGCGAGGACGAGAACCCGAGCTGCGAGCTGCTGGCCATGTGGCTGGCGGACCGCCTCGGGGTCCCGGTCCACCGGGCCCTCTCCGACGGGCCGGGGCTGACCGCCGTACGCCTGGAGACCAAGGACGGCGTGATCGTCCTTGACCGCGCGGACGGTGCGCTGGCGACGCTGTGCATGCCGGGGCAGCCCGACCGTGCGGTGGCGCTCAAGCGCCGCGACACGGCGGAGCTGCTGGCGGAGGAGCTGCGCCGGCTGGACCCGGACAACACGTACGAGGCGTCGCTGAAGTTCGGCGTCGGCCGCCTGGCGGCCACCGCCGGTCCGGCGAAGCCCGCGGGCGGCGGCGCCAAGGCTGACGTCGCGGTCGCGGCCGAGGCCGGAGCCGAAGCCCCCTCCGCGAAGCCGAAGCCGGCCAAGCGGGCGGCGGCGAAGTAGCGGCGCGGCCCCTGCGCGGAACCACCGGCGAGGCTGGCGGCACGGTGGACCGGGATGGAACGGGGTGGAGCGGGGCGATGGAGCTGGACCCCCCCCCCCCCCCCCCCCCCCCCCCCCCCCCCCGGGCCCGGCCCCCCCCCCCGGGCCCCCCCCCGGGGCCCCGCCCCCCCCCCCCCGC
>NZ_JBIBCI010000031.1:0-42377 GCF_042901085.1 Streptomyces sp. NPDC012794
TCCTTCGCCGAACCGTTGATCTGCACCGTGTCCTCGAAGGAGAACGTCAGCTCCTCCGCCGCGTGCGCCAGCTCCACGTTCGTCTTCAACGCCGCCAGCTCCGCACGCGAATTACGGTCGACGGCCTCCTCGATCCACTCCAGACTCGCCGGATCGTCATCGATCGCCCGGTAGTCGTGCAGCAGCCGCACCCGCGACCGCCCCTCCCCCAGCTCCTCGATGATCCACGCCCCGCCCATCGCGGCCACCGGCGGCGCCGCGATCTCCTGCCGGAACGTGATCCGCAAACCCTCCGGATCCAGCGTCCGACGCGAGGTCCAGTTCTTCGCCTGGCCGTTCGCGGTCGCCCAGATACGGATGCGCTCCTCGCCCTCACCCCGCGCGACCCGGTCCACATAAATGGTCGGCGGGAAGATCCGGGGCCAGTTCCCCACCTCGGCGATCAGACGGTACACAGCGGCGGCCGGAGCCGAGACCGTGATCTCGTGCTCCACCTCCCGCAGACCGGACTGCGACATGCTCATGACTCCTTCAGACTCGGGACGAACCGTTCGGCGACGAACGGAACCCCAGGACGAACCCTGTGTGCCGGCCGTGGGCACCGTGCCGACGGGGCGGCCGCCGTACCAGGGGGCGGCCGCCCGGCGCCGCGGAAGGCCTAGGCGTCGACGAGGGCCCGCAGGCTCAGGTTGATGGCCTCGACCAGGGACCGCGGCGTGGTGTTGTCGACGAACACGTCGTCGTCGAGGGTGATGCCGAACTCGCGCTCGATGCGGCCGCCGGTCTCGAGCAGCGCCAGCGACTCGTAGCCCAGCGTCTCGAACTCGATGTCGAGGATGTCGCCGTCGAGGTCGACCCCCTCGTCGGCGCCGGCACCCTCGAGGAGGATGCGCTTGAGGTCGTCAAAGGTGAATTCCTGCTTGGACACGATGGATCCCTTCATTGGTCTTCCGCAGCCGGGGGATTTCGGCTGCGGGGTACGAAGGACGCCGCCTCCGTCGGGGCGGGACGGTGGCGGACGCCGGTTGGGGGGCGCCGTCAGTCGACGGCGCGCACCACGGCCGCGGCGTTGAAGCCGCCGCGGCCGCGGGCGAGGACGAGGGCGGTACGGACCGAGGCCGTCCGGGGCCGCGCGGCCACCAGGTCGAGGTCGTACGCCGGGGACAGCTCTACGTTGACGGTCGGCGGGATCAGGCCCTCCCGCATGGAGAGGACCGCCGAGACCACGTCGATCGGTGCCGCGCCCGCGTTGATCCTTCCGGTCATGGTCTTGGGTGCGGTGACCGGTACCCCGCGGGGGCCGAAGACCGCGGAGATCGCCTCGGCCTCCTCACGGTCGAGCCTCGGGACGCCGGCGGCGTCGGCGAAGACCACGTCGACCTCGGCCGGGTGGCAGGACGCGTCGGTGAGCGCCGCGTCGATGGCCCGGCGCAGGCCGGGTGCCCGGTCGCTGCCCGGCCTGGGGTCGAGCGTGGCTCCGTATCCCGCGAACTCGGCGTAGACGTTGCGCGCGCCTCGGGCGCGGGCGCTGTCCTCGTCCTCCAGGAGGATCAGGGCGCCGCCCTCTCCCGGCACGTAGCCGGCCGCCGCCTCGTCGAAGGGCAGGTAGGCGCGTTCGGGTTCGTCGCTGGTGGACAGGTGGCCGCCCGCGAGGTGCGCCGCCCAGCCCAGGGAGCAGATCGAGGCGTCGAAACCGCCGGTGGCGATCAGCCTGCTGCTGCCCTTGCGGAGCTGGCGCCGGGCGTGGGCCAGCGCGTCGAGTCCGCCCGCCTGGTCGCCGACGAGGACGCCGGTGGGCCCGCGCAGATCGTTGCGGACCGAGATCTGCCCGCTGTTGACGGCGTAGAACCAGGCGAAGGACTGGTACGCGCTGACGTGCCTGGGGCCCTGGTTCCACAGGTTCCGCAGCTCGTTCTCGCCGAACTCGAGCCCCCCGGAGCCGGCCGCGGTGACCACGCCCATGTCGCACGGGTGGATGTCGCCCGGCGCGAGACCGGCATCGGCGAAGGCGCAGTCGGCGGCGACGAGGGCGAGCTGGGTCACCCGGTCGGTCTGCGGTACGAGCCTGCCGGGCAGGTGGTCCTTGGCATCGAAGCCGTGGATCTCCCCGGCCAGGCGCGCGGGGTAGGAAGAGGTGTCGAACCGGGTCACGGGCCCGATGGCGCTCTTGCCGATACGGGTCGCCGCCCAGAAGTCCTCCACCCCGAGCCCGCTGGGGGCGGCCACACCGATGCCGGTGACCAGGGTCCTGGCGCTCATGCGGTCCTCCTGTCGGGACGGGCCAGCACCATCGCGCTCTGGAAGCCGCCGAATCCGCTGCCGACGGTCAGGACGGCATCGGTGCGGTGGTCCCGCGCCACGAGCGGAACGTAGTCGAGGTCGCATTCCGGATCCCGGGTCCGCAGGTTGGCGGTGGGCGGCACCACGTGGTGCTCCATCGCCAGGAGGGACGCGGCGATCTCCATGGAGCCGACGGAGCCCAGCGAGTGCCCGATCATCGACTTGATCGAGCTCACCGGCGTGCCGTAGGCGTGCGGGCCGAGGGCCAGCTTGTACGCGGCCGTTTCGTGGCGGTCGTTCTGTTTGGTGCCGGAGCCGTGCGCGTTGACGTAGTCGATGTCGCCCGGGTTCATCCGTGCCTCGTCCAGTGCCACGGTGATGGCCTCGGCCATCTCCCGGCCGTCGGGGCGCAGTCCCGTCATGTGGAAGGCGCTGGAGCGGGAGGCGTAGCCGGCGACCTCCGCGTAGACGTGCGCGCCGCGGTTGCGGGCGCTCTCCAGCTCCTCCAGGACGAAGACCGCGGCGCCCTCGCCGAGGACGAAACCCTTGCGGGAGGCGTCGAAGGGCCTCGAGGCCTTCTCGGGCTCGTCGTTGAGGGTGGTCGTCGCCTTGATCGCGTCGAAGGACGCCAGGATGAAGGGCGTGATCGGGGCGTCGGCGGCGCCGGTGACCATGATGTCGGCGCTGCCCTCGCGGATCAGGTCGACGGCGTGCGCGACCGAGTCGATCCCGGAGGTGCAGCCGGTGGAGACCACCGTGGACGGTCCCTCCGCGCCGACGGCCCAGGCCACCTCGGCGGCGAAGGAACTGGGCACGAGGTGGTCGTACAGATGAGGGGGCGCGTCCTTGTGGTCGACCGCGTCCAGCCGGCCGCGGTCGCTGGCCGCGCGGTACGCGCTGTCGAGGCTGCCGACGGCTCCCATGCCGGTGCCGAGGCTGACACCGATGCGGTACGGGTCCAGCCCCGCGAAGTCGAGGCCGCTGTCGGTCACCGCCTCCCGGGCCGCCACCACGGCGAACTGGGCGGCGCGGTCCATGCGCTGGACCTCCTGCGCGGTCAGCCCGTGCAGTCCGGGGTCGAAGTCGGCCTCGGCCGCCACCTTGGACCGGAAGGGGGACGGATCGAAGAGGGTGATCCCCCGTGTCGCCGTACGCCCCGAACTCAGCAGGTTCCAGAAGTCCCGGGTGCCGATGCCTCCCGGCGACAGCACTCCGAGTCCTGTGATCACTACCCGGCGAACCACCGGTGCGGCCCTCCTCTCGTATCGGCCCGGACGGATGTCACTCGGACGCCGTCCAGTCGTAGAAGCGGGTGGCCATGGCGTCGGCCGGGCTGCGCCAGGTGGCGGGGTCGTACGGCTGGATGAAGGGCAGCAGGTCGTGGCTGATCTTCATGAAGCGCGGGTCGGTACGGGATTCCTGGATGCGCTCGCCGCCGTCGTCCTCGGCGAAGTCCTGGAGGTGGAAGTAGAGCCCCTTGTACATGAACAGGCGGCGGCGGAGGGTGCCCATCCGCGCAGGCATGTCGGTCTTGTCGAACTCGGAGAACAGCTTCGCGACTTGGTCGCTCGACATGCTGTCCATCCGGGCCACGATGAGGTTGCTGTGCTGCATTCGGTGTCTCTCTTCCGTGAGCCGGGGGCTGGGTCTGGGGGGCTGGTTCAGGGGTGGTAGAGGCGGATGAAGTCCGCCACTCCGTCGGCGATGAGGGCGTCCGCCTCGTCCTCGGGCACGGGCAGCGCCCCGAGGAAGGAGCGCTGGACGACGCCGGAGGGGACCAGCAGGATGAAACGTTCCGCCGCCTGGTCGGCGTCGGAGATGTCGAGGAGGCCCCGGTCGGCGAGGTGCCGGAGCCGGCGGGCCAGTGCGCCGCGGGCCCGCCGGGGTCCGGTGGCCTGCCACTTCTGGACGGCCTCGGCCGGGAGACGGGTGACCTCGGCGCTGATGTGACGGACGATCGCGAAGTGCTCGCGGAAGGCCTCCAGCGGCGCCAGCCAGGCCCGGCCGAGCGCGATGAGGTCCTGTTCCAGGTCGGTGATCTGCGCGAGGTGGCTCTCGGCGACGGCCTCGAGGGTCGCGGCGACGGAGGCGGAGCTGTCCAGCAGCACGCTCAGCAGCAGCTTCTTCTGGTCCGGGAAGTGCCGCTCCACGGACTCCAGCGGCACGCCGGCCTCCTGCGCCGTCGCTTCGGAGGTGCAGCGCGTCCAGCCCTCGCGGGCCAGCACCGTACGGGCGGCGCGGACGATGCCGCGGCGCTCCTCGGAAGCTCCGGGCGCGCGTTCGATCGCCGCGGTGGGCGTTGCCATGGGGGTGGTTCCTCCTCGTGACGTACTCGTCCGGCCGCCGGGTGCGGCGGCCGCCCGGGAATGCCGGTCGTCGGGGCGCGCCGGTGGTCAGGGCGTGCCGAACCAGCGCTCCAGCGCCATCGGCAGGTCGTGGTGGCTGCCGGGCGCGGCCCAGGCCACGTACCCGTCGGGCCGGATCAGCAGGGCGGTGGTGCCGTACGGGCCGTCGCCGCCGGCCGGTGTCTCGCGCGGCCGGGCGGTGACCGTGTCGACCCGCTCCGCCCAGGCGGCGGCGCGCTGGCGCAGCCGGGGGTTGTCCGCCAGATCGAGGAGCACCCCGCGGGCGGGGCGCAGCAGTTCGGTGCTGGAGGTCGGGCGGCCGTCGGCACCGGTGAGCTCCAGGCGGGGCATGCGGCGGCCGAGCAGCGGGTGGCTGCCCCTGCCGACGTCGTAGGTGATCTCCAGTCCGGTGACCATGGCGGCGAGGTGGCGGGCCACGTCCTCGTACGCCATGAGTTCTCGGAGGGAGTCGCGCAGCGGCTGTACCTCCGCGCCGCTCAGGAACAGCAGTCCCTGGGCCCGGGTGTTCATCAGCAGGCGCCGCCCGACGGGGTGGCGTTCGGCGTGGTAGGTGTCGAGCAGGCTGAGCGGGGCCCGGCCGAGCACGACCGAGGCGAGCTTCCAGCCGAGGTTGACGGCGTCCTGGATGCCGGTGTTCATGCCCTGGCCGCCGGCGGGCAGGTGGATGTGCGCGGCGTCGCCGGCGAGCAGCACCCGGCCGCGCCGGTACTCGGTGACCTGGCGTGCCGCGTCGCCGAAGGCGCTCACCCACACCGGTTCGGCGGCCGAGATGTCCTCGCCGGTCAGCCGCTGCCAGGCGGCCGCGACCTCCTCGAAGGACGGCGGGCTCTCGCGCCGGCGCGGCGGGGTGCCGCGTTCGCAGACGACGATGCGGGTGGTTCCGCCGGGCAGGGGGCCCACCATCACCATGCCGCCGGGCAGGGTCTCGCCGATCATGCGGGGCTTGAGCTCGATGCCCTTGATGTCGGCGAGGAACATCTCCATGGTGGCCGCGGTGCCGGGGAAGTCGAAGCCGACCGCCTTGCGCACGGTGCTGCGGCCGCCGTCACAGCCCACGAGCCAGCCGGCGCGCAGGGTGTCCGTGCCGTCCGGACCGCGGACCTCGACGTCGACGCCCTCGCCGTCGTCGCGTACGGAGAGCACCTCGTGGCCGCGCCGGATGTCGGCGCCCAGCGAGGTGGCCCATTCCTCCAGGTGCGTCTCGGTGACGGACTGCGGCACGGTCTTGGCGGCCTGGCAGGCGTCGTCGAGCACGCCGAAGTCCAGCGGGATCCCGCCGAAGTGGCCCTGCGTGCTCCGTTCGATCTCGCCGAAGCGGGCGAGCAGGCCGCGCTGGTCGAAGGTCTCCAGCGTGCGGGTGGTGAAGCCGAGGCCGCGGGATTCGCCTGTACGCCGTTCAAGGCGTTCCAGGACGACGACGGCGACTCCCGCCAGCCGCAGCTCGCCGGCGAGCATCATGCCCGCGGGGCCCGCGCCGACGACGATCACTGGGGCGTCCATCACGTCTCCTTGAATTCAACCTCCGGAGACAGTGCACCGGATCTTGACTACAAGGTTCTTCGGACGCGAGCGGCCGTTCAATGGTGCTGGATTCAGGAGTAGGTCAGGTTCCACAAGGGCCGGTCCACTGTGTCGCAGGGCGGCCAAGGGAACGTCAAGCAGCGGTCAGACGGCTGGATCCGGGTCCTACCGGATGCCGTGCTGACCGCTGCGGAGGATCAGGCGGGGCGGGTGGCTCAGGTGCGCGCCGCCCGCCGCGTGAAGCAGGCGCGGACGTCGCCCTCGTTGTAGTACGTACGGCCGGCGCGGTTGCGCCTGCGCCAGCGCTCCTCGCTCGCCAGCCGGTAGACGGTGCCCGTCGGGGTGTGCCACAGCCGCGCGATGTCGGCGGCGGTCAGCCAGCGTTCGGTGGCCGCCGCCGGGGCTGCGCCGGGCTCACGGGCGGAGTCCATGGAGCGGCTGAGCTCGCTCCACTGGTCGCTGGTCCAACGGTGGGCAGGGTCGGCGTCGCACACGATCGCCTCTCCGGGCGCGGGCGCACCGGCGCGCACGGCCAGCGCCAGGGCGCCGGAGCAGCCGGACTCGGGGCAGTCCCCGAGGCGGATGCTGCGGGCGGGGTCCGGGAAGGCCGCGCGGCGTCCGGCCCGGACCAGCCGGGCGATCTCCTTCGTGACCTCGGCGGCCGCGGAATGGGCGGCGAGCCAGTCGGCGTTGCGCAGCAGGAAGGCGGTGAGCGCGGCGACGGTCCGGGGCGGTGCGGTGAACCCGCGCTGCTGCGCGACCAGCCCGCTCCACGAGCCCAGGACGGAGACCATGCTGGCCCGCACGTCGGCCGCGGCACCGTTGAAGGGCAGCCCGGGCAGGTATCCGCCGGTGGTCCGCTCGCGCAGGCTGCCGGGGGCCGCGCCGCCGAGCATCCGCCCGCACTCCTCGTAGAGGTGGGTCAGTTCGGCGAGGCCGGCGGTGAGGTGCTCGCGGCACGAACGGCACAGCAGGCTGCCGTCGGCCGTCCTCCTGCGGGGCCGTCCGCCGGCGTGCCCGCTGCGGCAGCCCTCCCCCTGGCACAGCGACGTCGCGGTCATGGTCGTCCCCCTCAGCTGGTATCGGTGGTCGGCGGTCCTCCCGCGGGATCCCGCGGGGCCGGCTCAGGCTGCCTGGCCGAACCGGAAACCGACGCCCCGGATCGTGATGATCCAGCCGGCGCCGATCTTGTTCCGGAGCGTGCTCACGTGCGTGTCCACGGTCCGGCGGGACCAGGAGTCGCCCCAGACCTGCTGCATCAGCATCTTGCGCGGGATGACGGTGTCGGGATGGGACGCGAGGAGGTAGAGCATGTCGAACTCCTTGCGCGTGGTCTCGACGGGCTCCCCGTGCAGCGTCACCTCGCGCGTTCCCGCGTCGATCCGCAGCGGGCCGCAGGTGATGGTCGCCGCGACGGGCCGGCTCGGGCGCGCCCGTCGCATCACCGCCTCCATGCGCGCCATCAGCTCGCGGAAGCCGTACGGCTTGACCAGGTAGTCGTCCGAGCCCGCCTGGAGGCCCAGGACCCGGTCCAGTTCGCTGCCCCGGGCGGTGACCGCGATCACCGGGATCTCGTGGGCCGCGCGGATGCTCCGGCAGACCTCCAGGCCGTCGAGGTCGGGGAGTTCGAGGTCGAGGAGGACCAGGTCGGCGTCGGCGTAGCCGCGCAGTCCCTCGCTTCCGGTGCCGACGATGTCGACTTCGTGCCCGTGGCGGCGCAGGCCGCGTGCGAGCGTCTCCGCCTCGGCCGTGTTGCTGTCCACGATGAGGATCCGCCACAGGGCCGACTGGGTCGGCGCGTGCTGTGGTGTCCTGAGTCCCTCGGCCGGAAGGAACCCCCCGTTCACTCCGGCGGCGGCTGCATGAGGTTCCAGTACAGCGATGGTCCGCTGGTTCATCTGCCCCCCTCCCCTCAAGCTCGGTTGAGCCAACGTCAGCGAAGATACAAACCGCGTCGCCGGTTTGTCAAAGGCTTCACACGCCTATGAGATACGGGGATGAATAGCCTGAAACCGGCCACCACGGGGGAAGAATCACCATCAAACCAGCCACCCGCGACCCTCGGCCTCCTTCTTTTATACCAACGGCGCGGTTTAATAA
Organism: Streptomyces sp. NPDC012794; assembly: GCF_042901085.1. NCBI lineage: Bacteria > Bacillati > Actinomycetota > Actinomycetes > Kitasatosporales > Streptomycetaceae > Streptomyces > Streptomyces sp. NPDC012794. The sequence goes on from NZ_JBIBCI010000031.1 coordinate 8,268, forward strand.
TGGAAGGAAACTGATACAGGAGCTATGCGTGATGAAACAAGAACGCGCCGTCCGGACCCGTCAAGCACTGATTGAGTCAGCCGCGACCGTGTTCGGACGACGCGGCTACGCCGAGGCGACGCTGAGCATGATCAGCGTCGGGGCGGGCGTGAGCCCGGGCGCGCTGCACTTCCACTTCGAGAACAAGGCGGCGGTCGCCGAGGCGGTCGAGGCCGCCGGGGCACGGGCCCTGCGCGCGGTCGCCTGCGAGGTCTACGCGCAGCGGACGTCGGCCCTCCAGGCTCTGGCCGACAGCTCGCAGGCCCTCGCCCGGCTGCTCTTGTCCGACGTCGTGGCTCGGGCAGGATTCCGGCTCAACCGGGAGCCGGCGTACTCCCCCGCCTACGCCCTGCCCCGGGAGTGGCACGAGTACGTGCACCGGCTGCTCACGGAGGCCGCGCAGGAGGGCACCCTGCTGCCCGGCCTCAACCTCCGCAACGTGGCGGCGACGGTGGTGGCCGCCACCCTCGGCTTCGAGGCCCTGGCACGTGACGACCCGCAGTGGCTCGCCCCCCGCACGCTGGCCGGCTTCTGGCGGGTGGTCATGCCCTGCCTGGCCCTCCCCGCCACACTGCGCCGGCTCGACACCGCGGGTCGCCGAACCTGAGAAGCCCGTCACCCACCGCCTCGGCGAAGACGGTGGTGGGTGACGGGCGGGCGCGACGGGTCCCCCGTGGCGCGCTCGGGCCGCGAAGGCCCCTCACACGGACCGCAGGGCCCTGACGGTGTCCCCGGCGGACTGCGGCACCGGACCCAGCGTGGCCCTGGCCTCGCGGCCGAGCACCTCGCGCACGGAGCGCCGCGCCCGCGCGAGGTCCGCGCCGGGGCCCAGGACCCGCTCCACGGCCCGCTCGTCCAGCAGCACGTCGTGCCGGCACACCACGGTCACCCCCGCCGCGTCCGGTTCCAGCGACCACTCTCCGGCGTGCGCGGCGAGGAGGGGGTGCGGCCGGGTCCGCTTGAAGACGATGCGCCCGGCCGCCGGGAAGCACACCCGTACCCCCTCCGTGGTGTAGGAGGAGCCGTCCTCGGCCAGGTTCACCAGCCGGGTGCGCTGCACGCCGGGCCGGTCCTCGGTGACCTCGGCCTCGACGACGTGCGCGACGCGGCCCGGCCAGGAGTCCACGCCGTACAGGAACTCGTACACCGGCTCGACCGGGCCCTCGATCCGTACGGAGTCCTCGAAGGACAGCAGCAGTTCGTCGAGCCGCCGCCAGCTTTCCGCGGCGGTCCGCAGACCGTGCAGCACCGCCCGGCCCCGCTCCTCGGCGGAGGCCAGGACCCGTTCGGCCTCCGCGCCGCGGCCCCCGGAGACGGTGAGGTCCTGCTCAAGGGTCAGCCGCGACCAGCCCGGGGCCAGTTCCGTCACGCTCCAGCTGCCGCCCGCCGCGGCGACGGGGTCATCGGGGCGCTCCTCGCGGAAGCCGATGCGCCGCTGGTCGGGGTCCAGGGTCCGCCGCCAGAGCGAACGCCGCAGCTCCCCGTCCACGATGGCCCACTGCATGTACCGGTCGGTGGTGCCGTCGAAGTCCAGCCGCTCGACGTGGACGGCGTCCCGCAGGAACAACGGCCAGGGGGCGGTGTCGGCCACCAGGGTGTACAGGGCTCCGGCGGGCGCGGCCGCGTCAACCGCGCATGACAACCGGTGCACTCGCTCGACAGACATCAGACACCTCTCTCAACGCTTGACACAGAGCCTGTCTGAGTCGGCCGGAGCCCGCATGGACTGCCGCTCGAGTCTCAGGCGGCGGCCCGGCTGCCCAGCACTCCGTTGACCAGTTCGAGGAAGAGCCTCGGGGTGTCGGCCATTTCGAGGAGGTCCCCGTCGATGAGGATGTCGAACTTCCGCTCGATCGAGCCGGTGGTCTGCAGGACGGAGAGGAAGTCGTAGCCGAGCTCCATCCAGTACAGGTCCTGGACGTCCTCGCTCAGCTCGACACAGTCCTCCTCGCCGCCCCAGACCCGCAGGATGCGGGCCAGGTCGACGAGTTCCAGCTGATCCGTGGCTTGCATGGTCGCCTCTCTCCTCGTCCGCCGGCGCACCGACGCACACCGGGTCGCCAGGAGCCTGACCGCCCGCGCTGGAGAGCCGCTCACGCCACGGCCGAGCACCGCTCGAAGAACCAGGTCGCGGCCCTGCCACGAACCCCCCGGTGCACCAGGATCGCCCGGGGCGGCCGGTCGCGAAGCGGGCGGCACGGTCCCCCGGCGCACCGGCGCCGCGCGGGGGCGGCAGGCGGTCGCCCGCCCCGCGCCGCCCCTACGCCGCGTACAGGTCGAAGGTGGAGCTGCGGCGCGGTCCCGCGACCACGTCGAGCGCCGGGTCCACCCGCAGCATCGCCTGGTGCAGGCGCTGGAGCTGCTGCGAGGGCTCGACGCCGAGCTCACCGATCAGGCGGGCCCGGAGCCTGCGGTAGACGTCGAGGGCGGTGGCCTGCCGGCCCGAGCGGTAGAGGGCGACCATGGCCTGCGAGTGCAGACCCTCGTGCTGCGGGTTGCGGGCCATCAGCTCGGTGAGTTCGGCGAGCAGTTCGGTGTGGCGCCCCAGGCGCAGGTCGACGTCGATGCGCCGCTCGGTGGTCACCAGCCGGCTCTCCGCCAGGCGCAGCACCTCGATCTCCAGGATCGGCCCGACGCGTACGTCGACCAGCGCGGGTCCCTGCCACAGGTCGAGGGCCTTGCGCAGCAGGTCCGCGGCGCGCTCGTCGTCACCGTCGTCGAAGGCGGTCTGGCCGGCGGCCACGAGGGCCTCGTACTCGTGGACGTCCACCGACTCCTGCGGGATCTGGAGCAGGTAGCCGCCGTGCCGGGTGGCGAGCACGTCCTTGGCGGTGCCGGGGGCTCCGGGGCCCATGGCCGTGCCGAGTCTGCGGCGCAGCTGGAGGATGTACGTCTGCAGGGTGGTGAGCGCGCTTTCGGGCAGCTTCGTCCCCCAGATCTCCTCCATGAGGGTCGGTACGGGCATCACCCGGCCCGGGTAGAGCGCGAGAAGCGCCAGGATCTGACGCGGCTTGCCCGCCGTAGGAACGATCGATGCCCCGTTGACCTCGGCACTCAACGGACCCAGAACCTGAATCTTCACGGTCTCCCGTCTCCCCTCCATATTTCGTCGAGATACTCTCGGTTTTCAGTATTCGACCCGATGACGGTAAGGCAGCCCAGGGCAACATCACCGGGCGCTCGAGCCGACGTCGAGCGGACCTCCGAAACAGGCGAACAGACGGCGGATTCGAAAGACAGGATTCCGATTGGAGACGGAACCCCATGCTCAGCCCAGCGATTGAGCCGCTCATCTTTGTTCCGATTCCCGTTAACGCAAATTAACTCTCAGGTTCTCCCGCACTCTTTCTTAAATCCCGGTACACGATTTCACAGGTCGATCATCCCGATACCGGGTTCACCCCACCCGGGCGAGACGCTTGCGGGCGGTCTCCGGGGATTCGGCGGGGGTCTCGGGGCCGCTCATGAGGATCGACCGCTGGAGACTGCGCAGGGCGGCGGAGGGCTCGATGCCGAGCTCGCGCACCAGCGTGGAGCGCAGCCGCTGGTAGACGCTGAGCGCCTCGCCGCGCCGCCCGGAGCGGTGCAGGGCGAGCATGAACTGGCCGTGCAGGTTCTCGTGGATGCGGTAGCGGCTGGCCAGTACGGTCAGTTCCGCGAGCAGCTCCCGGTGCCGGCCGAGCCGCAGGTCGGCCTCTATGCGCTGGTCGAGCGCGCACAGCCGGGTCTCCTCCAGGCGCCGCGTCTCCATGTCCAGCTGCACGCCGCCGTCGACGTCCGCGAAGGCCGGGCCGGACCAGAGCGCGAGCGCCTCGCGCAACAGCCGTGCGGCGTTGGGGAAGTCCCCGGCGTCCATGGCCCGGTAGCCCATCCCGGCCAGCCGGTCGAACTCGCGGACGTCGCTGGTCCCGCCGGCGCTGTTGAGCATGTACCCGCCGGGCAGCGTGACGAGCACGTCCTTGGGGGTCCGCGTCCCGTCCGTCCCCTCCAGCGCGGTGGCGATGAGCCCGCGCAGCTGGAGCACGTACGTCTGGAGCGTCGTACGGGCGCTGCGCGGCGGCTCGGCGCCCCACAGCTCCTCGATCAGCGCGGCCACGGGCACCACCTGGTCGGCGTGGAGCGCGAGCAGCGCCAGCACCTGCCGGGGCTTGGCCGCGGTCGGCGTGATGGAGACCCCGTTCTCCCGCACGGTCAGTGCGCCCAGTACATCGATGTCCACGCCGTACTCCCCTGCTTCGTCCATGGATGAGCCCTCGACTTTCGCTGGAATGAGCAAAAAACAGACGAGCCGGTTTGTCAATACCAAACCGGCTGTACCGTTTTCTGACCCTCCAGCTCCCTCCGGAACGCTCAAGAGCCGCTATGAGCTGCATCTTTACCGCCAAGAGGAACGAGAGAGACCGCCTGCAGAGGCCTCACGAGAGGGCCAGAGAGAGCCGCCGGTGGCTGTCTATGAGACAACGAACGGCCGAAAATCAACCAGTCGACTGCTTCAACGGCGTCCTCGGGGACTCTCCGACGAGCGAGTCAGACCGCCGGGAACGTCCGCAAGAGGTGCTCTGGTCGGTGTTACAAACCGCTTTAGCGGTTTGCGCAACTGTATTTACACTGGTCGGCCGCCGGAGTCCTGCCGGAGCTGGGCTCAAACGCCGCTCAAGACGAAGGGGAATGACTTCCGCCGCCCCCGGCCGCCCGGCGCCGCTGGAGGCCGGAACCCAGCAGTGGGCAGGCCTGTCCGCCCTCCCGCCCACCCCACTGAAGCCTGTCCGCCAGGCACCGGACCACTCACCCGTCCGTGCGGGGACTCGGGCCTCGAAGGCCCGGAGGAGAGCATCGGAATCGCTCGAGACGTTTCGCCACGGCAAACCGCGAACGTGCAAAGGGACGGCTGGAGCCCCATGGGCACCCAGCGGGAGCGGCGTCCCGCCGACCGCCCGGTCCGAGGCGGAACCCGTCGCCCACAGGAACCGGGCGAGGCCGCGGCGAACGGTCCGCCCGTCCGCAGACTGCAAAGCGCTCTTCCGATGCGAATCGGCCGGCCTCCCGAGCCGGACACGGCCCTCCTGCCGGCCACCGGCTCAAGAACCACTCTCGGCCCGGTTGAGCTGGTTCCAGCCGGATGGCGGAGATTCAACGTCGGCCCACCGGCAGGGAACTGGGAAAACAGCCGGACAGCGGTTTGGCCGGAATGGATACCTCCGCATATTTCCCGGGCAAGGCCGACTCTCCCTCTGGATAAAAAACCGGTTGGTATATATTTTTCTCGCGGGTCACACCTGTAACTCGCCAGCGCTGTCTAGGGGGAACAATGAGCGCGAGCACGTTTCATATCGAGCGCACTCCGACCTACGACCCGACGTTGCGGGCCGCGTTCTCGCCACACGAGCAGAGCGGATACGACTACCCGTCGTTCACGGCCACCGTCCCGAAGGAACTGGTGCACCGGACGTCCGCCGCCGAAGTCTTCCTGACCGACTGGCAGCGCCTCGACGACACCCGCTTCTCCGTCACCGCGCAGTGGCCCCGCAGCCACAGCTTCTACGCCCACGTCGCGGGAGATCACCACGATCCGCTCATATGCGTCGAGACGATCCGCCAGGTCGGCATCCTGCTGGGCCACGCCGAGTTCGGACTGCCTCTCGGCCACCAGTACCTGCTGTGGGACCTCGGCATCACCGTCCACCAGCCGGAGCACCTCAAGGTCCAGCAGGCACCGACGTCCCTCGACATCGACGTCACCTTCACCGAGATCAAGCGCCGGGCCGGGAAGCTGAGCAAGATCACCTACGAGGCCGTGGTCCGCCGCGACGGACACGTCGTCGCCACGGGGCGCGTCTCCTCCACCTGCACCAGCCCGGCGGTCTACGAGCGCCTGCGCCCCCCGCACACCCGGCAGGCCGACCACCGTCCGCTGCCCCTGACGGCTCCCGTCGCGCCGCAGAGCGTGGGGCGGCTGTCCCCGACCGACGTGGTCCTGTCCCCGTCGGCCGAGCCGAACCGCTGGCAGCTGAGGGTGGACACCCTCCACCCGATCCTGTTCGACCACCCCCTCGACCACGTACCGGGCATGCTCCTCGTGGAAGCCGCACGACAGGCCGCGGCGGCCACCCTCGGACGTTCGTCCTTCCTGCCACTCGGCATCCACAGCGACTTCAAGCGGTACGTCGAGTTCGACATGCCCTGCATGATCGAAGCCCACCGCGTGTACGACGACGCCACCGGAGCCAAGGACGCCGTCCTGGTGACGGGTCACCAGGACGGGGAGCTGGTCTTCAGCTCCATCGTGACCGCGGACTCGTACAGCGGCTGACCGCAGAGATCGCCTCAGGCCGGCACGAAGGCCGTGAGATGGTCCCGGGCCCACTCCCAGTATGAACGCGCCGGCCTGCCACAGACCTCCTGAACCGTTTTCTCCACCCGGGTCTTGGCGCCCTCGCGCTGCCGCTCGGCGCTCCGCATCAGCGCCTCGACCAGAGGCTCCGGATGGCGCGCGCCCAGCAAGGTACGCGCCTGGGCCGGCTCCAGATCTTCGAAGTACAGCGGACGGCCCAGGAGATCCGACAAATGGGCCGTCTGCTCGGCGGCACTGAGCGCTTCAGGACCGGTCAGCGGGTACACGCGGCCGGTGTGCCCCTGTTCGGTCAGCGCACGCACGCCCACTTCTGCGATGTCCCGCGGATCGATGCAGGAATTCGCCGACCCTCCGTACAGGGCCCGTACGACGCCGTCCGCACGGATGGAGGCTGCCCAGGAGAGGGTGTTGGACATGAAGGAGCGCGGCCGCAGCAGCGTCCACTCCATTCCGGACGCACGCAGAAGGTCCTCGTTCACCCGCTGCCAGCGGGTGATCAGGTCGTCGGCCCGGCTGTCCGCGACCGCTGCGGCCGAGACCTTCACCACATGCCGGACCCCGGCCGCCCGCGCCGCCCGGAGGAACCGGCCGTCATCGTCCCGCCCCACCCGGCTGGTCACGAGGAAGACGCTCTCCACCCCGGTCAGCGCCTTGGCCACTGACCGCGGATCGTCGTAATCCCCCCGCACGGCCTCGGCCGTCCCAAGCACGGCTGCCAGACGGTCCGGTTCCCTCGACATGGCCCGGACCCGCACGTCGGAGGGAATCTGACGGAGCACCTCCCGACCGACCGTGCCGGTGGCGCCAGTCACGAGAATCATCGTCCCTCCCACTGGTCGTCGTCCGCCGCTCAGGGGCGTAAGGGTTGGAGTATCAGTTACCCGCTGTAAGATACGTACGGGACGGACGGTTTGCACAAGCCTTCCGAAGGAATCGGGAAACCGTGGAGGAAGGGGGCATCATGGCTGAGCAGGTGCGAGCCATTCGGACGCGCCGGGCGATCCTGTCAGCAGCGGCCAAGATCTTTGAGGAGCGGGGCTACCAGGCAGCCACCATCTCCGAGATCCTCACTGCGGCAGGTGTGACCAAGGGCGCGCTCTACTTCCACTTCCAGTCGAAGGAAGACCTCGCCCAGGGGGTGCTTGCCGAACAGGATCATCAGCAGATCTTCGTTCCCGATCGCCCCAGCAAGGTCCAGGAACTCGTCGACGTGGCGGTGCTGCACTCCTACCGCCTGCAGACGGATCCCATGGTCCGCGCCGGCGTGCGGCTGACCATGGACCAGCTGGCCCATGACCTGGACCGCAGCGGCCCCTTCGTGCGCTGGGCGGAGGTCCTCACAGGGCTTCTGCAGACCGCCAAGGCGCAGGGCGAACTGCTGCCCCATGTCGAACCGGCCGAAACGGCCGACGTCATCGTGGGCTCGTTCGCCGGTATCCAGTCCATGTCCCAAGCCATGTGCGACTACCGCGACCTTCCGGCCAGAGTGGCCGCTCTGATGCGCCACCTGCTGCCCAGCGTCGTCCTCCCCTCGGTCCTCACCTCCCTCCACCTCGGTGAAAGCCGGGGGTCCGAGGTCTACGCCGAGGCCACGAAGACGGCCCGGCTGAGGCAGGCCGCGGAAGCCGCCGGCTGAGCCGGATCGCTCCTGCCGGAGGAGTCCGCCCCGCGCGCCCCTTCACCGAAGTACTGAGACAAGGCGTCTGCCAGCACACCTCTGCCCGACGACCAGGCGACGTATCCGTCGGGCCGTACCAGCAGCGCCTCGTCCGGCAGGCCGGGCACCTCCCGGGCGCGCACCACCCGCAGGACCTCCGCCCAGGGCCGCGCCCCCTCCACGTGGCGACCCGCCCGCTCACCGGAGAGCAGCAGCAGCGGACGGCCCTCCCGCAGCAGCGTGATCACATCGGTCTCGCCTGCCTGCGCCGTCAGCCGTACGTTCGGCAGGAAGCGGCCCTCCCAGGGCGACGGATCGTCCGTGTAGGCGGGGAGCACCGTCCCCTGCGCGCTGATCATGTCGCTCAGCCGGCCGGTCTCCCGGTCCGCCGCCAGCAGTCCCGTGAACACCTCGCGCAGCGCGTCGACGTCCTCGCCTGGCCGCATCAGCGCCAGCTGCGCCCGGGTGTTGTCGATGACCTCCCGGGCCGCGTGGCGCCGCTCCAGGCCGTAGCTGTCGAGCAGCCGCTCCCCGGCCGCGCCGCGTACGGCGAGCGCCAGTTTCCAGCCCAGGTTCAGGGCGTCGAGCACCCCGGTGCTCAGGCCCTGGCCGCCGATGGGGAAGTGCAGGTGCGCCGCGTCCCCCACGAGGAAGGCCCGCCCCGAGCGGTAGGTCCGGGCCAGGCGCGTGAAGTCGCTGAACCTGCTGATCCAGCGCGCCCCCGCCATCGGGATGTCCCGTCCGGCTATCCGGGAGACCTCGTCGCACAGCTCCTGCGGCGTCGGCTGCCGTTCCCGGCCCTCGTGCTCGCGCGTGCAGTCGAGGGTACGGATGTGGGTCTCGCCGCCGGGCGTCCGCTTAGAGACGATCCACCCGCGCGGAGTGCGCAGCCAGCCGGGCTCGAGGGCTCCGGGGTCCTCCAGCGTGGCCAGCCCCACCAGGGCGGACACCGAGGCCGGAGTCGTGTCGGAGCCGATGCCCAGCTGCTCGCGCACGGTGCTGCGCGCGCCGTCCGCGCCCACGAGGTACTCCACCCGGCAGGCCGCCGGGCCCTGCGGCCCCTCGATGTCGAGCCGCACTCCGTCGGGTTCCTGGACGATCCCCGTCACGCGGTGCTCACGCAGCACCCGCGCGCCCGCCGCCCGTGCCCGTGCCTCGAAGAGCCGCTCGAGCTCCGCCTGCGGACACTTCAGGATCGCTTCCGGTTCTCCTTCGGGCACGGTGATGACCAGCCCGTGGATGCCGGCGAAGTGGAAGGCGCCGGAGGCGCCGCCGGAGCTGCCCGCGGGCAGGTGCCCGCGCCGGACCAGGCTCTGCACCGCCCGCGCGTGCAGCGTGGTCGCCTTGGGCCGCTCGGAGATCGCCGCACGCTCCTCGAGGACCAGCGTGTCGATCCCGTACGCGGCCAGTTCGGCCGCGACCAGCATGCCGACCGGCCCCCCGCCGACAACGGCCACTTGTGCGAGCAAGGCCTTCCCCTCCCCCGTGGACTACAGAAAATATACCGCACGTCCCGTTCTTTTCAATGGGCATGTGCGGCGGAACTAAGCTGCGCAAATGATCAGCTCATCACTCCGCCTGGTGCCGGTGACCCCGGACAACTTCGAAGCCGTCACCGCCGTCCGCGTCCGCCCCGACCAGGAGCACCTCGTCGAGTCCGTCGCCACGTCCCTCGCCGAGGCCTACGTCCACGGCGAGACCGCCTGGCCCCGCGCCATCGTCGACGGTGACGAGGTCGTCGGCTTCGTCATGGCCTTCCTGGACATCGTCTGGAACCCGGCCGAGGACCCCGAGCACCGCCGCTCCGGCATCTGGCGCCTGAACATCGCCGCCGGCCACCAGGGCAAGGGCTACGGCCGCTTCGCCGTGGAGGCCGTCACCGAGGAGATCCGCCGTCGCGGCGGGACGCGGGCGTACGTCACCTGGCACGACGGCGACGACAGCCCGGCGCCCTTCTACCTGGGCCTCGGCTTCCGGCCCACCGGCGAGCTCAGCGGCCCCCAGCCCGTCGGGGTCCTGGAGCTCTCCTGAGCCGGGGCCGGGCGGGCACCGCGCTGCCCGCCCGGCCTGCCCCCGTGCCCGCGGCCGTCGCCGTCCGGAACCCCCGCGGGCCCGCTCCCCGCACCGGCTCGCGGACCGCCGCCGGCCGGGCTCACCCCCGGACGTCCCAGACCCCGCTCGCCGCCGCTTGGCGCGCATAGTCGGCGAAGTCCCTGGCGGGGCGCCCCAGTACCTCCTCCACCCCGTGGTCCAGGTGCGCGTTGCGCCCGTCCGAGATCAGGGCGAACAGCTCCGCGAACTCCTCCGGCAGGCCGCGTTCCCGCAGCACCGCCAGGTACGCCGCCTCCGTGACGGGGACGTACGCGATCTCGCGCCCGGTCGCCCTCGAGAGCTCGGCGGCCACCTCCGCGAAGCCGAGCAGCCTCGGCCCGGTCAGCTCGTACGTCCTGCCGATGTGGCGGTCGTCGGTGAGCGCGGCCACCGCCACGTCGGCGATGTCACCGGCGTCCACGAAGGGTTCCACCGCGTCCCCCACGGGCAGCGCGATCTCCCCAACCCGTACGGAGTCCAGGAAGAAGTCCTCGTCGAAGTTCTGGTGGAACCAGCTGGCGCGTACGACGGTCCAGTCGGCCCCCGAGTCCCGCAGCCTGTCCTCGGCCCGCCGCGCCGCCTCCTCCCCGCGCCCGGACAGCAGCACCAGTCGCCGCGCCCCGGCGGCCACGGCGGCTTCCGCGAAGGCACCGACGCGGTCGGCGGCCCCCGGGAAGGCCAGGTCCGGGTGGTAGGTCACGTACGCCCGGTCCACGCCTTCCAGCGCGGGTCCCCAGGTCTCGGGCCGGTCCCAGTCGAAGGCCGGCTCACCGGTGCGGGAGCCGACGCGCACCGCGCGCCCCTGGGCCAGGAGCCGTTCGGCGACCCGTCGTCCCGTCTTGCCGTTGCCCCCGACGACGAGGGTGGTGCCGCCCCGCGTGCCGTCGTCCATGCCGTTGTCCGTGCTGTTCGTCATGACACCCAGTCAAGCGGCGTCCGGCGGGACAGCACATGGCCCGGACGCTCTGCCGCATGCGTGAGCGTCTACTTCTCCGCGAGGGTGTGCGCGACCAGCGCGTTGGCGTGGCCGTGGCCGATGCCGTACTCGGTCTTCAGCCAGGAGACGAGCTCCATGTGCTTCGTCAGCGGCGAGGCCCGGACGAGGGCCTGCCATTCGGCCACCGGGCGGCCGTACTTCTTCTCGATCGAGGGGAAGTAGCTCGCGGGGCCCTTCACCGGCTGCTCGGTCATGACGTGGTGCTCCTTCTGCTCAGTGTGCGACATCGTTGGGGACACTCGGAAACGGGGACGGATCGGGCGTCCCGCCGCTCACCCGGCGGCGGGCGCCGGCGCGTACGCGTGCACCTGCGCCCCGCTGCCGCCGAGCGCGGTGGTCCCCACCGGCCGCAGGGTCTTCACCGGCGAGTCCTCGCCGAACAGCTTGCGCCCCGCGCCCCGCACCACCGGCAGGGTCCACAGCCGCAGTTCGTCGAGCAGGTCGTGCGCGAGCAGGGCGTTGACGAGCTGCCCGCTGCCATAGACGAGCAGGTCGCCGCCGTCCTGCTGCTTGAGCGCGGCGACCTCGGCGGCGAGGTCACCCGTCAGGAAGGTGGCGTTCCACTCCGGGGCGGCGCTGGTGGAGGTCGCGACGTACTTCGGCATCGCGTTCATCCGCAGGGTCCCGGCGTCGGCGCCCTCGGCCCGCGCCATCCAGGCCGGCGCCATCGCCTCGTACGTCACCCGGCCCAGCAGCAGCGCGTCGGCGGCGGCGAGCTGCTCACCGGCGAACTTCTCCGCCTCGGCGTTCCAGAACGGCATGGACCAGCTCGGGTCCTCGAAGACGCCGTCGACCGAGATGAAGACGGACGCGATGACCTTGCGCATGAGGGTTCCCCTTAGAGATGTATACGGCGTCCACATCCAGACGCTCCGCAGCCTATCCAGAAAAGTGGACGGTGTCCACATCCTGTTTCGCGACCCAACTTCCGCTGCTCACAGGGGTAGACCGGCCCCCTCCCCCCGACTCATCGGCGCACCGGCCACCGATTGCGGAAAATCCGCCGCCCCCAGCCCCCCAGCCACCCCCACCCCGCCCTCCACCTGCGTAAATGACGTGCGGACCGCCCCACGCGCCCCGTAGGGTCGACTCCCGTGGAACCGCTCACCGAAAAACAAATCCGCTCATCCTTCGTGAACTGCACCAAGGGTGAGGCGGCGCGCCTGCGTCTGCCCCTGGACTTCGCCCAACTGCCCTGGCAGGACCTGGACTTCCTGGGCTGGGTGGACCCGGGCGCCCCGCTGCGGGCCCATCTCGTCGTCCCCCGCCCCGAGGGTCCGGTCGGCATCACCCTGCGCGTGCCCGCCGCGACGCGGACGAGCGCGGTGAAGTCGAGCCTGTGCCAGATCTGCCTGACGGGACACGCCTCGTCCGGGGTCACCCTGCTCGCCGCCCCGCTGGCGGGCGCCCGCGGCCGTGAGGGGAACACGGTCGGCACGTACATCTGCGCCGACCTCGCCTGCCCCCTCTACGTACGCGGCAAGCGGCAGCCGAAGCTGCGCGCCGGGCGCCAGGAGGAGTCGCTGACCGTGGAGGACCGCCTCGCGCGGATGTGGGCCAACCTGGACGCCTTCACCGCCAGGATCGCCACCGGGGCGGCCGTCTGAACCGGGCCGGGATCCCCTCCCGGCCCGCGTCCACCGCCACCGCGATGTCAGCGGCCCGGCCCTCGAGGAGAGTTGAGGGCCAGGAATGTGATCACATAACCGCATGACGAGGACTCTCTACCTGTTCTGTTCCGCCGCCCCGCCCGTCTTCGACGTGGCCCATGTGATCGAGGACGCCCAGTCGCGCGGCTGGGACGTGTGCCTGGGCCTGACCCCGGCGGCGGCGCAGTGGGTGGCGGAGAGCCTCGACGGTCTCGCCGCCCTGACCGGCAACCCGGTGCGCTGGCAGTACAAGCTCCCCGGGGAGCCCGACGTGTGGCCGGCCGCCGACGCCGTCCTCTTCGCCCCCGCCACCTTCAATTCGGTCAACGCCTGGGCCCTCGGCCTCACCGACCGCTTCACCGTCGGCGTCGCCGCCGAGGCCCTCGGCAAGGGCACCCCGGTGGTCGCCATGCCGTGTACGAACGCCGCCCTCGCCGCGCACCCCCAGTTCGAGCAGTCGCTGGCCGTCCTGCGCGGCGCCGGCGCCGAACTGCTCTTCGGGGAGGGCGGCTTCCTGCCCGGTCCGGCCGGGGCCGACGTCCCGCCGCACTTCCCCTGGCAGGCCGCCCTCGACGCCGTGGACCGGGCCGGAGCGGTCTCCGCGTAACGCCGGCGGCCAAGGCCCGCCCCGTGACCCCGCCGGGCGCGCCTACTCCCCGGTGACCCCGTCAATCGCCTCGCGCAGCAGGTCGGCGTGCCCGTTGTGCCGGGCGTACTCCTCGATCATGTGCGCGAGGATGTAGTGCAGCGAGTACGCCCGGCCGCCGGAGTGCCCTCGTACGTCGAGGGACTCGGCGGCCGCCACGACGGCCCGCGACCGCTCGCAGGCCTCCTCCCAGATCCGGAAGGACTCGGCGGGGTCCGCGTCCTCGACGTGGAACTCCGTCCGCTCCCCGGCGGCGTTCTCCGGGAAGTGGCCCGGTGCGTCCTCCCCGTTCAGCACGTTGCGGAACCAGCCCCGCTCCACCTCGGCCAGGTGCCGGACCAGCCCCAGCAGGCTCAGCCCGGACGGCGGTACGGCCCGGCGCCGCAGCTGCTCGTCCGTGAGGCCGGCGCACTTCATCCGCAGGGTGTCCCGCTGCCACTGCAGGACGCTGGTCAGGGTGGAGCGTCCGTCACCTGTCAGTACGGGCGGGGTCCGCTGTTCGAGGTCCATCGGACGATGATCACAGCGTCACGCGGTCCCCGCCGCCGGATTCCACATGCCGGACGGCCTCGTCCCGGAAGAACGCCCGTACGTCCTCCACCAGCAGCTCCGGCACCTCCATCGCGGGGAAGTGCCCGCCCCTGTCGTACGAGGTCCAGCGCACGATCCGGTCGGTGCGCGCGGCGACGTGGCGCAGCGGGACGAAGTTGTCGCGGGGGAAGTCGGCGAGCGCGGTCGGGGTGTCCGACACCTCCGGCGGCCGCCCGTGGTAGTCCGCGTGGGCCCGCTCGTAGTAGATGCGGGCGGCCGACCCGGCCGTCCCGGTCAGCCAGTACAGCATCACGTTGGTCAGCATCTGGTCCCGGTCGACGGGGGTGCGGGGGTCGCTCCACTCGGCGAACTTCTCCCCGATCCAGGCGAGCAGCCCGACCGGCGAGTCGTTCAGCCCGTACGCGAGGGTCTGCGGCCGGGTCGCCTGGATGTCGGCGTACCCCTGCCGTTCCCGCGCCCACACCCGGTAGCGCTCCCAGGAGGCCAGCGTCCGCTCCCGCTCGCCGGGGTCCAGCGCCGCGAGCTCGGCCGGCGCGGGTTCGGCGGTGGCTCCCGCCCCGGGCAGCAGGTTCAGGTGCACTCCGACGACGTCGCCGGGGCGGATCCTGCCGAGTTCCCGCGAGACCGCGGCGCCCCAGTCACCGCCCTGGACCCCGTACGCGTCGTACCCGAGCCGCTCCATCAGCACCCCGAAGGCCCGCGCGACCCGCTTGAACTCCCAGCCGGTGCCGGTGGTCGGCCCGGAGGGCCCGAAGCCGGGAATGCTCGGCAGCACCAGGTGGAAGGCGTCGGCGGGGTCCCCTCCGTACGCGCGCGGGTCGGTCAGCGGCCCGGCCACCTTCTGGAACTCCACGAAGGACCCCGGCCAGCCGTGCGTCATCAGCAGCGGCAGGGCGTCCGGCTCCGGCGAGCGGACGTGCGCGAAGTGCACACGGGCCCCGTCGATGACGGTGGTGTACTGCGGCCACTCGTTCAGCCGCGCCTCGGCGGCCCGCCAGTCGTACTCCTCGCGCCAGTACCGCACGAGCTCCCGCATCTCCCCGAGCGGCATCCCGTACGCCCGCCCGACCCCGTCGAGCTCGTCGGGCCACCGGGCCCGCCTCAGCCGCCCGTCGAGGTCGTCCAGCTCCTCCTGCGGCACGTCGAACCGGAACGGCCTGAAACCCATGTCTTCCATGCGCCCACGATGTCACTCCTGCCCGGGGCGGTGGACCTGGGTGTTCTGGCCGGCCGACGGATCCGGTCCGCCCGCACCCGCCCCGGCGCCGGTCGCGGTCAAGCCGCATAGAGGTCGAAGGTCGATCCCCGCTTGGGGCCGGCCGCGACGTCCAGAGCCGGATCCACCGTCAGCATCGCCTGGTGCAGCCGCTGGAGCTGCGGCGCCGGCTCGACGCCCAGCTCCCCGATCAGCCTGCCGCGCAGCCGCCGGTACACGTCCAGGGCCGCACCCTGCCTCCCCGACCGGTACAGCGCGACCATCAGCTGGGAGTGCAGGCCCTCGTGCTGCGCGTGCCGTGCCGTCAGCTCGGTGAGCTCGGCGAGGAGTTCGGTGTGCCGCCCCAGCCGGAGGTCGACGTCGATCCGCCGCTCCAGCGTGACCAGCCGGCTCTCCTCCAGCCGCATGACCTCGATCGCGAGGACCGGGCCCACCCGTACGTCGACCAGCGCCGGCCCCTCCCACTGCGCGAGCCCCGCCCGCAGCAGGGTGGCCGCGCCCTCGTCATCGCCGCCCTCGAAGGCGGCGAGGCCGCGCGCGACGAGGTCCTCGTACGCGTGGACGTCGACGGACTCCGGCGGCACCTGCAACAGGTACCCGCCGTGCCGCGTCGTGAGGACCTCCTTCGCGGCCCCCGGCCGGCCCGGCCCCATGGCCGTGCCCAGCCTGCGGCGGAGCTGGAGGATGTACGTCTGCAGGGTGGTCAGCGCGCTGTTGGGCAGGTCCTGGCCCCAGATCTCCTCCATGAGCGTGTGCACCGGGACCACCCGGCCGGGATGCAGGGCGAGCAGGGCCAGGATCTGCCGCGGCTTGGCCGCGGTCGGCACGATGGACTCCCCGTCGACCTCGGCCCTCAGCGGTCCCAGAATCTGAATCCTCACGGTTCCCCCTCCGCAGTTCGTCGATTCACCTCGATGACGCGGGTCGCTGTGGCCCTCGTCCCGTACGCCCGGACCGGCCGGGTCCGTACCTCTCCGCGTGCGTCGCGCCGCCCGGTCGGCGGCAGGTGCCCGAGCGTGCCGCGACCCGCGGGGCCGCGTCCGGGCAGGACCCGTGCCGTGCGTCGAGCCGACCCGCCGGACGTGATCCACCGGAAGCGGTCCTAGACCCCGCTCCCGAGGAACTCGTACCGCCGCTCCTCGCCGGCACCGGAGCCGGCCGCGGCTCCGCCGGAAGGGGCCTGCGTCCGGTACTCCCGCACCCGCGCCGCACCCACCAGGCTCGGCAGCAACAGCCCCCACAGGGCGGCCACCTTCCGCTGGAGCTCCGCGTACGACAGCCCCGTGCCGGCCAGTACCTCGATACCGCAGACCGCCGCTGCCACCAGCGCCTCGGCGCTCTCCCACCGGTCGGCGGCCGAACCGGCGTCGCCCCTCGCCTCATCGCGGTCGCCGGCACCGGCGTCACCGTCGCCGGGAACGCTCCCGACCGGCCGGTCCAGCGGCAGCTCGCCCACGTCCCGCGCCGTCCGCAGCAGTTCGCACACCGCCGACAGCCACGCCCCGTGGAAGTCGACCGCGGCCGGCTGCTGCCCGGCGCACTCCTTGGTGATCCGGAAGCTCGCCGGGATCGCCGGATCCTCGTGCAGCGTCCGCGCCAGCCAGTGTGTCGTGTCGATCAGCGCCTGCAGGGGCGAGGCCCCGCCCTCCCGCAGCACCCGGACCGCGTCGTGCAACAGGCCGCATCCGCGCCGCTGGACCGCGTCGGCGAGCTCGTCCTTCGAGGCGAAGTGGAAGTACAACGCCCCCTTCGTCACCCCGGCCGCACCCGCGATCTCCCCGAGCGTCGCGTTGGCGTAGCCGCTGCGGTGGAACAACTCCGCCCCGGCGAAGACCAACCGCCTGCGGGTCCGCTCCGACCTCTCCTGCACCGCTCCGTCTCCCTTCGCCCCCGCTCCGTCCTTGCACCTGCCGTCGGCCGCGCGCACCGGCGCCGGCCGTCCGCGGGTCAGGCCCGTACGAGCCGCTCGGCCCGCGGGCCCGTACCAGCGACCGCCCCGGCCACCGCCGGCGCCTTGACCGCACCCTCCGGTCCGGCCATCAGGATCGAGCGCTGGAGCCGCCGCAGCGCGGTGGACGGCTCCAGGCCCAGGTCTCGTACGAGCGTGGTGCGCAGCCGCTGGTACACGTCCAGTGCCTCGCCGCGCCGGCCCGAGCGGTGCAGGGCGAGCATGAACTGCCCGTGCAGGTTCTCGTGGGTGCGGTACCGGCTCACCAGCACGGTCAGCTCCGCCAGCAGCTCGCGGTGGCGGCCCAGCTTGAGATCGGCCTCGATGCGCTGGTCGAGGGCGCACAGCCGGGTCTCCTCCAGGCGGCGCGTCTCCATGTCCAGCTGGACGCCGCCCTGTACGTCGGCGAAGGCGGGGCCCGACCAGAGGGCGAGGGCCTCGCGCAGCCGCTGCGCGGCGACCGGGTAGTCACCCGCGTCGATCGCCCGGTAGCCCATGCCGGCGAGCCGGTCGAACTCGCGGACGTCGCTGGTACCGCCGTCGCTGTTCAGCAGGTAGCCGCCGGGCAGCGTCACGAGCACGTCCTTCGCGGTCCGCTCCTCGTCCTCGCTGCCCTCCAGGGCGGTCGCGATGAGCGCGCGCAGCTGGAGGACGTACGTCTGGAGGGTGGTGCGAGCGCTGCGCGGGGGCATCGACCCCCACAGCTCCTCGATCAGCGCCGACACCGGTACGACCTGGTCGGCGTGGAGGGCCAGGAGCGCCAGGACCTGGCGGGGCTTGGGGGCGGTGGGCGTGATGGAGATCCCGTTCTCCCGCACGGCGAGTGCGCCCAGTACATCGATGTCCACGTCGTACTCCCCTGTCCTTTGGATGAGTCGCAAGAGTCAGTAGAAAACAGGCCGGACGGTTTGTCAATGCGTAACCGGTCGACCGGCTTTCGGCCGGGCGAATCTCGCCGCTCCTCGGAAATATCCATCTGACCTGGGCTTTTGCGTGAACAGCACAGACCCACGACAGCTTGGAGCCGTTCAGCCACCTCGCTACGCAGGTCATATAACACCCATCAGGGCCCAACAATCAAACCATTCAGTCTGTTTTTTGATAGGCGACGGCCTTCCCGTCCGGAGCGATCCCCGGCAGCACCACCGTCCAGATCCGGGCCAGCGCCTGCCGCGAGGTCCACTCCGGTTCCACGGACAGCAACTCCCTCAACCCGGAGGTGATGGCCACGACCACCCGCGTCGCGTCCTGCGGGGAGACCCCCTCGGCCAGAAGCCCGGCCCGTTCCGCGGTGTCCATCAGCTCCTGTGTCCACAGACGGCACTGCCCCCGCAGATCCACCCTGCTGCGGTGGGCGGCGTCGGCGCCCAGGGCGAAGCCGGCCCGTACGACCACGTCCGCGGCCAGCAGTTTCAGCAGCGCGTACGTCGCGTCGACGAGCACCAGCAGGGGATCGCCGTCCCGGTCGCCCGCGCCTTCCGCTTCGGCGATCCGCCGCAGCCTGCGCGCCGCCCGGGCCTCCACGGCCCGCGCCAGGGCGGGCTTTCCGTCGAAGTGGAACTGGACGGCGCCGGAGGTCACTCCGGCCCGCTCGCTGATCGCGGCGATCGACGCCGCGGCGAAGCCCTCCTCGGCGAACACCTCCGCCGCGGCCAGCACGAGAGCTTCCCGCGTGCGTGCCGCACGCTCCTGCTTGACCATGAGGGGCTCCACACCGCAATCGCCGCATCCGCGGGCCGCCCCACACCGAGGGGGTACGAGATCCTGGGCCACAGTCGACGCCCTCACCGGAGCCGGACCGGACTCCCGCCAGAGCCGCCGTCCACCGCCGACCGCGTCAACGCCCGTCGCCCGTCCCGGCGCTCGCGGCCGGGGGCACCCCCAGCACCCTTACCACCGGCCCCGTCGCGGCCGTCGTCACCAGGGCCATCAGCACCAGGACGGTGAACAGCTCCACCGCGATCACCCCCAGCCCGAGCCCCACGTTCAGCACCACCAGCTCCGTCACCCCGCGGCAGGTCATCAGCGCCCCCAGCAGCACGGCGTCCCGCCCCCGGCGCCGCCGCCACCCGCGCCGCCGCCGTCGCCGCGCCCCACTTCGCCGCGACGGCCACCCCCAGCACCGCCGCCGTCCACCACCAGGCCCGGCCCCCGTGCAGCGCCCCGATGTCGGTCCGCAGCCCGGTCCCCACGAAGAACAGCGGCAGCAGCACCGGCACCGCGAACTCCCGCGTCCGCCGCGCCGCCAACTCCACCGCCTCCACCCCGCGGCACCACCGCCCCGAGGACGAACGCCCCGAACAACGCGTGCGCCCCCAGCGCCTCCGTCGCCTACGCCGCCAGGCAGATCCCGCCGAACAGCACCACGACCCCGCCGCCCCGCCCGGCCTCCGGCGCTCCCCCTCCGGCCGCCGCACCCCCCACCGCCCGACCGCCCGGGCGAGCAGCGGCCGCACACCCCACCACATCCCCGCCTCGAAGCCCCCGGCCGGCGCCGCCCGCCCCAGCCCGGCCCCGGCACCACCGCCCCCGGCGACGGCCACGACCACGACCACGACCACGACCACCGCCAGCAGGCACCAGGCGACCACGTCCGCCACCGCCGCGCAGGCCATCGCCAGCACCCTCACGGGCGTCCCGTACAAACCCTGCTCGGTGAGGATCCGCGCCAGCACGGGAAGGCGGTGACGCTCAGCGCCACCGCCACGAACAGTACGAACTCCCCCCGCCCGACCCCCTCCGGCACGAAGGTCCCGTACAACCCAAGCGCCAGCGCCACCAGGAACGCGAAGACGACGAGCCCGAGGTTCCCCAACGCCCCCAGGGACGGCAGCACCTCATCCGGCAGCACCCACCGCTGCCCCTCCGGCCACACCCGCCCCAGGAAGGCGGGCCCGAGCGGGATCCCCACGGCGATCTCCCCGACCACCGCCGGCTGCCCGAGCCCGCGCGCCGACACCCCGCCCGCACCGCACGCGAGGACCACCACCGCCACGGCGACCAGCACTCCACCCGCCACGGCCCTGTCCTGCCCGGGGCCCCGCGCACCGGAACCAGAGGCAGCCCGACTTCAGGAGGTCGCCCGACTTCAGGAGGTCGCCCGCCGCTCCACCAACAGCCCCAGCCCGTCGAAGATCCGCTCCAGCCCGAACTCCAGGGCCTGGTCCTGCCCCCCGTGCTCGGCGACGGAGGCCAGCGCGCCCGCGAGCGCCGGATACTCCTCGCCCCTCATCCGCACGACCTCCCCGAACACCGCCCCGAGTTCCTCGTCCGGGCCGCCGGCGCCACCCGTCGCCCGCTCCTGCTCGGCGATCCCCCGTACGTGCCCGGCCACCAGCACCACCGCGTCCATCGCCTCGGCCCCGCTCAGCCCGCACCCCTCCAGCGCGGCCAGCGCCCGCTCCAGCCACCCGACCTCCCGCGGCCCCATCGCCCGCGCCCCCACCATCGCGTCCAGCAGCCACGGATGGGCCCGGAACCCGGCCAGCAGCTCCCGCGCCCACGCCCCGAGCCGCTCCCGCCACCCGTCCCCGGCGGCCGCCAGCGCGGCGTCCAATCCCCGTGCCGGGTCGGGCAGCGCGGCCTCCACCATCAGTGCGACGGCCTCCGCCTTCCCCGGTACGTACCGGTAGAGGGCCATCTTCGTGACCCCCAGTTCCCCGGCCACCCGCTGCATCGACACACCGCCGAGCCCCTCGCCGTCGGCGATCTGGACCCCGGCCCCCGCGATCTGTTCCAGGGTCAGCCCCCGCCTCGGCCCCCGCGCCGGCGTCACCGGCGGCCCCCACAACAACCGCACCGCCGCCGCCCACTGCCCGTCCGCCACCGGATCCCCTTGCCTTCGCACCAAAACCGCGTCTACCGTACACACCGAAACAGTATCCATCGGACACAGTTATTTGGGGACACGTATGCCCACCACCAGAACCGTGCTCATCTCCGGCGCGAGCGTCGCGGGCCCCGCCGTCGCCCACTGGCTCGCACGCCACGGCTTCCGCCCCACCGTCGTCGAGGTGGCCCCGGCCCTGCGGGACGGCGGCCACGCCGTGGACTTCCGCGGGGAGACCCACCTCCGCGTCCTCCACCGCATGGGCATCCTCGACGCACTCCGCCGCGTCCAGACCGGCGGCACCCCGATGACCTTCGTGGACGCCGACGACAGGGAACTCCTCCACCTCCCCGCCGCCTTCGCGGGCGGCGACGTGGAAGTGCTGCGCGGCGACCTCTCCCGCATCCTCTACGAGGCCTCCCGCCCTTCCACCGAGTACCTCTTCGGCGATTCGATCACCTCCCTCACCGAGACCGCCGCCGGTGTGGACGTCACCTTCCGGCACGCCCCGCCCCGCAGCTTCGACATCGTCATCGGCGCCGACGGCCTGCATTCCACCGTCCGCCGGCTGGCCTTCGGCCCCGAGGAGCGGTACGTCTCCCACCTCGGCCACTACGCCGCCACCTGGAGCCTGCCGGGCGACCCCCACCCCGTCCGCCGCGGCTCCGTCGGCTTCAACGCCCCCGGCCGCCTCGCCTCCGTCGGTTCCTCCCCAGCCACCCCCGGCCGCGCGGGCGCCTTCTTCCTCTTCGCCTCGCCCGAGCTGTCGTACGACCGCCACGACCCGGCCGCCCACAAGGCGCTCATCAACCGTGCCTTCGCCGGCTTGCCCTGGCGCGTGGGCCCGCTCCTCGAGTCCCTCGCCGGCGCCGAGGACCTCTACTTCGACTCGATCAGCCGCGCCGACGTCGACGCCTGGTCCACCGGCCGGACCGCCCTCCTCGGGGACGCCGCCTGCGGCGCGACGATCGGCGGCATGGGCACCGGCACCGCGGTCGTGGCCGCGTACGTCCTGGCGGGCGAACTGGCCCGCTCCCCCGAGGATCCCCGGGCCGCCTTCCGCCGCTACGAGTCCCTCGTCCGCCCCTACGCCCGGGCCTGCCAACGCGGCGGCAACCGCACCGGCCCCTTCCTGGCCCCCGCCACCCCCCTCGGCCTGCGCCTGCGCAACACCCTCCTGAGCCGCCCCGGCTGCCTGGCCCTGATGCTGAAGGCGGGCCGCACGACCGCCACCCTCCCCCTCCCCCTCCCCCATTAACGGCGTTAACACCCCACCCCGGCCCGGCCCTTCGGGGCGTTAACGCCGTTAACGCCCCCACCCCCATCTCCACGAAGAATGACCGGCAAAACACCCCAAACCATCCCAGAACACAACTCCCAAGCGCCTTAAAAGTACTGGTCGACTGGTTTCTTTTCGATCGCTCCGACTAGATTGACCTTGCCCACAGCGGACGTAACCGACAATCAGGAGACACACACGTGGCGAGGGTCAGGCAGGAACGGGCCGAGATCACCCGGCAGGCGATCCTCGACGGCGCGGCCGTCGCCTTCGACCGCGCCGGATTCGGCGGCACCAGCCTCAGCGACGTGGTCAGGCACGCCGGAGTCACCAAGGGAGCCCTCTACTTCCACTTCCCGTCCAAGGAAGCCCTCGCCCGCACCCTGGTGGACGAGCAGTTCCAGGTGTCCAAGGACGTCCCCGCCCTGGAGGACCCGGGCCTCCAGACGGTCATCGACCTCACCCACCAGATGGCGGCCGGGCTGCGCACCAACGCCCGCATCCGCGCCGGCATCCGCCTGGTCATCGAGTTCGGCTCGTTCACCAGCCCGGACCCGTCCCCGTACAACGCCTGGATCGAGACCTGCCGCAGCTGTCTGACGCCGGCCCAGGAACGCGGCGACATCATGCCCTCGCTCGACGTGGACGACCTCTCGACGTTCCTCGTCGGCTCGTTCACCGGTGTCCAGGTGACCTCGCACGTCCGCGCCGACCGCGAGGACCTGCACGCCCGGGTCGTCGACCTGTGGAACTACCTCCTCCCGGGCATCGTGCCCGCCTCCCGCATCCCCCTTTTCGACCCGGCGGGCTCTCCCTCCTGCCGCGCCGCGCTGGGCCAGACCGGCCCGCAGGCGCCCGTTCCGGTCGGCTGACGACGCCTCCAGGGCGGCCTCGCGCACACCGTGGTGAACCACGGGGGTGCTCGCTACGGCGTGTGCGAGGCCGCCCTGTCGCGTACCCGGAACCCTTCTCCACCCATTTCGTTAGCAAAACCCAAGCGTGGCACCCACGCACACCCCAGAACGTTAGTAAAGTCCCTCTCATGACTTCGCCCTCGTCCCAGAACGACCGAGAGAAGGTCGTCTCCAAGCTCCCCCCGTGGCTCCGCCAGGAGTTGAAGATCCGCACCGCCCAACTGCGGGTCGACATCCAGGACGCCGTCCACCAGGGCATCGCCCACTGGAGCGCCCTCGCCTCCGCCCCCTCCCCCGTCGACACCTCCGGCGCCGAGTCGTTCTCGACCTGGCTGCCCGCCGGACAGTGGGAGTCCTTCCGCACCGACTGCAAGGACCGCGGCGTCTCCCTCATCCAGGGTCTCGCCCAAGCGGTGCGCCTCTGGCTGGAGCTGAACCCGGCCCCCACCGTCAAGCGTCCCTCCGTCGTGCGCCGCATCGTCGTGTGCAACCAGAAGGGCGGGGTCGGCAAGACCGCCGTCACCGCCGGCACCGCCGAAGCCCTCGCCGAAGACCCCGCGAGCCTGCACCCGGTCCGCGTCGCCCGCCAACTGGCCCGCCTCGCCACCCCCGAGGACACGGACGCCGGCCACTCCGGCTCCTCCCTCGACCTCGAAGACCTCCCGGGCCTGGGCATGCGCGTCCTGCTCGTGGACTTCGACCCCCAGGGCCACCTCACCAAGCAGCTCGGCCAGCAGCCGCTGCCCATCGGCGGCGACAGCCTCACCTGCCACATGGCCGGCGAGGCCAAGGGCCCCCTCCAGGACCTCATCGCCCCCATCACGCACGACCGGTTCGGCGACCGCCTCCACCTCCTGCCCGCCTGCACGGACGCCTTCCTCCTCGACGTCCGCCTCTCCACCGTCCGCGCCCGCGAGGCCGCCCTCGAACGCGCCCTGGCCCCCGTCGAGTCCGACTACGACGTCATCCTCATCGACTGCCCGCCCAGCCTCGGCCTGAGCATGGACGCGGCGATCTACTACGGCCGGCGCCGCGACGCCGAACAGCCGGGCGCCTCCGGCGCGCTGATCGTCGTACAGGCGGAGGACTCCTCCGCCGACGCGTACGACCTCCTCACCTCCCAGATCAACGATCTGCGCGACGACCTCAGCCTCGACATCGACTACCTCGGCCTCGTCGTGAACCTCTACGACGGCCGCCGCGGCTACATCGCGACGAGCTCGCTCCAGGCGTGGATGGACATAAAGGATCCGCGGGTCGTGGCGATCGTCCCCGACCTCAAGGAACAGCGCGAGTCCGTCCGTCTCAAGCAGCCCCTCTTCGTCTACGCCCCCAACGGCGACCAGGCCGTCGCCCTACGCGCCCTCGCCCGGGAGATCTCATGAGCAGCAAGGCCGACAAGCTCGGCGTCTCGGCGTCCTTCGCACGGGCCCAGCCCGTCGGGGTCAGCCCCCGCCGCGCCGCCATCGCCGAGGCCACCGGCGCCCCCACCTCCGGGGTGGTCCCGCCGTCCGAGGTCCCCATCGACGCCCTCGCGCACAACCCGTTCAACCTCCGCGAGGACCTCACCGACCTCGACGAGCTGGCCCAGTCCCTCGCCGTACGGGGCCAGCTGCAGCCCCTCGCGGTCGCGACCCGGCTGGCCTTCATGGAAGCCCACCCCGGCCAGACCGACGGCCTGGGCCGCGCCCCGTACGTGGTCATCGACGGCAACCGCCGCCTCGCGGCCGCCCAGCTGGCCGGCCTCAAGACGATGCACATCCACGTCAACGACGCCCTGTCCGCTTCGGCGGCGGACATCCTCGAATCGGCGCTCATCGCCAACGTCCACCGGGTCGACGTGGCCCCCATGGACCAGGCCCGCGCCCTCCAGGAACTGGTCGAGGTGCACGGCTCCCAGGCCCAGGTGGCCAAGCGGATCGGCAAGACGGCGGCCTGGGTCTCCCAGCGCCTGACCCTGCTGAACCTGACGCCCGAGCTCCAGGGGAAGGTGGAGACGGGCGAGCTGAAGGTCGAGCCGGCCCGCCGCATCGGCCGCCTCCCCCAGGAGGAACAGGCGGCGGCCGCCACCGAGAACATCCAGGCCGTCAACCCCCCGCGCCAGCGCACCCGCCCGGCACCCCGGACCGTTAACGGCGTTAACGCCGCCGACGCCGCCGGCACCCCGGCGCCGGGCACCCCTCCTACACCAGCGCCCCGCCTCACGATCTCCACCCACTCCCCGGAGAGCATCGCGGACGCCCTCACCGCGCACCTCACCCCGGACGACCTGAAGGCCGTCACGGAGCTGCTGATGCAGCGCATCTGATCCGACGGCCCGCACGCACGGCCGGGCACACGCCGGGGCGCTGGCGGCAGCCACACCGCCAACGCC
Source organism: Streptomyces sp. NPDC012794 (assembly GCF_042901085.1). Lineage (NCBI taxonomy): Bacteria > Bacillati > Actinomycetota > Actinomycetes > Kitasatosporales > Streptomycetaceae > Streptomyces > Streptomyces sp. NPDC012794. The sequence continues at coordinate 33,811 of NZ_JBIBCI010000031.1, forward strand.
CCCGCGTGCGGGCAAGGGAGATTTCAGCGGGCCCGGCCGTCCGCCTCCAGGCTGCGCCGCCGCACGAGCAGACGGCCGTCGTCCGCGCGGACCAGCTCGTCGTGGCAGAGCAGTGAGCCGCGGATCGCCAGCGGGCCACCCGGCGCGGTGGCCATCGCCAGCGCGTAGTAGCGGGTGCGCAGCGTGTGGTCGGGCCGCTGCTCGACACCCACCATCCCGAACCAGTGCCGGAAGTCGAGGCCCTGCGCGGCGATGTGTTCGACCCCCGCGCGCACGGTGGCGCGCAGGGCGTCCCTGCCCCGCTGCGGCTCCGGCTCGCCCGCCGACTCGAAGACGGCGTCCTCGGTGAAGGTCTGCGCCCAGGCGTCCGCGTCCGCGCCGGGGCCCTCCACCAGATTCATCTGCCACGCGTAGAACTGCTGCACCTCGGCGTACAGCTCCGCCGACACGTAGGGCTCCGTGCCGTTCGTGGTCCCGCTCATCCGCACTCCCCGTCTCTCGCACACGCGCTCATCGCGCCGAGGCTCCAACGCGCCTCTCGAGTCCGAGTTGAGCCGGGCCCGCCATCGTGACCGCGCAGCATCTTCCAGCCGAATCGAGGTGGCACTCGTGCGTGTCCTGTTCAACGTCTCTCCCGGACTCGACCACATCTATCCCGCCCTTGGCCTCGCGTGGGCCCTCCGTACCGCCGGTCACGAGGTGGCCGTGGCGACCTCCGGAGTCTCCGTCCAGGCGGCGGTGGGCGCCGGCCTCATGGCCTACGACGTGGCTCCCGAGGCCGACTTCTCCATGGTCTTCCCCAAGAAGGGAACCCCGCAGGAGCGCATGACCGCGATGCGCGCCCGGGGCGAGGAGGTCACCCGGTCCGAGGAGACGCCGGACTTCATCCTGGAGAAGTTCAGCCAGATCAACGACCTGATGGCGGACCGGACCCTGCAGTTCGCGCGCGACTGGCGGCCCGACCTGATCGTCTACTCCCGCCTGCAGGGCACCGCGCTGCTCACCGCCCGCGCCCTCGGCATCCCGGCGGTGGAGAACGGCTACAGCTTCCTTCGTGAGGGGAACCTCCCGGAGCGCCTGCTGCCGCACCTCGCGCCCACCTTCGAGCGCCTCGGCGTCCCGGTGGAGCTGCCCACGGTGCAGCCGATCTACTTCGCCCCGCAGGAGTTCATGCGCGGCCAGGGCGAGGGCTGGAGCATGCGCTTCGTCCCGCACCACGGCGGCGGTGTGCTGCCGGAGTGGCTGGCCGCCCCCAAGGAGCGTCCGCGCATCGTCGTGACCCTGGGCACCATCGTGCCCGGCGTGGCGGGCGTGGGCAGCCTGCGCAGCGTCCTGGACGCCGCGGAGGGCCTGGACGCCGAACTGGTACTGGCGCTCGGCGACCAGGTGGACCTGGAGCCGCTCGGCCCGCTCCCCGGCAACGTCCGGCCGGTCGGCTGGACCCCGCTCAGCGCGCTCCTGCCCACCCTCGACGGCATCGTCCACCACGGCGGCGCGGGCACCACCCTGGCCTCCGCGCACGCCGGCGTGCCGCAGCTCGCGATGCCGTACGGGTCCGACAACTGGATCAACGCCGGCATCGTCGAGACGGCGGGGATCGGCTTCAACCTCCAGCCGGACGAGATCGACGTCGAGGTGCTGCGGAGCCTCGTAAGCGACGCCCAGCTGCGCAAGACCGCGGCCGCCGTCGCCGAGCACCTGACCTCCCAGCCCGGCCCGGACTCGATGGTCCCGCGCCTCGTCAAGCTGGCCGGCGGGCGCTGACGGAGGCGAAGCCGCGCCATCCACGCGCCACGACATCCCGCACGACGAAAGGAATCACGGAACATGAGACTCACCCTGCTGTCCCGCGCTTCGCGAGGGACCGTCCTCGCGCTCGGCACAGCGGCCCTGGTGGCGGCCGCCGCGCTCCCGGCGCACTCGGCGGTGAACGTCACAGATCTCGGCACACTGCCCGGGCACACCTCCAGCCTGGCGTACGGGATCAACCCCTGGGGCGTCACGGTCGGCTACTCCGCCAACGCCCAGGGCGTCAGCCGCCCGGTCCGCTGGGCGGCGAACGGCAACATAACCGACCTGGGCACGCTGCCCGGTGACGTCAGCGGCACGGCGTTCGTGGTCAACGCCTCCGGTACGATCGCGGGCCGCTCGGTCGCGGCCGACAAGTCCGAGCGCGCCGTCGTGTGGCGCCCCAACAGCGCGCCCGTCCAGCTGCAGGGGCTGCCCGGCTCGGTCAAGAGCCGCGCCTACTCGATCAACACCTTCGGGACGGTGGCCGGCTTCTCGGCCACTCCGGACAACGTCTACAAGGCGATGCGCTGGGACTCGGACGGCAAGGCCGTCCACCTGCCCCCGCTGCCCGGCGGCACCGCCAGCTCCGCGGGTTCCATCAACAACTCCGGTGTCACGGTCGGCTACTCCCTCCAGAACGGTTTCCAGAACGCGGTCCGCTGGAACGCCGACGGCACCCCCGTCCCGCTCGGCGGCATCCTGCCCGGCGACGACTCGAGCCAGGCCAGCTGGGTCAACGACCTCGGCGTCACGGTCGGCAATTCGTTCAAGGCCGGCAAGTTCTACGACGGCCCGTACCACGCCGTGCGCTGGAACCAGCAGGGGCAGGTCGTACCGCTGGCGCCGCTGCCCGGCCACACCGGGTCCGCCGCCTACGGCATCAACAACCTCGGGGTCGCGGCCGGGTTCTCGTACTCGCCCGGCGGCGTCTACCACGCCGTGACCTGGAGCCCGGACGGCACGGTCACCGACCTCGGCGTCGCCTGGCCGTCCGGCGCGACCGAGGCCTACGCCGTCAACGACTCCGGGACGGCGGTCGGTTCGCTGACCACCGGCGCGGGCGTGCTGCGCGCGGCGCGCTGGCGCAGCTGACCGGTCACCACGGAAGAGGAGCCCATGGGAGAGACACACACGCACCGCTCCGCGCACGAGCTGCCGGTGCGCGCCTCCGCTCAGGACGTGCACCGGCTGCTCGCGGACGAGGGGAACTGGCCGCGCGTCTTCGCCCCCTTCGTCCACCTGGAGAACCTCGGCCGGGACGGCGAGTTCGACCGGATCGGCATGTGGGGGCACTACGACGGCACCGTCGAGCACTGGGTGGCGCTGCGCCGCGTCGACCAGGACGCCCTGCGCGTCGAATTCCGGCCGGAATCCCTTCCGCCGCAGGTGGAGTCGATGCTCCGCTCCTGGGTGGTCGAACCCGCCCCGGACGGCGGCTCCGTGGTGCGCCTGGAACACGAGTACCGTCTCAAGGACCCGGCGGCGGCCGAGACGGTCCGCAGCACCGTCGAGACGATCGCCCGCACCGAGGTCGCGGCGGTGCGCGACGCCGCGGAGCTGGCCGCGCTGCGGCCCGAGGCCCTGGTCACCGTGGAGGACGGCGTCACCGTCGCGGCGCCCGTCGAGGCGGTGTTCTCCGCCCTCTACGAGGCCGGCGAGTGGCCCTCCTACATGGCGCACGTGGCACGGGCCGACGTCCGGGAGGGCAGCGAGGGGCACACCCAGGTCCTGGAGCTGGACACCGTCGAGCGTCACGGCGGGATCTTCACCACCCGGGCGGCCCGGGTCGGGCTGCCCGGCTCGAAGATCGCCTACAAGCAGCTGCTGCTGCCGCCGCTGGGCGCCTCGCACCACGTCCAGTGGCTCCTCACGGAGCAGGACGGCAGCACCGTCGTCCGCTCCCTGCAGACGGTCGTCATCAAGGAGTCCGGCGTCGCGGCCGTGCTCGGTGAGGGCACCGGGCTGGAGGCCGCCAGGGGGTTCGTACAGAACGAACTGAGCTCGAAGGTCCGGCTGGTTCTCGATGCGGTCAAGAACCGTCTCGAGCAGGATGCGAACTGATCCACATGACGAACTACTGAAAGGACCCCCGTAATGCGAGCAGCCGCTCTGTCCGAGTTCGGCGCCCCCGAGGTGCTGCGGGAGACCACCGTCAAGGACGTGCAGGCCGGTCCCGGCGAAGTGCGCGTACGCGTCAGGGCCGCCGGAGTGCTGCCCTTCGACGTGCGGGTGCGCGGCGGCTGGACCCCGCCGTTCATCAAGCGGGAGTTCCCGATGGTCCTCGGCAACGAGTTCGCCGGCACGGTCGACCAGACCGGCGAGGGGGTGACGGCCTTCGCGGAGGGTGACGAGGTGCTCGGCTACAGCGTCCTGGGCGCCTACGCCGAGTACATCACCGTGGCGGCGGACCAGATCGTCCGCAAGCCCCCGGCCATGCCCTGGGAGGTCGCGGCCGGCTTCTCCGGCAACGGCCAGGGGGCGCACATGGCCCTGTCCACGGTGGGCGTCAACGCGGGCGACACCGTACTCGTCAACGCGGCCGCGGGCGGGTTCGGCACCTTCGCCGTGCAGCTCGCCCTCGCCTGGGGTGCGGGCCGGGTCATCGGCACGGCCAGCGAGCGCAACCACGACCATCTGCGCGCACTGGGTGCCATCCCCGTGACGTACGGCGAGGGTCTCGCCGAGCGGGTGAGGGCGATCGCGCCCGACGGCGTGGACGCGGCCCTGGACGCGGCGGGCCCCGACGCCCTGCGGGCCTCCGTCGAGGTGGCCAAGGACCGGAACCGAGTCGTCACGATGATCGCCGACGAGGCGGCGCAGGAACTGGGGCTGCCGTCGGTGGCGGGCGCGCGCTCGGCCGAGCGGCTCGCCGAACTCGTCGGCCTGTACGTCCAGGGCAAGGTCAACATCCACATCCGTGAGGCGTATCCGCTCGCCAGGGCCGACGAGGCCCATCGGGACGTGGAGAGCGGCCACGGCCGCGGCAAGGTCGTCCTGACCATCGGCTGACCTGCTCGCGATGCCCCACCGCGAAGGGGGCGGCCACCACGGCCGCCCCCTCTCGCTTGCGTGCTTCGAGGCTTCCTCGACCGGCCTGCCACAGTCTCGGAGCAACCCTCCGGGCCCCTGCGAACGAGCCGACGACAACACGAGGTGAGACTTTCCGTGAAGGGAATCATCCTGGCCGGCGGGAACGGCACCCGGCTGCATCCGCTCACCCTGGGAATCTCGAAACAGCTGCTCCCGGTCTACGACAAGCCGATGATCTACTACCCGCTGTCCGTGCTGATGCTCGCCGGAGTCCGGGACATCCTCATCATCAGCTCACCGGTGGACCTGCCGCAGTTCCGCCGCGTCCTCGGTGACGGCAGCGCGCTCGGTCTGAACCTGTCGTACGCCGAACAGCCGGAGCCGCGCGGCCTCGCGGAGGCGTTCGTCATCGGGGCCGAGCACATCGGCGGTGACTCCGTCGCCCTCGTCCTCGGTGACAACGTCTTCCACGGACCCGGATTCGCCCAGCTGCTGCACCGCCACGTCCCGCACAAGGAGGGGGCGCTGCTGTTCGGCTACCCCGTGCGCGACCCGGAGCGGTACGGGGTGGGCGAGACGGACACCCTGGGCAGGCTCGTCTCCATCGAAGAGAAGCCGGCGCGGCCGAAGTCGAACCGGGCCATCACCGGCCTGTACTTCTACGACAGCGATGTGGTGGACATCGCCCGTGGGCTGCGCCCCTCCGCACGAGGCGAGCTCGAGATCACGGATGTCAACCTCGAGTACCTCGCCCGCGGCAAGGCCTCGCTCATCGACCTCGGCCGGGGTTTCGCCTGGCTGGACACCGGCACCCACGACTCGTTGCTGGAAGCGTCCCAGTACATCCAGACCCTCGAGCGGCGCCAGGGGCTGCGCGTCGCCTGCGTCGAGGAGATCGCCCTCCAGATGGGGTTCATCGACGCCGACCAGTGCCACCGGCTCGGCTGGCTCCTGCGCAAGTCCGGCTACGGCGAGTACGTCATGTCCGTGGCGGAGTCCGCCCGGGCCGGCCGGCTCGCCACGACGGTTCCGGCCGCGACGGCGGAAACCGTCGCGGCCCTGTTCTAGGGGGTGCCCGGCGGATCAGGGACGGGCACCCCTGGTCAGCTGCGGCTGGACTCCGGTGCCGCCTTCGCCGTCTCGTCGGCGGCCTCCCCGTCGGGCCGCCTCGGCATGAAGAGCGCGGGTACGACCATCGCCGCCGCCATCCCCAGCACCCACCAGAAGGTGTTCGCGTAGGCGGACGGGTCCGCCTGCGGGCCGCCGGCATCCGAGGCGCCGAGGTTCACGGACAGCAGCAGGGCGACCATCGCGGTCCCGAACGACGCCCCGACGCGCTGCACCACCGCGATCATGACGGTGCCGCGGGGAATCCGGTCGCTAGGGATGTCGAGGTAGGCGGTGATGAGGATGGCCACGCCGACCACTCCGAGCCCCAGGCCCCGTACGCCCAGGGAGACGCCGAGGAGCAGGTCGTCCGGGTCTGAGGCGAGCTGGGTGAAGCCGACGGTGCCCGCCACGGACAGGGCGGTGGCGAACAGGATCAGCACCCGGGGCTGGTAGCGGTCCGTGAGCCACCCGGCGACCGACAGGCCGACCAGCATGCCGAGGCCCTGGGGGGCGAGCAGCCAGCCGATGGTGGAGCTGTCGTGGCCCAGGGAGCGGGCGTAGAAGAGCGGCAGGACGAAGAGCGGGCCGTAGACGGCCACACCGCTGAGGAACACCAGCAGTGAGGACGAGGAGAAGGCCCGGGAGCGGAAGAGCCCCACGTCGACGAGCGGGGACCGCGAACGCACGGAGTGCACGCAGAACGCGGCGATCAGCGCCGCGCCGGCGAGGAGGACTCCGACCGTCAGCGGGTCGGTCAGCTGCGCCACGTCACGTACCCGCGAGAACCCGTACACCAGCGCGACCATGCCCGGGGGCAGCAGCATGACACCGACGCGGTCGACCTTGGCGTCCCCTCCGCCGGTGGAAGGCGGCAGCACCCTGTGCGCGAGGACGAGCGCCACGAGGATCAGCGGTACGTTCACGAAGAAGATCCAGCGCCAGCTGGCGACGTCGATGATGAGGCCGCCGGCCACCGGCCCCAGGATCGGGGCGAGTTGTCCGGGGATGCCCACCAGGCTCATCACCTTGCCGAAGCGCTTGGGTCCCGCCGCCTGGGCGAGGATCGTCTGCACCATCGGGAGCACCATGCCACCGCCGACGCCCTTGACGACACGGAAGGCGATCAGGCTCTCGACCGACCAGGCCACCCCGCACAGCACCGATCCGCCGAGGAACACGACCAGGGCGAACATCCACATCCGTCTGCTGCCGAACCGGTCGACGGCCCATCCCACCAGGGGCGTCACCAGGGCCAGGGTGAGGAGGTACGAGGTACTGACCCAGGACAGCGCCGTCTCGGACGCTTCCAGATCGGCCGAGATCTCGTTCAGCGCGACGCTGACGATGGTGGAGTCCAGCAGTGAGGCGATGGCGCCTATGAGCAGGGTGCCCGCGAGGATGAGCAGTCTGCGGTCCAGGCGTTCCGGGGGTGGAGTCTGCATACGAGGACCGTACGAAGCCGCGCTCTGCTCCGCCTCGAATCCGGTTCGAGCGATCCTGTTCCCGCGGACGCGTGCCGCGGCCGCCCCGGACGGGCGTCGGCGGCACGCCCGGAGGGCGCCGACCGCCGTGGGGCCCGGGCTACTTGCGGGTGCCGAGGAAGAATCCGGGACGGCCGCCGCCCGTCTCGACGTACTCCACGTCGAGACCGCTCTTGCGGAAGGCGTTCGTGTACTCCTCGCGGGAGAACAGCGTCAGGTAGTCGACCTCGCTGCGGTGCTGGATTCCCGTCCCGGCGTCGGCGACCACGTAGTGGATCTCCATCCGGGTGACGTTGCCCTCCCGCGTGGAGTGGGAGACGCGGGAGATGCCCTGGTCGCCGTCCTTGAACGCGTGGGTGGAGACGTAGCCGGGGAGGAAGTTGTCCGGGAAGTACCACGGTTCGATGGCCAGGACGCCGTCCTCGACGAGGTGCCGGGTCATGGCCCGGACGGCGGAGTCCAGGTCCTCGACGGTGCGCAGGTAGCCGATCGAGCTGAACATGCACACCACGGCGTCGAAGGTCTCACCGAGGTCGAAGGAGCGCATGTCGCCCTGGTGGACGGGAACGCCCGCGAGCCGCTCGAAGGCGAGGTCCGCCATCCACTGGGACAGGTCGATCCCGGCCGCGCGGTCGAAGATCTTGGCGAAGGCGGCCAGGTGGATGCCCGTGCCGCAGGCCACGTCCAGCAGGCTCGCCGCGTCCGGCTTGCGCCCGCGGATGAACCCGGCCACCTGGGCGGCCTCCGCTTCGTAGTCCTTGCGGTCCTGGTAGAGCCGGTCGTAGAGCTCCGCCTGGCTCTTGTTCTCGTACATGGATCCCCTCCCGTTGAACACGTCCCGGCGCGGTCCTGGGACCGGGACGAGGCTGACCCGGCCGGCTCGTGTCCACCTCGACCCCCACTGGACGTCCGGAGCCGGCCCACTGCCGTCGTCAGGGCCCGCCCGATCCTCCGTCAGGCAGTTCCAGGTTGAGCGAGCCTCCAGAGGTCTTGGCGAGCCTGGGGTGTTCCCCCTTCGCGGCACCGACCCGCTGCCCCTCGAGCCACCCCCGGAGAGCAATGTCCCGTCGCCTGTTCACCTCCGAGTCCGTGACCGAGGGTCACCCCGACAAGATCGCTGACCAGATCAGCGACACGATCCTCGACGCGCTCCTC
>NZ_JBIBCI010000032.1:0-41631 GCF_042901085.1 Streptomyces sp. NPDC012794
CAGGGGGGACCCTGTGGGAGAGTAGGACGCCGCCGAACAATCATTGTGGGAAAGCCCCGCACCTTCTGGTGCGGGGCTTTTCTGCGTTCAGGGCCCGGGTCAGCGGCAGGCCGGCCCCTGCAGGGACTCCTGTAGGGTCAGGGGGCATCGATTCGACCATTTCTAGCGTCACAGTGGAGGCCCCCGGGTGGAGGTCCAGGAGACTCGGGTTCAGACCGACCGAATTTTCACCATTCCGAACATCCTGAGCATGGCTCGTCTCGTCGGCGTACCGCTGTTCCTCTGGCTCATCCTGGAGGGCCACGACGGGTGGGCGCTGGCCGTCCTGATGCTCAGCGGGATCAGCGACTACCTCGACGGAAAACTCGCGCGCCGCTGGAATCAGATCAGCAAACTGGGCCGCCTGCTGGACCCCGCCGCTGACCGCCTCTACGTCCTGACCACCCTCTTCGGGCTGACCTGGCGGGAGATCCTGCCCCTGTGGCTCACCGCGGCGCTCCTCGCCCGGGAGGCGATGCTGCTGGTCATGGTGTGGATCCTGCGCCGGCACGGCTATCCGCCGCCGCAGGTGAACTTCCTCGGCAAGGCCGCGACCTTCAACCTCATGTACGCCTTCCCCCTGCTCCTGCTCAGTGACGGAACCGGCTGGTTGGCCTGGATGGCGTCCGTTTTCGGATGGGCGTTCGCAGGATGGGGTACAACTCTCTATTGGTGGGCAGGAATCCTTTACGTGGTGCAAGTCCGCCGGCTGGTCAGGGCTACCACGGCCGATTGAGCTCACTCGGCACCGGTACTGACGCGGATGAGTTGCGGAGTATCCGCCCCGGATGAGTGAGGTCGGCTGGACCGTCATCTCTCTAGGAGGACTCTTCCGACATGAAGGCCGTCGTGATGGCCGGTGGCGAAGGTACGCGGCTTCGCCCCATGACCTCAAGCATGCCCAAGCCGCTCCTGCCGGTGGCGAACCGGCCGATCATGGAGCACGTGCTGAGGCTGCTCAAGCGGCATGGGCTCAGCGAGACCGTGGTCACGGTGCAGTTCCTGGCGTCCCTCGTCAAGAACTACTTCGGTGACGGCGAGGAGCTCGGCATGGAGCTCACCTACGCCAACGAGGAAAAGCCTCTCGGTACCGCCGGCAGCGTGAAGAACGCCGAGGAAGCCCTGAAGGACGACACCTTCCTCGTCATCTCCGGCGACGCGCTGACCGACTTCGACCTCACCGACCTCATCAATTTCCACAAGGAGAAGGGCGCACTGGTCACGGTGTGCCTGACCCGGGTGCCGAACCCGCTGGAATTCGGCATCACCATCGTGGACGAGGAAGGGAAGGTCGAGCGCTTCCTCGAGAAGCCGACATGGGGGCAGGTGTTCTCGGACACCATCAACACCGGCATCTACGTGATGGAGCCGGAAATCTTCGACTACGTCGACCCGGACGTCTCGGTCGACTGGTCCGGTGACGTCTTCCCCCAGCTGATGAAGGAAGGCCGCCCGATCTACGGCTACGTGGCCGAGGGCTACTGGGAGGACGTGGGCACCCACGAGAGCTACGTCAAGGCGCAGGCCGACGTCCTCGAGGGCAAGGTCCAGGTCGACATGGACGGCTTCGAGATCTCGCCCGGCGTGTGGATCGCAGAAGGGGCCGAGGTCAGCCCCGACGCCGTGCTGCGCGGGCCGCTGTACGTCGGGGACTACGCCAAGGTCGAGGCCGGGGTGGAGCTCCGCGAGCACACCGTCATCGGGTCGAACGTGGTCGTGAAGAGCGGTGCCTTCCTCCACAAGGCCGTCGTCCACGACAACGTCTACATCGGCCCCCACAGCAACCTGCGCGGCTGCGTCATCGGCAAGAACACCGACATCATGCGGGCAGCCCGGATCGAGGACGGAGCCGTCATCGGTGACGAGTGCCTCGTGGGTGAAGAATCCATCGTTCAGGGCAATGTGCGCGTCTACCCGTTCAAGACGGTCGAGGCCGGTGCCTTCGTCAACACCTCGGTCATCTGGGAGTCCCGCGGCCAGGCACACCTGTTCGGCGCCCGGGGAGTCTCCGGGATCCTGAACGTGGAGATCACCCCCGAGCTGGTGGTCAAGCTGGCGGGCGCCTACGCGACGACGCTGAAGAAGGGCGCGATCGTCACCACGGCCCGTGACCACTCCCGAGGCGCCCGTGCGCTCAAGCGCGCGGTGATCTCGGCGCTCCAGGCCAGCGCCATCGACGTCCGCGACCTGGAGAACGTACCGCTGCCGGTGGCGCGCCAGCAGACGGCCCGCGGCGCGGCGGGCGGGATCATGATCAGGACCTCGCCCGGGGTGCCGGACTCGGTGGACATCATGTTCCTCGACGAGCGGGGAGCCGACCTCTCGCAGGCGCAGCAGCGCAAGCTGGACCGGGTGTACGCACGTCAGGAGTACCGGCGTGCCTTCCCCGGGGAAATCGGCGACCTGCAGTTCCCGTCGAGCGTCTTCGACTCGTACACGGGCTCGCTGCTGCGACGGGTGGACACCACCGGGATCGCCGACGCCGGGCTCAAGGTCGTCGTGGACGCCTCGAACGGCAGCGCGGGGCTAGTGCTGCCCAGCCTGCTCGGCCGGCTCGGCGTCGACGCGCTGACGATCAACCCCGGCCTGGACGAGTCCCGGCCGACCGAGACGCGGGAGTCCCGACGGGCCGGGCTGGTGCGCCTCGGGGAGATCGTGGCGTCGGCGCGGGCGGCCTTCGGGGTGCGGTTCGACCCGGTGGGCGAGCGGATCTCGCTGGTGGACGAGCGGGGCCGGATCATCGAGGACGACCGGGCGCTGCTCGTGCTCCTCGACCTGGTGGCCGCCGAGAAGCGCAGCGGCAAGGTGGCCCTGCCGGTGACCACGACGCGGGTCGCCGAGCAGGTGGCGGCGTACCACGGCACCCAGGTGGAGTGGACGACGACCTCGCCCGACGACCTGACCCGGGTCGGCCGGGAGGAGACGACGATCTTCGGCGGGGACGGGCGGGGCGGGTTCATCGTCCCCGAGTTCAGCTCCGTGTTCGACGGGTCGGCGGCCTTCGTGCAGCTGATCGGACTGGTGGCCCGGACGCAGCTCACCCTGAGCCAGATCGACGCCCGGATTCCCCGTGCGCACGTGCTCAAGCGGGACGTGCCCACGCCGTGGGCGGCGAAGGGCCTCGTCATGCGGCGGGTCGTGGAGGCGGCGGGTGACCGTCAGGTGGACACCACCGACGGGGTGCGCGTGGTCGAGGCCGACGGGCGGTGGGCGCTGGTCCTGCCGGACCCGGCGGAGGCTGTCACCCACCTGTGGGCCGAAGGCCCCGACGACGCCTCCGCCCAGGCGCTCCTCGACGAATGGGGTGCGGTCGTGGACGGAGCCGGGCAGCACTGACGCGCGGTGCCGGCGGGCCGGGTGCGGGGATCTCCGCCCCGGCCCGCCGGACGAGCGCATTGGGTGGGGGCGGCGCCGACATGCGACGATGTGCGGCATGTCGCAGCCGCCCAACAACCGGAGCTCGGCCACACCGCCGGCGCGCCCGGACGCGTCCATGTCGCTGCTGACCCATGTGATGGACCACAGCCTCGACGAGGGCTATGCGGAAGCTTCGGCCCGGCGCGAGGCGGAGGGTACGGCGGGGCTGCCCCGTACGCTCAAGGCCAAGCTCGGGCTCGCCGCGGGGCTGGTGCTCGCCGCCATGGTCGTCACGCTCGGTGCCGCGCAGGCGCGTGTCTCGGCGCCGGTGCTGGCCAAGGAGCGTCAGGAACTGATCGACCGGGTGCAGCGGGCCGATGACCACGCGGACGGTCTGGAGCGCGACACGGACCGGCTGCGGACCGAGGTCGCCGACCGGCAGCGCGTGGCGCTGAAGCAGCAGGTCGGCGAGCGGGGCAGGCTGGTGGAACTGCTGGCGGGCGCAACCGATGTGCGTGGTCCCGGCGTCAAACTGATCGTGGACGACGCCAAGGGCGCCTCCTCTGGCGGCGGTGGCGGCCCGCGCGAGAGCGCCGGGTTCTCGAACACCGGCCGGGTGCGCGACCGCGACATGCAGCGGATCGTCAACGGACTGTGGCAGGCGGGGGCCGAGGCCGTGTCGATCAACGGGCAGCGGCTGACGGCGCTGTCGGCGATCAGGGCCGCGGGTGACGCGATACTGGTCGACAACAAGCCCCTGGTGCCGCCCTACGAGGTCCTCGCGGTGGGCGACAAGAAGGGGCTCGGGACCACGTTCCAGGACTCCGTGGACGGCCAGTACCTGCACGTCCTGCAAGAGAGCTACGGGATCCGCTCCAGCCTGACCCCGATGGACGAGGTGCGGCTGCCGGCGGCGTCGAGCCTGACCGTCCGCTCAGCCACAGCAGAAGAGCCGAAGAAGGGTGCATCGTGATCGCGGTACTGGGCCTCTTGGCCGGAGTGGTGGTCGGGCTTCTGGTCCGGCCCGAGGTGCCGGCCGTGGTGGAGCCTTATCTGCCGATCGCCGTGGTCGCCGCGCTCGACGCGGTGTTCGGCGGTCTGCGCGCGATGCTGGACGGGATCTTCGTCGACAAGGTCTTCGTGGTGTCGTTCCTGTCGAACGTGGTCGTGGCCGCGCTGATCGTCTTCCTCGGTGACAAGCTGGGCGTCGGCTCGCAGCTGTCGACGGGTGTGGTCGTCGTCCTCGGCATCCGGATCTTCTCCAACGCCGCGGCCATCCGCCGGCACGTCTTCCGGGCGTGAGGCCGATGAGCACGGAGAACACCCCGCCCGGCGAGCCGGAGGTCCCCGGCCAGTCCGGGTCGAGGCCCCAGCAGCCCCAGCAGCCCCAGCAGCCACAGCAACAACCCGCGTCGGAACAGGCCGGGCCCCAGGAGCCCCCGCGGCAGCCCGGGCCCGCCGTGCCGGAGGAGACCGGGCGCCAGCGCCTGGCCGCCGGGCTGTGGCCGCCCCGGTTCAGCCGGGCCCAACTGATCGTCGCGCTGCTGTTGTTCGTCCTGGGGCTCGGTCTCGCGATCCAGGTCCGCTCCAACAGCGACTCCAGCGCGCCGCTGCGCGGTGCCCGTCAGGAGGACCTGGTACGGATCCTCGACGAGCTGGACGGGCGGACCCAGCGCCTGGAGGACGAGAAGCAGAGGCTGGAGGACCAGCGCAAGGAGCTGCAGAGCAGCTCCAACCAGGCCGAGGAGGCTCGGCGGCAGACGGTTGAGAAGGAGCGCCAACTGGGCATCCTGGCCGGTACGGTGGCCGCACAGGGCCCGGGGATCACGCTGCGGATCACCGACGCCAAGGGGCAGGTGCGGTCCGACCAGCTGCTGGACACCCTCCAGGAGCTGCGGGCGGCCGGGGCGGAGGCGATCCAGATCAACGGGGTGCGCGTCGTGGCGGGCTCGTACTTCTCGGACGAGGCCGGCGGGGTCGGGATCGACGGTAAGAAGATCACACAGCCCTATGAGTTCAAGGTCATCGGCAAACCGCAGGATCTGGAGCCCGCGCTCAACATCCCGGGAGGTGTCGTACAGACCATGGAGAAGGAACAGGCGACCGTTGCCGTCACACGGTCGGCGAAGATCGTTGTGGATGCCTTGCGGGCTGCGAAGCAGCCTGACTACGCTCGGTCGTCATCGTCGTGACGCGTAGCGGTGTGCGGACGCTCTCACGCGGGCCGGCGCCTGCGGGGGGTCGACGCACGGAAGTCGCCGTGCGTGGTGGAAACTGTCTGGTGGTTACGGACGTTGTCAGAATGTCCGGGTCGGCAGGTGTGTGCATGCAGAGTTCGTCCTGCCCCACGGGCGGGTCTGTTTCGGTCAAGGGGAATCGCCCGTGAAGTTGTTTGAGAAGTTGTTCGGCAAGAAGAAGAACGAGGAAAGCGGTGGCTCGCGGCATCGCGCGGGGCAGCCGGGAGCGGAGGGGCAGGGCGACAGGCCGCTCTTCCGCGACGAGGTGGCCGGCCCGGGTGACCCTGCGGGGGGCGGCGCGTCGTCCGTTGACCCCGCCGGTTCCGGACGCATAGGTTTCGGTGAACCGTCAAGCTCCAGTGCGGGTGGAGGGTTTGCCTCCGACCCCTATGCCACCAGTGCCTCCGCGGGGCAGCCGCGGCGCGAGGAGCCGTCCATGTCGGCCGAGCAGACGTGCGGCAGGTGCGGACACCGCAGCGATGCGGCGAGCCGTTTCTGCTCCAACTGCGGGGCGCCGCTGCGGCCGGGTCTGACGCCGGAGCGTGCCTCGGAGACCACGTCCACCATCTCGATCTCCGGCCTCGAGGCCTACGAGGCCGAGGGGTCGGGCCAGCACCTGTCGTCCTCGCTGTCCCCCGAGGCCCAGGCCGCGGTGGAGGCGCTGCCGCCCGGTTCCGCCCTGTTGATCGTGCGGCGCGGGCCCAACTCGGGCAGCCGGTTCCTCCTGGACGGCGAACTGACCACTGCGGGCCGGCACCCGCAGAGCGACATCTTCCTGGACGACATCACCGTGTCCCGCCTGCATGTCGAATTCCGCCGGAGCCCGGAGGGCGGCTTCACCGTCGCCGACGTGGGCAGCCTCAACGGCACGTACGTGAACCGCGAGCCGATCGAGTCCGTCGCCCTGCACAACGGTGACGAGGTGCAGATCGGCAAGTACCGGCTGGTCTTCTACGCGAGCCTGCGGGGCGCCTGACCCCCTCGGACACCGTCCGGGGGGAACCCCACCCCCGGACACCCTCCGGGGGGACCCAGGGAAGGTTCCATGCTGCGTACCCCGACGGGCGGTGCCCCGAAGAACGGCACCGCCGGCTCGGCCGGACAGCTGGTCAGCATCGGCACGGTGCTGACCACGCTGCGGGACGAGTTCCCCGAAGTCACGATTTCGAAGATCCGCTTCCTGGAGGCGGAGGGGCTGGTCGAGCCCCGGCGCACACCTTCCGGATACCGCAAGTTCAGCGCGGCGGACGTCGAGCGGCTCGGGCGCATCCTGCGCCTGCAGCGCGACCACTACCTCCCGCTGAAGGTGATCCGGGAGCAGCTCGACGCGCTCGACCGCGGAGAGCAGATCCGCATCCCCGCGCCCGCCGCGCACGGGGAGTCGGTGGATCCCGCGCAGTCCTCCGCCGGGGGCGGGGAGGCCGGCGGGGAGCGGCCGACGCCGGCCCGGGTGGGCCGGGCCGAGCTGATCGCCGCCGCCGAGGTGGACGAGGCGCAGCTCGAGGAGTGGGAGTCGTACGGACTCGTCTCCGAGGCACCGGGCGGCGGGTTCGACGCCGGGACGGTCACCGTGGCCCGGCTCATCGCGGACCTCGGGCGGTTCGGACTCGAGCCCCGGCACCTGCGGGGCATGAAGGCGGCGGCGGACCGCGAGGCCGGCCTGGTGGAGCAGCTGGTCTCCCCGCTGCGTCGGCACCGCAACCCGCAGACCAGAGCCCATGCCGAGGCCACCATGAGGGAGCTCACGGGGCTCTCCGTACGGCTTCACGAGGCCCTGGTCCAGACCGCTCTCGGGCTGCGTCCGCACTGACCGGAGTGGTCCCGGGGGAGCCCCGACTACCCAAACCTGCCGAGCAGGTCCTAGGGTTGCTGTGTGAACGAGCTCGACGTTGTGGGTGTCCGGGTGGAAATGCCCTCCAACCAACCGATCGTGCTCCTGCGTGAAGTGGGAGGCGACCGGTACCTCCCCATCTGGATCGGTCCTGGGGAGGCGACCGCCATTGCCTTCGCGCAGCAGGGCATGGCCCCTGCCCGGCCGCTGACGCACGACCTGTTCAAGGACGTGCTGGACGCGGTCGGCGAGGAGCTCACCGAGGTCCGGATCACGGATCTGCGGGAGGGCGTCTTCTACGCGGAGCTGGTCTTCGCCAGCGGAGTCGAGGTGAGCGCGAGGCCGTCGGACGCCATAGCGCTGGCCCTGCGCACGGGAACGCCGATCTACGGCAGTGACGGTGTGCTGGACGACGCCGGAATCGCCATTCCCGACGAGCAGGAGGACGAGGTGGAGAAGTTCCGAGAATTCCTCGACCAGATCTCGCCCGAGGACTTCGAGACGGGCCCCCAGTAGCCGCGCCGACGGTCGCGTCATCCACCGTGAACGGTCAGCCCATTCAAGTAGCCTTTCCCCGCAATGGGGTACGGGAAACCACTCTCAGGGTGATTATCACTCGGCGTGCCGAGTGTGGCGATCGTTGACGCACCCCTGGTCACTGCCTACCTTCGAGATGGCAGGTCAAGGACGGAGGGTCGGCGTGAGGATCACGGGCGACGGTACGACCGGGGGCACCCCCGCGCGGAGCGATGGTGGGCCGTACCCGCTGCACAGTGGTGCGGCGGGGTCCGTGCACCGTCAGCCGGCGCCCGCGCCGGTCGGACCGGTGAGCGACGGCCCGGTGTCCGAACAGGTCGGCTACCGGGGACCGACGGCGTGCGCCGCCGCCGGGATCACGTACCGGCAGCTCGACTACTGGGCGCGGACCGGGCTGGTGGAGCCGAGCGTGCGGCCCGCGTACGGCTCGGGGACCCAGCGGCTGTACAGCTTCCGCGACGTGGTCGTCCTGAAGATCGTCAAGCGCTTCCTGGACACTGGAGTGGCGCTGCAGAACATCCGCACCGCCGTGCAGCACCTGCGCGACCGGGGCTTCTCCGACCTGGAGCGCATGACGCTGATGAGCGACGGCGCGACCGTGTACGAGTGCACCTCGCCGGACCAGGTCGTGAGCCTGCTCCAAGGCGGTCAGGGCGTCTTCGGCATCGCGGTGGGCGTCGTCTGGCGCGACGTCGAGAACGCGCTGTCCCAGCTGCACGGCGAGCGCGTGGACACCGGGGAGACCCTGGTCCGCCACAACCCGGCCGACGAGCTGGCCGCCCGCCGGAACCGGGCCGTCTGAGCCCGCCCCGCGCCCGTGCCCCCGGGGGCGGGACGCGGGCCGCGGCCACGGATCACCGCGTTGTCAGTGGCATGGGGCAGCATCGGTACCGTGAGAGCCGCGCCGACCATCCTGCACCTGGACATGGACGCCTTCTACGCCTCCGTCGAGCAGGCGTCGAAGCCCAGTCTGCGCGGGAAGGCCGTGATCGTCGGAGGGCTCGGGCCGCGCGGGGTCGTGGCCACCGCCTCGTACGAGGCCAGGCGCTTCGGGGTGCACTCGGCGATGCCGACCGCCCAAGCCCGCCGGCTCTGCCCGAACGGCGCGTACCTGATTCCGCGCTTCACCCTCTACCGCGAGGTCAGCGAGCTGGTCATGGGCCTGCTCCGGGAGCTGTCGCCGCTCGTGGAGCCGCTCAGCCTCGACGAGGCCTTCGTGGACCTGGAGGCGGGCGGAGCCGCCTTCGACTCGGAGAGCGCCCGCGCCACGGGGGAGCGTCTGCGGGCGGAGATCCTGGCGCTCACGGGGCTCAGCGGCTCGGTCGGACTGGCCGGGTCCAAGATGCTGGCCAAGGTGGCCTCGGAGGAGGCCAAGCCGGACGGACTGCTGCTGATCGAGCCCGGCACCGAACGCGAGCTCCTCGCGCCCATGTCGGTGCGCACCCTTCCGGGGGTCGGGCCGGCCACCGGTGAACACCTGCGCCGGGCCGGGATCACCACCGTGGGGGAGCTGGCCGAGGCGGGCGAGGACGAACTGGTGCGGATGGTGGGCAGGGCGCACGGGGTGGGGCTCTACCGGATGGCGCTGGGTCTGGACGACCGGCCGGTGGTCGCCGAGCGCGACGCGAAGTCCGTGTCGGTCGAGGACACCTTCGACGTGGACCTGCACGACCGGGTACGGATCCGCAACGAGGTGCAGCGGCTCGCGGACCGCTGCGTGGGCCGGCTGCGCGGCTCGGGACACTCGGGGCGGACCATCGTCCTGAAGGTCCGCCGGTACGACTTCTCGACCCTGACCCGCTCGGAGACGCTGCGGGGGCCCACCGACGACGCGGCCGTGGTGCGGGAGGCTGCCGCGCGGCTGCTGGAGGGCGTGGACACCACCGGCGGCGTGCGGCTGCTGGGGGTGGGGGTGACGGGGCTCGCGGACTACACCCAGGAGGACCTGTTCGCCCACGCGCTGGCCGCCGCCGCGGAGGCGGAGGAGGCGGCCGGCGCCGGGGCCACGGGGGCCGGAGGAGCCGGAGGAGCCGGCGACGACCCCGCGGAGTCCTCCGGCGAGGCGGAGCCGCCCGAGGAGCCGGCGCAGGCCCTGGAGGGCACGGAGGCCGCTCCCGTACGGCACTGGGCCGCCGGGAGCGACGTACGGCACGCGGTGTACGGGCCGGGGTGGGTGCAGGGCAGCGGGGTCGGCCGGGTGACCGTACGGTTCGAGCAGCCCGGATCAGCCCCGGGCCGGGTCCGCACCTTCCGGCTGGACGACCCCGAGCTGGAGGCCTCGGACCCGCTGCCCCTGGTAGGGGAGGGCCCTTAGGGCCTGTCCTGCGGGTGGGGGCGCTGGAAGTCGGAGGGGAGGGCCACGTCGAGGCCGTAGTGGTGGTAGAGCTGGAGCTCCTGTTCGGGGGAGAGGTGGCGGCCGACGCCGAAGTCGGGGGCGTCCTTGATCAGGGCGCGTTCGAAGGGCACGCGCAGGGCGTCGTCCACCACCTCGCTGGGTTCCAGGGGGACGAAGGCGTCGCGGCCGAAGAGGCCCGTCCGGACGGCGGCCCACTCCGGGACGCCCGTGGCGTCGTCGAGGTAGACCTCGTCCACGGTGCCGATCTTGGCGCCGTTGCGGTCGAACGCCTTGCGGCCGATCAGGCTGCGCGGATCGATGTCGGTCTGCACGGTCCCTCCGTACGGTCGCAGTGATGCAGAGCTCATCCGTCATGACTACAAAAGTGCATATTTGAAGAGGGGGCCACTCGAGGGAGGGTCGAGATCCTCGCTGGTAGGCTGGGTGACGGCTGTTGACCCTGTGCGGGAGAGTCCTCCGAGTGAGTACGACGGAGGCGCCGAAGGAGCAAATCCTCCCCGGAATCTCTCAGGCATACGTACCGCACGTGACGAGGCCACTCTGGAAAGCAGGGGCAGGCTCCGGACCCGCAGTACCGGCGCTTCTCCTCACCGACGGTGAAAGCCGGAGCTCTCGGGCGAACCCCGCGGCTCCGGTGAAGCTCTCAGGTTGAGATGACAGAGGGGGAGGCCGTCCGGGTGCCCGCGCCGTGGTGCCCCTCGCAGGTCATACGACCAGGAGGCCTCCGTTATGACCGCCAACCGCATTCCGCTCTCCCAGCTCGAGCGGGGCATCCCCTTCGAGCAGCGTCACATCGGCCCGGACGCCGAAGCGCAGGCGAAGATGCTCGCCCAGGTGGGCTACGGCTCCCTCGACGAGCTCACCGCCGCCGCGGTACCGGATGTGATCAAGACCGCCGAGGCGCTGAACCTGCCCGAGGCGCGCACCGAAGCCGAGGTGCTGGCCGAGCTGCGCTCGCTCGCCGACCGCAACCAGGTGCTCTCCTCGATGATCGGTCTCGGCTACTACGGGACCTTCACCCCGCCGGTGATCCTGCGCAACGTCATGGAGAACCCGGCCTGGTACACGGCGTACACCCCGTACCAGCCGGAGATCTCGCAGGGCCGCCTCGAGGCGCTGCTGAACTTCCAGACCCTCGTCGCCGACCTGACCGGTCTGCCGACCTCCGGCGCCTCCCTGCTCGACGAGGGCACCGCGGCCGCCGAGGCCATGTCGCTGGCCCGCCGCGTGGGCAAGGTCAAGGACGGCGTCTTCCTCGTCGACGCCGACGCGCTGCCCCAGACCATCGCCGTGATCGAGACCCGCGCCGAGCCCACGGGCGTCGAGGTCGTCGTCGCCGACCTGTCCGAGGGCATCCCGGCCGAGATCGCCGAGCGCGGTGTCTTCGGCGTGCTGCTCCAGTACCCGGGCGCCTCCGGCGCCGTCCGTGACATCAAGCCGGTCATCGACCAGGCGCACGAGCTCGGCGCGATCGTCACCGTCTCCGCCGACCTGCTGGCCCTGACCCTGCTGACCTCCCCGGGCGAGCTGGGCGCGGACATCGCCGTCGGCACCACCCAGCGCTTCGGCGTCCCGATGGGCTTCGGCGGCCCGCACGCCGGCTACATGGCCGTCCAGGGCAAGCACGCCCGCTCGCTGCCCGGCCGCCTCGTCGGCGTCTCCGTGGACGCGGACGGCAACAAGGCGTACCGCCTGGCCCTGCAGACCCGCGAGCAGCACATCCGCCGCGAGAAGGCCACCAGCAACATCTGCACCGCGCAGGTGCTGCTCGCCGTCATGGCCGGGATGTACGCGGTCTACCACGGCCCGGACGGCCTGAAGACGATCGCGCGCCGCACCCACCGCTACGCCGCGCTGCTCGCCGCGGGCCTGACGGCCGGCGGGGTCGAGCTGGTCCACGGCTCCTTCTTCGACACCGTCACGGCCCGCGTGCCCGGCAAGGCCGCCGAGGTCGTCGCCGCCGCCCGTGAGGGCGGGGTCAACCTGTACCGGGTCGACGCCGACCACGTCTCGGTCGCCTGCGACGAGACCACGCGCCGCGCCGACCTCGAGGCCGTCTGGGCCGCCTTCGGTGTCACCGCTGACATCGAGGCCCTGGACGGGACCGCCGCCGACACGCTGCCCGAGGGCCTGCTGCGCTCGGACGCGTACCTCACCCACCCGGTCTTCCACCAGCACCGCTCCGAGACCGCGATGCTGCGCTACCTGCGCAAGCTCTCGGACAAGGACTACGCGCTGGACCGCGGCATGATCCCGCTGGGCTCCTGCACCATGAAGCTCAACGCGACCACCGAGATGGAGCCGGTCACCTGGCCCGAGTTCGGCCAGCTGCACCCCTTCGCCCCGGTCGAGCAGGCCGAGGGGTACCTCACGCTCATCAACGAGCTGGAGGAACGTCTCTGCGAGGTCACCGGCTACGACAAGGTCTCCATCCAGCCGAACGCCGGCTCCCAGGGCGAGCTCGCCGGTCTGCTCGCGGTGCGCGCGTACCACCGCGCGAACGGCGACGAGCAGCGCACCGTCTGTCTCATTCCGTCCTCCGCGCACGGCACCAACGCCGCCAGCGCCGTGATGGCCGGCATGAAGGTCGTGGTCGTCAAGACCGCCGACGACGGCGAGGTGGACGCGGACGACCTGCGCGCCAAGATCGAGCAGTACCGTGACGAGCTCTCCGTGCTCATGATCACCTACCCGTCGACGCACGGTGTGTTCGAGGAGCACGTCGCCGACATCTGCGCCCAGGTGCACGAGGCCGGCGGCCAGGTGTACGTGGACGGCGCGAACCTGAACGCCCTGGTGGGCCTGGCCAAGCCGGGTCACTTCGGCGGCGACGTCTCGCACCTGAACCTGCACAAGACCTTCTGCATCCCGCACGGCGGCGGCGGCCCGGGCGTCGGCCCGGTCGGTGTCCGGGCGCACCTGGCCCCGTACCTGCCCAACCACCCGCTCCAGCCGGCCGCCGGCCCCGAGACGGGCGTCGGCCCGATCTCGGCCGCGCCGTGGGGTTCGGCGGGCATCCTGCCGATCTCCTGGTCGTACGTCCGCCTGATGGGCGGCGAGGGCCTCAAGCGCGCCACCCAGGTGGCGGTGCTCGGCGCCAACTACATCGCCAAGCGCCTGGAGCACCACTACCCGGTGCTGTACACCGGTCCGGGCGACCTGGTCGCGCACGAGTGCATCATCGACCTGCGTCCGCTGTCGAAGGCCACGGGTGTGAGCGTCGACGACATCGCCAAGCGCCTGATCGACTACGGCTTCCACGCGCCGACCATGTCCTTCCCGGTGGCCGGCACGCTGATGATCGAGCCGACGGAGTCCGAGGACCTCGCCGAGATCGACCGCTTCTGCGACGCGATGATCGCGATCCGTGCGGAGATCGAGCGGGTCGCGGCCGGTGAGTGGCCGGTGGACGACAACCCGCTGGCCAACGCCCCGCACACCGCCGCGGCGCTGGGCGGCGAGTGGAACCACCCGTACACCCGCGACGAGGCCGTCTTCCCCGGGGGCGTCTCCGCCGCCGAGAAGTACTGGCCGCCGGTGCGCCGGATCGACGGCGCCTTCGGCGACCGGAACCTGGTCTGCTCCTGCCCGCCGCTGGACGAGTACGACCACTGACACGGCAGCCGGGCCCGTAGCTGACGGGCCGGTGACAGGGTGAAGGGGCCGGTCCCGGAGCATTGCGCTCCGGGACCGGCCCCTTCTTCGTCCGTGCGTCCGCGCCGTGCGGTGCCCTAGGCCGTCTCTTCCGGATCTTGCTCCCCCAGCTACCGCTGGGAGGTGCCCCCAGACCCGCGACGCCTGGCACGGCACCTCGCCGCGTTGTCGGCGCAGCCGAGTACGTCCGGTACGCGCGCTGTGCCTCCGCCTTGCGAGGCACCGCACCAGACGCCGCGGGCTTGACCGGCAAGATCCGGAAGAGACGACCTAGGCCACCGCGAGCGGGCGGTGCGGAGCGATGATCTGGCCGTCCGGCAGCAGCTCACCGGTGTCCTCGAAGAGCAGGACGCCGTTGCACAGCAGGCTCCAGCCCTGTTCCGGGTGGTTGGCCACCGGGCGCGCGGCCTCCCGGTCGGCGGATTCTGATGACGGGCAGGCAGGCTGGTGCTGGCACATGGATGGGTTCTTTCGCTGCGGTGTGGTCTGTTCGCTACGGCTCGATGCGTGATTCATGGCCGTCCCCCTGGGTCGTCCCCGCGCCTGCGGGGAGGATGTCCTCAGTGTTCCCCCAGGACGGCTGCTTCGCAGGTATTTCCCGGCAGCTGTCCTCTTGGAATGAGGACGCATCACCCGTGCGGGCGGTTCACGCCAACTCCCCTGTCATTTCGGGTGGTTCGCATTGGCCCGAGCGGACTAGGCCGAATGGGTGACTCGGGTCAAGCCGCCGGGGCCGCCAGGGTGGGAGGGGCCGGTGGGGCGGTCCGGGTCAGCCGGTGGGTCAGTACGGGCAGCAGCTCCGAGACGGGGTGCGGCCGGAAGGGTGCGATCCCGGGCGGCGCCGGGGCCAGCGGAACCAGCAGGTCGGCGGCGGCGGGGAGGCCGGCGGCGGCGTCGGCGCCCACCGCCCCGTGCAGCCACAGGGTCAGCATGTACAGCTCGGGCACGGACAGCAGCCGGGGCTGGTAGGCCTTGCCGAGCGACTCCGCCTGGCGCAGGGCGCGTTCGGTGGCGGCGACGTAGGGGCCCTCGAAGAAGTGGGAGAAGGCCCAGCCGTCCGGGGTCAGGCGGGTGTCGGCCGCCGCGATGAAGCGGTCGCCGCTGCGGATCAGGAACCGCCAGCCGGTGAGACGGGTGCGGGGCGGGCGGCCGCCGGCCGTGTGGCCGGACACGCCCAGCCGGTCGAGCACGTGGACGGGGAGCGCGAGTTCGGCGGTCATCGGACCCTGGACCGCGCGCAGGGCGGGGGTGTGTGCCTCGTGGACGGCGGTGGGGGAACCGAGTGCCGCGAGGACGCTGCGCAGGGCGGGCGCGGGAGCCGGGGGGACATGCAGCGGCATGGTGGGTCGCCTCTCACTTGGGAGACCGGTGGTACGGGGGAAAGTGCGGACGGAGCTGTCGCATTCTGGGGTCAGAGGTGGGCCTTGGGGCAATGGCCGCGCGCCAACTCTCTGCCTCGTTTGCGGAGTTTATACGACATGTGTTCACGCAGTGTTTCGGCTAGCCGTCCTGCCTATTGCCGGCAAGGCGCCTTCCGGTCTCGCTGCCATGGTATTCATGCCGGTTGCGCGTGGACAGACCGCGCTGACCTGGAAGGTTACCGGAAAGGTGCTCGGCTGGAAAGCTTCGCCAATGTGAAATCGGCAAAACCCAGGGGGAATTTGCATCCGGTGAGTTGCCAGGCGAATGTGCCGGAGCGCCCATCTGGCCATACCGGCGCGCGCTCCCCGCCAAGCCCCCGCTCCGGCGTTATGGATCACGGTGCTTGGGCATCATCGACCGTAACGCGCGCCCGGGTGCTCTGGGCCCGGCCACTCGAGGAGGGACGCTTCGATGGGGGAGAAGGTCGTGGCAGGCGGATTCGACCTGTCCGATCGGCATCGGTATCGGAGGAAGCTTCACGAGTGCCTGGAGGGGCTGGAGCGGCTTCTGGCGGAGAAGAGGTTCGACCGTCCCAAGAACATGATGGGGCTGGAGATAGAGCTGAATCTCGCAGGTGCCGACGGTATGCCGCGCATGGTGAATGCACAGGTGCTGGAGCGGATTGCGAGCCCCGATTTCCAGACGGAACTCGGAATGTTCAACCTGGAGGTGAACGTACTCCCCCACCGGCTCGACGGGCGGGTATTCGACCAGCTCGCCGAGGAACTGAGCGCCGGACTGAACTACGCCCACCGCCAGGCCGTGGAGATCGACGCGGGCGTCGTGATGATCGGGATCCTGCCCACGATCTCCCGCGCGGACCTGGCCCTGGCCAACCTCTCGGCCGTGGACCGCTACTCCCTGCTCAACGAGCAGATCCTGATGATGCGGGGGGAGGACTTCCGGCTCGACATCGACGGGGTCGAGCGGCTGACCTGGAGCACCGGGTCGATCGTGCCGGAAGCCGCCTGCACCTCCGTGCAGCTGCACCTCCAGGTCACCCCGGCCCGGTTCTCCGACGTGTGGAACGCGGCGCAGGCGGTGACCGCCGTACAGATAGCGGTGGGGGCCAACTCGCCGTTCCTGTTCGGACGCGAGCTGTGGCGCGAGTCGCGCCCGCCGCTGTTCACGCAGGCAACGGACACCCGGCCGCCCGAGCTCCAGGCGCAGGGGGTGCGGCCCCGGACCTGGTTCGGGGAGCGGTGGGTGGACTCGGTGTACGAGCTCTTCGCCGAGAACGTCCGCTACTTCCCCTCCCTGCTGCCGATCTGCGACGAGGAGGAACCCCTGCGGGTGCTCGCCCAGGGCGGGGTGCCGAGCCTGCAGGAGCTGGTGCTGCACAACGGCACCGTCTACCGGTGGAACCGGCCCGTCTACGGCGTCGCCGACGGGGTGCCCCACTTGAGGGTGGAGAACCGGGTCCTGCCCGCCGGGCCCACCGTGGCCGACGTCGTCGCCAACGCCGCCTTCTACTACGGGCTCGTACGGACCCTCGCGGACGAGCAGCGCCCCGTGTGGACCCGGATGTCCTTCGCGGAGGCGGAGGCCAACTTCGACGCGGCCTGCCGGTACGGGATCGACGCCCGGATCCGCTGGCCGCGCCGCGGCCGGGCCGGGGGACTGGTGAGCGTACCCGCGGTGCGTCTGGTGCTGGACGAGCTGCTGCCGATGGCGGCGGCCGGGCTGGACGCCTGGGGCATCGAGCCCGCCGACCGGGACCTCTACCTGGGGATCATCGAGGAGCGGTGCCGGCGCCGGGTCAACGGGGCGACCTGGCAGGTGGACACGTACCACCGCGCGCTCGCCGGCGGGCTGGAACGCGACGCCGCCCTCGCGGCCACCACCCGGCGCTACAGCGAGCTGATGCACAAGGGGCACCCCGTGCACACCTGGCCCGTGGGCCTGGAGGAGCAGGAGGTGGACGCCACGACCGCGGTCCGCCGCTGACCGGCGGGCCCGCCGCGCGCCCCGCCCCGTCCGCCCCTCCCTTCCTCCCTCCGTTCCCGCTGATCCCTTCCCGCCGCCGAGGAGGCAGTATGGGGTGGTGGTCGGAACGGGACGGGAGTCAGGCGTGCGGGTCGAGCCGGAGCCGGTGGGCGTGGAACTGCGCGAGGACGGGCGCCGGGTCCTGCGCAACGAGACCCTGCTCGTGCTCGCGCTCTCGCTGGGCGCGAGCGGCGTCTCGGCGCTGATCAGCTTCGTGGGTTCGCTGACGAAGCCGGGCGGGCTCAAGGACCAGGCGGCCACGCTCAACGGCTCCTACGCGCCCGGACGGCCCTGGCTGGACCTGGCCTGGCAGCTGTTCGGGATCGCGACGGCGCTGGTGCCCGTGCTTCTCGTCGCGCACCTGCTGACCCGCGAGGGTGCGCCCGGGCTCAGGGCGCTCGGCTTCGACCGCACCCGGCCCGGCCCCGACCTGGCCCGGGGCGTGCTCGTCGCCGCCGGCATCGGCAGCGCCGGGCTGGCCTTCTACCTCGCGGCCCGGGCCACCGGCTTCAACCTGACGGTGGTGCCGGAGGCCCTGCCCGACGTGTGGTGGAAGTTCCCGGTGCTGATCCTTTCCGCGGTGCAGAACTCCGTGGTGGAGGAGGTCATCGTGCTGGCGTACTTGCTGCGCCGGCTCGACGGGCTGGGCTGGTCGCCGACGGCCGCGCTGCTCGCCAGCTCGGTGCTGCGCGGCTCGTACCACCTCTACCAGGGCATCGGCGGGTTCATCGGCAACGTGGTGATGGGCGTCGTCTTCGTCCTCGCCTACCGGCGCTGGGGCCGGGTCGGCCCCCTGGTCGTCGCGCACGCCCTGCTCGACATCGTCGCCTTCGGCGGGTACGCGCTGCTCGCGGGCAAGGTGGGCTGGCTGCCGACGCCCTAAGGGGTGTCGGGGGCGGTGAGCAGTTCGCCGTCGATGACGGTGACGGCGTGGCCCGTGAGGAGCGTACGGTCACCCGCGAGCCGCACCCGCACCAGACCCGTGCGCGCCCCGCCCTGCAGGCCGGTCATCTCGGTGCGGCCCAGGCGCGCCGCCCAGAAGGGGGCGAGGGCGGTGTGGGCGCTGCCCGTCACCGGGTCCTCGTCGACGCCGACGGCGGGGAAGAAGCCGCGCGAGACGAAGTCGTAGCCGCGGGAGGGGTCCTCGGCCGGCGCGGTGACGATCACCCCGCGGCGCGCGTAGGCGCGCAGGGCCGCGTGGTCGGGCGCGAGTTCCCGTACGGTCCGCTCGTCGGCCAGCTCCACCAGCAGGTCGCCGATGTGCTCGGCGGTGTCGTGGACCGACTTCGCCTCGGCGCCCAGGGCCCGGTCCACCTCCGGGACCGGCGCGAGCGGGGTCAGGGACGAGGTCGGGAAGTCCAGCGTGACCGTGCCGTCCGCGGCGACCTCCGCCGTGAGGATCCCGCAGCGCGCGCTGAAGCGGACCGGACCCCGGGCGAGGCCGGCGGCGGCGATGACGTGCGCGGTCGCCAGGGTCGCGTGGCCGCACATGTCGACCTCCGCCGCCGGGGTGAACCAGCGCAGCGCCCAGTCGGCATCGCCGCCGGGCGGCAGGGGATGGGCGAAGGCCGTCTCGGAGAGGTTCACCTCGGCGGCGACCCGCTGGAGCCAGCTGTCCGGGGGGAAGCCGCCGTCGAGGAGCAGGACTCCGGCGGGGTTCCCCCCGAAGGGACGGTCGGTGAAGGCGTCGACGATTCGGATGCGCATGGGCCGACCGTAGGGGGGTTCGGCGATCGCGGACAAAGGCCAATGCGCGGTGACTGGACTGGTCGGACAGTGTCCCGTCGCGCCTGGCCTCGACCGGCCTCACTGGATTTCGACCGGGTGGACCGCGGGCCGGCGCCGTGATGGCGGAAAGCCGGGGTGAATGCGGTTCAGGCACCTGCGGCGGGCCGGGGCATGAGTCTGGTGTCCGGGGCGTGTCCGCGGCCGGTCCACGTCTGTCGGCACGAGCGTTGTCCCCCGTAGCGGGGTGGGCGCACTCTCGCCGCTCCGGGTACCGGATGAGCGGAGTGTCCGCGACGGGGGCTCCGGATGGGGAGGGATGCACATGAACAGGCGTGGTCTGGTGGTTTCAAGTGGGCCGTCGGGCAGCACTGCGGTACTTGCTGGCCGGGATTGATGCTTCCGCCGTGTCAGGGTGCGGGAGCCCCGGTGGAGAAGGCGATCACGGAGTACGCCAAGGGTTCCTGGAGGTTCACGGCCAATGCGGACTTCGACGGGGTGCTGACCATCACCGGCGACGGGAGGCCGGTGGGACCGCCGGCGCCCATGGGGCGCCGGCGGCGAGCGCGCCCGGCCGGGACCCGCAATCAGACGACCAGGGCGGCCAGCTTGCGCAGCGACTCGTTCAGCGCGGCCGTCGCGGAGTCCTTGAGCTTGCCCGCCATCAGCGAGACGGCTGCGCCCGTGAACTCGCCGTCGATGCGGACCCTCGTGGCCGCGCCGTCGGCGGTCAGGGTGTAGCGGGTGAGCACGGCGACGCCCATCGGGCCCTTGCCGGTGACGGCGAGGACGCGCTGCTCCTCCAGCTCCGAGACCGTCCACAGGACCTCGGCGGGAAATCCCATCATCTTCATGTTCTCGGCGAAGGTGGAGCCGACCGCGAGCGTCTCGGGGCCGCCCTTCGGGAAGTCGGTGTGGGTCATGCTCCACTGCCCGTACGCGTCCCAGTCCGTCAGCTGGGCCCAGAGCTTCGCGGCGGGCGCCTCGATGCGTGATTCCGCGGTGACTTCAGCCATGCGTCCACCCCTTCTGGTCGGTACGTGCGGCGGAAGGTAGCCCCGGGGCGCGGAACATACAAGCCTGACGGGCTGTCAGATTCCAGGATGCCCGACAGGCCGGATCCCGGGTGTGTCTCAACAGGTGTCTCGCGAGTGACGCTCCTGTCCCGCCCTGCCATGATGGGCCGATGCAAGCGTCAGGGAAGAACGCCGGACTGGGCCTGGCCCTCGTTTCGGCATGCGCGTTCGGCGGTTCGGGTGTCGCGGCGAAGCCGCTGATCGAGGCGGGTCTCGACCCGCTGCACATGGTGTGGCTCAGGGTGGCCGGGGCGGCGCTGGTGCTGTCCCCGCTGGCCTGGCGGCACCGTTCCCTGGTGCGGCGCAAGCCCCTGCTGCTGGCCGGCTTCGGGCTGGTCGCCGTCGCGGGCGTCCAGGCCTTCTACTTCGCCTCCCTGTCGCGGATCCCGGTGGGCGTGGCCCTGCTGCTGGAGTACCTGGGCCCCGCCCTGCTGCTCGGCTACATACGTTTCGTGCAGCGCAAGCCGGTGACCCGGGCGGCCGCGGCCGGGGCGGCGGTGGCCGTCGTCGGGCTGGCCTGCGTGGTCGAGATCTGGGCGGGCCTGCGGCTGGACCTGTTCGGGGTGCTGCTCGGTCTCGCCGCGGCCTGCTGCCAGGCCTTCTACTTCGTCTTCGCGGACCAGGGCGCCGACGCGGAGGACGCGCCGGACCCGATGGGCGTCATCGCCCACGGCATGATCGTCGGCGCCCTGGTGATGACCGTGATCGCCCGCCCCTGGCAGATGGACTGGCAGGTGCTCGGCGGGTACGCCGCGATGGGCGACCTGCGGGTGCCGGCGCTCGCCCTGCTGGGCTGGGTGGTGCTGGTCGCCACCGTCTTCGCGTACCTGACCGGCGTGGTCTCGGTGCGCAGGCTCTCGCCGCAGGTCGCGGGCGTGGTCGCCTGCCTCGAGGCGGTCGTCGCGACCGTACTGGCCTGGGTGCTGCTCGGGGAGCAGCTCTCGGGCCCGCAGGCCCTGGGCGGCGCGCTGGTGCTCGGCGGTGCGCTCATCGCGCAGTCCTCACGGTCGGCGCCGGTGGTGGCGCAGGAGGCGCCGCTCCCCGTGGCGGACCGGGAGCCGACGAGCGCGTAGGCGCCGGGCCCGCGCGGGCGGGCCGGCCCGGACTCCCGCGGCGGGCGGGCCGCGGATCGCGGCCGGGCTGGTCCGTACGGCGGGCGACGGCGTAGGGTGCTGACCATGCCTTCGACCGTGCTTCCGCCTCCCGCCGCCTAGCGCGGGCGGCTGCCACCAGAACGAGAGACCCGCCCGGGGAGTTCCCGGGCCGGTACGCGCTGCCCGCGAAGCGATGGCCTTCCGTCCCCGTCCTTCACGCATGCGCGGAGAAACACGTGTCGAACCATTCGCCCGCCACCGGGCGCAGCCTGCTCTACCTCGTCGTCGCCGGAGCCGCCTGGGGCACCGCCGGTGCGGCCGCCTCCCTCCTCTTCCTGGCCAGTGACCTCGGCCCGCTCGCCCTGTCGTTCTGGCGCTGCGCGGGCGGGCTCGTGGTGCTGCTCGGGGTGCTCGCCGTACGCCGTCCCGCGCGGGCGGCCCGGCCGGTCCGGCCGGTCCGGCCGTCGTCGGCCTCGCTGATCGGGACCGGGCTGATGTTCACCGTGTTCCAGGCCGCCTACTTCGGGGCCGTGCGGGAGACCGGCCTGGCCGTCGGCACCGTCGTCACCCTCGGGGCGGGGCCCGTGCTGATCGCGCTGGGCGGCCGGTACTGGATGGGCGAGCGGCTGGGCCGGGGCGGGGCGGTCGCCGTCGGCGGTGCCCTGGCGGGGCTGGCCGTACTGGTGCTGGGCTCCGGGGGCGGCGAGGTGCGGCCGCTGGGGGTCGGCTGGGCGCTGCTGTCGGCCGCCGGGTACGCGGCGATGACGCTGCGGGCCCGGTGGCTCGGGCGGCGCGGGGCGGGCGGGGACCCGCTGGTCACCACCGCGTGGTCGGTGGCCGTGGGCACGGTGTGCCTGCTGCCGCTCGCGGTGGTGGAGGGGCTGCTGCCGCACACCGCCGAGCCGGGGCGGGTGCTCTGGCTGCTGATCTACGTCGCCGTGGTGCCGACGGCCCTGGCGTACGCGCTGTACTTCACCGGCGCCGCGGCGGTGCGTGCCGCGACGGTGTCGGTGGTCATGCTGATCGAGCCGGTCAGCGCGGCCGTGATCGCCGTCGGGGTGCTCGGGGAGCGGCTGACCGGCGCCGTGGTGCTGGGCACCGTACTGCTGCTGGCGGCGGTGGGCGCGCTGATCGCGGCAGAGGCGCGCCGGCCCGCCGACGCGGTGCGCGCCGGGGCCGGGGCCGGGGCCGGGCCGGGGGACCGGCCCGCCCAGGAGCCTCAGAGCGCGCTGATGTAGTCAGGGACGGCGATGCCGGGGGCCAGGTCGGCGGCCGGGACCGGGGTGCCGTACGCCGGTGCCACCGGGACCACGCCCGACCAGTGGGGCAGGCCCAGGTCCTCGGGGTCGTCGTTCGGTCCGCCCGTACGCACCTTGGCGGACACCTCGTTCAGGTCCAGCCGGATCACGGCCGTCGCCGCGAGTTCCCTGGCGTTGGCGGGCCGGGAGTCGGCGGAGCGGCCGGGGACGACCTGGTCGACCAGGGCGTCCAGCGCGATGCGGCGCTCCTCCGCGTCGGTGACCTGGTGGGCGGTGCCGTGCACGACCACCGAGCGGTAGTTCATCGAGTGGTGGAAGGCGGACCGGGCCAGGACCAGCCCGTCGACGTGCGTCACCGTCAGGCAGACCGGCAGCCCGGGGTCGGCCTTCCCGGCGGCCAGCAGCGGGCGCGAGCCGGTGGAGCCGTGCACGTACAGGGTCTCGCCCACGCGGCCGTACAGGGTCGGCAGGACCACCGGCGCGCCGTCGCGGACGAACCCGAGGTGGCACAGGTAGGCCTGGTCGAGTATCGAGTGCACCGTCTCGCGGTCGTAGCGCGCCCGCTCGCGCGCGCGGCTCGGGAGGGTGCGGCCGGTGGGCTCGTAGGCGGCGGTGGTGGCGCTCATGCTGCGGTCTCCGTTGTACTAGTGCATAATGTGGTTTGTGCTAGGAGAGTATCGGATCAGTGGGCGTCGCGCATCGGAAATCGCGGCCAGTGTCGAAACGGGCGTCGGATCGGGCACGCTCGCCCCGGGGGCGCCGCTGCCCCCGATGCGTGAGCTCGCGGCCGCCTTGGGGGTGAACCCCAACACGGTGGCCGCCGCCTACCGCACCCTGCGCGAGCGCGGGGTCATCGAGACGGACGGGCGGCGTGGCAGCCGGGTCCGGGCCCGCCCGGCGACCGCCCCGCGCGACGCGCTGCGGATGCCGGTGCCCCCGGGCGTACGGGACGTCTCGCAGGGCAACCCCGACCGGTCGCTCCTGCCCCCGCTGGACGGGGCGCTGGCTGCCGCCGCCCGGCGGTACGCCCAGGCCCCGACCCTCTACGGCGAGGACCCGGTGCTCCCGGACCTCGCGCGGCTCGCCCGCGCCGGCTTCGACGCCGACGGGGTCCCGGCCGGGGCCCTGGCGGTGACCTCGGGGGCGCTGGACGGCATCGAGCGCGTGCTGGCCGCGCACCTGCGGGCCGGGGACGCGGTGGCGGTGGAGGACCCGGGCTGGGGGAGCGTGCTGGACCTCGCCCCCGCGCTCGGGCTGCGGGTGGTCCCGGTGGCCGTCGACGACGAGGGGCCGGTGCCGGAGGCGGTGGACCGGGCGCTGGGGGAGGGGGTCAGGGCCCTGGTGGTGACGGCCCGCGCGCAGAACCCGACCGGCGCCGCGGTCGGCGCGGGCCGGGCGGCGGAGCTCGGGGAACTGCTGGCCGGCCGTCCCGAGGTGCTGCTCATCGAGGACGACCACGGCCACGGGATCGTCGACCTGCCGCTCTGCCCGCTGGGCGGGGTGACCCGGCACTGGGCGCTGATCCGCTCGACGGCGAAGGCGTACGGGCCGGACCTGCGGCTCGCGGTGCTCACGGGCGACCCGGTGACGATGGACCGGGTCCGGGGCCGGCAGCGGCTGGGCCCGGGATGGGTGAGCCGGCTGCTCCAGTACGCGGTGGTGGACCTGTGGACCTCCGGCGCCGTGGACCCCCGGGCCGTGGCGGGCTCGTACGGGCTGCGGCGGGACGGCCTGGTCGGGGCGCTGGCGGAGCGGGGCGTACGGGCACACGGCCGGAGCGGGATGAACGTCTGGGTGCCGGTCGGCGACGAGACTGCGGCGGTCACCCGGCTGCTGGCGGCCGGCTGGGCGGTGCGCCCCGGGGCCGGGTACCGCGTCCAGGCGGGACCGGGCGTACGGATCACCGTGTCCGGGCTGGCCCCGGAGGAGGTCGGCGGCCTGGCCGACGCGGTGGCGGCGGCGGTCCGCCCGGTCACCGGGGGGCGCTTCGACTAGCGGGTGCCGGGGGGTCCGGTGATGGCGGCGCGTCCCTTGATCCGCATGTGTAATATCCCCTGAAGCACTTCAATCATTACCTGGGGGATGCTCCGGATGTGGGAGATCGCGCGCTCGTGGGTCGACGGATGGACCGTCTCGCGGGGGACGCCGAAGCCGGTGGACCGGCCGTGGGGACTGACCATCGAGGTCGGGAGGCCGACCGAGACGGTCCGGCACGTCCTGCGTGACGGCGACGCCGAGACCGCCCGGCGGCTCGTCGGCTCGATCAGCGAGCCGGCGGTCTGCGTCAAGGCTTTTCTGGAACCGGGCGTCATGACGCCGTGGTTCCCGTCCGCCTGGCGGCCGATCGACCCCGGCTTCCTGATGGCCGTCGACCTGCGTCCCTCCGTCGTGCGCGCGCCCGGCGGCTACACGGCCGCCGCCGAGACCGTGGGCGACGTCGTCCTCGTGCGCGTCCTGACCGCCGGCGGGGAGCTCGCCGCCGGCGGCCGGATCGGCCTGACGGGCGCCGCGTGCGTCTTCGACCAGATCGTCACCGAGGAGGCCCACCAGCGCCGGGGACTCGGGACGTTCGTGATGGGCGCGCTCACCGAAGCGGCCGTCCAGCGCGGTGTGACGACCGGCGTCCTGGGCGCGACCGTCCCGGGCCGAGCGCTCTACGAAGCGCTCGGCTGGAAGGTCCTCGCCCCGCTGACCGGCTTCGTCCACCAGCCCCTCGCGCCCTGAAGCCGGACCCCGGCCCGGGTGCCGGCGGGGCTCAGTCGGTCTTGCGGGAAGCGGCCCTTGACTGGGTCAGGGCCGCGCCCGCCAGCACGATCACCGCGCCGGCCGGCGTGTTCCAGTGCAGCTGCTCGCCGAGGACGAGCACACCGGCGGTGGTGGCGATCACCGGGATGAAGTACGTGACCATCTGAGCGGTGGTCGGGCCGACCTCCGACACCAGCCCGTACTGCATCTGGAGGGCCATCCCCGTGCCCAGGGCGCCCAGGGCGACCACCGAGAGGGTCGGCCACAGCGGGAAGCCGGCCGGAGCCGTCGTGAAGAGCGCGCTGACGGCCGCCAGCTGGAGCGTGGAGACCATGAGCTGCGCCCCGGTGAGCGCCACCGGGGAGCCGGGGGTGCCGGCCAGGGTGCGGCGTACGTAGATCCAGCCGATCGGGTAGCAGAGCGAGGCCAGCAGGGCCAGCGCGGTGCCCTGGGCGTCGATCCCCGCGAAGCCCTGCCAGACGCCGAGCACCGTCAGGACGCCCAGGAAGCCGATGCCCAGCCCGGCGAAGCGGCGGCGCGTGGGGCGGTCCTCAGACAGCGCCACCAGCGAGAGCGCCATGCCCCACAGCGGGGAGGTGGCGTTGCAGATGCCCGCCAGGCTGGAGGGGATGCTCTGCTCGGCGTAGGCGAAGAGCGAGAAGGGGACCGTGTTCAGCAGCAGTGCCGCCACCGCGAGGTGACCCCACGTGCGCCGGCCGCGCGGCAGCGGCTCGCGGCGCACCAACAGCACCGCCAGGAGGGCCAGCGCGCCGAAGAACACCCGGCCGAGAGCGACCTGGAACGGCGCGAACGCCTCGGTACCCACCTTGATCAGGAGGAAGCTGAAGCCCCACACCACCGAGAGGAGGGCGAACCGCACGCGCCAGTCCAGGCAGGAGGTACGGCCACTGCCCCGGCGGGCCGGCTGCGGTACGGAAGGGACGGAAGGGGCGGAGGAGGCGGAGGAAGTGGGGCGGGAGGTGGTCGGTGCGCTCATGTGGATCACTCTGCTGCCCGCGACCTCGTAGAACAAGCGAGAGTTCCTTCGAGGGTCGGCGTAGCATCGCTTACATGTTGAACCTGGAACGCCTGCGCACCCTCGACGCCCTCGCCCGCCACGGCTCGGTCAGCGGCGCGGCCGGGGGTCTCCATGTGACCACATCGGCGGTCTCCCAGCAGATGGCCAAGCTGGAGCGGGAGGTGGGCCAGCCGCTGCTCGCCAAGAACGGGCGCGGGGTCCGGCTCACGGACGCCGGCCGGCTGCTCGCCGACCACGCCGCCCGGATCATCTCCCAGGTGGAGCTCGCGCAGGCCGATGTGGAGGCCCGGCGGGGCTGTGCGGTGGGAGAGCTGCGGATCGGGGCCTTCCCCACCGCCATGCGCGGGCTGCTGCCCGGGGCCCTGACCGCCCTGCGGGCCGGCCACCCCGAACTGCGGGCCCTGGTACGGGAACGGGAGCCCGAGGAGAGCATGGCGGCCGTCGTGCGCGGTGACCTCGACATGGCCCTGGCCATCGACTGGCACAACAAGCGGATGCCGGTGCCCGCCGAGCTGACCCGCGCCCACCTCCTGGACGACGCGGCCGACATCGCGGTGCCGGCGGGGCACCCGCTGGCCGGACGCACCGAGATCTCCCTCGGTGACTTCGCCGACGACGACTGGATCTCCTGGAACGAGGGCCAGTTCTGCCACGAGTGGCTGGTGTTCACCCTGCGCGGCATCGGGGTCGAGCCGCGCATCGCGCATATCGCCGAGGAGCACCACACCCAGCTGGCCTTCGTGGAAGCGGGGCTGGGCGTGTGCGTGGCGCCCCGGCTCGGTCGCGGGCCCGTACCGCCGGGGGTGCGGCTGCTGCCGGTGAGCGACAGCGTCCGTCGCCACGTGTACGTCGTCTGGCGGACGGACGCGGCCCGCCGGCCCTCCATCAGGGCCGCCGTCGACGCGCTCCGGGAAGCGGCCGCGGCCGTGTAGGCGCGGCTCAGATCTTGCGGAAGTCCCAGGACACCACCGATTGCGGCGTGAGCCGGATCCAGGCGTGCCGGCCGTCGTGCGGCATCTCCTCGATCCCGAAGTTCTTGACGGGGAAGATCCGTTCCGGCTCCAGCAGCTCCGGGCAGGGTTCGCCGGTGCGCGGCGCCTCGCCCACGAAGACGGCGCGGCCGGACAGCTCGACCCCGCGCAGTTCTCCGTACTCCTCGCCGGCGTCGACCACCACCGAGATCCGCGGGTCGGCCCGCAGGTCGGACCAGCGGCGGCTGCGGGTGATCGAGTACAGCCACAGCGAGGTGCCGTCCCAGGCGAACCACAGCGCGCCGACGTGCGGGCTGCCGTCCGGGGAGACCGTGGCCACCCGGCAGGTGTGCTGCTCGCGCAGGAACGCGTCCACCTCCTCGTCGCTCATCATGATGCGCCGGCCCCGCCGCTGCGCCGTCCGCGCGCCCGTCTCGTCCATCCGCCCCGTCCCGCCCATCCGTGCCCCACCCCTTCACATCTGACTATGTGTCAGGAATCATGCGTGCTCTTCCGTCGCCGCACCAGGGGGAGTCATGCCGGAACTCGACCCAGCCACCACCGCGCTGCTCACCGTCGAGTGCCAGAACGGCGTCGTGGGCGAGACGAGCGCCCTGCCGGAACTCGCCAAGGAGGCCCGCGACTCCGGCATGCTGGACCGGGTGGCCGCGCTCGTCGACGCCGCACGCGGGGCCGGCGTACAGGTGGTCCACGCGGTCGCCGAGCGCCGGCCCGACGGGCTCGGGGCCAACGCCAACGCGCGGCTCTTCCGGGCCGCCGCGAAACTGCCCGTACAGCAGCTGAGCGGCAGCGACGCGGTGCGGGTCGCCGCGCCCATCACCGTCGCCGGGCAGGACCTCGTGGTCCGCCGACTGCACGGACTCTCCCCGATGGCCGGCACCGACCTGGACGCCCTGCTCCGCAACCTCGGCGTCCGCACCCTCGTCGTCACCGGGGTCTCCTCGAACATCGCGATCCCCAACACGGTCTTCGACGCCGTGAACCTCGGCTACCGGGTCGTGGTCCCGTCCGACGCCATCGCCGGGGTGCCCGCGTCCTGCACCGCCGAGGTGATCCGCAACTCCCTCGCGCTCGTGGCGTCCATCACCACGGCCGGAGCCCTCCTCGCGCTGTGGGCCCCGGCGGGGCTCAAGACCGGCTGATCGGCGTCGAGGAGGGCCGCTGGGCGGGCATGGCCCCTGGGCGCCGGCACCGGACGCAGATGAATTCCGCCCGTTTTCGAGGTGATCTCGGTGATCAGTCCGTCGCCTCCCTTCGGCATTCGTCTTCTCACCCGGGCGAATTCTCGATCGGGGTCACCTTGACAACCTCCCCGCCGGGCTTTATCACGTTGGAGGAGGGGCCGCTCCGGCTTTTCCGGAGGTGAGGAAAATGGGCGGATCGCGTGTATCGCGCGACCATTACGCCGTCCTCGGACTCCCTGCGGAGGCGTCGCCCGAGGCGATCACCAGCGCCTACCGCGCCCTGATCCGCGCCCTGCACCCGGACGCCCGGCCGGGCGGGCCGACGGCTGCCGCTGAACTGGCCGAGGTCATCGACGCCTACCAGACCCTCCGCGATCCGCTGCGGCGGTCCGCCTACGACGCCGAACGCCGTCAGCGGCCGCATGCCGCCGGCCGTCCGGTACGCATCCCCGTGCGGGTGAGGCGTACGGCGGACACGGCGGAACGGCCCTATCCACCACCCGAGGCGAGCCCTCATCGGGTCGTATTCCACGACTTCTCACGGCCGTACGAAGACCCATTCGACCGCCTTGTGTCCTGGCTGTTCCACGGCATATAGGCCCGTAATGAGGGCGGCGACCATGGCCGTCCGCCCGGTGTGCTGGATGGCCGTCTCGAAGGTGGCCTTCATCGTCGTGTCCTCGTGCTGGCAGGTGACCTGCCCCGGGCCGATGCGTCTGGCAGGGGCATCCTGCCGGTGCGGGAGGCGGCCTGAAACCAGGCGAGCCACAACAGGAAGGCAGGCCCTGGCGCGCGCGGGACAGCGGCCCGGCGCGCCGTCCGGGCACCGGACGCGCGTGGCGTCCGGCGAATTCCGGCAAACCTCCGGAAGGCCGAAATCCCCCTGATGGCCCAGGCCCGTTGGCCTCTTTGGAGCAGGCGCGCTCTCATGGACAGGGACGGCCGCTGACGCGGCCACCACGGCAGGAAGGGAACGGCCCATGTACGAAATGCGCGCCGAGTTCGCCCCCGAGCGATCGGAAATGCTGTGGCACGTCCTCGCCAAGGGGCAGACCACGACCACCCTCTGCGGCTACTCACTGCCGCAAGGGTCGACGGTCGCCGCGCTCATGTCGGAGGGAACGGCGGAACGCTACTGTGCCCGCTGCATGACCGCCGTCCGCAGCACGGTGGGGAACAGCGCACCTCCTGCGGCCACGGCGGAAAGGGATCCGGCGGCGGTCTGACCGTGGTCCGGCCCTCCACGCCCCCGGGCGCCACATGCCCCGGTGTCTTCATGCCCCCGGCGGTATCAGGCTCGGGCTCCCCGCCCGGCCGGGCCCGGCCCTCGCACTCCCCCGGGCTGCGCTGCGGATCCCCAGGCAGGCGACGGGCAGCCAGCCCCACCGCATCGAGATCACCAGCCGGTGAGGCCCGGACCCCGACCAGCCGAAGACTCCCCGCGAGGTCGGTGTGCCGCGGGGAGCCGCTCAGTCCTCGAACGTGATCAAGTGGTTCGCGCCGGTCCGGTGCAGAGCCCGGCGCACCTGCTTGGCGGCGCCGCGGACGTGCACCGCGTCGGACGAGTTCGTCATCAGCAGGGGCCGGACGAGCGCGTAGGCGCAGATCGCGTCCAGCCGTTCGACCTCGCCGAGGTCGAACACCCACTCGCCGACGGCGCGCAGCGCCGGATCGAGCATCGCTTCCTCGATCTCTCTGGCCGCCGCCCCGGTCACCTCGCCGCGAAGCGCCAATTCGGCGCGGCGCTCATCGGCGACCACGACGCGGACGTGTTGCCTCTCGGAACCGCCTTGTACATGAGCGTCCATGCGATCTCCTCACCAGCGCCTCGAACCGCTTCGCACCCCCCGCCGCCCTCGCACGGCGCCCTCAACGGGCCGCCGCGGCCGGGAAGAAGGTGATCAAGGTGGCGGGGTCCTCCTGGTCCAGGACCCGGACAGCAGCTTCGGGGACGTCCACCGTCGCGATGTCGATCGCCTCGGGTGCCGCACCCTGTGCCGCGGTGGAACGGGGGAAGCGCGACGACCGCCCGCCAACGGCGACGATCACCACGTCGTCCTTCGGGTCATAGCCGAGATACGAGAAGGGCAGCCGCTCCGCTTCGTACTGATGCCCGTCGAGAGCGGTCGTCCAGCGGCTTCTGTCGAGCGAGCGGGTGTCGGTCATCGTGTCGTTCCTCCTTCCACGGTGTTCGGGACCGGTCGATGAGAACCGTTCGCTCCCGGTCCGGCGGTGTGGGCGCGTTCCCCTCCTCATAACCTTTCCCGGAGGGCTTGTATGCCTGTGGGCGGCGGCAGCCGCCGCCCGGATCCCGGGCCGGCCGGCGGTCTGCCGCGGGCTGGCAGCCGTCCGGGAAAATCCTTGGATGGTGAAGCGCGCCCGCCCGCTAGCCTGGCAAAATGCTCACAGAAGTGATCGCGACCCGCTACGTCACGCCCTTGCGCGAGGGCGGCTCGCTCCCGGGGATCGTCGAGGCCGACGATCTCGGTACGTACGTCATGAAATTCACCGGAGCCGGCCAGGGGCGCAAGACCCTGGTCGCCGAAGTCGTCTGCGGGCGCCTCGCCCAGCGGCTGGGTCTGCGCGTCCCGCGGCTGGTGCAGATGCAGCTCGACCCCGTCATCGGGCTCGCCGAGCCCGACCAGGAGGTCCAGGAACTGCTCAAGGCCAGCGGCGGGCTCAACCTCGGCATGGACTACCTGCCCGGCTCGATCGGCTTCGACCCCCTCGCGTACCGGGCCGACCCGGTCGAGGCGGGACGCGTCGTCTGGTTCGACGCGCTGATCAACAACGTCGACCGGTCCTGGCGCAATCCGAACATGCTGGTCTGGCACGGGGACCTGTGGCTCATCGACCACGGGGCCACGATGATCTGGCACCACAACTGGCCCACCGCCCAGGCCGCCGCCGCCAAGCCCTACAACGCCTCCGACCACGTCCTGGCCCCCGTCGGCCCCGACATCGCGGCGGCCGCCGCCGAACTGGCCCCGCTGGTCACCGAGGAACTGCTCACCGAGGTCACCGCCGACGTCCCCGACGAGTGGCTGGTGGACGAACCCGGCTTCGACTCCACCGACGCGGTGCGCCGCGCCTACGTGGAGGCGCTGCTGCCGCGTGCGGCGACGATCCACGAGAGGATCACCATGGAGGCGGAGGTCAGGCAGCGGTCCGGTCCGCCGGGCTGGCTCGCCGAGCGCCTCCCTCCCCAGTCGGACCAGAACAAGCAGAAGAGCGGCGACGAGTGACCAAGCGGGACGTGTTCGAATACGCGCTGGTGCGCGTGGTGCCCCGCATGGAGCGCGGTGAGTGCTTCAACGCCGGTGTGATCGTCTACTGCCGGGCGCACTCCTACGTCGCCGCGCGCACCCACCTCGACGAGGCGAAACTCCTCGCGCTGGACCCCGGGGCCGACGTGGCCGGAGTACGGGCCGCGCTGCGCGGGGTCGAGGGGCTGTGCGCCGGCGGCGAGGCGGCCGGCCAGGCTGCGGGTGACGACGCGGGGCGCCGGTTCCGGTGGCTGATCGCCCCCCGCAGCACGGTGGTGCAGCCGGGACCGGTGCACACCGGCCTGACGGCCGATCCCGCCGCCGAGCTGGAACGGCTCCTGGACCTGCTGGTCCGCTGATTCCGGGCCAGGGCCGCGCCGCTGCCGCCGGGGGCCGTTGACACGGGGTGTCAGGGCTCCTAGCGTCTCCTCAGCTGAAGCTACTAAGCGGTTGCTCACCTCCGGGCGGCCGTCTCTCGAGGGCGAGGAGAACCAGCATGTCCACCACCGAGCAGCGCGTCGCGATCGTGACCGGGGCGGCCCGGGGCATCGGCGCGGCCACCGCCGTCCGTCTGGCGGCCGAAGGCCGTGCGGTCGCCGTACTCGACCTGGACGAGGCGTCCTGCAAGGACACCGTCGAGGCGATCACGGCGGCCGGCGGCAAGGCCCTGGCGGTCGGCTGCGACGTCTCCGACGCCGCCCAGGTGGAGGCCGCCGTCGAGCGGGTCGCGAGCACGCTCGGCGCCCCGACGATCCTCGTCAACAACGCCGGCGTGCTCCGCGACAACCTGCTCTTCAAGATGAGCGAAACCGACTGGGACACCGTCATGAACGTGCACCTGCGCGGGGCGTTCCTGATGGCGAGGGCCTGTCAGAAGTACATGGTGGCGGCCAAGTTCGGCCGTGTCGTGAACCTCTCCAGCAGCTCGGCGCTCGGCAACCGCGGCCAGGCCAACTACGCCGCCGCCAAGGCGGGTCTCCAGGGCTTCACCAAGACGCTGGCGATCGAGCTCGGCAAGTTCGGCATCACCGCCAACGCCGTCGCCCCGGGCTTCATCGTGACCGAGATGACGGCGCAGACCGCGGCCCGCGTCGGCATGGGCTTCGAGGAGTTCCAGCAGGCCGCCGCCTCCCAGATCCCGGTGCAGCGCGTGGGCCGTCCGGAGGACATCGCGGGCGCCATCGCCTTCTTCACGGGCGAGGACGCGGGCTTCGTCTCCGGCCAGGTCCTGTACGTGGCCGGCGGCCCGCTCAACTGACGGTTCGACGAGAGGCGGGCGTACGTCATGACGGACAACGGCATCGACAACGGCATCGGCGACGGCATCGGCGGGGACGCCGGCCGTGTCGACAGCGGCAAGGTGGCCCTGGTCACCGGCGCGAGCCGGGGCATCGGCTACGGGATCGCCGAGGCCCTGGTCGCCCGCGGCGACCGGGTCGTGATCACCGGGCGCAACGAGGAGGCGCTCAAGGAGGCCGCGGAGCGGCTCGGCGCGGACCGGGTGATCGGAGTGGCCGGGAAGGCGCACGACGAGGCCCACCAGGCCCTCGCCGTGGAGCGTGCGATGGAGGTCTTCGGCCGCGTCGACTTCCTGGTGAACAACGCGGGCACCAACCCGGTCTTCGGGCCGATCGCGGACCTGGACCTCGGGGTGGCGCGCAAGGTCTTCGAGACCAATGTGATCTCCGCCCTGGGCTTCGCCCAGCGGACCTGGCACGCCTGGCAGAAGGACCACGGCGGGGCCATCGTGAACATCGCCTCCATCGCCGGCGTCTCGGCCTCGCCCTTCATCGGGGCGTACGGGATGAGCAAGGCCGCGATGATCAACCTGACCCTCCAGCTGGCGCACGAGATGGCGCCGGGCGTGCGGGTCAACGCCATCGCCCCGGCGGTGGTCAGGACGAAGTTCGCGCAGGCGCTCTACGAGGGCCGTGAGCAGGAGGCGGCGGCCGCCTATCCGCTCGGCCGGCTCGGCGTTCCGGAGGACATCGGCGGGGCAGCCGCATTCCTGACATCTGCACAAGCGGAATGGATCACAGGACAAACGCTCGTCGTCGACGGGGGAATGTTCCTCAATGCCGGGGTTCATTGACCGATATCCGGACGCATTTGCCTCCTGACAGGAGGCAAATGCGTGTCGAACTGGCACGAAATCGGTCAAGTGCCTCACGAAACCTGCCCATTGGATTTGTGAGGCTCTGCGGTAGGGTCTGCCGCACCCCTGGCTGATCGAGGAGCGTGCACGTGTTCAACCGGACCAGATGCCTGCAGATCGCTGCGGCCGTTGCGTCCATATCCCTGCTCGCCGGATGCGGCCTGTTCTCGGACGACGACGGCGAGACCGCGAAGAGGATCACCGTGGGGACGACGAGCGCGCCCAGCCACCTCGACCCCGCCGCGGCCTGGGACGGCTCCTGGGAGCTGTACCGCAACGTCTACCAGACCCTGCTCGCCTTCCCGACGGGCAGCACCAAGCCCCAGCCGGACGCGGCCCAGGGCTGTGAGTTCACCGACTCGGCGAACACGGCCTACCGCTGCACCC
Source organism: Streptomyces sp. NPDC012794 (assembly GCF_042901085.1). Taxonomy (NCBI): domain Bacteria; kingdom Bacillati; phylum Actinomycetota; class Actinomycetes; order Kitasatosporales; family Streptomycetaceae; genus Streptomyces; species Streptomyces sp. NPDC012794. The sequence goes on from NZ_JBIBCI010000032.1 coordinate 34,342, forward strand.
TGCGCAAGGGCCTGAAGTTCTCCAACGGCGAGCCGCTCGACGCCAAGGCGGTCAAGCACTCCCTCGACCGGATCAAGACGATCAACCACAAGGTCGGTCCCGCCGGTCTCTTCAACACCCTGGACAAGATCGAGGCGCCGGACGCGCTCACGGTCGTCTTCCACCTGAAGACCCCCGACGCGACCTTCCCGTACGTGCTGGGCTCGCCGGCCGCCTCCCTGGTCGCGCCGAAGGACTACCCGGCCGGGAAGATCCGCACCGACGGGAAGGTCACCGGCTCCGGCCCCTACGTCCTCACCTCGTACACCGAGGGCGGCGAGGCGGTCCTCGGCCGCAACGAGAGCTACACCGGCTTCGCCAACCGCCGCAACGACGGCGTGACGATCCGCTACTTCTCCGACTCCAAGAAGATGGTCGCCGCCCTCAAGGGCAAGGAGATCGACGCCACCTACCGCGGCCTCTCCGCCCCAGAGATCAAGGACCTCCAGACCCCCGCCTCGCAGGCCCTCGGCGTCCAGGTCGTGGAGAACGTCGGCGCCGAGATCCGCTACCTGGTCTTCAACCCGAACGACCCCCAGGTCAACAAGCAGGCCGTGCGACAGGCGATCGCCCAGGTCATCGACCGGGGCGCGATCGTCTCCAAGGTCTACCAGGGCACAGCCGAGCCGCTCTACTCGATGGTCCCCAAGGGCGTCGTGGGCCACAGGACGCCCTTCTACGACATGTACGGCAACCCCGACGTGGCCAAGGCCAAGAAGATCCTCACGGCCGCGGGGATCACCCAGAAGGTGGAGCTGACCTTCTGGTACACCACGGACCGGTACGGCGCCTCCACCGCGGACGAGTTCACCGAGATCAAGCGGCAGCTCGACGAGAGCGACCTCTTCAAGATCACCCTGCGCGGCCAGCCGTGGAAGGCATTCCAGGAGGGCTACAAGAGCGGCCAGTACCCGGTCTTCGGCCGAGGCTGGTTCCCGGACTTCCCGGACCCCGACAACTTCATCGCGCCGTTCGTCGGCAAGGAGAACGCGGTCGGCACCCCGTACGAGCCGGCGCAGATCGTGAACGAGCTGCTGCCCAAGTCCCGCCGCGAGGGCGACCGCTCGGCGGGCGTCAGGGAGTTCGAGGCGGCCCAGCAGATCTTCGCCCAGGACGTCCGGCTGCTGCCGCTGTGGCAGGGCAAGCTCTACGTCGGCGCGCGCGAGGACATCGCCGGCGCCGAGCGGGCACTGGACCCGCAGACCGCCATGCAGATGTGGGAGCTGTACCGCAAGACCAGCTGGTGATCCCGGCGGGGCGCCCGGATGGCGGCGTTGTCAGTGGTCCCCGGTAGGTTCAGAGCAGTTGCACGAACTTGTACCGGAGGTTGTCGACGTGACCCAGATGCTGCCCGAGTCCTGGCTCCCCGTCCTCGGCGGGGAGCTGGACCAGCCCTACTTCAGGGAACTCACCGAGTTCGTCGAGAAGGAGCGGGCGAACGGGCCGGTCTACCCGCCCCGCGAACAGGTCTTCGCGGCCCTGGAGGCCACGCCGTTCGACAAGGTGAAGGTCCTGGTCCTCGGCCAGGACCCTTACCACGGCGCCGGCCAGGGACACGGCCTCTGCTTCTCCGTGCGCCCCGGCGTCAAGACCCCGCCCTCCCTGCGCAACATCTACAAGGAGATGAAGGAGGAGCTCGGCCTGCCGGTCCCGGACAACGGGTACCTGATGCCGTGGGCCGAGCAGGGCGTCCTGCTGCTCAACGCCGTCCTCACCGTCCGCGAGGCCGAGCCCAACTCGCACAAGGGCAAGGGCTGGGAGAAGTTCACCGACGCCGTGATCCGGGCCGTGTCCGATCGCCCCGACCCGGTCGTCTTCGTGCTCTGGGGCGCCTACGCCCAGAAGAAGATCCCGCTCATCGACGAGGAGCGGCACGTGATCGTCAAGGGCGCCCACCCCTCGCCGCTGTCGGCGAAGAAGTTCTTCGGCTCCCGTCCCTTCACGCAGATCAACGAGGCGGTCGCCGCCCAGGGCCATGAGCCGATCGACTGGCGGATCCCGGACCTCGGCTGACACCACACCGCGCCTCGGCGCCAGATCCGGTGCCGCCGGTTAGCTTCTTGATGATCGGACCGGAACCGGTCCGGCGGAGCGAGCCGGAGGCCCCGTTGACGGAGCAGCAGCAGGAGGCGTCGGAGGACGCCGTCATGACCAGGATCGGCCAGGCCGTCATCCTGCTGCACGCCGGAGACCGCGAGGAGGCCCGCAACCGGCTCGGCGAGATCTGGTCCGAGATCGGCGAGGAGGGCGACTCCCTGCACCGCTGCACGCTCGCGCACTACCTGGCCGACGCGCAGGACGACCCCGCCGACGAACTGGCCTGGGACCTGCGGGCGCTGACCGCCGCCGACGGACTCGGCGAGCGGCCGGGAGAGACGCTCCCCGGGCGCACCGACCCGCACCCCGCCGTGCGGGGGTTCTACCCGTCGCTGCACCTCAGCCTCGCGGCCGACTACGCCAAACTGCGCCGGCCCGAGGAGGCCCGGGCCCACCTCGCGCGGGCCCGGGCCGCCACCCGAGCGCTGTCCGACGACGGGTACGGCAACGGCGTACGGGCCGCCATCGCCCGCCTGGAGCGCCGGCTGGAGACCGAGGGGGGCCCGGGGCCCCGCCCCTTCCCCGGGCAGGCGTAGGCCCGGTCCAGCGGCCCCCGACGGGGTGTGACGGCCGCGGGGGGCCGGGTCCGCTTCAGCCGCCCTCGACGCCCGCGCAGATCCGGGCCTCCGGACCGTCCGGATCCCAGTCCCCGTGCCGGCGGCCCAGCGCGCACACGTCGGCGGGCCGGACCGGCAGCTCCCGCACCAGCCCGGGCGGCAGCCGCCCCTCCCGCCCCGGGGCGGGCGGACGGCCCGCCGCACCGCCCCGGGCGCGCCCCGGCGGCTCGGCCGGCTCCGGGATGTCGGGTACCGCGGGTGCGGCCGGTGCGGCCTCCCGGGGCTCCGTACGCGGCCCCGGTACGGTGCGCGCCGAGCCCCGCCCCGCGGCCGTCGGGGCCGACGGGCGGGCGCCCTCCCCCGGTACCGCCCTCAGCGCCTCCAGGGCGGGCGCCTGGACGACCACGGGCAGCGCCCCCGGCCCGCCGCGCGGCTCGTGCCGGGGCGGCGGTCCGCCGGGGGCCGCCGCCGGGCCGGTGGGGGAGGGGTTCACGTTCACGCAGCCGGAGACGGCCGAGACGGCACAGGCGGCTCCGAGGAGCAGCTTCGTCGAGGTTCGGGTGGGGTGCACCCACGCAACTCTGCTGTGCGGCGACCCCGTTGCGATAACCGGGAGCCGATATTCACCCCGCACGGGTGACGCGGAGGGGCGACCGGCGGACAGCGCTACTCGCCGGTGGCGCCGTCGATGTGCTCGCGCAGCAGGTCCGCGTGCCCGTTGTGACGGGCGTACTCCTCGATCATGTGGGTGTACACCCAGCGCAGGCTGAAGACCTCGCCGCGGTGGTGGCTGGCGGCGTCCGACACCGCGTCCAGGGAGCGGCCCGCCGCCGCCCGCCGCGCCAGGTCGGTCTCGGTCCGCCAGACCTGCTCGGCCGAGGCCCAGGTGTCCCCGTCGGTGAACTCGAAGTCCCCGTCCACGTTTTCGCGGGTGCTGTACAGCTCGGGCAGGTCCTCGCCCAGGGTGATCTCCCGGAACCAGTACCGCTCCACCTCCGCCATGTGCCGTACGAGGCCCAGCAGACTCAGCGCGGAAGGCCGGAGCGGGGTGAGGCGCAACTGCTCCTCGGAGAGCCCCTCGCACTTCCAGGCCAGGGTGGAGCGGTGGTAATCGAGCCAGCCCTCCAGCATCTCGCGCTCGCCGGCGGTGGTGGAGGGTTCGGGGCGGTGCGGTCCGTTCGACGTCATGGTCCACATCCTGGACGAACGCGCCGCCTCCCACCAGGGATTAAGCTGCGGCTGTCCCCAAGGCACACACAGGAGGCTCCTGGTGAAGGTCGGCGTCATCGGACTCGGCGACATCGCGCAGAAGGCGTACCTGCCCGTCCTCACCACCCGGCCCGGGCTGGAGCTGCACCTGCAGACCCGCACCCCGGCCACCCTCGAGCGGATCGCAGACGTCCACCGCGTCCCGCCGGAGCGCCGCCACACCACGCTGGACTCACTGCTCGCCGAGGGCCTCGACGCCGCCTTCGTGCACGCCCCGACGGACACCCACCCGCAGATCGTGGAGCGGCTGCTGGAAGCGGGCGTGGCGACCTACGTGGACAAGCCGCTGGCCTACGAGCTGGCGGACTCCCGGCGCCTGGTCGAGCGTGCCGAGAAGCTCGGGGTGAGCCTCTTCGTCGGCTTCAACCGCCGCCACGCCCCCGGCTACACGCTGTGCGCCGACCACCCGCGCGACCTGATCGTCATGCAGAAGAACCGGGTCGGGCTCCCCGAGGACCCGCGCACCCTGGTCCTCGACGACTTCATCCACGTCGTCGACACCCTGCGCTTCCTGCTCCCCGCGGAGGCCGACCACATCGACGTACGGGCCGTGGTGCGCGAGGGACTGATGTCGCAGGTGGTGCTCCAGATGTCCGGCGACGGCTTCACCGCCCTGGGCATCATGAACCGCCGGTCCGGGTCGGCCGAGGAGGTCCTGGAGGTGTCCGGCCAGGACTCCAAGCGCCAGGTCGTCAACCTCGCCGAGGTCGTCGACCACCGTGGCCAGCCCACCGTGCGCCGCCGCGGGGACTGGGTCCCCGTCGCGCGTCAGCGCGGCATCGAGCAGGTCGTGGACACCTTCCTGGAGGCCGTGGCGGCCGGCAAGGTGCTCAGCGCCCGGGACGCCCTGCTCACCCACGAGCTGTGCGAGCGGGTGGTGCTGACGGCTCTGGAGCAGGCCTCCCGGGCCGCCTGACCGCCCGCACCGCCCCGGCCGCGCAGTACACCGCCAGCGCGGCCAGACAGGCGCCCGCCGGCCAGTTCCCGAAGCGGACGAAGAGGGTCGTGCCGCGGGCGAGCGGCACCTCGTACGCGACCGCCGTGCTCGCCGAGGTGGGCAGGGCGGCCCCGATCCGCTCGCCGGACGGCCCGTGGACGGCGCTGACGCCGGTCAGGGTCGCGTGCACCACCGGGCGGCCCGTCTCGGCGGCGCGCAGGGCCGCCAGGGAGGCGTGCTGGGCCGGTGCCCAGCTGTCCTGGAAGGTCGAGGTCGCCGATTGCGCGACGAGTACCCCGGCGCCCGCGCGGACCAGGTGCCGGCTCATGTCGGGAAAGGCCGACTCGAAGCACACCAGCGGACCCAGCCGCACCCCGCCGGGCAGGTCCACGACCACAGGGGCCGCGCCGCGCATCCGGTCCTCGCTGGCCGCCCTGCCGACCGATGTGGCCCAGCCCAGCAGCGAGCGGGCCGGCACGTACTCGCCGAAGGGGACCAGCCGCATCTTGTCGTACCGGTCGCCGGTGGGGCCCTCCGGGCCGACCAGCACCGAACTCTTGTAGATCCCGGGCCGGTCCGAGCGCCGGGCGTCCACGTTGACCAGCAACGGGGCCCCCAGCTCCGCGGACAGGGCCGCCAGCCGCCGGGACAGGTCGGGCCGCGACGCCAGGTCCGCGCCGACGCCGCTCTCCCCCCACACCACCAGGTCCGGCCGCGCCCCCGCCAGGGTCCGCGTCAGCCCCTCCTCCACCGCGAACCGCCGCTCCGCGCTGTCCGCCCCGCCCACCGGGCCCGGCTGCACGACGGCCACGCGCACCCCGCCCGACACCTCGGGGCGCGGCAGCCACAGCCACACCACCCCCGTGAGCACCGCACCCCCCGCCAGCGAGGCCACCGCCGGAACCCGCGCCCGGGGCGCCGCGACCAGCAGCACCACCGCACAGTTCACCGCCACCACCAGCAGGCTCACCAGCCACACCCCGCCCACCGAGGCCAGCCGCAGCGCCGGCGGCACCTGCCACTGACTCGCCCCCAGCAGCCCCCACGGCCCGCCCAGCCCCTGCCAGGACCGGGCCAGCTCCGACAGCAGCCACCCCGCCGGTACGAGGACCAGCCCGGCCGCCGCCCGCCGCGGGCCCGGCACCCCGCCGAGCAACTCCCGCACCAGCAGGGCCCAGGGCACCCAGAGCAGCCCCAGCAGCACGGCGACGGGGATCAGGAACACGTGCAGGCTCGGCAGCAGCCAGTGGTGCACCGCCACGATGAACCCCGCACCCCCCAGCCAGCCCTCCAGCGCGGCCCGCCGCCCGGTGGGCGCGGAGCGCAGCAGCAGCATCCACGGCACGAGGGCGACGTACGCGAACCACCACAGCCCCGGCGCCGGAAACGCGAGACAGGGCAGCGCCCCGGCGGCCACGGCGCCCGCCGCACGCCACCATCGGGTCCGCTTCGCGAGCAGCATGACGCGCCTCCGCTTCCAGTGTGGGACCGCCCTCGGCCGGGCGCGGCCTCAGGCCGCTACGTGACGCCACTTCTCGTGGACCGTGACCCGCGTGAGCCGCCAGCCGTCCGGGGTGCGGGCCAGCGAGAAGGCGTACCGCCCGGCGGCGACGAAGTTGGGGGAGGTGCCGCGGTCGCCGGCACCGGCCAGCCGCATCGGGTTCAGGAAGTCCGCCCGTACCCGCGCCGAGTCCCCGGGATACCCGCCCCGGTCCTCCAGCCGGATCAGCCGGTTCACGATCAGGTGCTGGCGCACCGGGAAGAGCTCCATCGTCCGCGCGAGCCAGTCGGCGACCTCCGCGGCCGGGCCCTCGGCCCCGCCGGCCGAGCTGTAGTCGGCCCGTCCCCCCGGCGTGAACAGGGCGCGGTAGGCGTCCCAGTCCCCGTCGTCGACGGCCACCGCGTACTCCGAGACCACCTCGTCGATGGCGAGACGGTCCATCACGGTCGCCAGGTCCACACGCTGCGTCATCGGGTCAGTGTGCGGCTGCGGGGCGCCGGCGCCAAGGGCCGTGCAGCCACCGGACGCGCCGGCGCCGGTCAGTGACCGGAATGCGCCTCCCGTTGCCGGATCACGACCAGGAACGCGTCACTGGCCAGGTCCATCACCACCTCCGCCGGAACGCCCTCGCGCGTCCGCTGCGCCGCGTACTCCTCGGCGGGCCAGCTCCCCCTCGGACTTCCCGCCGGAAAACGCTCCAATACCACGCGGCCCATGAGAACCCCCTGTCGCTCGCCTTCAGGTCTCTTCCGGGCACAACGACGTGGGGGGGGGCCCCCGCCCCCCGCCCGGGGGGCCCCCCCCCCCGGGCCCCCCCCCGGGGGGGGGGGGCGGGCGGGCCCCCCGCCCCCCCCCCCCCCCCGCGGGGGGGGGCGCCCCCCCGCCAGAGC
>NZ_JBIBCI010000033.1:0-38005 GCF_042901085.1 Streptomyces sp. NPDC012794
CGCCCGGTTACATTCCGAACCCGGAAGCTAAGCCTTTCAGCGCCGATGGTACTGCAGGGGGGACCCTGTGGGAGAGTAGGACGCCGCCGAACAATTATTGTGGGAAAGCCCCGCACCTTCTGGTGCGGGGCTTTTCTGCGTTCACGGGGCTTTGCACGGGTCTTTTATGCTTGAGAGCCGAAGCGGGCCAGGTAGTGCCAGACGCGCTTCAGGGCCTGCTCGTCGTAGCGGCCGCTGCGGGCGGCGTCGCCGAGGATGCGCGGGGTGAGGACGTCGCCGACGGCGATGGCGCAGCCGAGGTCGACGAAGTCCTGGCCGCGGTAGTCCGGGTGCCGGCGGAGTTCGGTGACCGTGAGGCGGAAGCCCGGGTGCCATTCCGTGGGGCAGGGGAGCTTCGCGGCGGCGGCCTCGACCTCGGTGTCGCGGTAGCTGGGGTCGAGCACGAGGGCCGCGACGTCGTGGTCCAGCCGTACCGGGGTGTGGACCTGGGCCTCGATGTAGTCGTCGAGCGCGTCCTGGTCGTCGGCCACGGCCAGGGGGATCAGCGACATGCGGTCGGCCACGCCGAAGGCCTTGGGCTCCAGGTAGCTGTCCGGGTAGCAGAAGGTGGTGCGGGACAGGGTTTCCGGACGGAGCCGGAAGTGCGCGGAGCCGAAGCGGGGAGCGGCGCCGGCCGGGTTGTGGCGGAAGTTGAGGGCGCCGTACACCGGGCGTTCCTCGGCGGGCGCGTCGTCGTAGGCGCCGCCGAAGATGCGGCTCTCCCACTGCCGGCGGGCGCCGCCGGGCCGGGCGGTGAGGCCGCCGTTGCTGGTGCCCGTCACGAACTGGGAGCGGTAGACGCCCTCCTCGGCCAGAGCGGTGAGGATCGGACGGTCGTCGCTGACGCGGTCCGGGTGGAAGTTGAGCGTGACCGTGAGGGACGGGTCCACCGGGGGGCCGGAGGAGAGGGCGGTGACGTGGGCGAGTGCCCGGGCGTGCGGATGCATGGGTGCAGTGTGCAACAAGCGGGTGGTTAGTATTCGCGATTATGGATCAGCATGTGGTGCGGGCCGTACGGGCCGACGAGTGGCAGCAGGTCAAGGCGTTGAGGCTGGACGCCCTGCGGGACCCGGCGGCGCCGGTGGCGTTCCTGGAGACGCTGGAGCAGGCGGAGGAACGGCCGGACGAGTTCTGGCAGGACCGGGCGCTGGGCGCCTCGCGGGGGCGGGTCGCGCGGCAGTTCGTCGCGGAGCGGCCCGACGGTGAGTGGGACGGGTCGGTGAGCGTGCTCGTAGAGGAGGCGGGGAGCACCGACTTCTTCGGACTGCCCGTGGAGAAGACCCAGGCGCATGTGGTCGGGGTGTTCGTACGCGGAGGGCGGCGGGGCGCGGGACTGGCCGAGGCGCTGTTCACCGCCGGGGTGGAGTGGGCGCGGGGGCTGGAGGCGCCGGTGCCGGAGCGCATACGGCTCTTCGTGCACGAGGAGAACCTGCGGGCGGCCGCCTTCTACCGGCGGTTCGGGTTCGTGGCGAGCGGGCGGGTGGTGGAGCTGGAGTCGGGGGCTGAGGAGCGCGAGTACGTCCTGGGGCGCTGAATCGGGGTCCGGTGGCGTCAGCGGGGCGGGTCCAGGCGGGCGTTCGGCCAGCGGGAGCGGGCCTGTTCGCGGCTGCGGCAGAGCGCCAGCAGGGGGAGGGCCTCGTCGTGGAGGAGGTCCGGGAGCTGGGGGACGGGGGCGACGGCCGCCACGTCCTCCATGACCAGCGTCAGTGGTGGGTCGAGCCGGCCGTGGGATGACCGTGCGGCCATGCGGCGGCCGTGCTCGACCACGTCTGCGGCGAGTGCCGTCAGGAGGGGCATCGCACCCGGGTGGGTGCGGGGGTCCTCCAGGGGTTCGCCCAGCACGTAGAGGGTGCCCCCTTCGGCGGCGAACGATGCCAGCGTGAGGGAATCCGTACGGTTCGGGTTGCAGGCCTCGCGGATGTGGATCGAGGTCAGGCAGGACAGGGCGCGGGCCGTCAGCTGCTGGGCCTGGTCGCGTCGTTCGGGGTGGGCGGTGAGGGCGCTCTCGAGTTCACCGGCGGCGCCGGGGGCGGCCCGGGGGTGGGTGCGCAGGGTGCGGACCGGGTCCTGGGCGCTGTTGCCCTGGGCCCAGCGGGCCAGGTGCTTGAACGGGAGGCCGTCGAGGGCGGCGGCCTGGAGCCAGCTGCGCAGGAGGGTCTCGGCGGTGTCGGCGACGGCGCTGTCCAGGCGGGCCTGGGGGCGTACGGGGGCCAGCAGGGCGACCGCCCGGGCGGCGGCGGTGTCGCGGTCGGCGCAGCCGTCGGCGGGGTTCCAGTGCATCCGAGCCGGGGTGTCGCACAGGTGTGAGGGGTCGTAGAGGAGGACCGGCCCGAGTTTCGCCCGGGCGTCCTTGGTTTCCGACCACAGTGCGGGGGACGAGGTGACCACCAGGGCGGCGCCCTCGGCGGCGGCGAGGGCCTGGGCGGCGAGGCGGTGGCGTTCGGCCGGGCCGCCGTAGACGAGGCGGCGGGCCGGTGCGGTGGGCGGTGCCGGGGCGTAGCCGAACCCGTAGCGGTAGGCGTCCCCGGCCGGTGCGGGGGCCTGGCCGGCGGTGGTGTAGCGGGCCGGGGTCGGCTTCCGTGGCGGCGTCGCCGGTGCGGGTACGGGGGCCCGGACGGGTACGGGTGCCGGTGCCGGGGCGGAGACCGGGGCGTGCGCGGCGGGGGCGGCCGTTGCCCGGGCCGGGGCCTGCGCCGGGCCGGGGAGCGGGGTCCGGCTCCCGGCGGGGTGATCCGGTGCCGGGGCAGGGGCCGCTGCCGCCGGTGCCGAGGCGTTGTCGCGGGGGCCGCCGGGCACCTGGCCCGGCGGCTGGGTCTGTGCCGGGGCCTGGGCGGGGGTGGGGGCGGGGTCGGAGGGGGCCGGCTGGTGTCCGGTGCGGGGGCGGCGGGCCCTCGTACGGGCAACGACGCCCATGGTGAAGATCGTCAGGACCAGCAGGACCAGCAGCTGGCTGATGAACAGGCCCCAGAAGAGCCCCCACCCGGAGAGGGCCGCCGGGTCGGTGTCGGGCCAGGCCGCCGCGAGGTCGTGGGGTTGCGTTATCAGGGCGCGGACGGCCTCGGGGGTGCGGGTGAAGGTGACGGTGTCCGGCCAGGCGCCCTTGGTGAAGAGGGCGGCGAGGCCGGTGGCCGACCAGACCAGGACGGCGAGGCCGAGGAGGAAGGCCAGGAGGCCGACGAGGACCCCGTCGGGGACGCCGCCGGCGCGCGCGGGGGGTTCCGTACGTCTCGCGTCGGGCATGGTCAGGCCACCGTGGTCGCGGATCCGGGGCCGGAGCCCCGCTGGCGTTCGATGTACAGGGCTCGTTCCTCCGCTTCGAGTTCGGCGGCGAGCAGCTCGTCGGGGAGCTGCTCGGGGGTGGAGGACTCCGTCATCGCGCGGTCGGTGTAGACGAGGGGGCGTTCGGTTTCGGTGATCAGGTGTTTGACGACCTGGACGTTGCCGTTGACGTCCCAGACGGCGATGCCGGGGGTGAGGGTGGGGATGATTTCCACGGCCCAGCGGGGCAGGCCGAGGACGCGTCCGGTGGCGCGGGCCTCGTCGGCCTTCTGGGCGTAGATGGTGCGGGTGGAGGCCATTTTGAGGATGGCGGCGGCCTCGCGTGCGGCGGCGCCGTCGACGACGTCGGAGAGGTGGTGGACGACGGCGACGAAGGAGAGTCCGAGGCGGCGGCCGAACTTCAGGAGGCGCTGGAAGAGCTGGGCGACGAAGGGGCTGTTGATGATGTGCCAGGCCTCTTCGACGAGGAAGATGCGCTTCTTGCGGTCCGGCCGGATCCAGGTGTGTTCCAGCCACACGCCGACGATCGCCATGAGGATGGGCATGGCGATGGAGTTGCGGTCGATGTGGGAGAGGTCGAAGACGATCAGCGGGGCGTCGAGGTCGATGCCGACGGTGGTGGGGCCGTCGAACATGCCGCGCAGGTCGCCGTCGACGAGGCGGTCGAGGACGAGGGCCACGTCGAGGCCCCAGGCCCGGACATCGTCTATGTCGACGTTCATGGCCAGCGCCGATTCGGCTTCGGGGTGGCGCAGCTGTTCCACGATGTCGGTGAGGACGGGCTGGCGGTCCTGGATGGTCTCGACGACGTAGGCGTGGGCGACCTTGAGGGCGAAGCCGGAGCGTTCGTCGAGGCCGTGGCCCATGGCGACTTCGATGATGGTGCGGAGCAGCGCGAGCTGTCCGGTCGTGGTGATCGCCGGGTCGAGGGGGTTGAGGCGGATCCCGTCGTCGTTGGCGGCGACGGGGTCCAGGCGGATGGGGGTTATCCCCAGCTGCTGGGCGATGAGGTTCCATTCGCCGACGCCGTCCTCGCCCTGGGCGTCGAGGACGACGACCTGCCGGTCGCGGAAGCGGAGCTGCCGCAGGACGTACGTCTTCTCGAGCGCCGACTTGCCGTTGCCGGACTCGCCGAGGACGAGCCAGTGGGGGGCGGGGAGCTGCTGGCCGTAGAGCTGGAAGGGGTCGTAGATGTAGCCCTTGCCGCTGTAGACCTCGCGGCCGATGATCACGCCGGAGTCGCCGAGGCCGGGGGCGGCGGTGGGGAGGTAGACGGCCTGGGCCTGGCCGGTGGAGGTGCGGACGGGCAGGCGGGTGGTCTCGACCTTGCCGAAGAGGAAGCTGGTGAAGGCGTCCGTCAGCGCGGACATGGGATCTCGCATGGGCGGCACTTCCCTCCAGCTAACGTCGGATGCCGGTGGCGAACGGCAAGGTGTTGACGAAGGCGCGGTGGTGCTCGCGGTCGCACCATTCGAGCTTCAGGTAGGACTTGCCGGCGGAGGCGCGGATGGTGCGCTTGTCGCGGGCGAGGGCTTCGGGTGAACGCGAGGACACCGTGATGTACCCGACGAGGTTGACTCCGGCAGCGCCGCTGGCGAGATCTTCACCCCTCTGGTCGAGGCGGCCGTGGGCGGCGATGTCGCGGGGGTCGACGGTGCGGTTCATCTTGGCGGCGCGGGAGGCGTCGGCCTCGTCGTTGGTCTTCTCGGTGAGCATGCGCTCGATGGCGATCTCGGTGGGTTCGAGGTCCATGGTGACGGCGACGGTGCGGATGACGTCCGGGGTGTGGACGAGGAGGGGGGCGAGGAAGTTGACGCCGACCGGGGTCATCGGCCATTCCTTCACCCAGGCGGTGGCGTGGCACCAGGGGGCGCGGGTGGAGGATTCGCGGGTCTTGGCCTGGAGGTAGGTGGGCTCCACGGCATCGAGTTCCGCCGGCCAGGCGTTGCGTTTGGTCATGGCCTGGATGTGGTCGATGGGGTGGTCCGGATCGTACATGGAGTGCACGAGGGAGGACAGGCGTCCCTGGCCGAGGGGCTGGCGTACGCGGATGTCGGCTTCGGCGAGGCGGGCGCAGATGTCGGTGAGCTCGCGGGCCATGACGATGGCGAGGCCGGAGTCGCGGTCGAGCTTGCGGCCCTTGTGGCCTCCGGCGCGGGCGATGGCGTTGGCTTCGGCGGCGAGCTCGCGGGTGTAGTGCATGCAGGCGACGAGGTAGGCGCGGTGCTGCTCCGAGGAGGTGGAGACCATCGACTGGAGCTGGTCGTAGGAGTCGCGCAGCCAGGCCGGGGCGTGGGTGTCTCCGCGCTGGGCGACGTCCTTGGCGTGGGCGTCGGGGTCGGCGGGGAGGGTGCGGGCGAGCATCTGGAGGCGGGTGACGAAGCCGTCGCCGTTGGCGACGTGCTTGAGGAGGGTGCCGAAGCGGTCGACGAGGGCTTCCTGGTCCTCGCTGTCGCGCAGGCCGACGCCGGGGCCCTCGATCTCGATGGCGGCCGTGACGGTTCTGCGGTCGGCGTGCAGGAGGACGGCGATCTCGTCGGGGCCGAAGGGGGCGGCGAGCCAGTTGATGCGGCCGATGCCGGGGGGCGGGCCGACCTCGACCTCGCGGCCGTCGCGGGCGCGGGTGCCGGCTTCGACGGCGCCCGAGCGGTACGTCGTACCGCGCCGCAGGATGCGCTTGTAGCTGCGGCTGATCTCGAACCACCGGTAGAAGGTGCGGCCCTTGTAGGGGACGTACACGGCGGCGAGGGCGAGCAGGGGGAAGCCGACGAGGCTGACGATGCGCAGGGTGAGGTGGGGGACGAGCAGTCCGCTCATCATGCCGAAGAAGGCGCCGGTGATGATCAGTGCGATTTCGCCGGTTTCGCGGTTCTTGCCGACGATCGCGTTCGGCCGGGCCCGGCCGATGAGATACGTACGGCGGGGCGCGACCGGGTGGAGCTGGTGGGACTGGGACGTCAACGCCCGTCACCTCCTGTGTTCCTCGTACTCGAGCCAGTGCGGGGCGGGGGTGCGGCGGGGGGGACGTTCCCGCCGCCGGACCCGCTGCCGGAGCGGCGGCTGCTGTGGGCGGCCATGCCTCCGGAGATCTGGTTGGCGTCGCCGCCGCCGGTGTTGCCGCCGGTGGCGCGGTGGGAGCCGCCGCGGCTGCTGTGGGTCTTGATGCCCTGGGAGACGAGGGAGGCCGGGGAGCTGATGACGGCTGCGGCCTGGGCGCCGTCGGTGGCCTTGGAGCGGTTGGTGCGGGCGGCGGCGATCTCGTCGCCGAAGCCGGGGACGAAGCGGTAGATCATCGCCGAGGCGAAGATCGCCAGGAGGATGATGGCGAGGCCGGAGACGACGGCGGAGAAGGCGTTGGGGCCCTTGTCGCCGGCGAGGGCTCCGGCGAGGCCGAGGACGATCACGATGACCGGTTTCACGAGGATGACGGCGATCATGATGCCGGCCCAGCGGCGGACGTGGCCCCACATGTTGCGGTCGACGAGTCCGGCGTAGACGACGGTGCCGAGGAGGGCGCCGACGTAGAGCAGGGCGGCGCGGATGACGAGCTCCAGCCAGAGCACTCCGGCGGCCAGGACGGTGACGAGGGAGACGACGACCAGCATGATCGGGCCGCCGCCGATGTCCTCGCCCTTCTTGAGGGCTTCGGCGAAGGAGCCGAAGAAGACGTCGGTCTGGCTGCCGGTGGCGGCGGCGATGACCTCGGTGATGCCGTCGGTGGCGGAGACGACGGTGTAGAGGATCAGCGGGGTGAAGGCGGAGGCGAGGACGGTCAGCCAGAGGAAGCCGATGGCCTCGGAGAGGGCGGTGCTGAGGGGGACGCCGCGGATGGCGCGCTTGGCGACGGCCAGCAGCCACAGGACGAGGGTCAGGACGGTGGAGGCGGCGAAGACGACGGCGTACTGCTGGAGGAAGGCGGGGTTGGTGAAGTCGACGTTGGCGGTGCTCTTGACCGCTTCGCCGAGCTTGCCGACGATCCAGGCGGCGGCGTCGGCGCAGCCCTTGGCGAGGGAGGCGAGGGGGTTGATGGCGTCCGGGGGGCTGTTCGGCGAGAGGCCGGTGCCGGGTGCGGTGCCGGGGGCGTTGCCGACCTGGCGTTCGCAGTCCTCCTTGAGCGGGCCGATGACGCCTTCGCACTTGGAGGGTGACGGGGTGGCGGAGGGGGAGCCCGAGGGGGTGCCGGACGGGGTCGGGGTCGGGCTGGGGGCGGCGTAGGCGCGGGCGGACAGCAGGACGAGCGCCGTCTGTACGGCGGCCAGGGCGGCGGCGGTACGGGCGGCGGCGCCGCGCGGGGCCCGGCTGGTCCTCGTACCGCTGTTGGGGCGGCGGCTACCGGGCATAGGTGAACCCTCCGAACTCCTGGACGGCCTTGCTGATGTCGTCGGACGTGGAGGCGGGGACGTCGCCGGGGACCGGGGCGGGGCCGTCCTGCTGGCTGTCGGAGGCGACCTTCCAGCCGTCCGCGGTCCAGGTTAGTTCGAAGGTCCAGGTCTTCCAGGTGGTGCGGACCGGGCTGGTGGACTTGGGGCCGGACATGCCGACGAGGCCGGTGTACCAGACCGCGACCTTGGCGGTGGTGGGGTTGTAGCCCTCGACGCGGGTGCCGACGGGGACGGCGCGGGTGACGAAGGTGCTTCCCTGCGGGGCGTTGCCGTTCGCGTCGAGGCCGAGGGTGGCGAGGAAGGCGGGGGAGTACGCCGCGTCCTGGGTGCCCTTGCGCCGCGCCGCGGCCTCGGGGGTGTAGATGCCGTCCACGAGGGCGTGCCGGACGTCCTTCTTGAGCATGCCGTCGGAGCCGAGGGCCACCGTGTAGTTGGCGGCCGCCGACTGGGCGCCCTGCTCGTCGTGGGCGAAGCCCGTGGGGACGCCGGCCGCCTTGCCGGTGACCGGGGCGGTGCCGGTGGGGGCGGTGGAGTCGGCGGCCGGGGGCTTGTCGGAGGACGGGGAGGAGTCGGGCGGGGCGTCCTGGGACCGGTTCGCGAACGCGATGGCGGCGATCAGCAGGACCACCACCCCGACCACGGTGATCAGGCCGCGGGAGGAGCGGGGGTTGCGGCGCGGGCCGCCGTACGCCTCGGAGGGCGGGTCCGGGAGCCGGGTGCGGGTCTGGCCCGTGCCGCCGACCTCGGCGTGGCCGCTGCCGCCGCCGTACTGGTCGTCGTTGCTCATTGCGTGTCCGCCCCCTCCGCGTCGTCCGACGGTAGCGCTCGTTTCCGCTCTGGCGCGGTGTGGTGATTCCTCATCAGGGTGCGGCCGGGCGCGGCGATCCGGCTAGACGGCCATCCCGTAGACGATCGTGAAGAGGGTGCCGAGGGAGCCGATGATGAAGACGCCGGTGAGGCCGGCCACGATCAGGCCCTTGCCCTGTTCGGCGCTGAAGGTGTCGCGCAGGGCGGTCGCGCCGATGCGCTGCTTGGCGGCGCCCCAGATGGCGATGCCGAGGCAGAGGAGGATCGCGACGGCCATGACCACCTCGATCATGACCTTCGCTTCGTTGCCGAGGCTGCCGAACGGCCCCCAGTTCGGGGCGATTCCGCCGATGATGGTGGTGATGTCGCCCTTTTCAGCTGCCAGGATCATGTAACTCACCGCCCGTGTAAGGGTAGTTCCGGTAGCCCGTGCCCGACGGCAGGGGTCACGCACTATCTTCGCTGATGAAACCGGCGCCGTCGTCGACTTGGCCGGTCTCTTTACCCGTTCTCTCGGCCCGCGCCCCGTATGCGCACCCTGAGCAGGTCACTCTGTGTATCACGGGGGGTGACCCCGGGCAATGATTGTCGGCCCGGCGTGCGCGGGGCCTTCCGAGGGCTGGCCGTTCGGACTAATCGGGGGAGTCCGGCGCAGCGGGGGAGCGTACGGAGGCGCGGGGGGCGCGTCGGCGCCGGTCGGGCGCCGGAGGGGCGGCGGGGCGTGCGGGCGGCGGGTTACCCGGGGAGCCAGTGGGCGGGGCGGGTGAGGTGCGCGGGGATGCGGGTGGCGGGGTTGCCGCGGGCGGCGCCCAGCTGGGGCTGCGTCAGGAAGAGGGTGTCGCGCAGGTCGGCGCCGCGCAGGTCGGCGTCGCGGAAGTCCGCGCCGATCAGGTCGGCGCCGCGCAGGTCGGCGCGGCTGAGGTCGGCGGCGATCAGGTAGGCGCCGCGCAGGTTGGCCCCGCGCAGGTCGGCTCCGGAGAGGCGGGCGCCCATCAGGTCGGCGCCGCGGTGGTTCTTCTTGCGGCCGGGGGTTTTGGCGCGGACCAGTTCGCTGGTCTTGAGGAGCAGGGCGTTGACCTCCTGGCGCAGGGCCGGGACGTCGAGGGCGGTGAGGGTGGCGGCGTCGGCGCGGGTGAGGGCCTCGGTCTTGGCGAGGGCCGTGCGCAGGGCCGGGTGGAGGGGGGCGGCCGCGGGGCGGGTGAGCGCCTCGGCGGTGTAGAAGAGCAGTTCGTGCAGCTGCCGCATGACCGGGAAGGCCTCGAACATGGCCTCGCGGGTCTCGGGGTGGGTGCGCCAGTCGCGGCCCTCGAAGGTGACCTGGGAGATCTGCTGGCCGGCGCCGAAGCAGTCGAAGACGGTGCAGCCCTGGAACCCTTCGCCGCGCAGCCGGGTGTGGATGCCGCAGCGGAAGTCCTGCCGGAGGTTCTCGCAGGGGGTGCCGGCGGTCTTGTTCGCGGCGAAGTCGGCGGACTTGGCGAAGGGCAGCGCGACGCAGCACAGGGCGAAGCAGGCGGAGCAGTCGGCCTGGAGGAGGGGCAGTGCGGTGGTGGACACCCTTCCATTGTGACCGGAGCGTCTTGATCCGTCGGGAGGGGGAGGCGAGCATCCGTACATGACAGAAGTGATCGCAGTTGCCGTCATCACCCTGCTCGCCGTGATCAGTCCCGGTGCGGACTTCGCGATGGTGGTCAGGAACAGTTATCTGTACGGGCGGCCGACGGGCCTGTTCGCGGCGGCGGGGGTCGCGGCCGGGGTGCTGGTGCACGTGTCGTACACGATGCTCGGGGTCGGTCTGCTGATCGCCTCGTCGACCGCCCTGTTCACGGCGATCAAGCTGGCGGGCGCGGCGTACCTGGTGTGGATCGGGATCCGTACGTTCCGGGCGCGGGCGGAGCTGACCGTGGACCTGGAGTCGAAGCCGGGGCTGACGCGGGCGGGGGCGCTGCGGTCGGGGTTCTTGACCAATGTGCTGAATCCCAAGACGACGCTGTTCGTGGTGTCCACGTTCACCCAGGTGGTCAATCCGGACACCTCGGCGTGGCAGCAGGCGGGGTACGGGCTGTTCATGTCGGCGGCGCACCTGGTGTGGTTCGGGGCGGTGGCGCTGTTCTTCTCCGACTCGCGGCTGCGGGACCGGATGCTGCGGGCGCAGAAGACGCTGAACCGGGCGATCGGGTCGGTGCTGGTGGGGCTGGGGGTGGGGCTGGGTTTCGCGCGCTGAGCCTGACGGGGGTCTGGCCTCCCGGGTTACCTGTGGGTAACGTGCCGGGGCATGGATGCTGAGGACGGGTTCTACGAGCGGCTCGGCGAGGGCCGCTTCCTGGCCACGGAGGCCACGCGCGGGCCCTGGGACCCGAACTCCCAGCACGCCGGACCGCCGGCCGCGCTGCTGGGACGGGCCGTCGAGGAACGGCCCGGGGCGCGGGCGGACATGCGGATCGCCCGGATCACGTACGAGATCCTGCGCCCGGTGCCGATCGGGGAGCTGGAGGTGACCGCCTCGGTGCTGCGGGCCGGGCGCGGCACCGAACTGGTCGAGGCGGCCCTCGCCCCGGCGGGCGGGCAGCCGGTGATGCTGGCGCGGGCGCTGCGGATCCGGGTGTCCGGGGAGCCGGTGCCGGCGGTGGTCCCGGCGGCGGTGGTGCCGCCGCCCGGGGAGGTGGGGGTGACGCCGTTCCTCCCCGTGCCGTGGGAGACGGGCTACCACTCCTCGGTGGAGACCCGCTTCACGGAGGGAGCCTTCACCGAGCGGGGGCCGGGGACCTGCTGGATGCGGATGCGGGTGCCGCTCGTGGCGGGGGAGGAGGTCCGGCCGCTGGACCGGGTGCTGGTGGCCGCCGACTCGGGCAACGGGATCAGCGCGGTGATGGACTTCGGCCGGTTCGTCTTCGTCAACGGGGACCTCACCGTCCACCTGCACCGCCATCCGGTGGGCGAGTGGGTGTGCGTGGAGGCCCGTACGAGCGTGGACGCGGCGGGGATCGGCCTCGCGGACTCCCGCCTGCACGACGAGAAGGGGCCGCTCGGACGGGGCGCGCAGAGCCTGTTCGTGGCCCGCCGCTGAAGCCAACCCTCGTCCGCCGCACGGAAGTCGGTATGACACCCTCGACCGGATGGAGGCCCTGAGAGAGACCGACCCCGCCCACATCGGGGCGCACGCGCTGGTGGCCCGGCTGGGGGCCGGAGGCATGGGGCAGGTGTATCTCGGCCGGTCCCCGGGCGGCCGCCTGGTGGCCATCAAGGTGATCAGGGACGAGATCACCGGACATCCGGAGGCCCTCGCGCGGTTCCGCCGGGAGGCCGAGACGGTGCGCGCGGTGCGGTCGGCCTACACCGCGAACCTGATCGACGCCTCGCTGGCGGCCCCGCCGTACTGGCTGGCCACCGAGTACGTGGCCGGGCCTACGCTCAGTCACGCGGTGGGCGGCTACGGCGCCCTGCCCGCCGACTCCTGCCGCAGGCTGTTCGCCGCGCTGGCGGAGGGCCTGGCGAGCGTGCACGCGTACGGGGTCACCCACCGGGACCTCAAGCCGCAGAACGTCATCCTGGGTGCGCAGGGGCCGCAGCTCATCGACTTCGGGATCGCCAAGGGCGTGGACGGGACGGCCCTGACGCAGGCCGGCACCGCCCCGGGCACTCCCGGCTACACGGCCCCCGAGGTGCTGCTGCGCGGCGAGGCGGCGGACGCGGCGGACGTCTTCGCCCTGGGCGCCACCCTCGCGTACGCGGCCACGGGCCGGGCCCCGTACGGCACCGGCGAGCCGACGACGGTCAACTTCCGGGCGGTGCACGGCGAGATCGACGTCGAGGGCGTGGAGCCGGAACTGGCCGCGCTGATCAGGGCCTGCGTGGCGAAGGAGCCGGGCGGGCGGCCCTCGCCGGCCGAGGTCATCCGCCGCTGCGCGGTGGACGCGGCGCTGGTCGACGACCCGGTGTACGCGGCCCTGACGGCCGCCGGCGGCGGCGCGGCGCGGGTGCCGGCGCTGCCGTCGACCATCGGCCCGGGGCTCGGCGCCGCCGGCTCCGGCTACGTGCCGACGTACGTACCGGCGGCGGCCCCGGTGGCCGCCGGTACGGGGGCCCGCCGCGCCCCGCGCTGGGCGCTGGCGGCCGTCGCCGGTCTGGTGGCGGGGGGACTCGTCGCGGGCGGGTACCTGATGAGCGGGAACGGCAAGGGCGAGGAGGCCGGCGGAGGGGGACGGGCCGCCGCCCCGCCGGCCGGCGGGGCCGGAACCTCCTCGGCCGCGCCCTCCGCGGGCGTGCCGTCCTCCGTCGGGCAGCCGGCTCCGAGCCCGCCCGTCCCGGCCGGGGTCGGCGTGTCGGGCGCCGTGCCCGACCACATCGAGCCGAACAAGGTGTCGCGGGACCTGTGGAGCAGTACGGGCGGCTGCAACCTGCCCAACGAGGAGCGGGCGGAGTTCCTGCTGGCCTCCGTCGTCGACGCCGACGATCCGCAGGCGCCGGCGGTCACGGGCAAGGTCAGGATCCGGGTCTTCCTGAAGCAGCACAACACGGAGAAGGGCACCTACGCCGTCTCCGTCGGCGTGAAACCGCCGCACGAGATCGACGAGAGCACCCGGCGGCCCTTCGAGGCGGTCCGCGACTACAACCACAGCATCGGCTACACGAGCAGGCCGGTCGACCTCAAGGACCCGGCGACCGGCGGTTCGGTGGACCTCACGTATCCGGACGACTTCGTCACGGAGCTCGTGGACAACCAGGGGACGCGGAAGAAGTTCCCGGGCATCCCGACCGCCAACGATCCCGGTGACTGGACCGTGCTGGTCTACCGGGTCCGTGGGGTCAAGGAGTACAGCAGTGTCTACTGCACTGGCTTTCCGGTGAAATAGTGCCGGAACAGACTGGCGAATGCGCTGTCAGACGGGCCGCCATGAGGCAGTGTTGACGGGTGCGCAAGTTCTGGATGGCGAGCGGGATCGGGATCGGCGTGTGCCTGACCTTCGTCGCGCTGCTGGTCGTCGGCACCTACTCGGCGGCGGCGGGCATCGCGAGCGGTGCCCGGCAGGGCGCGGTCGGGCTGGTGAAGGGCGCGGTGCCGGCGGTCTACCAGCCGCTGGTGGAGAGGTGGGGAAACCTCTGCCCCGCGCTGAATCCGGCGCTGCTGGCCGCCCAGTTGTACACCGAGAGCCACTGGAAGCCCGACGCGGTCAGCCATGCCGACGCGCGGGGCATCGCCCAGTTCATCCCGGAGACGTGGGCGGCGTTCGGGGTCGACGGCGATGGTGACGGGGACCGCGACATCTGGGACCCGAGGGACGCCATCCCGTCGGCGGCCACCTACGACTGCCAGCTCGCCAAGGACGTCGCGGGGGTGCCGGGCGACCGGTCCGACAACATGCTCGCCGCCTACAACGCCGGCCCCTACCGCGTCATCAAGGCGGGGGGAGTGCCGCCGATCAGCGAGACCCAGGGCTACGTGAAGGCCATCCGCTCCCTGGAGAAGAGCTTCGCGCGGCCCGTCGCCCGGCTCGCCCCCTCCCAGCAGGCCAGCGGCGCCATGTACTTCGCGCAGAAGCAGCTCGGGACGCCGTACCTGTGGGGCGGCAACGGCACGGCCGACCAGGACGGGCGGTTCGACTGCTCCGGGCTGACCAAGGCGGCGTACGAGAGCGTGGGGATCGAGCTGCCGCGCGTGGCCAACGACCAGTACAACGCCGGGTCGCACCCCTCGCGCGAGGAGCTGCTCCCCGGTGATCTGGTCTTCTTCTCCGACGATCTGACGAACTCTCGGGAGATCCGCCACGTCGGGATGTACGTGGGGGGCGGTTACATGATCAACGCTCCGTACACCGGCGCGGTCATCCGTTTCGACAAGATCGACACCCCTGACTACTTCGGAGCGACCCGCGTGACCAAGGACGGTGCCGCGGCCCTTCCGGAGCCGCCGGGGGCGACTCCCAAGCCTTAGCGACTCTCCGTGAAGCCAAGGCCCTGAGCTGCGACGACGAGTCACTCTTGGATAACGTTGGAGTGATCATTCGGTGGAGAGTGGAACGTCCCAGGCAGAACGGGCGTTCCATGGTCACGGGGGTTGATCGGCTGGGGGGTTGAAGGGGCGCACACCGTCGTGCGCCCGCAGGGGACCTAGGCAGGCAAGGGGCCGCGGCGCATGGGTGGACTCACGACCGGTGGGCCGAACGTGGATGTCAGCCTGCTGTACGCAATCAACGCCCTCTCCCGGCGCGCCCCCGACTGGTTCGACCGCGCCGTGGCCTTCGCCGGCTCGTACGGGCTGCCGCTGGCCATGGTCCTGCTCGTGCTGTGGTGCTGGCGCGGCACCAGGCGGCAGGACGAGGCGACCGCCGTCGAGTCGTTCGCCGCGCTCGTGTGGGCGCCCCTCGCCGCCGCGATCGCCCTGCTGGTGAACGTACCGCTGCGTCAGTTCGTCGCCCGGCCCCGGCCGTTCCTCCAGCACGACGGCCTCGAAGTGCTCGGCGGCGCGGGCGCGCCCGTCCCCGGTTTCTCCTTCGTCAGCGACCACGCCACCCTCGGCATGGCCCTCGGCATCGGAGTGTTCCTGGTCAACCGCCGGCTCGGGCTCGTCGGGATCGGCCTCGCGCTCGCCGAGGGGCTGTGCAGGGTCTACCTCGGGGTGCACTACCCGACCGACGTCATCGGCGGGTTCGCCCTCGGCACCGCCGTCGTCCTGCTGCTCGCCCCGCTCGCCATGGCGGCGCTGGCCCCGGTGGTCAGGGCCGTCGCCCGCGCGCCGCGCCTCGGGCGGCTGGTACGGGCCCCCGAGCGGGTGGTGGCCCGCCCGGTCGAGCTGGCGCAGCGCCCGGCCGAGAGCGACCTCGCCGCGTAGGCCGTCGAGGCGCGGCCCCGCCCGGACGGCTCAGGGGTTCCAGAGCGCGAGCAGGAACGCCACCAGCAGGCACAGCCCCGCGGCGCCGAAGCACAGCCGCACCGCCACCGGGCGCGGGCGCGGCGTCACGGATCGCCGCCCTCGCCGCCCCCGCCCGGATGCTCCGGCTCCGTGCCGTCGCGGCGGTAACGGGAACGCAGCCACAGCCCGGTGCCCACGGCCGCCGCGGCGGTGACCCCGATGGCCAGCGCCACGTCGGCCGGTCCGTCCGCCGACCCCACCGGGCGGGCCCAGGCCGCCGCGGCCGGGGTGAGCGCGAGCAGCAGGGCCCAGAGGAGGGCCGCGAGGGAACGTGCGGTACCTGGCATGGAACCAGAGCAACCGCTCGCGGGGCCCCCGGCCAGCCGGGGCGGCCGAACGGACGAAGGGGCGCCGCCGCTATTCCGAGGTGTGCCGGGTCGCGTCCCTGCGGGCCAGGTCGCGGGAGCGGCGGGCCGGCCCCTTCCAGCCGCAGCCGCACACGGCCAGGCAGAAGGAGCCGCGTTCCGCGGTGCTCGTGGAGTGGCCGGCGGGCGGCTGTGCGGGTTCCGCGTGGTCCCGCGGCAGGGGCACAGGGGCAAGCGGAGCGAGCGGCGTCGCCTTCGTGTGCTGATCCACCCCTCCACCGTACCCGGGCCCGGCCCCGTCCGGTACGGCCCCGGGAGCCGGGCGGCCCGTTACGGGAAACCCCGGACCTCGTTAACCGGAGCGGGTGGGGGCCTCGGGCAAACAGCGGTCTCGCGTTGGGGGTTGGCAGGCGATGGTGGTGCACCAGCACAGGCGGCGGAGAAGGCGTGCGGGTGAGGCGGTGCTCGCGGTCTGTGCGGCGGTGGCCGTCGCGGCGCTGAGCGCGTGCGGAGCCGCGAGCGGCACGGGCACGGACGCCGGCGGCGGTTCCGGCAAGGGCTCCCGCGGCGGTGACGGCCGGCCCCCGGGCGACCCGGCCGCCGCGGTCCGCGGCGCCGCCGACGCGCTGACCGCCGCCGGGAGCGCGAAGGCCCGTACGGCCATGGAAATGGCGACCGGCGGGACCCGGGTCACCATCCGGGGCGAGGGCGGGGTCGACTTCCGCAAGCGGATGGGCCAGCTGCTGGTGATGCTCCCCGCCGACGTGAAGGGCCAGGCCGAGCACCGGCCCATCACCGAGCTGCTCGTCCCCGGCGCGCTCTACATGAAGAACCGGGGCGCCGGAGTCCCCGACGACAAGTGGGTCCGGCTCGACACCGCCACCCTGTCCGACGGCAACCTCGTCACCGGCGGTGCCACCGATCCGGTGGCCGCGGCCGAGCTGCTGCGGGGCGCGCGGGAGGTGACGTACGTGGGCGAGACCGAGCTGGCCGGCACCAAGGTGCGGCACTACCGGGGTACGGCGGACATCGCGGATGCCGCGCGGAGCGCCTCGCCGGGGACCAAGGCGGCTCTGGAGGCGGCGGCGAAAGGGTTCAGCAAGGACAGCGTGCCGTTCGACGCCTACCTCGACGAGGAGGGGCGCCTGCGCAAGGTCCGGCACCGGTTCACGTATGTCAAGAATGGCGTGATCGATGTGTCCTCCACCACGCTGCTCTACGGATTCGGGACGCCGGTGACCGTCGTATTGCCCCCAAGCGGGGACATTTACGCCGGGAAGATCGCCGAATAGCCGGCCCGGCGGGGTGAACCGGCGCCTCCGGGCCATGGCCCCGCTATCCGGAAATGGTCCATCCGTGTCATGCGCGGCGAGAGGCCCGCTCCCTAGGGTGGTATGCCGAGCGCCGACGGGCGAGGGCGGCAGAGAGAGGTGACACGCGTGACTCCCGCAGGCGGCATGACGGTGCAGGACCACGTGGCGCTCGCCGAGATCGAGCTGTGCGGCGAGCTGATCATCGCGGCCTCGGCGGCGGCCGAGGACCGGCTGAGCCAGGACCGGATCGACGAGGTGCTGATGGGGATCCGCCTGTAGCTCCGGGCGGTCCCCGCGGCGCCGGTGCCGGGGGCCGCGCCCCCGGACCGCGTGCCGGCGCGGGCCGGGTCAGCTGCGCAGCAGGCGCGCGATGGCCTTCGTGGCCTCCTCCACCTTCGCGTCGATCTCGGTGCCGCCCTTGACGGCGGCGTCCGCGACGCAGTGGCGCAGGTGCTCTTCCAGCAGCTGGAGGGCGAAGGACTGGAGGGCCTTCGTGCTGGCCGAGACCTGGGTGAGTATGTCGATGCAGTACACGTCCTCGTCGACCAGGCGCTGGAGGCCGCGGATCTGGCCCTCGATCCGGCGCAGCCGCTTGAGGTGCTCGTCCTTCTGGTGGTGGTAGCCGTGGACGGCTCCGGAGCCCTCCGCCTCGATGGTCGTCATCGGTCCTCCCGTGGTCCGGAAAGAGGGGTTATACCCCTCATGGGTATAGGGTACGTCGCCCGCGCCGGGGGTACAGGGGTCCGTGACTCCCACTCTGCCTGATGGAGGACACTGGGGAACCGCCGGTTAGCCGTGGCCGGGGGATGCGCCTAGCATCAGCCTGACCGAATCCAATGCACCCCGAGGACCTCACGTGCGATTTCGTCTGACCCCCAGGGAGACGAGCTTCTACGACATGTTCGCCGCATCCGCGGACAACATCGTCACGGGCTCCAAGCTCCTGATGGAACTGCTCGGAGCGGAACACTCCGCTCGGGCCGAGATCGCGGAGCGGATGCGGGCGGCGGAACACGCTGGGGACGACGCCACCCACGCGATCTTCCACCAGCTGAACTCGTCCTTCATCACGCCGTTCGACCGGGAGGACATCTACAGCCTCGCCTCGTCGCTCGACGACATCATGGACTTCATGGAGGAAGCGGTCGACCTCGTCGTCCTCTACAACGTGGAGGAGCTGCCCAAGGGCGTCGAGCAGCAGATCGAGGTGCTGGCGCGGGCCGCCGAGCTGACCGCCGAGGCCATGCCGCACCTGCGGACGATGGAGAACCTCACCGAGTACTGGATCGAGGTCAACCGTCTCGAGAACCAGGCCGACCAGATCCACCGCAAGCTGCTCGCCCAGCTCTTCAACGGCAAGTACGACGCCATCGAGGTGCTGAAGCTCAAGCAGATCGTCGACGTCCTCGAAGAGGCCGCCGACGCGTTCGAGCACGTCGCGAACACGGTGGAGACCATCGCCGTCAAGGAGTCCTGAACCCCGTGGACACCTTTGCGCTGGTCGTGACCATCGGTGTCGCGCTCGGCTTCACGTATACGAACGGCTTCCACGACTCCGCGAACGCCATCGCGACCTCCGTCTCGACGCGGGCCCTGACCCCGCGCGCGGCCCTGGCGATGGCCGCCGTGATGAACCTGGCCGGTGCCTTCCTCGGCAGCGGGGTGGCCAAGACGGTCAGCAAGGGTCTGATCGAGACCCCGCACGGCAACAAGGGCATGTGGATCCTCTTCGCGGCCCTGGTCGGCGCGATCGCCTGGAACCTGATCACCTGGTACTTCGGTCTCCCGTCGTCCTCCTCGCACGCCCTGTTCGGCGGCATGGTGGGCGCGGCGCTGGCCGGCGGGACGGAGGTCATCTGGTCCGGTGTGGTCGAGAAGGTCGTCATCCCGATGTTCGTCTCGCCGGTCGTCGGTCTCGTCGCCGGCTATCTGGTGATGGTCTGCATCCTGTGGATGTTCCGCCGGGCCAACCCGCACAAGGCCAAGCGCGGCTTCCGCATCGCGCAGACGGTCTCGGCGGCCGGCATGGCGCTCGGCCACGGTCTCCAGGACGCCCAGAAGACGATGGGCATCGTCGTGATGGCCCTGGTCATCGCCGACGTCCAGGGTGCCGACGAGGCCATCCCGATCTGGGTGAAGGTCTCCTGCGCCGTGATGCTGTCGCTGGGCACGTACGCCGGCGGCTGGCGCATCATGCGCACCCTCGGCCGCAAGATCATCGAGCTGGACCCGCCGCAGGGCTTCGCGGCGGAGACCACCGGTGCCTCGATCATGTTCGGCTCGGCGTTCCTCTTCCACGCGCCGATCTCGACCACCCACGTGATCACTTCGGCGATCATGGGCGTGGGCGCGACCAAGCGGGTGAACGCCGTGCGCTGGGGCGTCGCCAAGAACATCATCCTGGGCTGGTTCATCACCATGCCGGCGGCGGCCGCGGTGGCCGCGGTCAGCTTCTGGATCGTGAACCTGGCCTTCGTGTAGCGCGCCGTAGCGCCGTACGAAAGCGGGCCGGCTCCCCCCACCCAGGGGGAGCCGGCCCTTTTCCTTCGCCCTGCGGCGGCACCGCCATGCAGCGCCGCAGGACGTCCGGGCGGGTTCCGGCGATCAGCCGAAGCGGCCCGAGATGTAGTCCTCCGTCGCCTGGACGGACGGGTTGGAGAAGATCCGGTCCGTGTCGTCGATCTCGACGAGCTTGCCCGGCTGGCCGACGGCGGCGAGGTTGAAGAAGGCGGTGCGGTCCGAGACGCGGGCCGCCTGCTGCATGTTGTGCGTCACGATGACGATCGTGAAGCGCTCCTTCAGCTCCCCGATCAGGTCCTCGATGGCGAGGGTGGAGATCGGGTCGAGGGCGGAGCAGGGCTCGTCCATCAGGAGGACCTGCGGCTCGACCGCGATGGCGCGGGCGATGCACAGGCGCTGCTGCTGGCCGCCGGAGAGGCCGGAGCCCGGCTTGTTCAGGCGGTCCTTGACCTCGTTCCACAGGTTGGCGCCCTTGAGGGACCGCTCGACGACGTCCGCGAGCTCGGCCTTCTTGTAGCTGCCGTTCAGGCGCAGGCCAGCCGCCACGTTGTCGAAGATCGACATGGTGGGGAAGGGGTTGGGGCGCTGGAAGACCATGCCGACCGTGCGGCGCACCGCGACCGGGTCCACGCCGGGGCCGTACAGGTTCTCGTCGTCCAGCAGCACCTTGCCCTCGACGCGGCCGCCGGGGGTGACCTCGTGCATGCGGTTCAGGGTGCGCAGGAAGGTCGACTTGCCGCAGCCGGAGGGGCCGATGAAGGCCGTCACGGAGCGGGGTTCCACGGTCATCGAGATGTCGTCGATGGCCTTGTGGCTGCCGTAGAAGGCGGAGAGGCCGCTGACGTCGATTCGCTTGGCCATGAGGGTCACTTCGCTTTCAGTTGGTCACCGCGGCGGAGCCGCTGACGGGCTCGCTCTTAGCGACCGGTCTTCGGGGCCTTCCAGCGGGCGATGCCGCGGGCCACCAGATTGAGGATCATGACGAAGGCGATCAGGACGAGCGCTGCCGCCCAGGCCCGGTCGTAGGAGGCTTCGCTGCCGACCTTGTACTGCTCCCAGATGTAGAGCGGGAGCGAGGACTGGGCGCCTTCGAAGGGGTTGCCGTTGATGAGCTGCGAGCCGAAGACCAGCAGCATGATCGGCGCGGTCTCACCGGCGATGCGGGCCACTGCCAGCATGACACCGGTGGAGATGCCGCCGATGGCGGTGGGGAGCACCACCTTCAGGATGACGCGCCACTTCGGCACGCCGAGGGCCAGGGCGGCCTCGCGGAGCTCGTTCGGGACGAGCTTGAGCATCTCCTCGGTGGAGCGGACCACGACCGGCATCATCAGGATCGACAGGGCCATCGCGCCGGCGAAGCCGGAGGGGCCGAAGCCGAGCATCAGGTTCCAGGTCGTCAGGATGAACAGGCCCGCGACGATGGAGGGGATTCCGGTCATCACGTCGACGAAGAAGGTGACGGCCTTGGCGAGCCGGCCCTTGCCGTACTCGACCAGGTAGACGGCGGTCAGCAGGCCGATCGGCGCGGCGATCAGGGTGGCCAGGCCGACCTGCTCCAGCGTGCCGAGGAGGGCGTGGTAGACGCCGCCGCCCTGCTCGAAGCTGGTCACGCCGTTCATGGAGTGGCTCAGGAAGTCGCCGTCGAGGACGCCGATGCCGCGGCTGATGGTGGTGATCATCAGGGAGAGCAGCGGGACGACGGCGAGGACGAAGCAGACCCAGACGACGGAGGTCGCGACGCGGTCCTTGGCCTGGCGGCGGTTCTCGACGACCGCGCTGGAGGTGTACGTGATCCCGACGAACAGCAGGGCCGCGATCAGGCCCCACTGGATCTTGCTGTGCAGGCCGAAGAGGAGGCCGATGCCGGTGCCGAGCAGCGCGGAGGCGACGGCGGTGCCGGCCGGTGCCCAGCGGGGCAGGCCGCCGCGGGTCAGTCCGGCGGGGGAGGGGGACCGGCGGGCCCCGGCGGGGCGGTGGTCCTGGAGTGCGTGGCTCATCAGGCGTTCGCCCCCGAGAAGTCCTTGCGACGGGCGATGATCAGACGGGCCGCGCCGTTGACCAGCAGGGTGAGCAGGAAGAGCACCAGGCCGGAGGCGATCAGCGCGTCACGGCCGAACTCGTTGGCCTCGTCGAACTTCGCGGCGATGTTCTGCGCGAAGGTGCCGCCGCCCGGGTTCAGCACGTGCAGCGAGATGAGGAAGCTCGGGGAGAGGACGGTCGCGACGGCCATGGTCTCGCCGAGCGCGCGGCCGAGGCCCAGCATCGAGGCGGAGATGACGCCGGAGCGGCCGAAGGGCAGCACCGACATCCGGATGACCTCCCAGCGGGTCGCGCCGAGGGCCAGGGCGGCCTCCTCGTTCATGCGCGGGACCTGGAGGAAGACCTCGCGGCTGACGCTGGTCACGATCGGCAGGATCATGATCGCGAGCAGGATGCCGACGGTGAAGAGCGAGCGGGCGACGCCGACCTGGGTCTTCTCGAAGACGTAGGTCCAGCCGAGGTACTCGTCGAGCCAGAGGTTCAGCCCGTTCAGCTGCGGCACCAGGAAGAGGGCGCCCCAGATGCCGTAGACGATCGACGGCACGGCGGCCAGCAGGTCGACCACGTAGGCGAGGGGCGAGGCCAGCTTGCGCGGCGCGTAGTGCGAGATGAACAGGGCGATGCCGACGGCGATCGGGACCGCGATGACCATCGCGATGATCGAGCTGACGACGGTGCCGAAGAGGAGGACGGCTATGCCGAAGACGGGGGGGTTGGCCGAGGCGTTCCAGTCGAAGGTGGTGAGGAAGTTCCCCTCGTTCTTCGACAGCGCGATGGTGGCCCGGTAGGTGAGGAAGGCGGCGATCGACGCCATGATCACCAGGAGCAGGATGCCGGAGCCCTTGGAGAGCCCCGCGAAGATCTTGTCACCGGCGCGGCCGGTGGACCTCGTGCTCGAGGAGACGGGCGGAGCCGCGTCTGTCTGGGTGAATGTGGTGGAAGCCATGGTCTTTCCGGTCTGTGTGGGGGGCGGGCCCCCTGGCGGCGGTGCACCGGATTTCCCCCGGGCGGAGGGGGAGGGTCCCGGGTCCCGGGGCCGATCGGCGGAGGATCGGCCCCGGGCCGGGAGGGGTGTGGCTAGGCCAGCGACTTGATGACTTCGCGGACCTTGGTGTTGATCTCGGCCGGGATCGGCGCGTAGCCGTTCTCGGTGAGGACCTTCTGGCCCGCGTCCGAGGCGGTGTACTCGAGGAAGGACTTCACGGTGCCGAGCGTCTCGGGCTTGTTGCCCTTGTCGCAGACGACCTCGTACGTGACCAGGACGATCGGGTACGCGCCCTCGGCCTTGGTGGTGTAGTCGAGCTTCAGGGCCAGGTCGGAACCGGTGCCGGTGATCTTCGCGGCGGCGATGGCCTTGGAGGCGTTCTCCGGGGTGGCCTTGACCGGGGTGCCGGCGCCGGTGTTGACGTCGACGGTCTTGATGCTCTGGGAGGTGGCGTACGAGAGCTCGAAGTAGCCGATCGCACCGTCCACGGCCTTGACCTGGGAGGCGACGCCGGCGGAGCCGGAGGCGGCCTGGCCACCGGGGGCGGGCCACTTCTTCGAGGCCTCGTAGGTCCAGGCGTCGGGGGCGGCGGCCTTGAGGTACTTGCCCAGGTTCTCGGTGGTGCCCGAGTCCTCGGAGCGGTGGAAGGCCTGGATGGGGGTGGAAGGGAGCGTGACGCCGGGGTTCAGCTTCTTGATCGCCTCGTCGTCCCACTTCTTGATCTTGTCGTTGAAGATGTTGGCGATCGTCGCGGCGTCGAGGTTCAGCTTGTCCACGCCGGAGACGTTGAAGCCGAGGGCGATGGGGCCGCCGACCATCGGCAGGTTGATGCCCTGGCCGCCGGTGCAGATCTTCTTCGACTCCTCGACCTGCTCGGGCTTCAGCGCGGAGTCCGAGCCGGCGAAACCGACGGTGCCCTGGTTGAAGGCGACGATGCCCTCACCGGAGGAGGAGGACTTGTAGTTCACCTCGACGCCGGAGCAGGCGGCCATGTAGTTCTTCACCCACAGGTCGACCGCGTTCTTCTGCGCGGAGGAGCCGGAGGCGAGGAGCTTGCCCTTGGCACCGTCGCACTTGACGTCGCCGGGGGCGGGGGCGGAGGCCTTCTTGGTGCCGTCGGCGCCGGTCTTCGTGTTGTCGTCCGAACCGCACGCCGTGAGGACCAGGGCGCCGGACACGGCGAGGGCCCCGAGGGCGGAGGCACGAAGCCGGTTCTTGCGCTGAAGCTTCACTTTCGGGTGTTCCTTCCGAGGAGCCGCCGGCCGCTTTCTGTATTGGGGCGGCGTGCGAAGAGGACTACGTGGCTGAGGGGTGCGGCGCCGCGTTTTCCCGATCGGCTCGCACCGTGCACTACCGAAATTAGGCAGAACAGGTGAAGCCGTCGACCGCGCTTGGTGAACGGGGGGTGAACCGTGGCGGACGGCCTGGTGCGGATGGGGTGGTTTGCGAGGGGGTGGAATCGGGCGTTATCCGCCCGTTACCACGCGGTTGCCTCTTCCTGGGCGGGTGGGCGGGCGTGGCCGGATCCGGCCGTTGCCCCTGGTCGGGCCGGCCTGGCGGGGCGCGGGCGGGACGCGGGCGTACAGACGGCCTACGGGCGCAGCCCGGCCCCGGCCGGGGCCGGGTGCCAGACGCGGTGGAAGGCGCGGCGGGCCGCCTCCGCCGCGTGGCGCTGATCGGCGTGCAGTACGCCGAGGGCGTACGCGGTCGCCGGGGCGATGCGCGGGGTGCGGGCGGCCGCCGCCGAGGCGGTGGCGGCCTCCGCGGCGTCCCGGTGCAGGTCCAGCGCCTCGCCCGCCGCCGAGAGCCGGGCCACGTCCCCGCCCAGGGCCTCCCGCGCGTACCGGTGCACCCGCAGCAGGCGGCGTACCTCGTGCCAGGCGGCGTCCTCGTGCGCCGCGTACGGGGTGCCCTGCGCGTCGGGCAGGGCGGAGACGGCCCCCGCGAGGCGGGCGCCGGTGAGCTCCGCCAGCGGTTCGAGCACGTCCCCGGCGCGGCCCCGGGCGGCCACCGGGTCCAGCGGCACCTCCGAGGCCAGCACCGCGACCGCGTCCGCCACCGCGTGGAAGCGGGACGACCCGAGGGCCTGGAGGGTGGCCGAGTGCGCCCGGGTGCGCGCCAGGGTGAGCCGGCGCTCCAGCAGGGCGCCCGCCCGTGCCGAGCCCACCGTGAGGGCGCCCGGGGCGCCCGTCCCGCCCCGCGGCGCGGGCAGGTCGGGGGAGTCCGACAGCCGCTGGAGGGCCTCCAGCAGCCGGGACAGCCGGGCGGCGTGGGCGTGCTCGTCGGCCAGGGTGGCCGACAGCCAGACCAGCTCCGTGCGCAGGGAGTCCGCCCAGCCCGTCTCGGTGACCGGCCGGAACGTGCTCAGCGAGCCGGCGATGCGGCGCGCCGCGCCCCGCAGCCCGTACGCCGCCCCGCTGCTCTCGGCGGAGTCGGGGCCGCCCGGCGCGCCCGCGTCGTGCAGGCGCAGGGCGCGCAGGAAAGCGGTGGCCTGGGAGCGCAGGTACGCGCCGAGCACGTCCCCCGCGGTCAGGTCGTCATGGTTTGGCAGAGCCACGCCGGCGCCTCCGGGCGTCTATGAGCATCTCCTGTACGTGCCGCAGCGGCTGGCCTTCGGCGTCGGTGCTGTGCCGGGTCCATTCGCCGTCCGGGCCCAGGTGCCAGGAGGAGGTGGCGTCGGACATGCCGGTCTCCAGCATCCGGTCCAGTGCCGCGCGGTGGGCCGGGTCGGTGACCCTGACCAGTGCCTCGATGCGGCGGTCGAGGTTGCGGTGCATCATGTCGGCGCTGCCGATCCACACCTCGGGTTCGCCGCCGTTGCCGAAGGCGAAGACCCGGGAGTGCTCCAGGAAGCGGCCGAGGATCGAGCGGACCCGTATGTTCTCCGACAGCCCCGGGACGCCGGGGCGTACGGCGCAGATGCCGCGCACCCAGATGTCGATGGGGACGCCCGCCTGGGAGGCCCGGTACAGGGAGTCGATGAGGGCCTCGTCGACGATCGAGTTCATCTTCAGCCGGACCGACGCCGGGCGGCCGGACCGGTGGTGGTCGGCCTCCTTGTCGATGCGCGAGATCAGCCCGTCGCGCAGGGACTTGGGGGCGGTCAGCAGCCGGCGGTAGGTCTCGCGGCGGGAGTAGCCGGACAGCCGGTTGAAGAGGTCGGAGAGGTCGGCGCCGACCTGCGGGTCGGCGGTGAGCAGGCCGAGGTCCTCGTACAACCGGGCGGTCTTGGGGTGGTAGTTGCCGGTGCCGACGTGGCTGTAGCGGCGCAGGGTGTCGCCCTCCTGGCGGACGACGAGGGAGAGCTTGCAGTGGGTCTTGAGACCGACGAGGCCGTAGACGACGTGGCAGCCGGACTCCTCCAGCTTGCGCGCCCACTTGATGTTGGCCTGCTCGTCGAAGCGGGCCTTGATCTCCACGAGCACGAGGACCTGCTTGCCGGATTCGGCGGCGTCGATCAGCGCGTCCACTATCGGGGAGTCGCCGGAGGTCCGGTACAGGGTCTGCTTGATCGCGAGGACGTCCGGGTCCCCGGCGGCCTGTTCCAGGAAGGCCTGTACGGAGGTGGAGAAGGAGTCGTACGGGTGGTGCAGCAGTACGTCGCGCTCGCGCAGCGCGGCGAATATGTCGGGCGCGGACGCGGACTCCACCTCGGCGAGGTCGCGGTGGGTGCCGGCCACGAACTTGGGGTACTTCAGCTCGGGCCGGTCCAGGGAGGAGATGCCGAAGAGCGCGGTCAGGTCGAGCGGGCCGGGCAGCGGGTACACCTCGGCGGCGCTGACCTTCAGCTCCTGGACGAGGAGGTCCAGGACGCCGGGGTCGATGGACTCCTCGACCTCCAGGCGCACGGGCGGGCCGAAGCGGCGCCGCATGAGCTCCTTCTCCAGGGCCTGGAGGAGGTTCTCGGCGTCGTCCTCCTCGACCTCCAGGTCCTCGTTGCGGGTCACGCGGAACATGTGGTGCGCGAGCACCTCCATGCCGGGGAACAGCTCCTCCAGGTGCGCGGCGATGACGTCCTCCAGGGGGACGTAGCGCTGCGGGGAGGCCTCCAGGAAACGGGAGAGGATCGGCGGGACCTTGACCCGGGCGAAGTGGCGGTGGCCGCTGACGGGGTTGCGCACGACGACGGCCAGGTTGAGGGAGAGGCCGGAGATGTACGGGAACGGGTGCGCGGGGTCCACGGCCAGCGGGGTGAGCACCGGGAAGATCTGGTTGCGGAACAGGGTGAAGAGGCGGGCCTGCTCCTTCTCGGTGAGGTCCGGCCACCGGATGAGGTGGATGCCCTCCTCCGCGAGCTGGGGGGCGATGTCGTGCTGGAAGCAGGCGGCGTGCCGGGCCATGAGCTCGCGCGAGCGGGTCCAGATCAGGTCCAGCACCTCGCGGGGCTGGAGGCCGGAGGCCGAACGGGTGGCGACGCCGGTCGCGATGCGGCGCTTGAGGCCGGCGACGCGGACCATGAAGAACTCGTCGAGGTTGCTCGCGAAGATCGCCAGGAAGTTGGCGCGCTCCAGGAGCGGGGTGGCGGGGTCCTCGGCGAGCTCCAGCACCCGCTCGTTGAAGGCCAGCCAGCTGCGCTCCCGGTCGAGGAACCGGTTCGCGGGGAGCTCGCCGGTCTCGTCCTTGTCCTCGTACGCGTCCAGGTCGGCGTCGAGGTCGGGATCGAGGTCGACGTGGCCGACCACGCGGGCCGCGTGGGGGCGGTGGGCGGCTATGGAACCGAGGCGGGGCTTGCCGGTGCCGGTGCCGGCGTCGCCGGTGGTGCCGCTTCCGGTTGCGGGGGTGTGAGACGGGTGCTGGGCGGGGACCCCGGCGGGGCCTGCGCTGGGCTGGTGGCTCATGACTCCATTCTTCCGCGCACGCGGCAGGACAGGCGCGTCGGAAGTGTCTGCCGTCAGGCGGAGTCGGGGCTGCATGCCGGGAGACTCGCAAGCGCGTCTGAATGCCCGGTTAATGGCGTATGGCTTTCGGGGTCCGCCTGGCGCACGCGGCGGGGCCGGGTGCGCCGCCGCCGGGGCGCGTCCGCCCCTTTCCCGAGCCTCGGCGGGCGGGGCGGGGGCCTTCCGGCGGGCTTCCGGAGGGCCTTCCGCGGCCTTCCTGCGGCCGGGGCTTTATATCGGGCATACGCGGTTCTGTCGGGCTTCTCAGCCGGGACTCAGAATGCTTTCATGATCCGCGGACAGAGTCGGATGCATGACCGAGAGCTTCCGCCGCGAAGGCGAGTACCCCCAGCAGAACCAGGAGAACGGCCCGGACCGCCACGGCGCGCCCTTCGGGGACGACTGGCTGCGGGGGCGCGAGCGGCTCGCGCGGGATGCCGGGGCCGGGGCCCTTCCGCCGCCGCCCCCGTACCCGCCGGCCGCCCCGGCCCCCGGCTGGCACGAGGCGCACCAGCCGCCGGTGCTCCGCGGCGAGGCCCTCCCCGCGGGCCCGCCCGCCGGGTCCGCCGCCGGGCCCGCGCACGCGGCCCGCGCCAAGCGCCCCGTCGCGCTGCTCGCCGCCGTCGCCCTCGCGGCGGCCGCGGTCGGCGGCGGGACGGCCGTCGGCGTGCAGGAGTTCCTCGGGCGGGGCGCGTCCACGGGCGGCGGCTTCAGCGGCACCAACGTCTCGCAGTCCGGCAACGGCACCGTCTCCGGGGTCTCCGAGCAGGTCAGCCCGTCCGTCGTCCGCATCGACACCCGCACCGGATCCGGTCAGGGCACCGGCTCGGGCATCGTGCTCACCGCCGACGGCGAGATCGCCACCAACAACCACGTCGTCAACGGTGCCTCCGAGATCCAGGTGACGATGAGCGACGGGAAGAAGTACCAGGCCCAGGTGGTCGGGACCGATCCCGGCAAGGACCTCGCGCTGATCAAGCTCCAGGCCGCGAGCGGTCTCAGGCCGGCCAAGCTCGGCGACTCCGACCGGCTCAAGGTCGGTGACGAGGTCGTCGCCATCGGCTCCCCCGACCGCCTCACCGGCACCGTCACCAGCGGCATCGTCTCGGCCCTGAACCGCGAGGTGAACGTGCCGAGGTCCGACGACCGCCGGCAGTCCCCGCAGCAGTCCCCGCAGCGGCAGTCCGGCGGCTGGCCGTTCTCCTTCGAGGGCCGGCAGTTCAACGGTGACACCGGATCCAGCACCACCTCGTACAAGGCGATCCAGACCGACGCCTCCCTCAACCCCGGCAACTCCGGCGGCGCCCTCGTCAACATGAACGGCGAGATCGTCGGCATGCCCTCCGCGATCTACTCCCCGGCCGCCGACGGCGCCGGTGCCGGCAGCGTCGGCCTCGGCTTCGCCATCCCGGTCAACACCATCAAGGCCGACCTCGACTCCCTCCGGAAGGGCGGCGCCGGGAACAGCGGCGCCACCGGCTTCGGCACCTCCTTCTGACACCCTGGGACGTGCCCCGCGCACCGACCACCACCCCTGGGGGACCCCACCATGGCCGCAGCCGCCACCACCGGCGCAGAAGGCGAACCGCAGCGGATCCTCGTCGTCGACGACGAGCCGGCCGTGCGTGAGGCCCTGCGCCGCAGCCTCGCCTTCGAGGGGTACGCCGTCGCGACGGCCGTCGACGGGCTCGACGCCCTCGACCGGGCGGCCTCGTACACCCCCGACCTGATCGTCCTCGACATCCAGATGCCCCGGATGGACGGGCTGACGGCGGCCCGCCGGCTGCGCGCCTCCGGCAGCGTCACGCCGGTGCTGATGCTGACCGCCCGCGACACCGTCGGCGACCGCGTCACCGGCCTCGACGCGGGCGCCGACGACTACCTGGTGAAGCCCTTCGAGCTGGACGAGCTCTTCGCCCGGGTCCGCGCGCTGCTGCGCCGCAGCTCGTACGCCGCCCCCGCCGCCGGCCGGGAACCGGACGGGGACTCCCTCGCCTTCGGTGACCTGCGCATGGACCTCGCCACCCGCGAGGTGACCCGCGGCGGGCGCCCGGTGGAGCTGACGCGTACGGAATTCACCCTGCTGGAGATGTTCCTGGCGCACCCGCGGCAGGTGCTGACGCGCGAGCAGATCCTCAAGACGGTCTGGGGCTTCGACTTCGAGCCGAGCTCCAACTCCCTGGACGTCTACGTGATGTACCTGCGCCGCAAGACCGAGGCGGGCGGCGAGCCGCGGCTGGTCCACACCGTGCGCGGGGTGGGGTACGTCCTGCGCGCCGGCGAGGGCGGGCCCGAATGACGGGTCCGGCCGCCCGGTTCCGCGCCCTGCCGCTGCGCTCGCGGCTCGCGCTGCTGGTCACCGTAGCCGTGGCGGTCGCGGTGGCGGCGGTGGCGGGGGTGTCCTGGGTGATGGTCCGGGCGCAGTTGAACGACCAGCTCAACCGGTCGCTGAGGGGCACCAACCCCAACGAGCAGGTGCTGCGGACCCTGCGCGAGGGATGCGCGAACCGGCCGGCCCAGACCTCCCCCAACATCGCCGAGGAACTGAACGCCACGGTCCAGATCGTCACCGCCGACGGCGGCCGCTGCCTGGTCGACGGCCGGCGGGACCTGCCGGTCACCCGGGCCGACCTGGAGGTCGCGGTGACGCCGAACGCCAGCAGGCTGCACGACGTGACGACCGACGACGGCACCGGCATGCGGGTCTACACCCGCTCCGCCAGCCTCGCCGGAGGCCAGCGCTTCGCCATCTCCATCGCCAAACCCCTCGCCGACATCGACGAGCCCCTGTCCACCCTGGCCTGGGTGCTGCTGCTGGTCTCCGGCATCGGTGTGGTCG
The DNA here is from genome assembly GCF_042901085.1 of Streptomyces sp. NPDC012794. Lineage (NCBI taxonomy): Bacteria > Bacillati > Actinomycetota > Actinomycetes > Kitasatosporales > Streptomycetaceae > Streptomyces > Streptomyces sp. NPDC012794. The sequence goes on from NZ_JBIBCI010000033.1 coordinate 30,297, forward strand.
GCGCCGGCGCGGCCGGGCTGTGGGTGGCCCGTACCGGGCTGCGGCCCGTCGACGAGCTCACCGGCGTCGTCGAGCACGTCGCCCGTACCGAGGACCTGACGGTGCGCATCCCGGACGAGGGCGACGACGAGATCGCCCGCCTGTCGCGGTCCTTCAACTCGATGACCGCCGCCCTCGCCTCCTCCCAGGAGCGCCAGGCCCAGCTGATCGCGGACGCCGGGCACGAGCTGCGCACCCCGCTCACCTCGCTGCGCACCAACATCGAGCTGCTCGCGCGCAGCGAGGAGACGGGCCGGGCCATCCCGCCCGAGGACCGCAGGGAGCTGCTGGCCTCGGTCAAGGCGCAGATGACGGAGCTCGCCGCGCTGATCGGGGACCTCCAGGAGCTGTCCCGCCCCGACGCGGCCCCGCACGCCCCGCTCGGGGTGGTGGCCCTGCACGAGATCGTGGCCTCCGCCCTGTCGAGGGCCCGGCTGCGCGGCCCCGAGCTGCGGTTCGGCTCCGCCCTGGAGCCCTGGTACGTACGGGGCGAGGCCGCGGCGCTGGAGCGGGCGGTGGTCAACCTGCTGGACAATGCCGTGAAGTTCAGCCCGCCGGGTGGTGCGGTGGAGGTCTCGCTGCACGCGGGCGGGCTGACCGTGCGCGACCACGGGCCGGGCGTCCCGCCCGAGGACCTCCCGTACGTCTTCGAGCGGTTCTGGCGTTCGGAGTCGGCCCGGGCCCTGCCCGGCAGCGGGCTGGGGCTGTCCATCGTGGCGCGTACGGCGGCCCGCTCGGGCGGCACCGCCGAGCTGCGTGCCGCCGCGGACGGGGCGGGCGGCACGGAGGCGGTCCTGCGCATCCCGGGCGCCCCGGCGCCGCCGCCGTCCTCGCAGCCCGCGGCGGGTCCGTCAGTTGTGCCGGATCAGTGAGGCGACCAGGCCGGAGCGGGTGTTCGGGAAGTCCATCGGGACGATGCCGAGGCCGGTGTGGCCGGACATCTCCGTGCCGTCGACGAAGGCGTGGACCTGCGGGTTGAGCCGGTCGGAGTTCCAGCGCGGGGGCATGTACGCGGCGGTGCTCACGTAGTTGACGAAGAGCTTGCCCGGCTGCTGCACCGCCTTGCGGAAGTGGTCCTCGATGCGGCCGCGCTTGGCGAAGGGCTCGGCGTTGTAGTCGTCCTGGATGTCGAAGACGGAGCCGTCGCCGTAGCGCAGGCCGGGCAGACCGGCGTTGTCGGCGAGGAGGACGACCTTGCCGCGGGCCTGTCCGAGCGAGGGCAGGGTGTCGGAGATGCGGAAGAGCGGGCGCCAGCCCCGGTTGTCGAGGTAGTCGTCGAAGACGGCGCGGAAGGTGGCGTCGCTGTCGGAGGAGTACTCCTGCTTGACCCGCATCAGCACCGTCTCCGAGGGGTGCGCGGCGAGGAAGTTCCAGCAGTCGGTGAGGACGTCGCCGAACATCAGGCCCTGGTAGAACGAGCCGTGGTGGATGGCGAACGAGCCGCCGGTCACCCGGCAGCGGACGTCCAGGAAGCGGATCCCGGAGACGAGCTGCTCGGCGACCGAGGTGTTCTGGCAGGCGACGTACAGGCCGCCCTGGCGGGCACCGGAGTCATGGGTGCCGGGGATGGTCATCCGCTGAAGGGCGGTGGAGTCGGCGAGTCCGGCCATCCAGTCCTGGGTGCCGAGTGTCCTCGCGGAGGCGGGGGCCGCCGTCCCGAGTCCGAGGAGCGCGCCCGCGCCCGCGGCCGTCGCCCCCGCCAGAAATGCCCGCCGGTCCCATGCCATGCCCCGCCCCTTTGCCGATCCGGTGATGGGACCGGATTATGGCGTGCCGAACCCGCGTTTACTACCCGTCGGTAGACTCCTGCTCTTCCAGCAACTCCACCATCCTGCGCAGCCCTTGGGTGAGCTCACGCCCCGTCGGGGCCTGTTCGGAGTCGGTCAGGGCCTGCACCATCACCCCGCTGAGCAGGGCCAGGTGCACGGACCCGAGGGCCCGTACGTCCTCCTCGCTGACGTCCTCCTCGGACACCCCGGCCAGCTGCGCCGCCACCATCCGCCGGGACCGGCGCTGGCCTTCGGCGAGGACCGCGAGCAGCTCGGGCGAGGACTGGGCGTGCACGAAGGCCTCGACGTTGGCGATCCACAGCCAGCGCATGTCGAGGAAGTCGCGGCTCTTGCGGTCCCAGGTGTCGGCGTACCGCTCGGCCGCGGTGCGGCCCTGCCCGGCGAGCCGGCCGGAGCCGGCGGCCCAGTCGTCCATGGCGGCGAACAGCGCCTGGTTGAGCAGCGCCTCGCGGGATCCGAAGTGGTAGCCGATGGCGGCCATGCTCACTCCGGCGGCCGAGGCGATGTCGCGCACGGTGGTGCGCGCGTACCCCTTCTCCTCCAGGCAGTGGCGCGCGCCGGCCAGCAGGTCCTCGCGATTTCCCATGTCCCGGATGGTATCCGCGCTCCCGCGGCGTGCCGCCCGCAGTGACTTGGGCAAAGGTGCAAGACGACTGTATTGCGCGCTTGCGCAACTCCTGGCAGGGTGAAGCCGTCACCACACCACCGCGGTCCACGAACGGGGAGAGCCGGACATGCGCAACACGCTGGACATCGAAGGACGCACACTGTCGTACCTGGACCCCGGCGGCCCCGGCCGCCCGCTCCTCGCCCTCCACGGCGGGATGTCCGAAGCCGCCGCCCTCACCGGTCTCGCCGCCGCCCTCGGCGACCGGTGGCGGGTCATCGCCCCCGACCAGCGCGGCCACGGCGACTCCGACCGGGCCGCCCACTACCGCCGCGAGGGGTACGTCGGCGACGCCGTCGCCCTCCTCGACCACCTCGGGCTCACCGGGCCCGTCACCGTCCTCGGCTACTCCCTCGGCGGGCTCAACGCCTACCACCTCGCCGCCGCCCACCCCGGCCGGGTCGGCGCCCTGATCGGCGTGGACGCCACCGTCGACATCCGCACCCCCGCCGGGCCGCAGTGGTTCGACTTCCTCGCGGCCCTCCCCTACACCGCGCCCACCCGCGAGGAACTCCTCGCCGCCGTCGACCCGGCCGCCCTGCCGTTCGTCGCCGACGGGGTGCGCCCCCTGGCCGACGGGAGCGGCTGGCGGCTGGCCTTCAACGGCGAGGACATGCTCGACTCCATCCGCTCCTGCGAGGGCGACCACTGGGACACCTGGCTCGCGAGCACCTGCCCGGCGCTGCTGATCCACGGCCGCCACAGCCGGGCGCTCACGCGGACCGTCGCCGACGCCATGGTCGCCCGGCGCCCGGGGACCTCGTACACCGCCCTGGACGGCGACCACTTCGTGCCCTTCACCGACCCGGCGGGCTTCCACGCGGCCGTCGCGGCGTTCCTGGCGACCCTCTGACGCCGCCGCCCCCTCAGGGGGGCGGGGAAAGCCCGAGGGGGCGGCGGGCCGTCCGGCCCACCGCCCCCTCGGGGACGCATCCGCGTACCGCTACTTGACGACCGTGATCCGGTCCGCCGCCGGCGGGGCGATCGGGCTCGCCGCCGTCGACTTCGCCAGGTAGGCGTTGAAGGCGTCCAGGTCGGACGCGCCCACCAGCTTGTTCTTGTGCTCCTTCAGGACGGTGAACCCGTCGCCGCCGCCCGCGAGGAACTCGTTCATCACGACCCGGTAGGTCTTGGCGGGGTCGATCGCCGCGCCGTTCAGCTTCACCGAGTCCACGACGACGCGGTCCGCGCCCGTCTTCGTCATGTCCAGGGTGTAGGTGAAGCCCTTCGACACCTGGAGGATCTTCGGGTTGGCGCCGTTGACCGGGCCGCTGACCTGCTGCTGGAGCGCGGTGATCAGCTGCGCGCCGGTCAGGTCCACGATGTTCATCAGGTTGTTGAACGGCTGGACCGTGTACGACTCGCCGTACGTGACGACCCCGTCGCCCTCCTCGCCCGAGGCCTTGTAGGCCAGGTCGGAGCGGATGCCGCCCGGGTTCATGATGGCCAGCTGCGCGCCGCCCTTGTCCGCCGGGGCCGTGGCCTCCAGCTGCGCGTCGGCGATCAGGTCGCCGAGCGGCTTCTCCGGCGCGTCCAGACCGCGGCCCGGGATGTCGGCCGAGATGTAGCCCATCGGACGGTTCGCCACCGGGGCGGCGAGCTCCTTCCAGCGGGTGATGAGTTCGGACATGTCCGGGGCCTTCGGCTGCTCACGGCCGACGACCTTGTTCACCGGCTTCGGCGACTTGACCGGCGTACGGACGATGTCCTTCGTCGCCCGGTCGTACGTCAGCGTGGTGTCCGTGTACAGGCGGCCCAGGGAGGCGGCCGAGGTGACCGTGCGCGGGTTGCCCGCCGGGTCGGGGATGTTGCAGGAGTACGCCTGGTGCGTGTGGCCCGTCACCAGCGCGTCGACCTTCGCGTCCACGTTCTTGGCGATGTCGACGATCGCACCCGAGATGCCGGCGCCGGCACCCGGCACGTCGCAGTCGTAGTTGTACGCGCCGCTCGCGGGCAGGCCGCCCTCGTGGATCAGCGCCACGATCGACTTCACGCCCTGCTTGTTCAGCTCGGCCGCGTACTTGTTGATCGTCTCGACCTCGTCGGCGAACTTCAGGCCCTTGACGCCCTCGGCGGTGACGACGTCCGGCGTGCCCTCCAGGGTGACGCCGATGAAGCCGATCTTCACCTCCCCCTTCTTCCAGACGAAGGTGGGCGACATCATCGGACGCTTGGTCTTCTCGTCCGTGACGTTCGCCGCGAGGTACGGGAACCGCGCCCCGGTGAAGGTCTTGCCCTGCTCAAAGCAGCCCTCGACCGGGTGACAGCCGCCGTACGCCATCCGGCGCAGCTCGGCCCTGCCCTCGTCGAACTCGTGGTTGCCCACGCTCGACACGTCGAGGTTCAGCTTGTTGAGCGCCTCGACGGTCGGCTCGTCGTGGAAGAGACCGGACAGCATCGGGCTGCCGCCGATCATGTCACCGGCCGCGGCCGTGACGGAGTACTCGTGGCCCTTGCGGGCCTCGCGCAGGCTGGTGGCGAGGTACTCGACCCCGCCCGCCGGTATTGCTTTGGTGGTGCCGTCTGCCTGACGTTCGCTCACGGTGCCGGAGGAGCCCTGCGGGGGCTCCAGCGTGCCGTGGAAGTCGTTGAACGAAAGCATCTGTACGTCGACGGTCCGGCCCTTGGGAGGCGTACCGCCACCACTCGCGGCACCGGCCGGCAGTGCGGCGGCGACCAGCGCGCCGGCACCCGCCGTGAGGGCGAGGGCGCCGAAGGTCAACCGGCGGGCCGAACGGGGCCGTTGTGGCTTCGCTGACATTTAGTCCCCTTTGTGGACAGCGAGACAAGTTGGGAGGTGCCTCGCAGCCTATGGTCAACGCGCGTAGCACGACAGGGGGTATCGGGTTGCGAGCTGGTTACGCACGGCCCCCGGGCGGCGGCGCCGTAGGCTCGGAACATGACTGACGCAGCAGCGGCCCTGGAGCCGGGACGGCAGATTGAGATCCTTGACGAACTGACGGAGGCGCAGGCCGACTCCGTACTGGAGCTGATCACGGAGGCGGCCCGCACCGACGGCACCACCGCCGTCTCCGAGCAGGGACGCCTCCAGCTGCGCGGCGGACCGCGCGAGGGGATCCGGCACTTCCTCCTCACCGACGGCGGCCGGCTGTGCGGATACGGGCAACTGGAGGACACCGACCCGGTGGAGGCCCCCGCCGCCGAGCTCGTCGTCCACCCCGCCCTGCGCGGCCGCGGCCACGGCCGCGCCCTGGGCACCGCCCTGCTGCACGCCTCCGGCAAGCGGATCCGGGTGTGGGCCCACGGCGGCAAGTCCGCCGCCCGGCACCTCGCGCAGGTGCTCGGCCTCACCCTCTTCCGCGAACTGCGCCAGCTGCGCCGCCCCCTGGGCCCCGACGCGGCACCCCTGCCCGTGCCGGTGCTCCCGGCCGGGGTGACGGTCCGCACCTTCGTCCCCGGCCAGGACGACGCCGCCTGGCTGGCCGCCAACGCCGCCGCCTTCGCCCACCACCCGGAGCAGGGCACGCTGACGCAGCGGGACCTGGACGACCGGATCGCGCAGCCGTGGTTCGACGCCAAGGGCTTCTTCCTGGCGGAGCGGGAGGGCGAACTGGTCGGCTTCCACTGGACGAAGATCCACGCAGAGGAGCAGCTCGGCGAGGTCTACGTGGTCGGCGTCCGCCCGGGCGCCCAGGGCGGCGGCCTGGGCAAGGCCCTGACGGCGATCGGCCTGCGCCACCTGGCGGAGTCGGGCCTGCCGACGGCGATGCTGTACGTGGACGCGGACAACCCGGCGGCGCTGGCGGTGTACGAGGGGCTGGGCTTCACGACGCACGAGATCGACCTGATGTACCGCACGGAGAGCTGAGCCGGGGGCGGGGCGGGGTGGGGGAGCGGTAGCCCCCTGGGCGGTCTCGGAGCCGGTTTGGGGGGTTCCCGTCAGTCCCATCGTCCTTCCGTGTCGTGCCGGTCCCTCAAGGGCGCTCACTTCGTTCGCGTCGCTTCGCGATGGCCTTCGGCCACCCTTGACCGACCGGCCCGCCCCGGAAAGACAAGGACTGCCGGGAACCCCCCAAAAGAACGGCACGGTCCAAGGGGAAGGGGCGGGTCCCTCAGCGATGAGACGGCGGCCGGGCCACGCCCCGCCGGGCATCCGGGCCCGCTGATGGACTGGCCCAGCGGCGAGGCCCGGCTACCCGCACCACATGTTGACCAGCGCAGCGAGGGGAGCGGGCGGGCGCGTCAGATCGCTACGCGCTCCTCTCGGCATAGCGTCCGACGACCGCCCGGGGCTGATACCCGCACCAGATGTTGACCAGCGCAGCGAGGGAAGCGGATGGGCGCGTCAGATCGCTACGCGCTTCTCTGATCTCGGCGACCGACGGTCGCCTGGGGCCGGTCTGCGAGCAGTTGACGTCCGTCGTGGCTTCGCACGTGGGGGCTGTTGCCGTCGAGGGCGTCCAGGAGCCGGATGGCGTAAACCTCGGACATGCGCTCGGCCACCTCGTGTGGTGTGAGCCACTGGACTGCCGTGCTTTCGCCAGAAACGCGCTCAGTGCCGCCGGAAGGCTTGCAGCGGAAGACCAGTGCCACCACTCCAGCCGTGATGTTCTTGTACACACCGGTGAGGTGGTCCACCTCGACGTGGATGCCGGTTTCCTCAAGTACTTCCCGGCACACCCCGTCCTCCGGGGTTTCCGTCAGCTCCAGCACTCCGCCGGGCAGCTCCCACGTCCCGTTGTCGGCTCGGCGGATGGCCAGCAGTCGGCCGTCATCACGCACCACCACTCCGGCAACCGACACGGAGTGGCGCGGCGTTGACCTGCCCGACGGGACGCTGTTACTCATGTACATGAGCATAGGAGGAAGTGAAAAACCATGGGAGCAGCTGTAGGAGGAGACAAGGCGGTTCCTCGGTACTTGCAGATCGCCGAGGACATCATCCAGCAGGTTCGCGCCGGCGTCCTGAAGCCGGGCGACCAGGTGCCGAGCGAGGCCGAGATGGCCGAGTGTTACGGCGTCTCGGGCGGGACGGTGCGCAAGGCGATGCTGGAGATCCGCGCCAGCGGTCTCGTGGACACCCGGCACGGCAAAGGCTCCTACGTGAAGGACCGGCCGCCGGTGCGCCATCGCTCATCCGATCGTTTCCGTCGCTCGGGTTCTGGTCCACTTCTTGTGGTGCGACCACGCTGGGTGATCGATCGGGTGTTTCAGGGGGCATTGGCCTTGAGTCAGAACGGCGGGTCGTCGCT
>NZ_JBIBCI010000034.1:0-34962 GCF_042901085.1 Streptomyces sp. NPDC012794
CCTGCCCAAGCAGGACCTCACCACCGTCCCCAAGGGCCCCGACCACCCCCTGGCCGAAATCCCCAAGCGCGAGGAAGTCCCCGCAGGCGTAGGCGCCCGCCCCACGGACATCACCACCCACACCCCCGGCGGAGTCACCACCCACACCCCCGGCGGAGTCACCACCCACACCCCGGGCGGCATCGCGGACAACACCCCGCACAACAGCCACACCGAACCCGGCGGCACCGGCAGCACGCGCACCGACACGCCGACCACGGGCGGCCGTGGCGGTGACGGCGGCGGCATCCCGCACCAGGGCACCGGCGGCGCCATCCCCGACAACCTGGGCCGCGGCAGCGGCAGCGGCATCCCCGACAACCTGGGCCGCGAGCCGGGCCACGGCAGCGGTACCGGCACCGGCAGCCACGGCGGCGACGGCACCGGCGACGGCCCGACCACGCCCGGCCACGGCGAGCGCCCGCCGCTCCCGCCGCACCGCGACAACCCTCACGACTACACGACCGCCGAGCGCAAGCAGATCATGGAGTACCAGGTCCACCGGGCGAACGACCCGACGGACGGGTACCGGCAGCAGTACTACAACAAGCTCGGTCACCGGCTGAGGGTGGTCCCCGACCACACCGGGCTCGTCCCGCCGCAGCTGGTCGAGGTCTCGCCGGGCAAGTGGGTCCCGAAGTCGGAGCTGCCGCCGCCGGTCCCGCCGAACTACCTGGACGACGCCAAGACGGTCACGCACGACCACCCCACGGTCACCAAGGAGATGACCGAGACTCTCGACAAGGCGGCCAAGGAACGCTGGGACGCCATGCAGGCGGACAAGAAGCCGCACACGGCCTACGCGGAAGCCAAGGCGGCACACAAGGCGGCGCCCACCGACGAGACCCTGGCCGCGATGGAAAAGGCCAGGGCCGACCACAAGCCCTTCCACGAGGCCCTGTCGAAGAAGAGCGAGGCGTTCGGCGAGACCATCGCCCGCGAGCACGCGATACCGAAGGAGTTCCCGGGCGCCAAGGAGGAGCCGGTCTACGGGCCGGCCAACGGCAACGACCAGTTCGACCAGGTCTACAAGCACGGCGACCGGTACGTGGTGGTCGAGGCCAAGGGCAACGTCACCACCGAGCTCGGCGAGCGGCGCATCGGCGCCGACCGGGTGTCCCAAGGTACGCGTGCGTACTTCAAGGACATCCTCAAGCAGATGGAGAAGCGCGCCAAGACGGACCCGCGGGAGCAGGCGCTCTTCGACAAGCTCGATGCCGCCTTCCAGGCCGGCAAGATCGATTACGTGGTGGTCAAGGGCGCCGACAACACCGGAACGTACACCGGCCATACGATCCAACGGTTCGACATCAGCAAGTGACAGGGGAAGACATGACGGTCATCGTGGAAAGCCACACCGGCCCCGAACCTGAGAGCGCGGACTGGGTCAGGGGCCAGGACGAGCGGTTGATCGCGAGGATCGAGCACCTCTCCGTGCAGCCGGACACGCTCGACCGGGCTTGGGACAGCGTGGACCTGCACGTACAGTCCCGGACCCTCGTCGATCCGACGGCCGCCGAGCTGATGACCTGGGAGACGGTGGTCGACGCCGCGCAGCTGGGCTCGGCGCTCTTCCGTACGGCGGGTATGACCGAGGGCACGACGCAGTGCCGCATCCACCACGCGATGCGCACCCTGCCCGCGACGGGGCCGAACCACGACGCGCGCGCCTCGGCGTGGCTCCAGGCGTTCTGGTACGCGATCATCACGCGCGACCAGCCGCGCATGACGGAGCTGTGCGAGCTGCCGCTCGACGTCCTGCGGGCCTCGGGCGCGGACCACGACGACTTCCTCTACCACTGGGTCGCCACCCTCCAGGCGTACTGGCTCAAGCGCCCGGAGCTGGTGGAGGAGCTGACGGCCACGTTCGACCGCTCCCACCCCGACATCGCCGTCATCGCGGGCCGCGAGTACGTCCAGCACATCGCGTACCCCCCGATCAACCTCTTCTACAAGTTCCTCCGCAAGGACGAAGAGGGCTTCCAGCAGGCGCTGGTCGAGGCCCTGGAACTCCACAAGCAGTACTGGACGGCCACGCCCGAGCGGGCCGAGGACATCGAGGGCCGGGTGCCGATCGCGATCCTCGCCATCGCCTGCCTCGCCTACGACGGCGGCATCCCCGTCAACGTCGAGTCCCCGTACCTGCCCGAGCACCTGCTGAAGCGCTCCTGGCTCGGCGAGTTCGAGGTCTGATTCGACGGAAAGCAGTGCCGGCTACGCGCGACGGGTATCCGGACCTGTGAGGTACCTCCCGGTCATGGGACCCCAGCAGGTCCTTGGGTGCCTGTGGGCCTCCGATGCCGAGGGCGCGGCCAGCTTCGTGCCACGCGACGCCGCCGACCTGGACGCCTACCGCGCCGGGCTGGTCTGGCCGGACCGTCTGCAGGTGGCATACGACCGGAGGCTGTCTTTGGAGAACCGCGACCGTCTGGGCGCGGCGATCGAGGCGCTCACACCCGAAGACCGGACAGCCGCACACGCCGCCGTGGGGACATTGGACGCCAGGTTCCGGGGCCAGACAGTCGACGACGCCGGGACGGCACTTGCGCTGGCGCTCGGTAAAGCGCAGGAGGATTTCTTGACCGCACCCTGGTACTGGCGTCGCAGGCCGCCCACCCTGCCTTGGGAAGCGCGGGCGTGAGGACCCCTGGCCTACCAAGCCGAGGCCAGGCTTTGCACGAGAGGTATGACCTTGATAGCCAGCACAACCGTCGCACGGTGGACGTGGGGAGATTTCGACGAGGGCACCGACTCGGTCCGTGAGGCCGTTCGGCAGTTCTTCGTGGCACTCAGGATCCTCAACCGACACCGCCTCGGCACCCCGCACGGCGGGCTGTTGTCCGTACAGGTCTGGGAAATGGGCTGCCGCAGCACCTTGCTCCGTGCGGACTTCCCCATCGATCCCTACCTGACCGGTACCGCAACGGAGCCGCAGTTCGCCGAGACCCTGGTGGAGCGGATCAAGCAGGACATCGCCCCCGGCGAGATGTCGGGCGTGGATCTGTACGCCACCTGTGACGGCTACGTGGAAACAGAAGCGGGTCCCACTCCAGTGGAAGGCCTCTTCGCCCTGTCCGCTCACATGGACAACGTGTACTCCCTCGTTGACCTGACCACCTTCTCCGACGCCTGGATGCCGTTCGATCTTCGCGGACGCCCCCAGCAGGCCGTCTTCGCGGCGAACGGGCCCCGCCTCGCCGCTGTCCTCGCGGAGATCGCCGAGGCGCTCGGCCTGGAGACCGACCCTGACGACTCAACCTGGTTCGGCATCCCGACGGAGTCGGGGGTCGAGAACCACTTCCACGACGACGGCTCGCCCTCCGACGCTTGGGGAAGCTTCGAGATCCCCTACCGGAACGCAATCTTCGGCCACACCCCGAGGTTCACCGCCGGGTACGGCCGGCAGGCATCAGGCTCCGTGCGGTACGTGCCCGTCGCCGGATCCACGGAGGTCCTGGGCTACCTGTGGGCGTCCGACGCCGAAGGCGCCGCCAGCTTCGAGCCACGCGACGCCGCCGACCTGGACGCCTACCGCGCCGGGCTGGTCTGGCTGAAACGGCTTCAGGCAGCGTACGACCGGGGGCTGTCCCCGAGCGCGGCCCTCGCCGAGCTGTGCGGGAGCCCCGGTGACCCCGTGGCGGGACGGCCCGAGGCGGACACGGCCGTTGAGACCGGGGAGTTCCGGGAGCTGGCGCTACTGGCCCTCGCGCCATCGCCAAGGAGCTCGACGTCCAGGCACCCGCCCTGTACTGGCACTTCAGGAACAAGCAGGAGCTCCTCGACGAGACGTACCGCCGGATGACCGCCGACGCCGCCCTCCCCCCGGACCTCCCCTGGCAGGACCGCCTCCTCGCCGCCAACCGCGTCCTGCGCGCCCTCACGGGCGCCGGGTTCACGCTCCCCCAGGCCGTCCGCGCCACCACCACGGCCTACCTCTTCACCCTCGGCTTCGTCACCGAGGAACAGGGCGTCGAGCCGCTCCCCGGCGAACGCCGCGAGGGCTACGACGTCGCCGAACGCGCCGAGCACCTCGCCGCCTTCCCCCTGTCCGCCGAGGCCGGAGCCGACCTCTTCCAGGACTACGACCAGGGCTTCGAGGAAGGCCTGCGCCTCGTGGTCGCCGGCATCGAGGCCCGGTACGCCCCCCGCCCCCACGGAGCCGCCTGATGGCCGGGCGCGACTACGGCGTCCTCGTCGCGGCGAAACCGGACCCGGCCGCCCTCGGGCCGGTACTCGACGCCGTCTTCGCCGTCGGCGAGGGCGCCGTCGAGGTCGGGCTCGAGGGGACGGCCGACGGCTGGCGGTGGGACACCCCGGTGCAGTGCGGGATCACGTGGTTCGAGCCCGGGGACATCTCCTGCCAGCTCCTCCTCTACGCCGGCCCGGCCGTCCCGGACCCGCCGTCCGACGAGGCCGTCGGGCGGGCCCTGGCCCGCGGCCTGGGGACGGCGGTGCTGACGGACCACCCGGCAACGCCGTGGCTCTACCGCGTGTTCACCCCCGGCGGCGAGTCCACCTGGGCCGCCATCGAGGACGCCGACGGGATCGACGCCCCCGCCCTCCGCGTCACCGCCACCCAGGCCCGCGTCGACGCCTTCCCCGACGCCGCCGTACGCGGACTGCCCGAGGCCGTACGCAGCGTGCCCTTCGCACCCCGGGCACCGACCCCCGCCTGTGGCGCTGGACCGACCTGATCGGCCGCATGGAGGCCGGGTGGGCGCCGCTGCGCTGGTACGGGGCCGGCATGTACGCGGAGGACCTCGACGCCCGGGACGCGCTGCGCGACCTGGAGGGCGATCCCCGCCTCGAAGCCCTCGACGCCCGCTTCCGGGCCGTGACCGTGGACGACGGCGGCGAGGAGACCGGCGCCGATCCGGCGACCGCGCCCTGGTACCGGCTCCGGCAGCCCGCCGTACTGCCCTGGCGGGTGCTGGCGCCCACCGACCCCGACGCCGCCGACCGGCTGTGGCAGTGGGTCCGTGACGGCGCCTCGGGCGGGGAGGACCTCATGGGCCTCGACTTCGGCGGGGCGGTCCTGGACGGCGCCGACCTCACCGGGTCCTGGGCCTACGACGCCCGGCTCACCGGCGCCCGCCTGGTCGGAACCTGCTTCTACCGCGCCCACCTCAAGGGAGCCGACCTCAGCGGCGCCGATGCCACCGGCGCCTGCTTCGTACGGGCCGACCTGGACGAAACCGTCCTGCGCGGCACCGTCCTCGACGGCGCCGACCTCGCCCGGGCCGAGCTGTACGGCGCCGACGCGCGCGGCGCGAGCCTGCGCGGCGCCCGCATCCTGGGCGCGGTCCTGCTGGGGACCGACCTGCGCGGGGCGGACCTCAGCGGCGCGGTGCTCCAGGAGAACGGCTTCAAGGTGGTGCTGGACGACAGCACCCTCGTGGCGGGCCTGACGGGAACCGTCTTCGGCCCGGCGGAACACATCGCCCAGGACGGCACCCGCACCACCCTCGCCGGGGCGGCCCTGGAGGACTGGCTCGCCGCACGCGGAGGAGCCGTACGCGTCATCCCACCCCGCCGGCGGCCCCAGCACTGATCCGCATCCTCGTCCCCCGGCATGAGCTGCCCGATGGTCTGCGAAGCCGTGCCGAGGAGCTCGACCAGAGCACCGCAGAGGACATCCGGCGGCTGGAGTCGTCGCGGGCGGGCCCTCGGCCCCCTAGCCATGGCCTGCCTGGCCCGCGACGCGGGATTCCCCCTGACCGTCGAGTCCGAGTACCTGCCGAAGCACCTCGTCGCGCGCAGCCGGGTCGGCGAGTTCGACACCCTGAGTACGGAGTCAGGCTCCGGGGAAGCGCAGGAGGCCCGAAGCCGCGTCCGCGGTGATCGGCTCCGGGGTGATGTCCTCGTAGAAGCGCAGGGTGCCGAGTGGGGCGTCCGGGGTGGTGAGGTGCGGGGTCAGGGCCGTGAGGAGGGCTTCCGCGTCCGGGAGGCACTCGGCGTGGATCTCCTGGCGGGCCGTGAGGGTCCAGCCGTGCGGGGTCCGGGTGAGGCCTGCGGAGCAGGTGCCGCCCACGCGGTACGCCGGGCCGCGCTCCGCCAGCACCCTGAAGGGCGGGGGCACGTACTCGTCCTCGTCGACGTCACCGTCGTCGTACGCGTCATCCTCGGGATACGGCGCCATGTGGTCACGTATCAGCGCGAGCACCGGCTCCGGTGTGGAGTCGTCCAGCTCCAGCGCCAGTTCGAGGGCGTACAGGTCGGCCATGCGGCCGAGCCTACGTGCAGGAGACCTGCGGGTGGCGGCGTGCGGTCGTGCGCGCCCCGAGCGCGGCACGGCAGCCGCCACCCCACGACCCGCACTCGTCAAGGCACAGGACCCTTGGCGTCCCCTCGCGACGAATCGCTCACCACCAGGGTGATCAACGGGTGACGAGCCGTCAACACCTCGTTAGAGGTACACGCTCGGTTCCCGCGTCCGCCCACAATTTCTCGGAGCCCCGTCCGCGGCCTCCGCCGCCGCCCGGTCGATCTCGCACCAGATGCGTTTGCCCGCGCCCTCGCGCTGCCAGCCCCACCGGTCCGCGAGGCCGTCCACCAGCTCCAGGCCGCGCCCGCCGGTGTCCTCACCGCCCGCCTGCCGCCGGGCCGGGGCGCGGTCGCTGGCGTCGGCCACCTCGACCCGCACCCCCGGTCCCCCGAACAGCATCCGCAGCACGGCCGGGCAGCCCGTGTGCACGACCGCGTTCGTGACCAGCTCGGAGATCAGCAGGATCAGCGTCTCGGCGAGCGGCTCGTCGTCCCCTATTCCGGACCCCGCCAGCCGGGACCGCGCCCACCGGCGGGCCCGGCCGACCTCGGCCGGGTCCGGTCCTACCTCCAGCTGCACCTGAAGCACCTGCACCGCTCACACCATCCGACCCGGCGGACACTTCGCCTCGCGACAGGACGGGATCACCAGCCGTGACCCCCTTGCCCAGCAGCATGGTTGACATACAGTCACCACAACAAGCGCTTCGGGCATATTCCAGCGCGAAGGAGTAGGCGTGGTGCATACTGTGCGACGCTCGCGCCGCTCAACCGCTCGCATCGTCGGAGCGTACCGTGGCACGCCCCTGCCTCCGGGCCGCATCGAGCTGGGCGAAGGACACAAACCGATATCAACTCTCTGTAATCGGACGAGTGTCCCGCACCGTCCTTCCCGTGCCCTTCCGTACCCCTCCCGCGGCGTCTCGTAACACGCCCTGTAACGCGTCCCGCAACGCACTGCCACCGTCCCGGACCGCTCACCCCGCGGCGTCCGGCGACACCGCCTCCGCCAGCAGCGCCTCCGCCAGCAGTTCCTCCGCCCGGTCCGCCGTGCGCCACTGCTCCGCCCGCACCCAGGCCCGCTTCAGGTGCAGGTGCACGTCCGCCTCCCACGTGAAGCCCATCCCGCCGTGCACCTGGAGGCAGTCCCGCGCCCCCCGCACCGCCGCCGCGTCCGCGAGCAGCTTGGCGGCGGCGGTCTCGGCGGGGTCGCCCGTCACCGCCGCCGCGTAGACCGCCGTACGGGCCACCTCGGCCCGTACCAGCATCCGCGAGCACAGGTGCTTGACGGCCTGGAAGCCCCCGATGGGCTGCCCGAACTGCTCGCGCTGCCCCGCGTACCGCACCGCCAGCTCCACCGTCCGCAGCGCGCTCCCGACCTGGAGCGCCGCCGTCAGCAGCGCCCCGGTGTCGCGGAATCCGACGGGGAGCACCCCGTCGGCCCGCCACAGCGGGGTCAGCGGGTCCGCCGAGCGCACCGGCACCCCCACCGGCACCTGCGGCATGCCCAGCACGGCGTCGGCCTCCCCCAGGTGCGCCACCAGCGGCCCGTCCAGGTCGAACGCGGTCACCACCGCCTCCCCCGAAGCCGCCCCCGGCACCACTCCGGCGGCCAGGTGGGTGGCGACCAGCGGCCCCGGCAGCAGCACCCGCCCCGCCTCCTCGAAGACCAGCACCGCCTCCGGCAGGCCGAGCCCCACCCCGCCCTCGGACTCCGGCAGCCGGAGCGAGAAGAACCCCGCCCCGCCCAGCTCCCGCCACAGCCCGCGGTCGACCGGCACCGGCGCCCCGTCCACGGCCGACCGCAGCGCCTCGCGCCCGAACCGTCCGGCGAGGAGGTCCCGGATGCCTGCCCGCACGTCCCGCTGGTCCTGAGTCAGCCGGAAGTCCAAGGCCGCTCACCGCCCCTTCGGCAGGCCGAGGATCCGCTCGGCCACGATGTTGTGCTGGATCTCGGTGGTGCCCGCCGCGATGGTGTACGACAGCGAGGACAGCCGCTCCGCCGTCCACTCCGCCTCCAGGGACAGGGATTCCGCTCCCAGGACCGCCGCGGCCGCCTCGTACAGCTCCTGCCGCGCGTGCGAGTACGCCAGCTTGAAGACGCTGCCGCCCACGCCCGGGACGCCGCCCGAGCGCTGTGACTCGCTGACGTTCCACTGCGTCAGCCTCCACAGGGCCCCGAATTCCCCGTGGAGCCGTCCGAGGGTGCGGCGTACGACGGGATCGTCCCAGCGCCCGTTCTCCTTCGCGGCCCGGGCCAGCCGGGACAGGGTCCGCCGGCAGGCGACGACCTCGCCGACGAAGGCGGTGCCGCGCTCGAAGGACAGGGTCAGCATCGTGACCCGCCAGCCGTCGTTCTCGGCGCCGACCCGGTTCTCCACCGGCACCCGCACCTCGTCCAGGAACACCTCCGCGAACTCCGCCGACCCGGCGAGGGTGCGCAGCGGCCGCACCGTGACGCCGGGCGCGTCCATCGGCATCGCCAGCCAGGAGATCCCCCGGTGCCGGGGCGCCGCCGGGTCGGTGCGCACCAGCAGTTCGCACCAGTCGGCGATCTCGGCGTGCGAGGTCCAGATCTTGGAGCCGGTCACGACGTACGCGTCCCCGTCGCGCACCGCCCGCGTGCGCAGGGAGGCCAGGTCGGATCCGGCGCCGGGCTCGCTGAAGCCCTGGCACCACACCTCGTCCCCGCGCAGTACCGGCGGCAGCCAGCGCGCCCGCTGCCCGGGGGTGCCCTCGGCGGCGATGGTCGGACCCGCGTGCAGCAGGCCGACGAAGTTCGCGCCGACGTACGGGGCCCCCGCGCGCTCGGTCTCCTCCAGGAAGAGCAGGTGCTGGGTCGGGGTGGCGCCGCGTCCGCCGGCGTCGACGGGCCAGTGCAGGCCCGCGTACCCGGCGTCGTACAGCCTGCGCTGCCAGCCCAGGTCGTACGCGCGCCGGCCGGGCCAGTCGTCGGGGGAGGGCCTGGCGGGCAGTTCGGGGAGCACCTTGGCGAGCCATGCGCGCAGCCGGGCCCGGAACTCCCGTTCCTCCTCGGTGTGGGCGAGGTCCATCAGCGGTCCTGGTCGAAGGACAGGCCGAGCATGCGGATGGCGTTGCCGCGCATCAGCTTGTAGACGGTTTCCTCGTCGAGGTCCTTGACGTGGTCCAGGGCGACCTCCTTGGTGTGCGGGAAGGTCGAGTCGACGTGCGGGTAGTCGGTCTCGAAGGTGGCGTTGTCGCGGCCGACGACGTCGAGCGAGGCGATGCCGTGCTTGTCGCGGAAGAAACAGCAGTAGATCTGCCGGTAGTAGTAGGTGGACGGCGGCTCGGGGATGAGGTCGCGCACCCCGCCCCAGGCGCGGTGCTCCTGCCAGACGTCGTCCGCGCGCTCCAGCGCGTACGGGATCCAGCCCATCTGGCCCTCGCTGTAGGCCAGCTTCAGCGCCGGGAACCTCACGAGGACGCCGCTGAAGAGGAAGTCCATCATCGAGGCCATGGCGTTGTTGAAGCTCAGCGCCGCCTGGACGGCGGGCGGGGCGTCGGGGGAGGCGGCGGGCATCTGGGACGAGGACCCGATGTGCATGTTCACGACCGTGCCGGTCTCCTGGCAGACGGCGAAGAAGGGGTCCCAGTACCCGGAGTGGATGGACGGCAGCCCCAGGTGGGTGGGAATCTCGGAGAAGGTGACGGCCCTGACCCCGCGGGCGGCGTTGCGGCGGACCTCGGCGACGGCGAGCCCGATGTCCCAGAGCGGGATGATGCACAGCGGGATCAGCCGGCCGCCGCTGTCCCCGCACCATTCCCCGACCATCCAGTCGTTGTACGCGCGGACGCAGGCGAGGGCCACTTCCTTGTCCTTGGCCTCGGCGAAGGTCTGACCGCAGAAGCGGGGGAAGGTCGGGAAGCACAGGGAGGCCTCGACGTGGTTGAGGTCCATGTCGAGGAGCCGCGCGCCGGGGTCCCAGCAGCCGCGCCGCATCTCCTGGCGGGTGATGCCCTCCAGGGTCATGTCGTCGCGGTCGAAGCCGACGGCGGCGATGTTGCGCTTGTACGGGAACTTGAGGTCCTCGTAGATCCACCAGTCGGTCGGCGGGCCGTCGGGGTCCATGGAGATGACGTACTTGCCGCCGGTGTACTCCAGCTCGCCGATCCCGGCGGTGAGGGCCTTGGGTCCGCGGTCGCGGTACTTGGCGGGCAGCCACACGTCGAAGAGGTGGGCGGGCTCGATCACGTGGTCGTCGACGCTGATGATCCGAGGCAGTTCCAGGGCCATGCGCTCGCGCTCCTTCACCCAAATCTGATGCATCGTCAGAAACAAGCTAGCCCCGCCACCCCTGGACCGACAAGCGGCGGCGCCCTACGCTCTGCCCTTGATCTGACTTACCGTCAGCTCTGGTGGGGCGGCACGCCCAGGGGAGGTCCGGGATGACGACGGAAACGACCACGGAGACGGCCGGGGAAACGGCGGCGCGGGCGGCCGTCGCCGTCGAGCTCAGCCGGTCCGCGACCCTGTGGGAGCTGATCGCCCGCCGGGCCGGCCTCACCCCCGCCGCCCCGGCCCTCGTCGAGGCCGCCGAGGACCCCGCCGCCGACCGCACGCTCACCTTCGGCGCCCTGCGCGAGCGCGCAGAACGCGTCGCCGCCGGCCTGTACGGCATGGGCGTGCGCCCCGGCACGGTCATCGCCTGGCAGCTGCCGACCCGCATCGAGACCGTCCTGCTCTCGGCCGCCCTCGCCCGCCTCGGCGCCGTCCAGTCCCCCGTGATCCCCTTCTACCGCGACCGCGAGGTCGGCTTCGCGCTGCGCGAGTCCAAGGCGGAGTTCTTCGCCGTACCCGGCTTCTGGCGCGGCTTCGACCACACCGCGATGGCCCACCGGCTCGGCGCGCGCGGGGTCTTCGAGGCGTACGGCAGCCTCCCCGACGGCGACCCGGCCGTACTGCCCCCGCCGCCCGCCGACGGCACCACCGTGCGCTGGATCTACTGGACCTCCGGCACCACCTCCGACCCCAAGGGCGTCCTGCACACCGACCGCTCCCTGATCGCCGGCGGCTCCTGCCTCGCCCACGCCCTGTGCCCCACCGCGGCCGACGTCGGCTCGATGGCCTTCCCGTACGCGCACATAGGAGGCCCGGACTACCTGGTGATGCTGCTGCTGTACGGCTTCCCGGCGGTGCTCTTCGAGAGGTTCGCGATGCCGGACGCGCTGGAGGGCTACCGCCGCCACGGGGTCACCATCGCCGGCGGCTCCACCGCCTTCTACTCCATGTTCCTCGCCGAGCAGCGCAAGGACCCCGCCACCCCGCTCCTGCCCCGCCTGCGGCTGCTGGCGGGCGGCGGAGCCCCCAAGCCCCCCGAGATCTACCACGCGGTGGTCCGCGAGCTGGGCTGCCGGCTCGCCCACGGCTACGGCATGACCGAGGTCCCGATGATCACCATGGGGTCCCCGGACGACACCCCGGAGAACCTCGCCACCACCGAGGGGCGTCCCCCACAGGGCATGTCCATCCGCATCACCGCCCCCGACGGCACCGTCCTGCCCGCCGGCACCGACGGTGAGGTGCGGCTGCGCGGCGAGGCGGTCTGCCAGGGCTACCTGAACCGGCCGGACACCGGCGAGGAAGTCTTCGACGCCGACGGCTACCTGATCACCGGCGACCTGGGCCACCTCACCCCTTCCGGCCACCTCGTCCTCACGGGACGCGGCAAGGACGTGATCATCCGCAAGGGGGAGAACATCTCCGCGAAGGAGATCGAGGACCTCCTCCACCAACTCCCCGGCGTCGGTGACGTCGCCGTCATCGGCCTGCCGGACGAGGAGCGCGGCGAACGCGTCTGCGCCGTCGTCGAGCAGCCGCACGGGGCCGCGCCGCTCACCCTGCCGCAGGTCACGGCGTACCTGCGCACGCAGGGACTCGCCCCGCACAAGCTCCCCGAGCAGCTGGAACTGGTCGACGCGCTGCCCCGCAACGACGCCCTGCGCAAGGTGCTGAAGTACCGGCTGCGCGAGCGGTACGCCTGACCGCGGCGCGGCTGCTGGCACCAAGGTGTCAGGCCCCTTGGTGCCGGTCCGGAAACCTTCCCCGGGGGTTCCAGGCCGAGCAGGATGGTGATCACCGGAACGGCGGCGGGAACGAAACCCGAAGCCGGGGCCACCAGGGGCAACACGCCTCCCCGGCCCGGACATCCGCCGTCCGGATCCACCGGAAACCATCGTCAGCCAGGGGGCACCGCCATGTCGAAAACCACTCCGAGTACCGCCGCCGCCATCCGCGCGGACCGCACCATCGGGTGGGACTGACCGGCATGCTCCTCGTCCGGCTCCCCCTCGTCAGCCACACCGGGGCACCCGGTACGGACAGCGGGGCGAGCCTGCTCCAGGACGCACTCTGGGCCCACGCCGGCCCGCAGCACGCCCTCGAGCACGTACGGGTGCGCCCCCTGCCGGAGGGGATGAGCGTGGCCCTCTTCGTCCGGGCCGAGAACGACACCCAGGCCCATGAGAAGGCCCGCGCCCTGCTCACCACCGTCCTCGGGACGGGTGCGGCCCGCCACTACTCACTGGGCCCGCTGATCCCGAACTGACCGGCCCCCACAGCCTTCACCGCCGCTCCGACCGCTGCTCCTGCAGGGCAGCTGTCACCCGCGGCGACCGGCCACCGCGCCCCGCCCTCCCCCGTCCCCGGGACTCACGGCGACGGCGCGGCCCGGCCCGATCCACTCCGCGGCACCGCCGCACACACACTTCCCCGGCCCTGACGCCTCGGGCCGCCATGTCCTCTTGGAGACACACCATGACCTCGCGCCGCTCCTCCCGCATGCTCACCACCGCCCTCACCACCTTCGTGGCCGCCCCGATGCTGGCCGTCGCCCTGCCCGCGGTGACGGCGCACGCAGAGTCCCAGACGGTCGCCTCGATCGCCCGCAACGAGGTCGGCGGCACGTGCGGCGACTACAACTGCCAGTACCCGACCGCCTGGTGCGCCGAGTTCACCAGATGGGTGTGGAACAAGGCCGGTGCGAACACCTCGGGCATCAGCGCCGCCGCGGTGAGCATCTACCAGTACGGCAAGAACAAGGGGACGCTGCACAGCACCCCGCAGGTCGGTGACGCGGTCCTCTACGACCGGGACGGCAACCTGAACGACGGTGAGGCCGACCACGTCAACATCGTCGTCGCGGTGTCCGGTGACGACATCCAGACGGTCGGCGGCAACGAGAGCGGCGGCGTGCGCTTCCGCAGCTGGTTCAACTGGAAGACCAACTCCAGCCCGGTGGGCGCCGGCCGGGCGCTGGCCTTCGTCGGCCCCTCGGGCCTGCCCGAGACCTCCACGGCTCCGGTGAGCAAGGCCGGCGACATCTTCCACGCCACCCGCCTGTCCGACGGCAGCTGGGAGGGCTTCGCACCGCTGAACGGCTTCGGCGGCGCGGCGTTCTTCAACGCCTCGCAGGAATCGATCGCCGCGACCCCGGACGGCTCCACGCAGACCCTGGCGACCGGCAATGACGGCAAGCTCTACCACACGGCCCGTTACGCGGACCGTTCCTGGACGGGCTGGTCCCCGCTCGGCGGATACGACGGCGCCGCCGGCTTCATCGCCAAGGACCAGGCCATCACGGGTATGGCCAGCGGTGACGCCCAGGTCATGGCCATCGGCAACGACGGCCGCATCTACCACAACGCCCGCTTCGTCAACGGCACCTGGCAGGGCTGGTCCCCCGTCGGCGCCTGGCAGGCCAAGAAGATCGCCACCGCCGGCCTCGCCGACGGCAGCATGCAGACCCTCATCGTCGGCAACGACGGCAACCTCTACCACGCCATCCGCGCCACCGACGGCACCTGGACCGGCTGGAACGCCGTCGCCGGCCTCGGCACCGCCCCCACCTTCCAGGCCGGCCAGATCGCCATCGCAGGCCTCCCCAACGGCGACACCCAGCTCCTCGCCACCGGCAACGACGGCCTCGTCTACCACAACGTCCGCCTCGCCAACGGCACCTGGCAGGGCTGGTCCAAGGTCGACGGCTACGGCGGCGCCCCCAGCTTCGCCGCCACCAGCCTCGCCATCACCGGCATGCCCAACGGCGACACCCAGATGCTCGCCGTCGGCAACGACGGCAAGACCTACCACGCCGCCCGCTACGCCGCCGGCAACTGGCAGGGCTGGTGGGCCACCGGAATGGGCGCCCAGAAGGTCGCCATCGCCGGCCTCTCCGACGGCAGCGCCCAGATGCTCGCCACCCGCAACTGAGCACAGGGGCCGGCCCACCCCCACCGGTGGGCCGGCCCCCGCCGCGCCGCCCGCGCTCCCGCCCTTCCCACCCGCAGCAGAGAGAGACCCTTCGCGATGTCCCGCAACGCCCGCCGCCCCCGCCTCGCCGTCATCACCGCCACCGCGCTCGCAGCCATCGCCCTGTCGACGGTCGGAGCCGGCTCCGCGCAGGCCGCCTCGGTCGCCACCTGGGACAAGGTCGCGCAGTGCGAGAGCACCGGCAACTGGAGCATCAACACCGGCAACGGCTACTACGGCGGCCTCCAGATACTGAAGAGCACCTGGGACGGCTTCGGCGGACGGGCCTACGCGGCCTACCCCCACCAGGCCACCAAGCAGCAGCAGATCCTGATCGCGGAGAAGATCCTCGCCGGCCAGGGCGCCGGAGCCTGGGGCGGCTGCGGCTCGGCCGCGGGCCTGGCCTACGACCACGCCGACCCGTACCCGGGCGACACCGCCGCGCCGGCACCGGTCAGCAAGGCCGGCGACGTGTACCACGCCAGCCGTATGACCGACGGGAGCTGGACCTCGTTCCAGCCGCTGAACGGTTACGGCGGCGCGGCCTTCTTCAACGCCTCGCAGGAATCGATCGCGGCGACCCCGGACGGATCGACGCAGACCCTGGCGACCGGCAGCGACGGGAACCTTTACCACACGGCCCGTTACAGCAACGGCACGTGGACCGCCTGGGCGCCCCTGCCCGGCTACGGCGGTGCGGCGGCGTTCGGCGCGAAGGACCAGGCGATCACGGGCATGGGCAGCGGTGACGCCCACGTCATGGCCATCGGCAACGACAGCAAGATCTACCAGAACACCCGCTTCAAGAACGGCACCTGGGCCGGCTGGACCCCCGTCGGCGCCTGGCAGGCCAAGAAGATCGCCACCGCCGGCCTGCCCGACGGCAGCACCCAGACCCTCATCGTCGGCAACGACGGCAACCTCTACCACGCCACCCGCTCCGTCGAGGGGACCTGGACCGGCTGGAACGCCGTCGCCGGCCTCGGCACCGCCCCCACCTTCCAGGCCGGCCAGATCGCCATCGCAGGCCTCCCCAACGGCGACACCCAGCTCCTCGCCACCGGCAACGACGGCCTCGTCTACCACAACGTCCGCCTCGCCAACGGCACCTGGCAGGGCTGGTCCAAGGTCGACGGCTACGGCGGCGCCCCCAGCTTCGCCGCCACCAGCCTCGCCATCACCGGCATGCCCAACGGCGACACCCAGATGCTCGCCGTCGGCAACGACGGCAAGACCTACCACGCCGCCCGCTACGCCGCCGGCAACTGGCAGGGCTGGTGGGCCACCGGGATGGGCGCCCAGAAGGTCGCCATCGCCGGCCTCTCCGACGGCAGCGCCCAGATGCTCGCCACCCGCAACTGATCCCACCACCCCGTACGCGGCTCCGCTCCCACGGAGCCGCGTACGCGTGCTCCTACAGCCGGCTCAGGGACGCCGCGGCGAACAGCACGTCGCGGATCGCCTCACGGTCGCCGGTCTGGCCGACGGCGGCCTCCTCCGGGGAGATGTGCCCGGCGGTGAGCTGGCAGAACTCCAGGCCGTCCAGCGCGACTTCCGCCACCGTGTGCTCCCGCGACGGCTTGGCCGCCGGGGAGTCCAGGGCGATGTCCCAGGCGCCGCCGCCCGCGCCCTCGATCTCCAGGTGCAGGGTCCGCCCCGGAGCACCCGCCGCGACGAGGCCGCGCGCCGGTGCCGCCAGTCCCGAGCGGCGCCGGCCCGCCAGGGCGCCGGGCAGCAGCCGCGCCGCGAGGTCGATCATCCGGTGCAGGTTCGGCCCCGACGGCGGCTCGTACGGGTAGTCCACCGCCTCCGCGATGTCCCAGGCGTGCACCCAGCACTCGAAGGCCCGCTCCAGGAAGGCGTCACCCAGCGGCAGGGCGAAACCCCCGTAGTCCACGGCCAGTTCGGCCACGCCCCGGCCGGCGAAGGACACGGTACGGACCAGCGTGTGCCCCTGGGACCGCCACGGTTCGCGGACCTGCCGGGTGACGGGGTAGGGGGAGGAGTTCCAGAAGTGCTCGGTGCGGTCCGTGGGGCCCACCGGCGGCGCCTGGGGACCGAGCGGGTCGTCCAGCCCCAGCGCGGTGGCGATCAGCCCGTCCACCGTGAGCAGGTGCCCGATCACCCCGGCGACGGTGGTGCGGTGCGAGCGCCGGCGTTCCTCCTCGAACCACTTCAACCGCACCGGGGTGTGCCACTCCGAGTCGCCGAAGTCCCGCAGCAGCGCGTCGAGGCGCGCCGTCTCGGTGTCGTACGGGGCCGCCCACGCCGGTACGGGAATGCGGGCGGGGCGCTTGCCCAGGCAGTCCTCCAGCACGCGTGAACGCAGCAGCGGTTTGAGGTCGAGGCTCTCCTCGGGGTGCAGCAGACCCACGGCGTCGCGCAGCCGCAGCGCCTCCTCGGCACAGGGCGCGCACTCGGTGAGGTGGTCCTCGACGGCCTGGGTCTCCTCGGTGGAGCAGGCGGCGAGCGCCCACGCGCCGAGCAGGGACTTCAGTACGGCGTGGGAGGGCGGTGCGGGCGGCAGCGCCTCGGGGGCGTTCAGGTCGTCACCGGCCGCGCGGGGACCCGGTATCCGTGCGCGACCGCCCGTCTGCCGCTCGTAGGCGTCGTCGGGGGTGTCTTCGGAAGGTCCGGTCATCGGGGAGTTCCGTATCCGCGTGGGCCGTATCCGGGCGGGGCGGTGTCCTCCCGGGGGAGGACGTTGGCGGTCGACAGCAGCTGGAGGCCGAGCCGCAGCCTGCGCCGGGCCTCGTCCTCGCTGATCTGCAGGTCGGCGGCGGCCTGACGGTAGTCGCGGCGCTTGAAGTACGCCAGCTCCAGGGCGGCCCGCAGCGGCGCGGGCATGGACGTGACGATGTAGTCCGCACGGGCGGCCGCGTTGGCGCTGCGCACCTTCTGTTCGAGTTCCTCGCGCGAGCCCCGGCCCAGTTCGGCCTGGCGCAGCCGGGCGACGGCCTGGCCCTGGGTGATCCGGGCGACCCAGGAGCGCATCGAGCCCTGCTTGGGGTCGTAGGCGTCCGGGTTCTCCCAGATGTAGCCGAAGACCTCGCGGGTGATCCGGTCCGCGGCCTTCTCGTCGCCGAGGACGCGGTGGGCCAGGCTGTGGACCAGCGAGGCGAAGCGGTCGTAGAGCTCCCCCAGCGCGGCGGCCTCACCGCGGGCGAGGCGCTGCTGCATGCGACGGTCCCAGCGCGGTGGAACGTCCTTCGCCATCATGCCTCCAGCCGTGTGTCGACCCGTCAAATGTAGTGGGCATCGGATGGATCGCGCCGGTTTTGCGAGAACCTCGCCCCGCTGACGGGACGCCCGTGGTAGGCGGCGCGCTGGTACAGGCGTACGCGCCCCGGCGCGCTTCCCGTGCGCGGGTTCGATGCGGCCACCTCCTTGACCGCTTCGCTTAACGCGCAGGCCACCGAGGCCTTACGCTCCTGCCTGTCTTGATCTGCACCCCAACCGCACCCCAACGCACACGTGAAGGCGGAAGCCGAACATGGACAGCGCAGAGTACGAGCGCAAGATCGCCGCTCGATTCGCCACCTTCGACCAGGACGGTTCCGGCTATATCGACCGGGAGGACTTCAGTACGGCGGCGAGGGCCGTGCTGGCCGAATTCGGTACGGCCGCGCGCTCGGACAAGGGGCAGGCGGTCTTCAGCGGCGCCGAGGCGTTCTGGCAGGGCATGGCCGGGATCGCCGACGTCAACGGCAACCAGCGCGTCTCCCGCGAGGAGTTCGTCACGGGCGCGGCGAAGCGGCTGCGGGACAATCCGCGGCGGTTCGCGGAGATCGCCCGGCCGTTCCTGGCCGCCGTGATCGCGGTGGCGGACGAGGACGGCGCGGGCGCGACCCCGGCGGCGGCGGCCCGCGTGCTGCGCGTCCTCGGCACCGAGCCGGGCCTGGCCGCGCAGGTGGCGGGGGCCCTGGACACGGACGGCGACGGCCGCATCTCGGAGGACGAGATCCTGGCTGCCTTCGCCGGCTACTGCGGCGTCGACCCCGACGCCTGAGCCGGGGCTCCACCGCGCGACCCCGACGCCCGAGCCGGGGCGGTGGCCCCGAGCGACGCCGGCCCGGCGCCCCGCGCCCAACGCCCCACCCCCGCCCGGGGCCACCGCCCCGGGCGCTGTCGGGGCCCGCTGGTAGCGTGCGCTTCCGGCCGGGACGATCACAGGAGGCGGCGGCGTGCGGGACGTACGGGAAGTGCAGCGGCACTCGGTCGGGGTAGAGGGGACGGCCAGGGCGCTCGACGGCATCGCCGTGCGGACCTGGACGCGCTACGACCGCATGTACGCCGACCCGGCGCCCGAGCGGCTGCGCGAGATGGGCGACGAGCTCCTCGACCACGTCGCCGCCCGCACCGCGGTGGACGGCCGGCTCGACGGGACGGCGCGCGAGGCGCTGCTCACCGCCGCGCAGTGCGCCCTGGGCGTCCTCGGCATCGGCTGTTTCCCGGGCGGCGACCAAGAGGTCCCGCTGCCGCTCGTCAACGAGACGGCGAGCAGCGAGGACTTCGACTTCCGCAGCGCCGTCACCGCGGCCCCCACCGCCCGCACCTGGCTCGACGCCTTCGAGGCCGCGGTGGTCAGCGGACTGGTGTGGGACTGGCGGAAGGTGAGCGGTCTGCTGCTGCGCGACGACTACGCGCCCGCCCTGCGCGACGGGGTGCCGTACTCGCCGCACACCTCGCGGTCGGAACCGTCGGACCTCGCCGCGATGGACGCCCTGTGCGGCTACCTGGCCGCGAGCACCGGCCACCGGCCCGGCGACTGGCCGACCGTGCCGCTGTGCAAGCCCGACGCCGCCACGCGCGCCGGGGCGGCCCGCCGGCTGGACGACGCGGGACCGCTGACCGCGGACCAGCGGCTGCTGCGCGTACTCCTCGACGACGACCGGGCGGCCTTCGAGGAGGCCCTCGCGGACCGGCTCACGGCCCACCGCGCGAGCGCGGAGGCGGAGCCGGACCCCGCGCCCCGGACCCTGCTGCCGCTGGGGCCGCTCGCCCTGGCCGCCCTCGCCGTCCAGACGCACCGGTGGGAGCTCGGCGTCCGCTCCGGCTACCTGCCGCCCGAGCTGCTGGGCTCCGCCGACGCGATGGACCTGGCGGCGCGGACCGAGGTGAACCGGCTGGGCGGCTGGGTCGCCGCCGACGCCCCCTGAGGGCGCGCGGGGGCACCCGTACGGCGTGCCCCGCGTCCGCCGGGCCTACGCGAAGACGACCGTCCGCGAGCCGTTGAGCAGCACCCGGTGCTCGCTGTGCCACTTCACGGCCCGTGCCAGCGCCTGGCACTCCACGTCCCGGCCGATGGCGACGAGCTGGTCGGGGGTGACCTCGTGGCCGACCCGCTCGACCTCCTGCTCGATGATCGGGCCCTCGTCGAGGTCGGCGGTCACGTAGTGGGCGGTGGCGCCGATCAGCTTCACACCGCGCGCGTGCGCCTGGTGGTACGGCTTCGCGCCCTTGAAGCTCGGCAGGAAGGAGTGGTGGATGTTGATGATCCGCCCGCTCAGCTCCTTGCACAGGGTGTCCGACAGCACCTGCATGTACCGGGCGAGCACCACCAGCTCGACGTTCTGCTCGCGCACCAGCTCCAGCAGCCGCGCCTCCGCGTCCGCCTTCGTCTCCTTGGTCACCGGGATGTGCACGAAGGGGATGTCGTACGAGCCGACCAGCTCGGCGAAGTCGGTGTGGTTCGAGACCACGGCCGCGATCTCCACCGGCAGCGCGCCGATCCGGGAGCGGAACAGCAGGTCGTTCAGGCAGTGCCCGAACTTCGACACCATCAGCACGATCCGCATCCGCTCGTCGGAGCGGTGGATCTGCCAGTCCATCCGGAAGGAGTCGCCGATCGCGGCGAAGCTCGCGCGCAGCTTCTCCACCGTCACGGCGGGCTCGGCCTCGAAGTGCACCCGCATGAAGAAGAGCCCGGTCTCCCGGTCTCCGAACTGCTGGCTGTCCACGATGTTGCAGCCGGTCATGAAGAGGTAGCTCGACACGGCGTGCACGATGCCCTGCTTGTCGGGGCAGGAGACGGTCAGGACGTACTGGGCCTGGGCCTCGGCCCGGGGCTGTGGGTGTTCGCTCATGACGGCACAGCCTTTCACACCACGCGGGTCAGCGTTTTCAGCACGTCGACGGAGCTCGGCCGGTCGTCCGGGTCCTCCCCGTCCGCCGTCGACATCCGTACGTGCGCCTCGCGCGACGCCCGCACCGCCTCGGGCCAGTCCTGGTGGCCGAGGTACGCGGACACGGGCGCGTCGGGGCCGACCTGGTGCAGGATCCGCAGCACCCGCAGGACGGCGAGGTCGACCAGGGCCGCCTCCTGCGCGTCGCGGAAGATCGTGCCGACGTACTTGTCCGCGGACCAGCTGTCGAGCCACGTGTCCTCGACGAGCCGGTACACGGCGTCGGTGACGTCCCCGTACCCTTCGGCACCCGCGAGCCAGACCTCCTCCTGGAACACCGGGTCGGAAAGCATGTGCAGCGCCGAGCGCACGTTGCTGCGCCAGCGCCACCACGGCATGTCGTTGAGGGGCATGCCGCCCATGGTGGAGGAGCGGCCGCCGCGGCGGGAAGAGTTCTTCGAACCTTGGGCGAATGTCACGCTTTCGATCGTACGTTCCCCCCACCTGCGATCTTGAAGCAGCCGTGGGCGACCGGCCCCCCGCAATTCACCCGGGCGTCACCCGCTGTTGTGTCCATCTCATCGCCGAGTTACCCCCGGGGCGGAAGGGTCGGTGGACATGACGCCTCACCGACGCGCAACTGCCCTGACTCGCCTGCTCGTTGCCACGGCGACGGGCGCGTGTCTCACGACGGCGTGCGGGGTGGTCCCCGGTGGTCCGGGGGGCTCCGGGGACTCCCTCACGGTCATGACCTTCGCGCCCATGGACACCAAAGCGACCAATATGCCGGGTATGCCGGGCATGGCCAAGACCTACGAGCGCTGGGTGAACGCCAACGGCGGCATGAAGGGCCGCAAACTGCGCGTGATCACCTGCAACGAGAAGAACACCGCCACCGGCGCCGCCGACTGCGCCCGCAAGGCCATCGCCGAGAAGGCCGTCGCGGTCGTCGGCTCGTACAGCCAGCACGGGCGCGCCTTCATGGCCCCGCTGGAGGCCGAGGGCATCCCGTTCATCGGCGGCTACGGGGTCTCCGCCGAGGAGTTCCAGAGCACCCTGTCCTTCCCGGTCAACGGCGGGCAGCCCGCGCTGCTCGCCGGCGCCGGCCACCAGCTCGGCAAGGCCTGCTCCCAGGTCTCCCTCGTCCGCCCGGACACCCTCGCGGGCGACACGATGCCCGTCCTGCTGAACGCGGGGCTCAAGGCCAACAGCATGCCGGAAGCCTCCGACATCCGGGCCGCCGAGGACTCCGCCGACTTCAAACCGCAGGCCCGCGAGGCGCTCGGCGCCGCCCCCACGGCCCCGGCCGCCCCGGCCGGCACGCCGGCGAACACCCCCGCGGCTCCGACGCCCCCCGGCCCGGCGTCCGCCACGCCCTCCACCGCCCGGAGCCCGAAGGCCCCCGGGGCGCCGAAGACCCCGGCCGCCGACCCGGCCAAGGACAAGAGCTGCGTGACGGCGGTCCTCGGCGAACGCACCGAGATCTTCTTCGACGCCTTCCGCCGCGTCGACAGCCAGCGCAAGACGCAGATCTCCTCCGTCCTCGGCAGCATCAGCCAGGCCCTGGTGGACCGCACCGGCGGCAAGGACAGCCCCTTCGAGGGCGCCTACGTCACCAGCTGGTACCCCGTGTCGACCGACCCGCTGTGGGCGCCGATGCGCAAGGTGATCAGCGAGCAGGCCTTCGGCGACCACACCGTGGACCCCGACGACAGCGGGGCCCAGACCACCTGGATCGCGTACGGCGTCCTCGACCGGATCGTCCAGCGGTTCAAGAGCGACGAGGAGATCACCGCCCGCAAGCTGGCCCGGGCCCTCAACCAGTCCCCTGGCGTCCACACCGGCAACCTCACCCCCGACCTGAGCTGGCGCTACCAGGACATGCGCGCCGTCGCCGGGTTCCCGCGCCTGGTCAACGGGCGGGTCAGCTTCCAGACCGTCCAGGCGGGCCGCCTCGTCGCCCAGCCCGGCGAGCAGAACCTCGACATGACCCCGACCCTGGAGCAGGCCCCCCGCTCCGCCTGACCGCGCGGGCGGGGCCGGCGCCCGTCAGAGCTGGGACTTGTCCCGCTTCGTCAGGCCGTACTTGGCGGCGATCGTGTTCCACATGGCCGCCGCCGACTCCTTGGCCTTGGTGGCCTCACCGCTCGCCTTGTTGCCGTCGGCCGCGTCGTCCGTGGTCTTGGCCTTGCCGTCCTTGCAGCCGCCCTTGTCACGGCCGGCGTCGTCCGCCCAGGCCGCATAGCTGGTGTCGGCCTCCGCCGAAGCCTTCCAGGCCTTCGTGAGCGCGGCCGACAGGCGGGCGTGGTTCGGGAGCAGGTCCACCTTCAGCTCCTGGAGCCGGGTGACCAGTTCCTCGCGCTGGCGCGCGGCGGCGCGCAGGTCCTGGGCCGCCTGGCCCAGGTTCTTGCAGTCCTTGATGTCGTCCACGGCCTTGATCACCGAGGCCCGGCTGTCGCCGGCGTCCGCGAGCAGCTTGTCGAGCTGGACGGCCTGCGGGCGGGCCGGGTCCACCGCCGCCTCTCCGGGCGCCGCCCCCGAGCCGGCGGAACCGCTGGCGGCGGGGGCCACCGCTCCCGGGTCGGTGTTCTGGGCCTTGCCGTCGCCGAGCATCGCGCCCACCCCGAGCCCGGCCACGATCAGCCCGAAGACGGCGGCCGCGATGACGGCGGGCGGGATCCGGCGCGCGGGCGCCGGGGGCGGGGGCGGAGGCGCGTACTGCTGGGCCTGCTGCGGCTGTTGGGGCTGCTGGGCCCGGTGCGGCCCGCCGTGCTGCGCCGGCGCGGGCGGCGGGGTCCGGCGCGGCCCCGGGTCGGGGACGGGCGGCTGCTGCCGGCCGCGCCCGGTGGCATCGGCGTCGCCGTCGGCCCGGAACAGCGCGTCGAAGCCCTCGGCGGCGTTCGCCGACGGCGCGCCGCCACCGGGGACGGGCGGCATGTACTGGGTGGCCTGCTCGTGCGGATCGGCCGGGACCGGGGGTATGTACTGGGTCGCCCGCTCGTGCTCCGCAGCCGGGACGGGAGCCATGTACTGGGTCGCCTGCTCGTGCGCCGGGACCGGCGGGATGTACTGCGTGGCCTGCTCGTGCGGATCCGCCGGGACCGGCGGAATGTACTGCGTCGCCTGCTCGTGCCCGGCCGCCGGGACGGGAGCCATGTACTGGGTCGCCTGCTCGTGCGCCGGGACCGGCGGGATGTACTGCGTGGCCTGCTCGTGCGGATCCGCCGGAACCGGCGGAATGTACTGCGTCGCCTGCTCGTGCCCGGCCGCCGGGACCGGCGGGATGTACTGCGTCGCCGCGTCCGGCAGCGGCGGGTAGCCGTAGCCGTGCGGGTCCCCCGGCCCCTCGAAGCCGGGGCCCACGACGTGGCCCGCCGGCGGCGGGTATCCGTACGCGGGCTGCCCGGGCTGCGACGGGGACTCGTACGGCGGCTCGTACGCGGGCTCGTACGGCCCCGCGTACTGCTGCGGTGCCTGGGGATCCGGCGCCGCCGGGTACCCGTACGCCGGGGTTGCCGGGGACGCCGGAGATGCCTGCGGCGCCGGGGGTGCTCCCCACGCCTCCCCGGCCTGCGGCCCCGGCTGCTGCGGGTAGCCGGGAGCCGGCTCCGGCTGTGCCTGATGCGGCGTCCCGGGCTGGGGGACGCCCCCTTGTCCGTTCTCCGTCACCGGGACTCCTTCTGCCTTCTCCGACTCGTCCGAACCCACGGAACCGTCGGGTCACGCTACCCGGTCATGCCACGCGCACGTCAGGCCGCCTGAACCTCCAGCCGCGCCCCGAACTCCCGCACGGCCGGTTCCTCCCGGTACGGTTCCAGCCGCGCCCGGAAGTCGTCCAGGTACTCCGCGCCCCGCCGCGAACGCAGCGACCCCAGCAGTTCGGCCGCCGCCGTCGCCGTCTGGCAGGCCTGCTCCACCTCCCGCTGCTGCACCTGCGAGGCCGCCAGCAGCAACAGCCCGATGGCCCGGCGGCGGGCCTTCGTCGCGGGCAGGTGCCGCAGCGCCTCCTCGGCGCGCCTGCCCGCCGCGTCGGCCTGCCCGAGGTCCCGGTGGCAGTGTGCGAGCTCGTCCGCCAGGTAGGCCTGGTCGAAGTGGCGGATCCACACCGGGTCGTCGCCGGACTCCGGCTCGGCCCGCTCCAGCGCCGTCACCGCCCGCCCCGACAGCACCGCCGTGGCCCTGGCGTCGCCGAGCAGCGCGTGCCCGCGCGCCTCGGCGGCGTAGAACATCGCCTCGACCCGCGGTGTGACCTGCCCGCGCGTGCCCTCCTGCGCGGCCCGCGCCAGCTGCGCGATCTCCCGCGGATTGCCCAGCTCGGCGGCGAGGTGGCTCATGGACGCGGCCAGTACGTAGCCCCCGTACGCGCGGTCGCCCGCGGCCTGCGCCATCCGCAGGGCCTGGATGTAGTAGCGCTGGGCCAGGCCCGGCTGGCCGGTGTCCACCGCCATGTAGCCGGCCAGCTCGGTGAGCCGGGCCACCGCCGCGAACAGGGCCCGCCCGACCGGTTCCCGGTAGGAGCCCGCGATCAGCCCCGACACCACGGAGTTGAGGTAGTGCACCACCACGGGCCGCACGTGCCCGCTGCCGAAGCGGTGGTCGAGGTCGGTCAGGGCCTCGGTGGTCGCCCGTACCGCCTCCACGTCCGGCATCCCCACCCGCGCCCCGCCGCTGCGCGCCACCTGCGGGTCGGCGCCGGTGATCAGCCAGTCCCGGCTCGGTTCGACCAGGGCGGAGGCCGCCACGCTCGACCCGGACAGGAAGTCGCGGCGGCCCACGTCGCTGCGCCACAGCTCGCAGACCTGCTCGATGGCGCCGATGACCGTCGGGGAGAAGTGCAGGCCCACGCCGGAGGCGAGGTTCTTCCCGTTGGCCATGCCGATCTCGTCGATGGTGACGGTCCGGCCCAGTTTGCGGCCGAGGGCCTCCGCGATGATGCCGGGCGCCCGGCCTCGCGGCTGCTGGCCGCGCAGCCAGCGGGCGACCGAGGTCTTGTCGTAGCGGAGATCGAGGCCGTGCTCGGCCCCGCACATGTTGACGCGCCGTGCGAGCCCGGCGTTGGAGCACCCGGCTTCCTGGATGAGCGCTTGCAGCCGTTCGTTCGGCTGGCGCGCTACGAGAGGCCTGGCTGCCATGAAAACCCCCTGAGGCCGCGGGTGATCGATGGAATGATCACTTCCCGCCTGAAGTGCGGAGAATCTTCCGCTCTGCGACGTGTCGTTACCCAACGACCGCGCCCCGCCCTCCCACGCGCCCCCGCCCATGCACCCGTGCGCCCCGTATGCAGGATCGATGCAGCGCCCACCGGCTGGTTTACGGCCGTAACCCGGCGTGACCGAGGGAGTTGTGATGGGCGTGGAAGAGACCATCACAGTCACGGAGACCGCGCCCATTCCCCAGCAGCGCGGGGATCAACTGCTCGACCATGCCGTGCGGTACGTGGAGGAACGGCACTGGGACGTCTTCGCCGGCACGTGGCTGGAGCCCGGCGACGGCAGGGAGGTGTGCTCCTGCGGGGCGGCCGACTGCCCGGCGCCCGGCGCGCACCCGGCGGTCAAGGACTGGGCGTCGCTGGCCTCGGGCAGCGCGGTGGGCGTGCGGCGGATCTGGGCCAAGCACCCCGGCGCCTCGATCCTGATGCCGACGGGCCGCACCTTCGACGCGCTCGACGTACCGGACTCCGCCGGATTCCTCGCGCTGGCGCGGCTGGAGCGCACCGAGCGGACGCTCGGGCCGGTCGCGCTGACCCCCGACCACCGGATGCTGTTCTTCGTCCTGCCGGGCGCCGGGGCGAAGGTGCCGGACCTGGTGCGCAAGCTGGGCTGGCTGCCGCACGCCATCGACCTGGTCACGCGGGGCGAGGGGCAGTACGTGGCCGCGCCGCCGACCCGCTTCGGCGGCAAGGGGCCGGTGCAGTGGGCCCGTAAGCCCACGCCGGCGAACCGGTGGCTGCCGGACACCGAGGAGCTGATCGACGCGATCGCGTACGCCTGCGGCAGCGAGGCGGCCGCGGCCCGCGGCCGGCGCAAGCCCTGACCTCTTCCTTTGCCCGCGGCCGGCGCCTGACATACGTGTCCGCAAGTTCATGACATTCGTAACTGCTGAGGCCTCTTCCCTTCCTCCTATGGTGAGGACAGTACGACCACGGGGAACAGAACGAGAGGCAGGCGCATGCCGGACCAGGGTTATGCGACGGGCGGTACGGGCGGGACGGGTAGGGGCGCGCGACCCGCGCAGCCCGTGGCCGCCGTGCGGGTAGAGGGACTGTGGAAGCGCTTCGGCGAGCAGGTGGCCGTCGCGGGGATAGACCTGGAGCTGCCGGCCGGCCGCTTCATCGGGCTCGTCGGCCCGAACGGCGCCGGGAAGACGACCACGTTGTCCATGGTGACCGGGCTGCTGCGCCCGGACATGGGCCGGGTGGTCGTCGCCGGACACGACGTGTGGGCCGACCCCGTCGAGGTGAAGTCCCGCATCGGCGTCCTGCCCGAGGGGCTGCGGATGTTCGAGCGCCTCTCCGGGCGCGAACTCCTCGGCTACATGGGCCGCCTGCGCGGCCTGCCGGGCGAGGAGACCGACAAGCGCGCGACGCAGCTGCTCGACGTACTGGACCTCGCGGGCTCCCAGCACAAGCTGGTCGTCGACTACTCGACGGGCATGCGCAAGAAGATCGGTCTCGCTGCGGCGCTCCTGCACAACCCCGAAGTCCTCTTCCTGGACGAGCCGTTCGAGGGCGTGGACCCGGTTTCCGCGCAGACCATCCGCGGGGTGCTGGAACGTTACACCGCGTCCGGTGCGACCGTCGTGTTCTCCTCCCACGTGATGGAGCTCGTCGAATCGCTCTGCGACTGGGTGGCCGTCATGGCGGGCGGACAGATCCGCGCCGCCGGCCCGCTGGCCGACGTTCGGGGCTCCGCTCCCTCCCTGCAGGCCGCCTTCCTCGAACTCGTCGGCGCCCGCGACCACGCCGCCGGCGACTCCCTCGACTGGCTCGGCGGCGCGCGATGAGCAGCGCCACCGCCGCCTCCGCGGCCTCCGTCACCTCCCTCTTCGTCCGCCTGAAGCTCTCCCTGATGCGCAACGGCCTCAAGGGGTCGTCGAAGCGCAAGGCCGTCTGGATCATCAGCCTGGTGATCTCGCTGGTCTTCTCCCTCTTCGTCACCCTGGGCCTGGCGATGCTGCACGGCCACCTCCACGCCGGGACCGTGGTCGTCCTGCTGGCCGCGATCCTCGCGCTCGGCTGGACCGTGATGCCGCTCTTCTTCCCGACCGGTGACGAGACGCTCGACCCGAGCCGGCTCGTGATGCTGCCCCTGAGGCCGCGTCCGCTCGTCCGGGCCCTGCTGGCCTCCTCCCTGGTCGGCACCGGGCCGCTGTTCACGCTCTGCATCGCCGCCGGCTCGGTGGCGGCGGTCGCCCACGGCCCGGCGGGCATCGCGGCGGCCGTGATCGGCGCCCCGCTGCTGCTGCTCGCCTGCGTGGCGCTGGCCCGTGCCGTGGCCACGGCGAACGTACGGCTGCTGTCCAGCCGCAAGGGACGCGACCTCGCGGTACTCAGCGGCCTGCTGATCGCGATAGGCGCCCAGGTCGTCAACTTCGCTAGCCAGCGCCTGTTCCAGGAGGGGGGTCTGGCCGCGCTGGAGCCGGTCGAGGCGATCGTGCGCTGGCTGCCGCCGGCGACGGCCGTCGGCATGGTGGACTCCGTGAGCGAGGGCGCGTACGGCACCGCCGCGGCCCAGCTGGCCCTGACCCTCGGCGCCCTCGCGGGCCTCCTGTGGTTCTGGGAGCGCAGCCTGACCAGCCTGATGGTCAGCCCGGACGGCTCCACCCTCGCGGCCGCGAAGCCCGAGAAGGACCGGGGCGGCGCCGGCGGCTTCTGGTCGCTCCTGCCGGGCGGGCGCACCGGCGCGGTCATCCAGCGCACCCTGCGCTACGCCGTCCGCGACCCGAAGACGAAGTCCGCATGGGTGTCGTCGCTGGCGATCGGCCTGATCGTCCCCGTCTTCAACGCCCTCCAGGGCACCGGCTCGGTCTACCTGGCCTGCTTCGGCGCGGGGATGCTCGGCGTACAGATGTACAACCAGTTCGGGCAGGACACCTCCGCCTTCTGGATGGTCGCCCAGACCATCTCCACCGCGCGCGACGCGTACGGCGAACTGCGCGCCCGCGCCGCCGCGCTGGCCCTGGTCACCGTCCCGTACACGGTCCTCGTCACGGTCGTCACCGCCGCTCTGGTGGGCGACTGGGCCGGCTTCCCGTCGGCCCTGGGCCTGGCGCTGGCCCTGCTCGGCTCGATGCTGTGCACGGGCGCGCTGGTCTCGGCGCACTTCGCGTACTCCATCCCGTCGGAGGGGGCGTTCAAGAACGTCGCCCCGGGCCAGGCCGGCCTCGCCTGGCTGGGCATCGTCTGCGGCATGCTCGCCTCGGCGGTGATCTGCGCGCCGGTGATCGGCCTGACGGTGTACGTCAGCCTGGCGGACGACCCGGGCACCCTGGGCCTGCTCGCCCTCCCCATCGGCATCGCCTGGGGCTGCGCGGCCACCTGGACGGGCCTGCGCGTGGCGGCCCCGGCGGTGGCCCGCAAGCTCCCGGAGATCCTGACGGCGGTCAGCAAGGGCTGACCCGCGCACACGGTGCAGGGGGCGGCGGCCACGGCCCGCCGCCCCCTGCCGGCGTTTCCGCCCCTGCCCGCCCGCTTCGCCGGCTCCGGACGCCACGGCCGGGGCGTGGTAAGGCCGTTCAGGCCCGATCCGGCGAGGTGGGCGTCCCCGTGTGGTGGCCCTGCGGTACGGCTCTGAACGCCCGGCGGTAGGCCGTCGGGGAGGTGCCCAGGGTGGCTGCGAGGTGTTGGCGGAGGGAGGCCGCCGTGCCGAAGCCCGCTTCGGCGGCGACCTGGTCCACCGGGAGGGCGGTGGTTTCCAGGAGGCGGCGGGCGTGGTCGACGCGGCGTTGGGCCAGCCACTGGCCCGGGGGTGCGCCTACCTCCTCGGCGAAGCGGCGGCAGAAGGTGCGGACGCTCATTCCGGCGTGGGCCGCAAGCTGCGCGAGGGACAGCGGCTCGTCCAGGTGGCGCAGGGCCCAGCTTCGGGTCGCGGCCGTCGTGGCGGCGTCCGGCTCCGGCATGGGGCGCTCGATGTACTGGGCCTGGCCGCCCTCCCGCCACGGCGGGACCACGCACAGGCGCGCCACCCGGTTGGCGATCTCGCTGCCGTGGTCGCGGCGGAGCAGGTGCAGGCACAGGTCCACCCCCGCGGCGACGCCGGCGGCCGTCAGGACGCGGCCGTCGTCGACGAAGAGGACGTTCTCGTCGACCTCGATCCGCGGGAAGGCCCGCTGGAAGTGGCTCGCCTCGTTCCAGTGCGTGGTGGCGCGCCGGCCGTCGAGCAGCCCCGCGGCGGCGAGTACGTACGAGGCCGTGCAGATCGAGACGATGCGGGCGTGCGGCGGGAGGAGGGCGAGGGCCTCGGCGAGCTCGGCGGGCAGCCACGCGCGGGAGGCGTCCGGGCCGCAGGTGAAGGGCGGGATGACCAGGGTGTCGGCCGTGCGCAGGGCCTCGCTGCCGTGGGGCACCGTGATGGTGAAGTCCGCGCTCGTCGTGACCGGGCCACCGGTCAGGCCGCAGGTGGTGACCTCGTACAGCGGCTCGCCGTCCGGGCCTTCGGCGGTGCCGAAGATGCGCACGGGGATGCTCAGTTCGAAGGGGTAGACGCCCTCCAGGGCGAGGACCACGACGCGGTGCAGCGGAGAAACCATGGCAAGATCCTTTCAGATGGTGGCAGTCTTGCCACTCGTTCCGGTGGGGGCCGTGCGGAAATCTTGGTCCCGGGACGGGGCCGCTGGGGCCCCGCCGAGAGCGGGGGTGGCGTCATGCGTGCGGTGGCTCAGGACGGATTCGGCGGGCCCGAGGTGCTGAAGGTCGTCGAGGTGGAGCGGCCGGAGCCGGGGCCGGCCGAGGTGCTCGTACGGGTCCACGCGGCCGGGGTCAACCCGACGGACTCCTGGCACCGGGCCACCGGCGGGCTCGCGGGCGAGGTCGTCCGGCTCGGCTGGGACGTCTCCGGGACCGTCGAGGCGGTCGGGCTCGGCGTCACCACCCTCGCCCCGGGCGACGAGGTCTTCGGGATGCCGCGCCACCCCGTCCCGGCGGGCACGTACGCGGAGTACGTCACCTCCCCCGCCCGGCACCTGGTCCGCAAGCCCGCCGCGCTGAGCCACGTACGGGCGGCCGCGCTGCCGCTGGCCGCGCTCACCGCCTGGCAGGCCCTCGTGGACACCGCCGGGGTGCGCCCCGGGCAGCGGGTGCTGGTCCACGCGGCGGCCGGCGGGGTCGGGCACCTCGCCGTGCAGATCGCCAAGGCGCGGGGCGCGTACGTCATCGGTACGGCCCGCGCGGCCAAGCACGCGTTCCTGCGCGGGCTGGGCGCGGACGAGGTGGTCGACTACACCGCCGTCGCCTTCGAGGCGGCCGTCCCGCCCGTCGACGTCGTGGTCGACGCCGTCGGCGGGGAGTACGGGCCGCGCTCGCTGCGCGCCCTGCGACCGGGCGGCATCGTGGTCTCCCTCGCCTCCCCGGCCGAGGTTCGCCTCGCGCAGGAGGCCCGCCCGCTGGGGCTGCATGCCGCCTTCATGGCGGTGGAGGCCGACCAGGCGGGGATGCGGGAGATCGCCGCGCTGGTGGAGGACGGGCTGCTGCGGCCGGAGATCGACACGGTGCTGCCGCTGGAACTGGCCGGGAAGGCGCACGAGTTGAGCGACAGCGGCCGGACCACGGGGAAGATCGTCCTTTCCGTCACCGACTGACCGGCCACCGGCGGCCCGGCGGCACCGGCCCTGCGGCCCCTCTCCCCGCCGCGGCGGGGAGAGGGGCTCCCCTAGGAGACGGCCACCGCCTCCAGGAAGGGCTCCAGCGCCGCGCGCAGGGCGGCCGGCTGGTCGTAGTGGACGTAGTGGCCGGCGTCCGGGATCTCGGCGTACTGGCCGGCCGGGAGGACGCGGACCATCTCCTGGGCCTCCGCCCGGCCCAGCTCGCCGTCCAGGCCGCGCACGACGAGGGTGGGGCAGCGGACCTGGGCCAGCTCCTCCCAGTGCGCGTCGTGCACCCAGGTCTCGCGGACGGTCAGCATCTGGCTGCGGGAGAAGAGCGGGCGCCAGCCGTCCGGCGCCTCGTGCATCACCTCGGCGAAGAAGGCACCGCGGCCGGGGTCGGGGCGCTCCACCCGGGGGTCGTCCTCGCCGAACCAGCGGCGGGCGGCGTCCTGGGTGGGGAACGGCAGCGGCCAGCGGCGGAACCACTCCTGCCACTCCTGCTGGGAGGCCTCGCCGAGCGCGGAGGCACGCATGTCGCAGATGACGAGGGCCTGGACCAGCTCGGGGCGCCGGGCGGCGAGCTGCCAGCCGGTGAGGGCGCCCATGGAGTGGCCGATGACGACGGCGGGGCCGAGGTCCAGCTGCTCGATGACGGCCTCGGCGTCGGCGACGAAGGCCTCGCGGCCCAGGCGCGCGGCCCGCTCGGGTCCGGTCGCGGGATGGCCGCTGTGGCCGTGCCCGCGCTGGTCGAGGGCGATGACGCGGCGGTGCTCGCCCAGCCAGCGCGCGGTGCCGGCCCAGTGGAGGGCGCGGCCCATCAGGCCGTGGAGTAACAGGACCGCCGGTTTCCGGGGCTCCGCAGGCGGCTCCCGGAACTCCCAGGCGGCCAGGCGTACGCCGTCGGCACCCGTGACATCGATCCGCTGTACCACCGGAGATGCACCCCCTTCGCTCCCGGCCAGACTATCGAACCCGCGTTCGAGAACGGGCGTCTCGCCGACAACACCGCTCTTTCGAGTGACCTTGCTCAAGGATTGGCCGCCACTGCCGATGGAGATCCTTTCAACAGGGAGGCGGGCCGCTCGGGGAAGACGGTCCGAAGGGGATGACCTTGAGAGCTCGGGGCTCCAGGTCAGCAAGGGGAGGACCGGTCCCGGCGCCGAAAGGCGCCGGGACCGCCTTGCGTCCGGCCGTCGACGCCGAGGCGCCGACGGCCGTCAACCCCCCGGGGACGTCAGCGCTTGGCGACGAACACGTGCGACGCGATCTCCGCGTCCAGCTCCGCGGCCTCCCCGCCGCTGCCGACCAGCACCCCGCCCGGGGACTCCGTCACGCTCACCACCGAGCCGGGCTGCACGCCCGCCCGGCGCAGCGTGTACATCAGCTGGGCGTCGGTCTGGATCGGCTCTCCGATCCGCCGGATGACGACCGTCTTGCCCTCGGTGCCCGGATCCAGCTCGGACAGGCTGAGCATGCCGTCCTCCAGGAACGGATCCGCCTCGGCCTTCTCCCCCAGCTCTTCCAGCCCCGGGATCGGGTTCCCGTACGGCGACTCGGTCGGGTGGCGCAGCAGCTCCAGTACGCGCCGCTCCACCGCCTCGCTCATCACGTGCTCCCAGCGGCAGGCCTCGGCGTGCACCTGCTCCCACTCCAGGCCGATGACGTCGACCAGCAGGCACTCCGCGAGGCGGTGCTTGCGCATCACCCGCGTCGCGAGCTTGCGGCCCTCGTCGGTCAGCTCCAGGTGCCGGTCACTGGCCACCGCGACCAGACCGTCGCGCTCCATGCGCGCAACGGTCTGGCTCACCGTCGGGCCGCTCTGGTCCAGCCGCTCGGCGATCCGGGCGCGCATGGGGACCACACCTTCCTCTTCCAGCTCCAGGATGGTGCGGAGGTACATCTCCGTGGTGTCGATCAGTCCGGACATTCGTGCCCCTCGGATTGCGTGCGCTGGCCCTGCCCCCAATTCTGACGCATCGGGCCGACAACCGTCCCGCGTCGAGCGTCAAGGCATGTACGGGACATCAGCCGGAGCGCATCGGCGCGGCAAGAAAGACGGCGGCCCCCGGATTGACGTCCGTATTGACACGCCCTTGGTCCAGACCGCACGGTGAGCGGCGGACAGCACCCACACCCCTGGAAGGGCCTACGGCGTATGAGCGAGAGCAAGCTGGCCGGGCAGTTCTTCGACGCGGCCATCGGCCTGCTGGAGCGGGTACGCGACGAGGAGGGCTCACGCATCACCGAGGCCGGCGCCGTGATCGCCCAGGCCGTCGCCTCCGGGAACCGGCTGTTCGCCTTCGGCGCCGGACACTCCTCACTGCCCGCCCAGGACGTGGTCTACCGGGCCGGCGGACTCGCCCTGATGAACTTCCTGGCCGTCCCGGGCACGGTCGGCGTCGACGTCATGCCCGCCACGCTGGGCAGCGCGCTGGAGCGGGTCGACGGCCTCGCCGGCGCGGTCCTGGACAGCAGCCCGGCCTCCGCCGGGGACGTACTGGTCGTCATCTCCCTCTCCGGACGCAACGCGCTCCCGGTCGAGATGGCGATGAACGCGCGCGCGATCGGCCTGCAGGTCATCGGCGTGACGTCGGTGGCGTACGCGACGGAGACCAAGTCGCGGCACGTCTCGGGCACCTACCTGAAGGACCACTGCGACATCGTGCTGGACAGCAAGATCGCGGTCGGGGACGCGGAGCTGTCGGTGGACGGCATCGACGCGCCGTTCGCTCCCGCGTCGACGGTGGTGACCAGCGCGATCATGCAGGCCGTGATGGCGGCGGCGGCGGGCGAGCTGGTGGCGCGGGGGGTGGAGCCGCCGTTGCTGCGGTCGGGGAACGTGGACGGCGGGCACGAGTGGAACGGGCGGGTCATCCGGGAGTACGGGGACCGGATCTTCTTCCGGCACTGAGGGGCTGCGCCGCTGCGCGGGGCCGGAGTCCCCTACCCGCCCTTCGCCCGTTCCCCGGGCTGCGCCCGGACCCCTCCTGGGGGCCAGCCCCCAGACCCCCGCGCCTCAAACGCCGGCGAGGCTGGACTTGCCGGCCGAGCTGGAGTCGCCTGCGCGGCCCATGCGTCCGCGGACCGTTTCCCGGGGGCCAGCCCCCAGACCCCCGCGCCTCAAACGCCGGCGAGGCTGGACTTGCCGGCCGAGCTGGAGGTGGCGGCCAAGCTGGGATTGCCTGTGAGGTTGGAACTGCCCAGCTGCGCGGGCAGACGCGGGGCTGCCATGTGAGGGGGCGGGGACGGGGTGGGGTGTCGTCCGGGGCTAAAACGAGATGAATTCGGCGCCCGGTACCTCGTACAACCAGACTCGGAACAGGCGCCGAACATCGAAGCCCGCCCCGGACGGCCCCCCCCCCCCCCCCCCCCCCCCCCCCCCCCCCCCCCCCCCCCCA
Source organism: Streptomyces sp. NPDC012794 (assembly GCF_042901085.1). Lineage (NCBI taxonomy): Bacteria > Bacillati > Actinomycetota > Actinomycetes > Kitasatosporales > Streptomycetaceae > Streptomyces > Streptomyces sp. NPDC012794. Next base: position 34,896 of record NZ_JBIBCI010000034.1, read on the forward strand.
ACCCCCCCCCCCCCCCCCCCCCCCCCCCCGCGCCCCCCCCCCCCCCCCCCCCCCCCCCCCCCCCCCC
>NZ_JBIBCI010000035.1:0-31019 GCF_042901085.1 Streptomyces sp. NPDC012794
CGGCTCTCCGCTTCGCTCCGAGCCATGGCCGGCCCTTCGGGCCGGGGTCCTGCGCTTCGCTCCGGACTGGCTCTGGTTCCGCTGCGCTCCACCAGAGCGGGCCTGCTGCGCAGGTCCCAGGGCTCCCGCGCTCCGATGACCCCGTTTCACGGGGCCCGGGCCTTCGGCCCGTTGGGCGGGTCCGCTTCGCTCCCCCACCCTGGGTCTTCCGGCTCCGCCTCCAGACCACGGCCCGCTCCGCGGGCCGAGCTGGCAGCAGTATGGGTGCTCGCCGTCGGGACCTGTGGTCCTCTAGGCCAGGCGGGCCAGCAAGTGGGCGTCGAGGAATCCCCGTTCGGAGGCCGGATCGTGGAGCAGCCGGGCGAAGGGAACAAGTCCGGCTTCGGCCAGCAAGTCGGCGAAGCCGTCCACCGGCCAACTGTAGGCCGGGGCAACCTTGTGGTCGAAGCGGATCGGCTCCAGCTCTTCGGTCGCGAAGAAGGAGACCAGGAGCAGACCTCCAGGTGCCAGGACGCGTACCTGCTCAGCGAGGAGCGCAGGCAGTTCACCAGGCGGGGTGTGGATCATCGAGTAGTGGGCCAGCACACCGCCGAGCGCGCCGTCCTCAACCGGCAGCGCCTCCATCCGCGCCTCGTCGAACCGCAACGCCGGATGAGCCCGCCGGGCATGGTCGACCATGCCCGGGGAAAGATCAAGCCCGAAGACGTCCAGCCCCAGATCATGCAGCATGCCCGTCAGATGTCCAGGCCCACACCCGACATCGGCCACCCTCAGATTCCCCATCTCACACACCAGCTCCGCGAAGGTGCCGATCATGGCCCGCGAGAACGGATGCGCCTCCAACCGATTAGCGAACATCGACGCATACAGCTCGACGACCCCGTCATAGGCCGCCCTCGTCTGCTCCTGGTGGACCCTCACAGGAAGGAAGCTAACACCGTTCACGATCAGAGCCGTTCCCCGGCCCCCATGCCGACTACACCGGTCACGGGCGCAGCCATCTGCTTCAATCTCAATCAGAGCTAGACCTTGGAAAGACCATCCCGTACCAGATCCACTGACCGCCGACACCACATGTCGGCGATCAGTTAAGTTGCGCACTACTCAAGCAACCTGCGCAACCGGACCCGGAGCTAGGAACTCCGCAGGTCAGACGACTGGTGCGCGCCATACTGTACGCAGATTCAGTGAGCCAGCACAGCCGCCAGCCCGCTCAGCCAACCTGCACAACCCCAGGCCAGAAGCATGACGACTGCTCAGATTCACCGACCGGCGACACGCGATCCTTCCCCGTACTCGGGGAGTCCGAGGAGGTGCAGCGGGGCCGGCGCCTGGCACTGCTGCAGGCCGCTCTTCTGGAGCACGCCGCGGCGTACAACCTGCGTACGGTCATGACGTTCCACCAGAAGATGGAGGAGGCGGCCGCGGAGAAGCTGCCGAAGTCGTCGATCGACGCGGAGCTCTACGAGCTGGAGGTCGGCCGCCACGTCCCGCCAGACCGGGTGTGGTCGGCATGGCTGTGCGGGGACCATCTTGTCACCGAGCGGCGCGAGGTCCTGCGGCAGTTTGCCAATGGCATCGACGCGAACAACCGGCGCGTGCACCGGGCCTTCCTCGCCTCCGTACGCATTCGGTTCGCGGATCAGGTCGGCCAGGTCCTCACCAGGCCGATCACCAAGATCGTTCCCTTCGGTGTATTCGTGCAGCTTGCTCCCGACGTGGTGGGGTTTCTTCATCTCTCTGAGCTGACTGACGAGCCCGTCGAGACCCCGGGTCAGCTTGTCGATGAGGGCGAGCTGATCGCGGTGAGGGTCGACGAGGTCGACCTCCAGCGTCACCGTGTGCGTCTGGGCGCCGCCGGCAGAGCGGGCAGAACCTAGCGAACTGGCGCCAACAAGCCCGTCCCGTCGGCCGGAAACCACCAGCTCGCGGAGCCTCACCGGTTCTCCTGACGGACCAGGTCAAGGAGAACGCGCTGCCGTCCGCACCAGGATGTGACGACGCGCTTTGTGGGCGAAGAGTGGTGCCTGTGGTCGCTGCTCCCAGTGCTGTGTCGCTGCGTAGTCGGCAAGGAAGCCGCGGGCTAGTTGGCAAGGTGCTGTCACGTTGTGTGACGAAGTTGCGCGAGGACTTTTCGCGCCCGCCAAGACAGCCTGTGGCACGGGCAAAGGGAGGAACCTGACCGGTCGACGGATGCTGCACCACAACCACGTTCCTGGGGACTCCAACACCTCTGAATGACATGCTGGTTGGCCTGCAGGGCGAGCAGGAACAGGGGAACACGATGCAGATACATGCGGCGGTACGGCAAGGGGACTGGACCGTCACCCGCCACGGTTCCTTCGGGTCCGAGTACCTGGACGAGGTCGAGGCTCTGCTCCGGGTCGCCGGCCCCGCGCGAGCGCCGGACGACGACAACGCGGACTGGCGCAAGCTGGACGCTCTGCTGCTCAAGCGCACGGTGACGGTGGACACGAACGGCTGCGCCACCGTCGGCGATCTGAAGACGCGCTGCCTGGAGGCGGCGTTTCACGCTGGTCTGGCCAGACCGGCGAAGGGCGCGCGACCCCCGATAGTCTGGATCACCGATTCCGCCTCCGACCGGAAACTGCCGGACGTCCTCCCGCTGGACGAGGCGGACCTCGCCGACGGCGCCCTGCTGGTGCTGAATATCGAGGAAAGTCCCACAGAGGCCTACAGGATGGGCCCGGCCCCCAACGCCGCCGCCCTCTTCCAGCGCCTCCAGCTCACCGCCAACACCCCGGACGCCAACGCCGGCCCCCGCCTCTTCGGCGTCCTGCTGTACACCGACGCCGACGTGGAACTGGCCACCTACGTCCGCACTCACCTGGACGATCTCAACGCTCTGTCCGGCCCGGCCACATGCGTCTTCGTCATCGAGGAGCAACGCGGTCCGGACGCGGTCAAGCGGTACTGGCGTCGGCATCTGGAACCCGAGGTGTACCGAGTCCTGGCGCCGCTGCGCTGGCTGGACTGGCAGCCGTACGACGCCCAGGGGGCTTATGAGGTCGCCGCCGCCCTCGGTGTCGACCCCGCCCTGCTGCCCTGCTTGGTCCTGCTGGCCCCGACGCACACCGCGGCCGGCGCACCGGGTCCGGCAGACCGGATCGTCTTCCCCGTCCACGAAGCCAGCCCGGCTTGGTTCCGCACGCTCTTCGGCCACCTCGCCCGGCTGATCGGGCCCACGGCCAGGCCACCGGAGGTCTCCAGCGGCAAACGCTACGTCCGACGCATCCGGTACTTCTTCGACACGCCCGTCTCCGTACAGACCGCCGTACGGCGCCTCGGCGCGGCGCCGACCGCCGACCGGGGCGCCGACAGCGAGGCGTTCGCCCGGGTCCGCGCCGCCGAGCAGGCCGTCCGGGACGCCCTTGTCCCCGCCTCCGTCGCGGTCGAGCGCCCAGAACACCACTTCACCGACTGCCGTGTCGTCATCCACTCGGGAACATCAGGAGCCACCGTGACGGAGAACTTCTACTTTCAGGGCACCCACACCACCTTCATCAACAAGCCGGTCGACACCGTCGTACGCGACTTTCAGCACACCTACGCACAAGCCCCCGCGCAGGACGACCTCACCCGCCTTCTCACCCTGGTCTTGACCAGCCGGGACCTGCCCGACGCGGACCGTGAGGAGGCGGCCGGTGCGGTCCACGACCTGGCCCGCATCACCACCGAGCCGGAGCCGGATACCGCCACCGCCCGCACTCGCCTTCAGCGGCTCCGCGAAATCCTCGCCACCGGCGCCGATATTGCCCAGCCTGCGCTGGCCATCGTCGCGTCGGTGGCGGGGATGCTAGCGGGGTGATGACGAGTTCGCCGGGGCTCGCTTTCGCCCCTTCCACCGACGCAGAGTCCCGCCAGCAGCGTCCTCGACGACTGCACCCGGGAGCCGCGCCGGGAATGGAACTGAATCAGCGCCGCGGACGGTGTCCATCTGGAGCCTCGGTCTGCCTACCGGAGCGGACGGGCCCGGCGCCGTGCCGCTGAATGGCTCGGACCGAGCGGAGGATGAGGGCGCCGGCACGGTGCCGGTGGTGGCGCCTTCCTGGACGAGGTGCTCGTCCGCGATCAGAGCGCGCAGCTCGTCGGCCTTCTGGCTGAACTCCTCCAGCTCGTCGGCGTCGGCCTGGGCCGGTCGCTCGCCGTCCTTCTGCATGCGCTCCTTGAGGTCGGCGGTCTTCTCGTTGGCGATGGCGAGCCGGCCGAGGAGCTTCTCCTCCCGCTCCTTGGAGCGGGCCGCGACCCGGTAGGGGTTGTCCTCGTACGAGCGGAGGTCGCTGGTGGCGTCAGCCCGGTTGGTCCGCCGGCGCCGGCCGCTGGCGCTGTAGGTATCTCGCCGTGGAAGTCGCAGCCGCCCAGCGTGCCGACGGGCGTGCGCACCCCTGGGGCGAGGGAGAGGTCGCGGGCCAGGGTGGCCATGCGGGTGCCCAGGGCTGCCGCGGCGGCGTCGCGGCTGGTCATGGTCCGGCCGTCGATGGTGATGGAGAATGCGTCGCCGTTGGTGGGCCGGCGTTTGGGCAGCGCGGCCTTCATGGCCGCGAGGCCGTCGGTGGCCTGCGGAGGTAGGCGTCGAGATCCTTGATGATCCGGGTGCGGCTGTCCTGCTCCCGGTCCCAGGTGCGGGCCAGGCCCTGAAGGCGGGCGCGTTCGGCGGTGGCCTCGGCTTGCTTCATCAGGGTTGGGTCTTCGGCGGCCAGGGCCGAGAGGAGGCCGAGGTTGACGGTGTCGTCGCCGGTGTCCTCAATCTCCCGGATCCGGAAGTCGCGGCGCTGGATCTGGGAGATGAAGCGGGCCTTGCGGGCGAGCGTGTTGAGCCGGAACTGGTCGAGGCTGCCCTGGGTGACGTAGTAGAGGACCGGACGTGGTCGGGTGTGCCCTCAATCGTCGGGTCGCTGAGGTTGCCCTGCCGCTCCAGCCGGCCGTCGCGCTGGGCCGTGTCGGCCGGCCGCCACGGGTTGATCCGCGCGACGGCGGACTGGATCGAGAGGACCGGCCGTACCACTACATGGTGCACAGCCCGCACTTCGCGTACGAGGAGTACGCGGTGCACCTCGGGCAGTACGACCGGCTGTCCTTCTACGGGCCGGCGGGCACCGGGCCCGTCACCGTCCACATGTACGACTGCCGGGAGGACTCGCCGGAGTACGACCGCAAACTGGTGATCGACGTCCCGGCGGACGGGTCGTGCGTGCTGGCGGTCCCGCCCGGCTACGCGCACTGGTTCGAACGGCTGGAGAACGTGACCACCCGCAACGACTACTCCCTGCACGCCCCGCAGGACCCCACCTCGCAGGACCCCACCTCGCGGTGGTCCCCGTTCGACGACAACGCCACGTACTCCGTCGCCGACATGGACCGTGCGCGGCCGCGGGCCGTCGCCAACACCGTCGAGCTGCCGACGGCCGCCCAGTTCCTGATCTCCAAGGTGGTCTCGCGCAGCTGGCTCGGCGGCGCGACCGAGCAGGGCGTCGTGGCCTCCGCGGAGATCGGCGGCGAGCTGCACCGCTACTTCATCGACCGGGACCTCGCCGGGCAGCAGCCCGCCCTGCCCGTGTCCGAACTCGCCACCGTCACCGCCGGGGTCGGCTCCTACCAGTCCATCCGCGACGACTCGTACGGCATCGGCTCCAACGTCGAGAACGGGCTCGCCGACACGATGGTCCACGACCTTCCGGACTCCTGGTGCTCGGCCGAACGCAGTGGATCCTCGCGGCCGCGCTGATCCTCTTCGGCCTGGGCTTCACCGTGTACCTCAGGTCCGCGGGCCTCCTGGTCCTGCTCCGGGCGCCCGCCGCGCTGCTGGGCACCTGGCACGGGCTCCTCGACGCCGTCATCCGCATCGTCAGCGCCGGGGCGATCCTCGCAACCGGCTTCCTCTTCGACCGCTTCGGGGGCAAGCCGGTCTACCTCTTCTTCGGTGTGCTCCTGCTGCTGACGGCGGCCCTGTGGTCCACCTTCGGCGCCCGGGACCGCCAGGACCTCGGCAACACCGCCCTGCACCCCGCACCGGCCGACGCGGCCTCCTGAGAACCAGCCGCCGGACGGCCGGGCGCGGGCCCGGGACAGGGCGCGGACCCGGCGGTCCTCACGCGTCCGGTGGCGGGCCTGCTTCCGCGCGCCGCGGCCAGGGCGGCCCGGGTGACCCCCAGCGCGGGGTGGGACGGCCCCAGGAACTTCGGTCGAACTCGCTGGGATGGCGGGGTGGCTCCCCGGGAAGGCGGAGCGTCTCGAACAGCTCCTGGCGGACCACGCGGGCGGTCGGACGGGCCCGGAAAGTAACCCGGCAGGCCTCTTCGCCGCGGGTGTCCTCCGGCTCGTGCAGGCAGGTGTTCGCCGGCGGGGCGGCTGGGCGGCGCCTGGAGGCCGGTGAGGACGGGTCCAGGGTCAGTCCAGGATCGTGGCGGCACCACGGCGCCGAAGGTCGGCCAGCGCATCCTGCATGGCCTTGATCTGCTCGGCGGAATGACCGACCCAGCCCTTGAGTTCCGACACGACGCGGACAGGATCGCCCGTGCGATAGGAGCGGGTCGGATTGCCGGGGAACTTCTTGTCGGTGACGTTGGGATCGTCTTCCACAGCGCCGGTCGGCTCCACTACGTAGATCCGCCCCGGTCCGTCACCGGCTGCGAGCTCGGCGCCCCAGACGGCGGCATCCAGAGTCTCGGAGAAGTAGACGTTGCGGGACACCCGTCCGTCCTCGAAGTTGGACGCGTAGCCGGGGACGAGCAGATCTCCTGGAGCGAGGTCCGCCTTCGTGCCGTGCAGGTACGTTCCTGCCTCGTACACCTGGAAGGGAACAGGGGCGCTGCTGGTCATAAACTGCTCCTCGGCTTGGGCGTTGGGCTACAGACTACGTACCACCGCCAGAGTGGGCCGGGCCGTGGAGCGCGCGCTCGCCTCGCTGCACCAGTTCAAGCGCCTGTGCAGCCTCTACGAGCACCGGGCAGGCTTCATCAGGGCTCCTCGAACCCGCCTGCTCGATCATCTGCCTGCGGCGGCTCCCGCGATCATTCCGAGACGGCCGGTAAAGCGTGTTGCGGAAGGTCGTGTGTGGGCAGGTCAGGACCGATTGCCGGGCGGCTTCGAGGAGCAGTTCATGCGCCGCTACGCCCAGCGGATTCCTCCGGTCGCCTTCCACTCCGACGTGAAGGCACTGGTCGGGATCGGGCTGCACGCCGACCGGCAGTGGGTGACCGGCCCGCGCGGCCGGACTGAAGGTGTTCCTGGTCGACCCGCAGGGATTCCCCGTTCGGTCGGCACGTGGTTCGACTACCGCTGGAGGCCCCGCAGACCGCCTTCTTCGTCGTCTGGAGTTCGGGTGGCCGCCTTCATCTTCGCGGAGGCTGTCTACGCCGCTCTCCTGGGGCCGCCCGGGATCGGAAAGAGACCTGGTCTTCCCGGTCATCTCGTGGAACCTACCGGGGCGGCGCCTCTTAGGATGCAGGAAAGTCTGCTGATCAGCCCGGACACCGAGGCCACCGTCAACGCCCCGCTCCCCTATACCGACCCCGTCACCGCCCGCACCGCGACCGCGGCCATGAACGGGCTCAGCCCGCAAGGCCTGGCCGCCTCCATCGTTCAGCCGACTTCGGTGTTTTCCGGCGCCGGAGGAACGCGGCTCGGGATGTCAAACTCCGGATACAGCTGGAACGTGCCCTGACATGCGGTCAGCAACCACTTTCCGTCTTCTTTGGACATCACGTAGAGCGGCGAGTTGGGGTTTCCGTCGGGCTTTCCATCCAGCGTGTAATGCTGCCCCTTCACCTTCACCGCCGCCACATCCGGGCGGATGAAGAGCACGTCGATCAGCTCATAAGTGACCGTAACGTTCTCCATGGCCCCGGGCAGAACCCGACGGGTGAACTCATCAATCTCCGCTATACCCGTAAGAATCCTGCCATGCGGCGCGGTGTAAATCGCATCCTCACGGAACAGGCTCACGAATTCATCGCAGAGTTCATGCTGCTGAGAATGCTGCACCTTGGCGACGACTTCCCTAATCGCCTCGACATCCCGCTTCTTCTGCTCGTCAATGAGCATCGCCTTGTCCATACGGACAAGTATGGAAGGCGATCCCGTTACGCAGTCAAGCAGTCTCCAACAGAACACGAGCGTCCATGGATGCCACGGCGAGTCCGCAGTCCACAGACCGCGTACGCGGGTGCGGTTCGTCCTATGGGCTGGCCCGCTGTCAGAGCGTGTTGGCAAGATCATCTCCATGAATGGCACACGTACCACCCCGCCGCGGCCCGTCGACGTCGCCGCGGTCTTCCCCGCGCTGGCCCCGCTGGGCCGCCCGGCGGTCCGGTTGCACCCGCGTCCCGGCTCTCCCACGGTGTACGACAGTTCGATCGGCGGGCCGCTGCTGTGGCCCGCACGGCAACCCTGGCCGTACTGCCGCATCGAGCATGACGGCCTCCACCCGCTGGTGCCCGTGGCCCAGTTGTACGCGCGGGACGTACCCCTGCTGCGCCCCCCGGGCGGGCCGACCTGCTGCAGGTCCTGTGGTGCCCTTCGGAGCACGCGCCGGACTCAAGCATTCCGATCGAATTGTCCTGGCGGACCGCTGCGGACGTCACCGAGGTGCTGGCCGCACCGCCCGAGCCGTTCGACGCGGACGAGGACCTCTACGTGCACAAGCCATGCGTGCTCGCGCCGGAGCAGGTCACCGAGTACCCCGATTACCTGGAACTCCCCGCGGAGCTGAAGCAGCGGATCACGGACCCCGCGCCCTGGCGGACGGCGGGCATCGCGGTCGACGGCGTCGGCCCGCAGGAGCTCTATGACAGTGCGCTGTCCCACGCCCCCGGCTGGAAGGTCGGCGGCTGGGCCCCTTGGGGACTGACCGACCCCGTGCCGCGGTTCTGTGTGGCCTGCGGTACCGCGATGACGCCGCTGCTGACCATCGCCTCGCGCGAATGGCACCGCAACAGCACGAGTCGGATCCCGTACGAGGACCGGGTGCCCGGAGCATCCGGCGACAGTTGGTCCAATCCGCCCGAGATCACGGTGCTGGACGCCAATCACCTCCAGCTGTACGCCTGCCCGGCGAGTGGAGGCCACCCGCACACCGAGCTGGTTCAGTGAGGGGCTGCCGGTTCTTCCCTTCCATCCCCGCGTGCGGCCGGGCCGGTCGGCGCTGTGCTACGGCGCGTTCACCTCACCGGGTTCCTCCCGCGGGGCCTGGACGTACGAGTTCCGCCGCGAGCAGTGCGGCCGTCCCGGCCACCAGCGGATGGTCGGCGGGTGCGTCCTGTCGCTGCTTGGTCGTCAGGACGGCCATCAGGATCGGTGTGCCGTCCGGCGGCCAGGCGATGCCCACGTCGTTGTTACCCCCGTGACTCCCTCCCCCGGTCTTGTCCGCGAGGATTTAGTCGGCGGGCAGGCCAGGCACCCACGAGCTGATCGAGGCGCTCGGCGAGGCCGCCGAAGCCGCCCTCGGCGTGGGGGACCTGCCGGGCGCCCGCCAGTGGGCGCGGCGACTGGCGGAACACCCGCAGCTCGCCGAGGTCGGCCACCGCGCCACGGGCCGGCTCCTCGTCGCCGCCGCACTGGCGGGCGATGCCGAGGAGGCACTCACCGTGGGCCTCCGCTTCCGCGACGCCTGGCAGCGGGCGGGCAGCCCCGTGCGGGCGGTACTCGGTCCGCCCGCGGCAGCGATGGCGACGCTCCACGGGCTGCGCGACGACAAGGAAGCCCACCGCGACTGGCGTGCGCTGCTCGCACAGGTCGACCCCTCGCCGTGGAACACCTGCGGGTACGGGGCGGTCTTCGACGCGGTCCTGATGCTCCACCAGGGGCGGCCCCGGGCAGCGCTGGAACGCACGGCCCCCGAACCCGCGCAGGTACGGCGGTGGACCACCTGGATCTGGCTCCACTGGTACGTGGCGCTGCGCGCCGAGGCCTCCGTGCTCGCGGCCGCTCCCGACGCCGCCGCCCGCGTGGTGGAAGCCCGGACCGCGGTGGCCGGCAACCCCGTCGCCACGGCCCTCGTGGAGCGCGCGGCGGCCCTGCTCGACGGCGACGGGGAGCGGCTGATCGCCGCTGCGGGCGCGTTCGACGCCGCCGGCTGCCGCTGCCAGTCGGCGCGCACCCTGATCCTCGCGGGCGGTGAGCACGGCGCCCGCGGCGCGCGTGCGCTCGCCGGCCTCGGCCTCGCCCCGATGACCCTCCGGTAGCCGGGCCGCGACGCGACGGCCGTGCCGCGCCGCGGTCCTCGGCGGGGACCTCGGCGCGGCCTCAGACCGCCCGCCGCACGAGCTCGGCGATCCGCGCCTCCACCTCGGGCGTCACCTCGGTCAACGCGAAACCGGCCGCCCACATGGGGCCCTCGTCCAGCTTCGCCAGGTCGCTGAAACCGAGCGTCGCGTAGCGCGCCTTGAACTTCTCCGCGCTCTGGAAGAAGCAGATGACCTTGCCGTCCAGCGCGTAGGCGGGCATCCCGTACCAGAGCTTCGGGGCGAGGGCCGGGGCGTTGGCGGTGACGACGGCGTGGACGCGTTCGGCCATGACGCGGTCCGCGTCCTGCATCTCGGCGATCTTCGCCAGCACGTCCCGCTCGGCCTCCGCCGCCTTCTCCGCAGCGGAAGCACGGCGTGCCGCCTTCTTCTGCTCCAGGGCGTGCGCCTTCATCGCGGCCCGCTCATCCACGGTGAAACCCTCGTACGTGCTGCCGGCGGCGCCCGCCATGGTCGCTCCTTCAATCGCTGGTCGTGATCCGCCCGGCCTTCCGGCTCGATCACCGTGCTCACAGACTGCCGTCTCCGGGGTGCGTACCACCTCCGTGCCGACCACGGAGAGCACCACGGACACGGGCTCGGTACCGGGAGGGCCTGGACCGTGGATGAGCAGGGCGGCCTCGAGCCCGGGACCGTCGGCGCCGCCCGTCTGGGACCCTGGTAGCCCTGTTGGACCCGGCGGCCACGTCCCCGCAGGCGAGCCGGCGCACACCGGGAGCAACGCGGCGGCGGCCTGAACCCTTGGGCTCACCGGCACCGTCCTCTCGCTCGGAGCAGCCCTGATAGCCGGAACCGGGCGCCACCGACGGCGAAGCAATACCTGACGACCACCGAGTGCGTCGGCTCCGGCTGCGCCGGCGTGACACCGCTCCGCCTCGGCACGTCGGATCAGGCCCACCAGGTCGTAGACGGCGTCGCACAGTGGGTCCCGCGCGTCCTGGACGCGGTGCGCTGCCAGGGTGGTGGGCTCCTCCGGCCGGAGGAGGGTGATGAGTTTGGGGGCGGCCCACCGGCCGACGGTGCGGGGGGGGTGCCGGTGTCGTCGCGTACGGCCAGGTCGATGCCGATGGTGTGGTTGTCGTGGGCGAGGTAGACGCGGACGGTGTCGGGCCGGTGGTGGTCGAAGCCCGTCAGGACGTAGAGGTCGGGGTCGATGGAGGGCGGGGAGTTCTGCCAGAGCGGGTCGCCCGCGAGGTCGGCGATCAGGTAGTCGATGCCGTCGTCCAGGGTGACTTCGGCCGCTTCGGGAACGACCGTGCCGACGAGGAGTGCGACGTCCACGTGCGGGAGTCCGTCCGTGCCGGTGGGGCATCGTCCCTTCGGTCAGCCGGAGGGCGGTGTGGCGCAGGGCGCCGGTGTACCACCAGGTGCCGTGCTCGCGGCCGTGCCGGGTCGGGAGGTCCACGGTTACGGCCGGTCCGGCGGAGTCGACGAGGCGGACCCGGATGGTGTCCGGGTCCGGGTCCGGGCGGAGCATCGCGCGGATGCGCCAGTCGGTGCCGGGCAGGGGTACGCCGATGAACCTGCGCAGGGTCAGCAGGGCGGCTCACAGGAGATGCCGGGTCACGGGCGGTGGAGAGTTGTTGATCAACGTGGCCGGTTGTCGTCCGGGCATGCCCGGAACCCGAGCGGCCACGGCTGGTCGGGGCACCGGCGCGTCCGCCGCGGATGTCAGCGGTTGCGTGGGGTTACGAGGCCGGATTCGTAGGCGAGGACCACGAGCTGGGCACGGTCGCGGGCGTGGAGCTTGCTCATGGCCCGGTTGATGTGGGTCTTCGCGGTCAGGGGGCTGATCGTCATGCCGTCCGCGATCTCGTCGTTGGACAGGCCCTGTGCGGCCAGTGCGACGGCTTCACGTTCGCGGCCGGTCAGTTCTTCCAGCGCCGGCCCCGTGGTGGTGGGGAGCCGCCGGCTGACGTACTGGTCGATGAGCCTGCGGGTGATCGAGGGCGCGAGCAGGGCGTCGCCGCGCGCGGCGACGCGTACGGCGTGCAGGAAGTCCTCCGGCTCGATGTCCTTGACGAGGAATCCGGCGGCGCCGGCGCGCAGGGCGTCGTAGACGTATTCGTCGAGTCCGTAGTTGGTGAGGATGACGACGTGTACGCCGGCCAGGGCCGGGTCGGCCGCGATGCGCCGGGTCGTCTCGATGCCGTCCATGACCGGCATCTGGATGTCGATGAGCGCGATGTCGGGCATGTGCTCCTTGATGAGCTCCAGCCCTTCGTCGCCGTTGGCGGCCTCGGCCACGACGTCGATGTCGTGCTCCAGGTCGAGGAGGGCGCGGAATCCGCTGCGGATGAGCGGTTGGTCGTCGACCAGCAGGACCCGGATCACGAGGTGCGCTCCACGGGGAGTTCGGCCTGCACGGTGAAGCCGCCCTCGCCTCGCGGTGCGGCCCGCAGGCGGCCTCCGAGGGCGGTGACGCGTTCGCGCATCCCGAGCAGTCCGATGCCGGGTACCGGGGCGGCGGCCGGTGTGGCCCTGCCGTTGTCGTCGACCTGGAGGACGACGGTGTCCGGGCGGTAGTCAATGCGGACCGATGCCGTGGTGGCGTCGGCGTGGCGGGCGATGTTGGTGAGGGACTCCTGGACGATCCGGTAGACGGTCCGGCCCACCGCGGCCGGTACGTCGTGCCGTTGTCCCTCGATCGTCAGCGTGGTCCGCAGACCCGTCCCGCCGGCCCGTTCCACCAGGCTGGGGATGTGGTCGAGGCCGGGCGGCGGGGTGGTGTCGTCGTCGCGGAGGGCCTCCAGGGTGGCGCGGAGCTCGCGGGACGCCTCACGGCCGGCCTCCCGGATGGCGAGGAGGGCCTCGGGGACCTCTTCGCCGCGCTTGCGGGCGACGTGGACGGCGGCTTCGGACTGCACCTTGATGACCGAGATCTGGTGGGTGAGGGAATCGTGCAGCTCGCGCGCGATGTGCAGCCGCTCCTCGTCGGCCCGGCGGCGCGCGGTCTCCTCGCGGGTGCGTTCGGCTTCGTCGGCTCGCTGCTCGGCCTGCCGAAGCGCCTCGCCGGCCGCGCCGGCCGCGACCAGCCAGGCGATTTCGAGGGCGCCCCGGGCCTGCGCGAACGCCTCGCCCGTGTCGTGCAGGCCGGAGGCCAGGGCCGCGAGGGGGAGCGCGGCCAGCACGGCGACGCTCGCCGCCACCGTGATGGTGCGGTGTCCCGCGCGCATGGCCGCGTACACGGCGAAGAGGAAGGCGACGGCGGCCACGTCGAACCCTGCCGCCTGGTAGCCCACGGCGCAGGTTCCGGTGACGGCGAGGACGGCAACCGGGGCCCGCCGTCCGGCGGCGAGGGCCAGGCCGCCCACCGCCAGCAGCACGTATCCGAGGAGGTCGAGGCCCGTGGCGGAATGCGGCCCGGACACCCCGGTGACCAGCAGTGCCGCCGCAACGCCGACGGCGATCAGCCAGTCCCTGACACCGGCACGCACACAGAACCCCGACCATCCTTTACTCATGCGCGCAATCTAGCCGGACGCTCCGGCGGGCGGATCCCGCTCGCGAACGAGCGGCCGGCTACCGCGCACGCAGTACTTTCGCGGCGCCTGCCGCGTCTGCGGCAGTGCGAAGTGCCTGCGTCCGCGGGACGACCGGGGGATGTCCGGGCGACATGCTCGGACGACGTCCAGCCGGAGGAAGACCCGTTGGAACCCGCAGGAAAACAAGGAGCACCCTCATGTCCGTTATGTCCGTTCGTCGCCTGCCGGCCGCTGCCGCCGCCCTGCTCGCAGTCCTCGTACTCGCCGCACCGGCGGCGGCGCACGACCTGGCCCGGTCCGCCGGCGTCGAGGCGCTCGCCCTGACCAGCGCACGGTTCTGGGCCAGCGCGGCCGCGCTGCTGGGGCTGACCGCCACGGTATTCGGCGGGCTCGCGCGGGCCCGCTCCGTTCGTCCTGCCGGCAGCTGCGGGAGAGGGAAGGCCGTCGTGGCGGTGGTGGCGGGGCCGGTCGCGTTGGCCGGCGGCGCGCTGAACCTGGCCGTCGCCGACGGTGGTCCGGGCACCGGCAACGGGGTGGTGGCCGGCGCCCTGGCCCTGCTGCTGGGGCTGACGGCCACGGTCCTCGGCGCACTGGCCCTGTCCCGCTCCCGCCGCGCCTGCTGACCGTCGCCTGGTGACCGGGTGGCGGACACCTCGTACGCGCGGACGCGGTCGCCCGCAGCCGGGGCGTGTCGAGGGTGAAGTGACGTGGCGGGCCGATCGCCTCGGGGTCGGTCCGGAAGGCCAGGGCTTCCAGGATCATCAGGGCGCCGGGCGCGGCGGGGCGGGTGATCGAGGCGAGGGCCGCGGCGATGTCGGGGTCGGTGTGGAGGCTGGAAGGGGCGAGCCGAAGCTGATGACCGCCTCAAGTCCGGTGCGTCGACCGCATGGTGAGGGTATGACGGGCCTTCGGGCGGTCCGCCGTTAGCGGGGCCGGGTGCGTTGGGTTAGGTTCCGGGCGTGACTCACGATCGCGGAGGGCTGCTGGGCGGCCGGTACCGGCTGGCCGAACCGCTCGGCCAGGGCGGCATGGGGACCGTCTGGCGGGCCCATGACGAGCAACTCGACCGCGAGGTCGCCCTCAAGGAGCTGCGGCTGCCCGACGACCTCGACGCCTCCGGGCGCAAGGCCTGGATCGACCGCCTCGACCGTGAGGCGCGGGCGGCCGCCCGGCTGAAACACCCGGGGGTCATCACCGTCCACGACCGGATAGCCGGCGATGACGGCCGCCCGTGGATCGTGATGGAACTCGTCCACGGCCGGTCCCTGGACGATCTGGTCAAGGAGGACGGCCCGCTTCCGCCGGCCCGGGTGACGGAAATCGGTCTGCAGGTCCTGGACGCGCTGCGCGCCGTGCACGCCACGGGTGTCACGCACCGGGACATCAAACCCGCCAACGTGCTGCTCGAAGGCGACCGGGTGGTGCTGACCGACTTCGGGATCGCCGCCGTGGAGGGCGAGGCCGGCCTGACCCGGTCGGGGGCCCTCATGGGGACCCCCGTCTACATGTCCCCGGAGCAGGTGCGCGGGCTTCCGGCGACCGCCGCGTCCGATCTGTGGTCGCTGGGCGCGACGTTGTTCACCGCGGTGGAGGGACACCCGCCGTTCAGCGGCTCCGGTTCCTGGGCCGTCTTCGTCGCCATCGCCACCGAGGAGCCGGCCACCGCCGTGCGTGCCGAGGAGCTCGCGCCCGTGCTGGCGGGCCTGCTCCGCAAGGACCCGGCGCGGCGCCTCACCGCCGATGAGGCGTACGACCTGCTCGCCGGGCCGGCGGGCGGAGCCGGGCCGTCCCGGCCGGAACCCGTGCCGGCATCCGCGTCCACACTGCGGCTGGGCGCGTCACCGGGCGCCGGTCCCGGGGCGGAGCCGCTGGCCGGGCCGGCACCCGGCCCCGCCCGCCGCGTCCGGTGGAGGTACGTGCCGGGGCTGGCGGTGGTGTTCGTGGCGGCCGTGCTGGCGATGCCGTGGTGGCTCCCGGGGTCCGGGTCCGGCGACGACGGCCGCGGCCGCGCGACCGGTTCCACGACGTCCGCCCAGCAGTCCCCGTCCCCGTCCTCGTCCTCGTCTCCTCCTCCCGTCTCGCCCACGCCCGCCGCCTCGCCCAGTTCGAGCCCCACTCCCACGCCCAAGCCGACGCCCGAGCCCGCGCACACCCCCCTCGACCGGCAGGCCGTCGAGCGCGTCTTCGCGGTCTACATGAACGGCCTGGCCGACCACGACATGACCTCGCTGCGCCGGGGCACCTGCCCGCGGCTGCGCTCGACGCTGCTCGGATTCGTCCTCAACGGCTACTACGTGGACCGCTGGGAACTCCAGCCCTACGAGATCCCGCCGGGCAGGGACGAGCTCAGTGTGGAAGCGAGGATCACCCGGCGGGACCCCGTGACCGGGAAGCTCGCGGGCGATGTCCTCAACCAATGGATCATCGAGCGGGACGCGGACCAGCAGTACTACGTGTGCGGCTGGCTCAACGAGGAGTGAGCCGCCCGGGCCGATGGCCGGAACGAAGCCCCCGCTTGCCTAGATGGGCAAAAGAGTTTGCCATTATTGACAATCCGGGGGACGTCAGGAGCGGTGGTGGTCGGCGATGGCCTCGGCCGCCGCGCGGTGGCCGGTGCGTGCCAGGACGGGGTTGAGGCCGCCGCGGTAGTAGTGCTCCGCGGTGAGCCCGAAGCGCAGGGCCCAGCCCCGCCCCCGGGCCCAGGTGGCGTCGTCCACGCCGGCCGCCTCGCGGAAGGCGTCCCGGGTCTCGGCGGTCAGCAGGGTCCAGGCCGCCATCAGATCGCACGCGGGGTCGCCGACGCCCACGAGCCCGAAGTCGATGACGGCCGCGAGCCGGCCCCGGCGGCCGAGCAGGTTTCCCGGCAGCAGGTCGCCGTGCAGCCATACGGGGGCGCCCCGCCACCCCGGTGCCCGTACGGCCGCCTCCCAGGCGGCGGTCGCCGCCCCGGCGTCGTGCGTGCCGTCGGCGCCGAGGTCCCGGATCGCCGCCCGGACCTCGTCGTCGGCGGTGTCCACCGGACCGCCGCGGAACGAGCGCGGTGCCCCGGCGGTGCCGACGCGGTGGAGCGCCGCGAGGAAGCGGCCCAGCGCGGCGGCCGCGTCCTGGAGTCCGCTTCCGGTGAGGGGCCGGTCGTAGAGGTTCTCGCCGTCGAGCCAGCGGTACACCGACCAGGCGGACCCGTACCCCTCCCCCGGAGCCCCGTGCCCCAGCGGCTCGGGCACCTCCAGGGGCAGGTGCGGGGCGAGGTGCGGCAGCCACCGCTGCTCGGCGGCGACCTGCCCCTCGGCGTCGGGGATGCGGGGGAGCCGTACGGTCATGTCCTCGCCCAGCCGGTACATGGCGTGGTCGGTACCGGCCGAGGTCACCTTCCGTACGGGCAGTCCCGCCCACTGTGGGAACTGCGCCGCGATGAGCCGCTCGACGAGCGACTCGTCGATCCCGGCCCCGTCGGCACGCTTCGTCACACCGGTCACCTCTGCTTCCCTCGGGTCGACGCCGGTTCCGGCGCCGTCTCCGGCATCCTCGTACGGGCCGTGACGCAACCGGCGGCGAGTTCCACGGCCCTTCCCTTCGTTCCTCCTGACGCGCCCTCAGCCGGCGAGCACCTGCCGGAGCACATGGCGGGCGTTCGCGGAGATAACCGGGTTCGTCACGCGGTAGTAGGGCAACTGGACGAGGGCCATGGACAGCGCCCAGCCCCGGCCGCGGGCCCAGGAGGCGTCGTCGGTGTCCACGGCCTCGCGGAAGACCCGCCGCGCGGAGGAGGGCAGCAGGTTCCACGCCGGGATCAGGTCCACGGCGGGGTCGCCGAGGCCCGCGGTGCCGAAGTCGATCACCGCGGCCAGCCGTCCGCCGGCGCCGAGCAGGTTGCTCGGCATGAGGTCGGAGTGGATCCACCGCGGCTCCCCGGACCACGCGGGGGCGGCGAGCGCCTCCTCCCACGCGGCGAGGGCCGCACCGGCGTCGAACGGCTCGTCCGTGCGGCGCAGTTCCTCGATCGCGGCACGGGTCTCCGCGTCGGCGGCGGCCAGCGGCCGGCCCCGGTGGGCCCGGGGTCCCTCGCCGGGATCCACCCCGCGCAGCGCGGTGACGAACGCCGCGAGGTCCCGGGCGAGCCGCCCGGGGTCCTCCACCCGGTCCTCGACCAGTACCTCGCCCTCGATCCACCGGTGGACGGCCCACCCCCACGGGTAGCCCTCGGCGGCCCGGCCCAGCCCGACGACCTCCGGGACGGGCACGGGCACCAGGGGCGCGAGCCGCGGCAGCCAGTGGGCCTCCCTCTCCAGCGTTCCGGCGCCGCCCTCGGTGAGCGGCAGCCGGACGGTCAGCGCGTCGCCGGCCCGGTAGATCGCGTTGACGGTGCCACCGGACTCCAGGCGCCGCACCGGCAGGCCGGCCCACTGGGGGAACTGTCCGCGGAGCAGCCGCCGGACGAGGTCCTCGTCGGTCCGCGCTTCGTCCGCGTGCATCGTGACCATGGGTCGTCAGGCTCCGTTGCTGCCGGGGTTGGTGGTGGTGACGGGGATGCTCCCGCGCATGAGCGGCTCCGTACGGGGGTCCCGTGATCGCGGGATCGGGGGGACGCACCCGGGATCCGCTGGGAGCGGCTCGGCTCGGTCAACCTAGAACTCCCGGCCCTCGAAGGCAAGCCGATGTGCCAAAAGTTGCCACGGATGCTTGCGGGCGTCATGGGCATGCACGGTGATCCTGGGAAGCCGTAAGGCATCGGCCGGCACATATTTTGCCTGCGGAGGCGGGAACGCTACGATGCGCACCCGAGCGTTGGCGGGCGCGATCAGGGTCGTATCCGAGAATTGATTGCAGGACTCACATGACAGACGAGTCGTCCTTCGGCGCGCGCCTCAAGGCCTTGAGGCTCCAACGGGGGCTCTCCCAGGCCTCGCTGGCCGGCGGGGAGATCTCCACCGGTTATTTGTCCCGTCTGGAGTCGGGCGCACGGCAACCCACCGAGCGAGTGATCACCTACCTCGCCGAGCAGCTGGGCGTGGACCGTCGCGCCTTCGACGCCCTGCCCACCGCGACTGCCACCCCCGGCGGCGGCCCGCTGGCGCAGGCGCTGAGCATCGCCGTCTCCTCCGACAGTGACGAGTCCGTCGAGCAGCTCATCGACGTGCTCGCGGCCTCCGGGGCGGAGGATCCGCTCCTGCGCTGGCAGGCGCTGTGGGTGATCGCGGGGTACCGGTCCCGCCACGGCGAGCGCGCCGAGGAGCAGGCGTGCCTGGAGGAGCTGGCCGAAGTGGCCGAGGAGCTCTCGCTGCCGGCGCTGCGGTGCCGGTCCGGCACCCAGCTGGCCCGGTGTCTGCGCTCGGTCGGCCAGATCGCCCGGGCACTCGAACTCGCCGAGAACGCGTACCGCGTCGCCAAGGACGCCGGGCTCTCCGTCTCCGACACCGGCACCGCCCTGCTGGCGCTGGTGTCGGCCGAGGCGGAGTCCGGCCGGCTGACCGAAGCCCGGGCGCACGCCCGGGAACTGGTCGAGCTGGTGGCGGGCGGGCCGGACGCGCTGCGCGCCGAGGCCCTGTGGTCGGCGGCCACCGTCTGCTCCCGCCAGGGGGACGACGAGGCGGTCCACGCGTATCTGGAACAGGCCATGCGGGCGCTCGACAGCCGTGTCGACCCGATCCTGTGGGCGCGGCTGAGACTCGCCGCGGCCTCGCTGTACCTGCAGTCCAGACCCGCCCTCACCGAGCGGGCCCGTACCTGCCTGACGCAGGCCGAGGCGGCGCTCTCGCTCATCGGCACGCCCGTCCAGCAGCAGGAACTGCTGGTGCTGCAGGCACACCTCGCGTTCGAGGAGGGCCGTTACGCGGACGCCCGCGCCGCCCACGGCCGGCTGGACTCCGACAACCTGCGCCTGACCTACCGCGACCGGATCCGGCTCCAGACGCTCGACAGCCTGCTGCTGATCGTCGAGGGCCGCCGGGAGGAGGGCCGCACCCGGCTGAAGCAGCTGGGCGAGGAGGCCCGCCGCGCCTCGAACATGGACCTCGCCGCCGAGATCTGGCGGCTCCTGGCCGAAACGCTGGAGAACGCCGAACGGGCGGAGGCCCAGTAGCGGCGGGGGCCTCAGCCGTCCCGTGCCGCACTCCTGAACGGCGCCCCGAATGATCCGGGCGGCCCGGGGTACGCCGTCGGGAGTGCGGCGCGTGCAGGCGGGGGGTCCAGGAGGAGGACGGCTCGATGGGCATCGTGGTGACCACACCGACCGGACACGTGGGGTCGCGCGTGGTGCGGTTGCTGCTCCAGGCGGGCGTCCGCCCCCGCGTCCTGGTCCGCGACCCCGCCCGGCTGGACGAGGAGACCCGCGGGCGGGCCGACGTGTGCCCGGGCGACCTCACGGACGCCGGATTCGTCCGGAAGGCGGTGGCGGGGGCGCGTTCCGTCTTCTGGGTGGACCCCACCCCGCACACGGCGGCGGACCCGGTCGGGACCTCGCTGGCGACCGCGGCGCCGCTGGTGCGGGCGGTCCGGGACGGTGACGTGGGGCGGGTCGTGCTGCTCAGCAGCGTCGGGGCGGAGAAGCGGCACGGCGTCGGGCACATCGACGGGCTGGCCGGGATCGAGGCGGAGCTCGACGCCGCCGGAGCCGACGTGCTGCACCTGCGGTGCGCGTACTTCTTCACCAACCTGCTGCTCGACCTCGAGGGGCTCTCCCGCGGCGTGCTGAGCACCGCCTTCGACCCGGGACGGCCGATGCCGTGGGTGGATCCGCGGGACGTCGGGGACGTGGTCGCGGCCCGGCTGCTGAACGACGCGTGGCGGGGCCGGGTGGTGCAGGCCGTCCACGGGCCCGAGGACCTCACCTTCCACCAGGTCGCACGGATCCTGACCGCCGCGCTCGGGCGCGCCGTCCGGGCGGAGCGGGTCGGCGACGACGCGGTGCGGGACGCCCTGCGCGCGGCCGGGCTGCCCGGATCGGCGGTGGAGGGCATCGTCGGGATGGCGGCCGGCTCGCGGGACCTGGTGCCCGAGCAGCCCCGTGACCTGCTGACCACCACGCCCACCCGGCTCGCCGGCTGGGCCCACGCCGAACTGCGCCCGCTGCTGCACGGGTGATGCCCTCTCCCGGCGCCTCGCCGGGGACGGAGGGCTGACCCCGGTGGCCTTGTCGGCACCGCCGCCGGCGGCCCGGGGCCGCATGACGCCGCGCGGCGTCAACGGCGCCGATGCGCCCGTTCGACTCCCGTTCGAGGTGTTCTCGTTCGCGGCCTGGCAGCTTCGGAGCTCCAGCACCGGGGACGAAAGGACAAGGGGAATGACCAAGTCGAGGCGCAGGTTCGGTATCGCCGCTGTGGTGGCCGCGTTGGTGGCCGGCATCACCGTTGTGGGGCCGCAGGGAGCGAGTGCGCAGGACACGGCGCGCCGCGGCTGGGACCACTTCGGGTTCGGGGTGTCGTGGGAGGAGACCTACGGCTACTCGCAGGCCATCAAGGCCGGGGACACCGTCTACATCTCGGGTCAGCTGTCGCACGACGCGGCCGGGAACCTGGTGGGCGTCGGCGACTTCGAGAAGCAGGTCCGCACGTCGTTCGAGAACATGGACAAGGTCCTCGCGCACTACAAGATCCCGCGCAGCCAGATCGTCAGCATGAAGATCTACACCAAGGACCTGCGCCAGAACTTCGACACGGCCGCGAAGCTGCACAAGGAGTACGTCGGCAAGCACCGCACGACCGACACCATCATCGGGGTCAGCGACCTGGCGTTCCCCGAGCAGCTGGTGGAGATCGAGGCCGTCGCGCTGGTGAAGCCGCGCTCCTGACTCCCGGGCGGGCCGCACGGTGACCGCCGTGCGGCCGCTCGGCTCGTCGCGCGGTGAGCGCCGCGGCGACGCCCGGTGACCCGCCGACACCGGGCCGTCCCCGCTCGCGGTCCGGCACGGGCGTCACCGGATCCGGTCCGGCCGCGGCCGGCACGGCGCGCGATGCGAAGGGCCCGGGCACTCGTTGCCCGGGCCCTTCCGCGTGCCCGGCGGCCGCTGGACGGTGCGGTCTTCGGGGGCGGTTCTTTCATGTGGTTCCTACAAATCTTTGGCGGATGCTCCGTCGATCGCCGCACCTGATGGTGCGTGAATTCCCTGGCAGATTGGCCAATGTCTTGATCACCTCCGGCCGGAGTCCGATGGCGGGGGTGTGCCAGTCGAACAAAAGGGGGTTGTGCGATGACCACGGATACGACGGATGTCGTGGTGACGGGGCTGGGGGCCACGACGCCGCTGGGCGGGGACGTTCCCTCGACCTGGGCCGGGATGCTGGCCGGGGAGTCCGGGGTCGGTGCGATCGAGGAGGAGTGGGCCGCCGGGCTGCCGGTGCGGATCGCGGGGCGGCTGCGGGTCGAGCCGGGTGAGGTCATGGACCGGGTGCAGGCGCGGCGGCTGGACCGGTGCGAGCAGATCGCGCTGATCGCGGCCCGGGAGGCGTGGGCCGACGCGGGACGGCCGCAGGTCGAGCCGGAGCGGCTGGCCGTGGTGATCGGTACGGGCACGGGCGGCGCGCTGAGCATGCTCGGCCAGGACGACGTCCTGGAGGCGTCCGGGGTCCGCAAGGTCTCGCCGCACACCGTGCCGATGCTGATGGCGAACGGGCCGGCGGCCTGGGTCAGCATCGAACTCGGCGCCCGGGGAGGGGCCCGTACCCCCGTCAGTGCCTGCGCCTCCGGGGCCGAGGCGATCGCGATGGGCCTGGACCTGATCCGGCTGGGGCGCGCGGACGTGGTCGTCGCGGGCGGGGCCGAGGCCTGCGTCCACCCCCTGCCGCTGGCGGGGTTCGCCCAGGCCAAGGCGCACTCCACGCGCAACGAAGCGCCGCGGGAGGCGTCCAGGCCGTTCGACACGGGCCGGGACGGCTTCGTCATCGGGGAGGGCGCGGCGCTGGTGGTCCTGGAACGGGCCGGCTTCGCCGCCGCCCGCGCCGCCCGCGTGCACGCGGTCCTGGCCGGCGCGGGCGTCACCTCGGACGCGCACCACATCACCGCCGCCCACCGGGACGGGCAGGTCCGCGCGATGCGGCTCGCCCTGGCATCGGCCGGGCTCGGCCCGCTCGACGTCCGGCAGGTGCACGCCCACGCGACCTCCACCCCCCAGGGCGACCTGACCGAAGCCGAGTCGATCGCCGAGGCCATCGGTACGCATCCGGCCGTCACCGCGACCAAGTCGATGACCGGGCACCTGTTCGGGGCGGCCGGTGCGCTGGGCGCCGTCGCCGCGGTCCTCGCCCTCCGCGACCAGGTGGTACCCGCCACGCGGAATCTGGACGAGCTCGATCCGCGGGTGCGGCTGGACGTGGCCGCCGGACGGCCCCGGCGGGGCGTGCCCGGCGCCGCACTGACCAACTCCTTCGGTTTCGGCGGGCACAACGCCTCGCTGGTGTTCACCGCCGGACGTGGCTGACGGTCCGTTCGCCCACCGCGTCGGCGAAGGTGCGGGCCAGCGGGGAGAGGGCCTCCCAGCGGCGGACCGCCCAGCCGACCGCGAGGGGCGGGAGGGCGGGTACGGGGACCAGGCGCAGGGGGCCTTCGGGTGCGGCGCGCAGGCCGGGGACGAGCGGTACGACCGTGTGGCCCAGGCCGAGTTCGGCCAGCAGGAGCGCGGTGTCCCAGTCCGCGACGCTGGTGTCGGAGCCGACCCGGACGCCCAGTTCGGTGAAGGCCGCGTCCAGGCGGGCGCCGGAGAGGGAGTTCGGGGGCAGCCGGACGAGGCGGAGGTCCGTGAGGTCGGCGGCGTCGATGGTCCGGCGGGCGGCGAGCGGGTCGCCGGCGCGGACGGCGAGCACCCAGGGCAGGTCGGCCACGGGGCGCTGCTCGATGCCGGGCACCGGGGGGCCGATGGTGACCCAGGCCAGGTCCAGGGTGCCGGCCAGGAGGGCTTCGAAGCAGCGGCGGCTGGAGGTCTCGGTGCGGAACTCCAGGCTGGTGCGCGGGTGGTGGCGGCGGAAGTCGACGATGGCCTCGGCCATGAAGTGGCGGACGGTCGCCCCGCCGGTGCCGACGCGTACGGATCCGCCCTCGCCGTTCGCCAGGTCGCCGAGGCGGCGCAGCGCCTGGTCCAGGCCGGTGATCCCGTCGGCGGCGGCCTCGTAGAGGATCCGGCCGGCGGGGGTGGGTGCCACTCCGCGGGGCCGGCGTTCGAGCAGGGTGGTCGCCGTTTCGCGTTCGAGGCGCTTCACGTGCTGGCTGACCGCCGACTGGGTGCACCCCAGTTCGCGCGCGACGCCGCTGAGGCTGCCCGCGCGGCATACGGCGATGAAGACGCGGAGATCGTCCAGGGTCATGAACCCCAAGGTATTACTTGGGTGTTGGCAAGGAAACCCCAGGATTGACTGGATGCCGGGCAGGGCGGACGATTCCGGTGGGCCCGGACCCAGGCGGCAACCCTGTCCGGTGGCCACGCCGGGTCCGGAACCGGCGTGGGCGCCGGACGGGTGCCGACCACGGGAGGGTTCCATGACCGCTGTGCCGTCCGCCGAGGAGCGGGCCCTGGAGTTGCTGCGGCGGTGCGGGGCGCAGGGGGTTGCCCATCCGGGCGGCGACCTGCCGGCCCACCTGCTGCGGGTACGGGAGCGGCTCGCCTCGTGGGGGGCGCGGCCGGCGCTCCGGCTCGCCGGGCTGTGCCACGCCGTGTACGGGACCGACGGC
Source organism: Streptomyces sp. NPDC012794 (assembly GCF_042901085.1). Taxonomy (NCBI): domain Bacteria; kingdom Bacillati; phylum Actinomycetota; class Actinomycetes; order Kitasatosporales; family Streptomycetaceae; genus Streptomyces; species Streptomyces sp. NPDC012794. The sequence goes on from NZ_JBIBCI010000035.1 coordinate 24,404, forward strand.
TTTCCCGTGGCGCTGCTGCCGCTGGAGCGCCGTCCGGAGGTCGTGGCGGCGATCGGAGCCGAGGCCGAGGGGGTGGTGTACCTGTACGCCGCGTGCGACCGGGGGGCGACCTACCCGGGTCTGGGGCGGGCCGGTTCCGTGTTCACCGACCGCTTCGACGGGGGGCGGAGCCTGGTCCCGGGGGAACGGGCCCGGCGTGACTTCGCCCGGCTGACGGCGGCCAACGAGCTGGACCTCGCGGCGGAGGACCCCGCCTTCCGGGCCGCCTACGGGCCGGACCTGCTGGTCCTGCTCGGCCGTGTCCGGCACCTGCTCGGTCCCGGTGCGCGGGAGGACTGCCGGGCCTTGGCGCGGGACCTCGGGGTGCGGTGGTGAGGGACCGCCGTGCGCGGCCGGCCCCCTCCCCCGCACTCCGGGTGTTCCCGGGCGGCGCGGGCCGGGTTCAGCCCGTGGGCCGGGCGGGGTGGGGGGTGGTGGGGCAGCGCAGGGTGTCGGCGGTGACCGGGGCGCCGTCCGCCTTGTTGCGGTCGTAGGTCACCGTCCTGACCCGGACGGGGGTGGTGCCGACGGTGACGTCGAAGGTCTGGTCGTGGTCGGGGGCGGGGTGGAGGCGGGCGCCGGGGAGCGCCGCGGCGAGGGTGGCCGCGTCCGCTTCCCGGGCGGGGGCGTACGTGATGACGGGCGGGCCGGGGGGCCGTACGGCGGGTGCGGGCCGGGGGGTGACCTTGAAGCCGTTGCGGGTCAGGGCCGCGGCGACGGCGGGCTCGTCGACGCGGAGCTTGACGCCGGCCGGGTTGGTGTCGGCGGGGGTTTCGGGGACGGGCTGGATGCGGGGGTCGCCGGTGATGGGGCGGTCTTCGGCGAGGGCGTCCCAGAGGGCGGCGGCGCGGGCCTCGTGCCAGACCAGGGTCGATCCGACGCCGGGGACGCGGTGGTCGAAGAGGCGGATGGGGACGGTGGCGAACTCGGTGCGCTCGGCGCGGAGCCGGCCGAGGGCCCAGCCGATGCGGACGAGGTCGTCCAGGTCCGTCCAGTCGTCGGTGCGTACGGTCTTCAGCAAGGTGCGGGCGGTACGGGCCGTGCTGAGGGGGCTGGAGAGGGCGCCTCCGGCGGTGAGGCGGGCCAGCAGGTCGTTGACGGTGCGCTGCTGGCGGCGGACGCGGCCGAGGTCTCCGGGCCGGTTGGTGATCTTCCGGGCGCGGACGTAGCGCAGGGTCTGGTTGCCGTCGGTGTGGTGGACGCCGGCGGGGACGTCGAGGCCGGAGCCTTCGTCCCGGAGGGGCCGGTCGGTGCAGACGGTGGCGCCGCCGAGGTTGTCGACGGTCTGCTCGAAGCCGGTGAATCCGGTCTCCAGGTAGTGGTCGACGTGGAGGCCGGTGACCTGTTCGACGGTGCGCACGGCCAGCGGTCCGCCGCCGATCGCGTACGCCCCGTTGATCTTCCCGAAGCGGGGCGGGCCGGGCAGCGGGTACTGGACGTAGGAGTCGCGGGGGATGGAGACGATGCTGGCGCGGTCGCCGTCCGCGGAGAGGTGGACGAGCATCATCACGTCGGTGCAGTCGCAGCCCTTGCCGCCGACGTGCAGCCGGCGCTTCTCGGCGGCGGAGAGGCCCGCGCGGCTGTCGATGCCGACGACGAGGATGTTCGTGCCCCGGTGGCCGGCGTCCGTGCCGTGGTCGGCGGACAGGGCCCGGGAGCCCGAGTGGGCGCCGGCGGCGAGGGTGGCCAGCAGCGTGAGGGCAACGGTGAGTCGACGCAACGCGCATCCCCTGACGTGGTGGTGAGGTGGTGGTGGCGGAAGCCGCGGGAGGACCGTACTGCCGCGCCCGGCGGGGGGTGGGGTTACGCGCCGGGGAAGGTGTCCAGATTGTCCCGGGCGGGTCTGGCCGGGCCGGCCGGGCCGCGGGCGAACGCGCGCAGGACGTTGGCGGTGACGGTGCGGGTGAAGTGCCCGGCACGGGCGTCCAGGCCGTGGTTGGCCTTGCCGCCCGCGGGACCGGTCGCGTCGAGGGCCTCGACCCAGCGCATGGTGCCCGTGGCGAAGACGGCCGCGCCGCCCGGCAGGGTGAGGTAGGCGGTGTCCGCGTACGAGGCGCGGCCCTTGCGGACGACCGGCGAGCGGGCCAGCACCTCGATGGGGCGGGGAGTGGGGTGGCGCGGGTTCACCCGGTCGTACTCGACGCCCACCAGGTGCGGGAAGCTGTCGCCGGCGCGGGCTCCGGTGCCCTCCAGCAGCCAGTGTCCGGGGTGGGTCACCACGTAGGGGGCGTCGACGGGGTAGCCGTCGTAGATCACGCCGAGCAGGGAACTCTCGGGGTCCGCGGCGGGTGCCCGCCGGAAGTCGTGGGTGGGCGGGGATCCCCGCTGGTAGCCGGGGTCCCGGGCGTAGTCGTCCTTGTAGCAGACGACGACCCGGTCCGGGCCGGCCGCGGAGGCTTCGAGGCGGATCCGCCGGTAGCAGCAGTTCGCGCCGAGCACGGCCAGGTTGGTGCCGGTGTCGCGGGCGAGGGTCACGTGCCGGCGCTGCTCGGGGCTCCAGTACTCGTCGTGGCCCATGGAGACCACCGCGGCCGCTCCGCACAGCAGTTCCGGGTCCCGTGCCACGTCGATGCCGGTGGCGTAGGCGAGGGGCAGGCCGAGCCGTTCGGCGAGGGCGACCGCGGGTGCCTCGTAGACGAGGAACTGGCCGGCGCCGTTCCCGTTCGCGTAGGGGCGGTCGAAGGTGACCCGCAGGGACCTCGACGCCTTGCGCCCCGTCCTGCCCTTGTACAGGTCCGCGCCGCCCCAGCGGTTGTAGGCCTGCCAGGTGGTCACGGATTGCGTCAGCACGGTGCGGCCGGCCGTGGCGGCGGAGCGTACGGTGACCGGCACGAACCGCTGGGCCAGCCCGTCGGTGGTGTCCAGGCGCAGCAGGTAGGCGCCCTCCGGCCAGCCGGAGGTGTCGAGCAGCGCCGTCCGCTGCCAGGGGGCGCTCGCGGTGCGGGTGCCGGGGTCCGTGGTGGCGGGCGGCTGGCGGACGCCGGGGAGCGGGGCGGAGCGCCACACCAGGCGGGCCCGGGCGCCGCCGTACCAGCCCATGCGGTAGGCGGAGACGGTGTAGGAGGCGGCGGTGGTGGACACCCTCAGGCCCAGCGGTTCTCCGGGGCGCAGCGACACCCGTTCGGCGAAGCCCTCGACGGCCCGGGCCGGGCCGGGGCGGGTGATCCGCCAGCCCGGGGAGCCGGGGAGCGCGTTCTCCGCCGTGACGTCCAGGCCGCCGTCCGGGGGCGGTTGGCGTACGGGGCCCTCGGCGCGCGTGGCCGCACGGGCCGGCGGGCCGGGCCGTGCGGTGATCGCGGCGGCGGCCAGGCCCAGGATCAGCCGGCGCCGTCCGGGCCGTCCCTCGCTCTCGTGCACGCCCTCCGTTGTAGTCCACCGGCGGCCGCCGGCCCGGCAGACGCGCCCGTCCGGGCATGGGGGTGCGGCCGGTCCGGCCGAGGATCGCGATGCCAAGGGCGCTGCCGGCCTGACCGATGGTGTCGTTGAGGGCCGAGCCGACGCCCGCCTTCTCCTCGGGGATGGTGGTCATCAGGGCGCCGACGGCGGCCGGCATGGCCGCGCCCGCGCCGAGGCCGAGCAGGCCCAGGGCGACCGCCGGGACGGTGAAGCCGGAGTCGGGGGAGGCGGTGGTCAGCAGGGCGAAGGAGGCGGCCATCACGATCATGCCGCCCACGATCAGGGGGCGGTTGCCCACCCTGGAGGCGAGGCCGGCGCCGGCTCCGTTGCCGATCAGGGCGGCCACGGCGAGCGGGACGAAGGCGAGGCCCGCCTTGAGGGGCGAGTAGCCGAGGACGAACTGCAGGTACTGCGTCAGGACCAGCAGCAGGCCGCCGTTGCCGATCTGGACGAGGGTCAGGGAGAGCGAACCGCCGCTGAAGTCGCGGTTCTTGAAGAGGACCAGCGGGACCATCGGGGAGGGGGTGACGTTCTCCCAGATCACGAAGCCGGCGAGGCAGGCCGCCGCGACGGCGAGGATGAGCGAGGAGCGGCCCTCGAAGGCGCCGTGCTTCGGGATCTCGATGATCCACCAGACCAGGGCGGTCATCCCGACGGCGGAGAGGACGGCGCCGAGCGGGTCGGGCTTCTGCCAGGGCCCCTTGGACTCGGGCATCAGGGTGAGGGCGGCGATCACGGCGAGGACGACGACCGGGACGTTGATGAAGAAGATCGACTGCCAGGAGAAGTGGTCGATCAGGACGCCGCCGAGGACGGGGCTCCCCACCAGGCCGAGCATGGAGACCGAGCCCCAGGCCGCCATCGCCTTGGGCCGCTCGTCCTCCTCGAAGACGGTGATGAGGATGGAGAGGGTGGACGGCATGATGAGCGCGCCGCCGACGCCCATCGCGACGCGTACGGCGATCACCTCGCCCGGGTCGGAGCAGTAGGTCGCGGCCAGTGACGCCACTCCGAAGAGGACCAGCCCGACCAGCATGACCAGGCGCCGGCCGAAGCGGTCGCCGAGGCTGCCGGAGGTGAGCAGGAGCCCGGCGAAGACCAGGATGTAGGAGTCGAGGATCCACTGGGTGTCCTGCGCGCTCGCGCCGAGCTCCGTCGTCAGGACCGGCACCGCGACGGTCAGGGCCATGGAGTCGACCACCAGGACCAGTGAGCTCAGGCACAGCACGATCAGGATCCCCCAGCGGCGGGGGTTCCTGGTTTCCATGGGGTCGTCCCTCTCGTCTTCGCGTGCGCCTACGTGCGTACGCCGTTACTCGTTGCGCACAGCGTACGCATGTCGGAACGCTGTACGCAAGGTCGGCGTGACGCCGGGCCGGCGCCATCGGGCTGGACAGCCGAACCTAGATCACCTAGCTTTTTGCCTAGAGATCCTAGGTTGTGGAGGTGCCCGATGGTGCGCGCGGGTCTGAGCGCGGCACGGCTCACGGAGGCGGCCGCCGAGATGGCGGACGAGGCCGGGCTGGAGAAGGTGACGCTGTCCGCGCTCGCGCGGCGCTTCGGCGTCAAGGACGCGAGCCTGTACTCGCACGTCAGGAACCTGCGGGAACTGCGGGTCCGGGTGGGCCTCGCGGCCTCCGAGGAGATGACCGCGCGGATCGCGGCGGCCGTCGCCGGGCGGGCGGGCAAGGAGGCGCTGATCGCGTTCGCCGACGCCTACCGGGCGTACGCCCTGGAGCGCCCCGGCTGCTACGCGGCCACGCAGATGCGCTTCGAGCCGCAGGAGCTGGAGGGCTCGGCCGGGCTGCGCCGGAGCGTGGAGCTCACTTACGGGATGCTGCGGGCGTACGGGCTGGCGGAGCCGGACCTGACGGACGCGGGCCGGCTGCTGCGGGCGACCTTCCACGGCTACGCCCACCTGGAGTCGAGCGGCGGCTTCGGGCACTCCCGCGACGTGGACGAGTCCTGGGCGCGGGCGCTCGACGCGCTGCACGTGGCCCTGGAGAACTGGCCGCCACGGGACCGGCACCACGAGCGGGCCGAGGGCTGATGGGTACGCCGACGCGCACGACCGGCGTGCTGGAGGTACCCGGCGCCGCCCTGTACTACGAGAAGCGGGGCAGCGGCCCGGTGCTGCTGCTGATCCCGGGCGGCGGAGCCGACGCCGGGCTGTACGAGGGGATGGCCGACGGCCTCGCCGCCGCCGGGTACACGGTGGTCTCGTACGACCCGCGCGGCCAGTCGCGCAGCCTGCTCGACCGTCCGCCCGCCGGCCAGCGGGTGGAGGTCTGGGCCGATGACGCGTACCGGGTGCTGGAACTGGTCTCCCCGCACGAGGCCGCGTACGTACTGGGATGCAGCGCGGGCGCCGTGGCCGCGCTGGAGCTGCTGGCCCGTCACCCCGGGCGGGTGGCCCGGGTGGTGGCGCACGAGCCGCCGCTCGTCGAGGTGCTGGACGAGCCCGCGCCGCACCGGGCGCTCTTCGCGGAGGTACGGGACCTGCTGCGCGCCGAGGGGGCGGGGGCGGCGATGGCGCGCTTCGCCGAGGGGATGAGCGGCCCCGCCGGGGAGCCGGGCGCCGGGGATCGGCCCGCGCCGGATGCGGATGCCGAACTGCCCCCTGCGATACGGGAGATGGCCCCGCGCATGTACGCCAACCTGCCGTTCTTCCTGGAGCACGTGCTGTGCCCGTTCACCGGGAGCGTGCCGGACGTGGCCGGGCTGCGGCGGGAGGCCGGCCTGCTCGTGCTGGCGGCGGGGGCGGACTCGCGCGGGACCGCCGCGCTGTACGGGCCGGCGAGGCGGCTGGCGGAGCTGACCGGGGCCGGATTCGCCGAGTTCCCGGGCGGGCACGTGGGTTGCGCGGAGCGTCCGGCGGAGTTCGCGGCGCGGCTGCTGGAGGTACTGCGCGGCGCGGTGTGAGGAGCTGCGGGCGAGGGGACGCGGGACCGCCCCGGGCTCTTGCCGGGGCGGTCCCGTCCGGGTCAGCGGCGGACCGTCCAGGCGTCATGACCGGTGAGGAGGGCGGCGAGGTCCGCTTTGCCGTGCTGGTCGACGGCCGCCTCCAGCTGGTCGGCCATGAGGGTGTCGTAGACGGGGCGTTGGGTGCTGCGGAAGACGCCGATGGGGGTGTGGTGGAGGGTGTCGGGGTCGGCGAGGCGGGAGAGGGCGAAGGCGGTGG
>NZ_JBIBCI010000036.1:0-29418 GCF_042901085.1 Streptomyces sp. NPDC012794
GACCGTGGTGGGGACCGTCCGTCGTTCCGTCGTGACGACCGGGGTGAGCGTCCCAGCTACCCGCGTCGTGACGACGACCGTGGCGGGCGTCCCTCCTTCCCCCGCCGTGATGACGACCGTGGTGGTTTCCGCGGTGGCCGTGACGACCGTGGCGGCGACCGCCCCTCGTACCCGCGTCGCGATGACCGTGGTGGGGACCGTCCGTCGTACCCGCGTCGTGACGACCGGGGCGAGCGTCCCAGCTACCCGCGTCGTGACGACGACCGTGGCGGGCGTCCCTCCTTCCCCCGCCGTGATGACGACCGTGGTGGTTTCCGCGGCGGTCGTGACGACCGTGGCGGCGACCGCCCCTCGTACCCGCGCCGTGACGACCGTGGTGGGGACCGTCCGTCGTACCCCCGTCGCGACGACCGTGGGGGCGACCGCGGCGGGTACCGTGGCGGCCGCGATGACCGTGGCGGCGACCGCGGTGGCTTCCGCCGTGACGACCGTGGCGACCGCGAGTTCCGTGCCGACCGTGACCCGGTCAAGCGGCTTCCGATCGACGACGACGTCACCGGTCACGAGATCGACGCCGATGTGCGGCAGGAGCTCCTGAGCCTGCCCAAGGGCCTGGCCGAGGAGGTCTCGCGCAACCTGGTCATGGTGGCGCGGCTGATCGACGAGGACCCCGAGCAGGCGTACGCGTACTCCCGCATCGCCCTGCGTCTGGCCTCCCGTGTAGCCGCCGTGCGCGAGGCCGCCGGCTTCGCCGCGTACGCGACGCAGAAGTACAGCGAGGCGCTCGCGGAGTTCCGTGCCGCCAAGCGGATGACCGGTTCCGTCGAGCTGTGGCCCGTGATGGCCGACTGCGAGCGCGGCCTCGGACGTCCGGAGCGGGCGCTGGCCATGGCCGGTGAGCCCGAGGTGCAGAAGCTGGACAAGGCCGGCCAGGTCGAGATGCGTCTGGTCGCGGCCGGTGCCCGGCGGGACATGGGCGAGCTCGACGCCGCCATCGTGACCCTGCAGAGCCCCGAGCTGGCCTCCAGCTCCGTCCAGCCGTGGACCGCACGCCTGCGCTACGCCTACGCCGACGCGCTGCTGGCGGCCGGCCGTGAGGACGAGGCCCGCGAGTGGTTCGGGAAGACCCTCGAGGCCGACAAGGACGGCGCGACCAACGCCTCCGACCGGCTCGCCGAGATCGACGGCGTGGAGTTCGTGGACGCCGGTGCGGTCGACGCGGACCTCGAGGACCTCGACGACGTCGACATCGACGCCGACGAGGAGGACGAGGAGCAGGACGAGGACCCGGCCGAGGTGGCCGCCGCCGAGCGCGCCTCCGACCAGGCCGAGTACTACGACGAGGACGACGAGGAGTACGAGCCCGTCGACGACGCCGAGGGCGACGTGACCGACGAGATCGTGGTCATGGAGGACGACGAGCCCGGCAAGGCGTAACCGCCGGCTCGTCGGAGGACGACGGAAGGGCGGCACCCCCTCGGGGGTGCCGCCCTTCCGTGTGTCCGGGGCCGCTCAGTCCAGGCTGCGGAGCACCAGGCCGGTGGCCGGCTTCGGTCCGAACGAGGTGGATTTGCGGGGCATGGTGACGCCCTGGCGGGCCAGGTCCCGGACGACCTCCTCACGCACGGGGTGCAGCAGGACCGCCGTGCCGCCGTGCCGTTCGGCCATGGCGACGGTGGCGGCGGCGTCGTGGATGTACGTGATGTGGTCCGGCGCGTCCGGGATCTGCCACAGGGCGTCGAGCAGGGAGGCGTGCAGCACGGTCGCGTCCAGCCGGCGCCACGCCTCGGGGCGGTCGCGCCGCACGGTGCGCTCGATCAGGGCCGGGTCCGGGTCGGTGACCAGGTGGAAGCTGCCGTCGCCGCCGAGGAGGAAGGCGTTGCCGCGCTCCGAGGCGTCGGCGAGTGCCTCCAGGGCCAGGGGCAGGGGCCCCTGGACGGGGCGCACCCGGAAGGAACCCTCGACCTTGGCCAGCGCCTCGCTCAGCGGGAGGCGGCGCAGCATCCGGTGGATGGCCCGGACCTGGAGCGGGTAGCGGGCGGTGTCGACGAGGAGGACCAGGCCGAAGTCCCAGGGGGTGGCGGGGCCGTGCTCCTCCTGGAGGCGCAGGTAGGTGGCCCAGCGGTGGTGGCCGTCGGCGATGAGGGCCTGGCGGTGGGCCAGGTCGGCGGTGATGACGGCCACCTGGCCGGGGTCCGTGACGGCCCAGAGGCTGTGGCGGAAGCCGTCCTCGGTCACGGTGGACAGCAGGGGTTCGCGGGCGGCGGTGTCCTCGACGACGGCGGCCGCTCCGGTGCCCGGGCCGTCGCCCCGGTAGGTGAGGAGGAGCGGTTCCAGGTTGGCGGAGGTGGCGCGCATCAGGCCCGCCCGGTCGGTGACCACGTCCGGCATGACGTCCTCGTGGGGGAGGACCACGCCCGCCTCGGCGGGGGAGAGGGCGAGGGCGCCGATGATGCCGCGCTGGAGGAGGCCCGGCCTGCGCTGCTCGTAGACGTACAGCGCGGGCTGCGGGTCGTCGCTGAGGACGCCCTCGGTGAGCCAGTCGCGCAGGGTGCGGGCGGCCTGCTCGTTGCGCGCGGCCGGGGTCTCGGCCTGGGGGAGGATCAGGCGGACGATGTTGTGCGGGTCCGCGGATTCGAGGTAGTCGACTCCGTCGGGGCGTACGACCACGTCGTACGGCGGAGAGGTCACTGCCGCCAGGCTGCCGACGCGCTCCGGGACGTAGCGCAGTCCGTGGAAGGGGATCAGGCGCAGGCCGTGCTCCGCGTTGCCAGGTGTGGTCATTGGTGCATGGTAAGACCCGTCTCGGGATGCGGGATGATCGGGGGAGTTACGGGTTAGCGCAAACTCGGACAAGATCGATCGTAAGAATCCCGATGTCTTGAGCGTTGTTGGAACGGTTCAGAAGGAGTGGCCAGATGACCCGGCAGAGCAGGACCGGCCCCGCGGGCAGTGAGCGGAGTCTGCACCAGGCGTACGACACGGCGCTGCTCGATCTGGACGGGGTGGTGTACGCGGGCGGCCACGCGATCGCGTACGCGGTGGAGTCCCTGGCCGCGGCCCGGGAGGGCGGGATGCACCTGGCGTACGTCACGAACAACGCGCTGCGGACCCCGGACGCCGTCGCGGAGCACCTGACCGAGCTGGGCATCCCCACGGAGGCGGGTGAGGTGATCACCTCCGCGCAGGCGGTGGCCCGGCTGATCGCGGAGCAGGTGGAGCCGGGTTCGAAGGTGCTGGTGATCGGCGGCGAGGGGCTGCGGGTCGCGCTGCGCGAGCGCGGGCTGGTGCCGGTGGAGTCCGCGGAGGAGGAGGGGCTCGCGGCGGTCGTGCAGGGTTACGGCGGGCCGGACCTGGCGTGGGGGAGGTTCGCGGAGGCCTCGTACGCGATCAACCGCGGGGTGCCGTGGTTCGCGTCGAACACCGACCTGACGATTCCGGGGGCGCGCGGGATCGCGCCGGGTAACGGGGCGGCCGTGCAGGTCGTACGGATCGCCACGGGCGCGGAGCCGCAGGTGGCGGGCAAGCCGCTGCCGCCGATGCACCGGGAGACGGTGCTGCGGACCGGGGCGCGGCGGCCGCTGGTGGTGGGCGACCGGCTGGACACCGACATCGAGGGCGCGTTCAACGGTGACGTGGACTCGCTGCTGGTGCTGACCGGGGTGACGGACGCGGCGCAGCTGCTGCGGGCCGAGCCGAGGCACCGGCCGACGTATGTGGACCGGGATCTGCGGGGGCTGCTGACGGGGCAGCCGGAGGTGGTGGAGCACGCGGGCGGCCGGCGGTGCGGAGGCTGGACCGCGGTGCACGTGGACGGCCGTCTGGACGTGGAGCCGGCGGGGTCCGCGGACGGGCCGGCGGGCGATCCGGTCGACGGGCTGCGGGCGCTGTGCGCGGTGGCCTGGTCGCGGGCCGGGGACGGGGCGTACACGGGTGAGGTGGAGAAGGCGCTGGCGCGGCTTGGGTTCTGAGCCCGCTGTCCCGGCCGCCCGGGTGATCAGCGCGAGGCAGGGTAGGCTAACCTAACCTTCGTGTTGGTCGAGAGTCCCCCCGAATCCGAGCGGAGCGCGCCGTCGCCCGTGGCCCGTCCACGGCACGCGGTGCGCGTCGCCGGCCTGCTGATCGCCCTCGCCGTGCTGGCCCTGGTCGCGGTGGCGAGCATCTCCGTGGGCGCCAAGCCCATGTCGCTGGACCAGGTCTGGCACGGCCTGTTCCACTACTCCGGCACCACCAACGACGTGGTCGTACGGGACCTGCGGGTCCCGCGCACCGTCCTCGGGGTGATGGTCGGGCTCGGACTCGGCCTGTCCGGCGCGGTGATGCAGGCGCTGACCCGCAACCCGCTGGCCGAGCCCGGCATCCTCGGCGTCAACGCGGGCGCCGCGGCCGCCGTCGTCTCGGCGATCAGCTTCTTCGGGGCCGCCACGCTGAGCGAGTTCGTCTGGTGGGCCTTCCTCGGCGCCGCCGTGGTCTCCGTCGCCGTCTACGTACTCGGCGGCAGCCGCAGCGCGACGCCGGTGCGCCTCGCGCTCGCCGGTACGGCGGCCAGTGCGGCGCTCGTCGGCTACATCAACGCCGTGCAGCTGATGGACACCAAGGCACTGGACAAGCTGCGTTTCTGGACGGTGGGCTCGCTGGCTTCGGCCACCATGGACACCGTCCGGCAGGTGGCCCCCTTCCTGCTCGTCGGCGCCGTGCTCGCCCTGGTGCTGGGCCGGCCGCTCAACGCGATGGCGATGGGCGACGACACCGCGCGGGCGCTCGGCGCGCACCTGACGCGGACCAGGATCCTCGCGATGGCCGCCATCACCCTGCTGTGCGGGGCGGCGACGGCCGCCTGCGGGCCGATCGTCTTCATCGGGCTGATGATCCCCCACCTGGCCCGTCTGGTGACCGGCCCCGACATGCGCTGGGTGCTCGCGTACTCGGCCGTCCTGTCGCCCGTGCTGCTGCTGGGCGCCGACGTGGTGGGACGGGTCGTCACCCGGCCCTCCGAGCTCCAGGTCGGCATCGTCACCGCCCTCGTCGGCGGCCCCGTCTTCATCTACCTGGTTCGGCGCAAGAGGATGGCCCAGCTGTGACCGCGACCCCCGCCGCCCCGACCTCCCGGCTCCGGGCCCTGCGCGGACCCGGCCGGATCTCGCTGCGCGTCGAGCCGCGCGCGCTGGTGACCGGGCTGGTCCTGGCCGTGGCGACGCTGCTGCTGGCCGTCGTGCTCATCGGCACCGGCGACTTCGAGATCGCGCCCTGGGACGTCGTACAGACCCTGCTGGGCAACGGAGCCCCGGCCGACGACTTCATCGTCAACGACCTCCGGCTGCCGCGGGTCCTGGTCGCCGTGCTCGTCGGCGCGGCCCTCGGGATGGCCGGGGCGGTCTTCCAGTCCGTCTCGCGCAATCCGCTCGGCTCCCCGGACCTGCTCGGCTTCGGGTACGGCTCGGCGGTCGGCGCGCTCGTCGTCATCGTCCTCTTCAAGGGCGGCGCCACCGAGGTCGCGCTCGGCGCGGTCGTCGGCGGCCTGCTGGCGGGAGCCGCCGTCTACCTCCTCGCGTACAAGCAGGGGATCCAGGGGTACCGGCTGGTGCTCGTGGGCATCGGGGCCTCGGCCGTCCTCGTGGCGCTCATCCAGTACCTGATCGCCAAGGCGCAGATCGCCGAGGCCACCCGGGCGATGGTGTGGCTGACCGGTTCGCTGGCCGGACGGGACTGGGCGCAGGTGTGGCCGCTGCTGGCGGCCTGCGCGGTGCTGTTCCCGCTGGTCCTGGGGCAGAGCCGGGCCCTGCGGGCCATGGAGATGGGCGACGACGCCGCGTACGCGCTGGGCGTGCCGGTGGAGCGGACCCGGATGCTGCTGATGCTGGCGGCGGTCCTGCTCACCACCGCCGCCGCGGCCGCGGCCGGACCGATCAGCTTCGTCGCGCTGGCCGCTCCGCAGCTGGCCCGGCGGCTGTCGAGGTCGCCGGGGTCGAACCCGCTGAGCGGCGCGCTGATGGGTGCCGTCCTGCTGCTGGCCTCGGACCTGGCCTCGCAGCGGGCCTTCGGCGCGGACCAGCTGCCGGTGGGCGTGGTCACGGGGCTGGTCGGCGGCGTCTACCTGCTCTGGCTGCTCGTCACGGAGCGCAAGGCGGGACGTATATGAACAAGCAGGCCGAAACGAGGAGTGGGCAAGTGCAGAGGCTGAGCGCGGAGGACGTCACCCTCGGCTACGACCAGCGGGTCATCGCGGAGAACCTGTCGGTGGAGATCCCCGACAACTCCTTCACCGTGATCGTGGGCCCCAACGCCTGCGGCAAGTCGACGCTCCTGCGGGCCCTGTCGCGGATGCTGAAGCCGGCCGCCGGACGGGTGCTGCTCGACGGGCAGGCGATCTCCTCGCTGCCAGCGAAGAAGGTGGCCAGGACGCTGGGGCTGCTCCCGCAGTCCTCGATCGCGCCGGACGGCATCACGGTCGCCGACCTGGTCTCGCGCGGCCGCTACCCGCACCAGGGGCTGCTGCGCCAGTGGTCGGCGGAGGACGAGCGGATCGTCGTCGAGTCGATGGCCTCCACCGGGGTGGCCGAGCTCGCCGACCGGGCGGTGGACGAGCTGTCGGGCGGCCAGCGCCAGCGGGTGTGGATCGCGATGGCCCTGGCCCAGCAGACCCCGCTGCTGCTGCTGGACGAGCCGACGACCTACCTGGACATCCAGCACCAGCTCGACGTGCTCGACCTGTGCGCGGAGCTCCACGAGACACAGGGCCGGACCCTGGTGGCGGTGCTGCACGACCTCAACCACGCGGCCCGCTACGCCACGCACCTGATCGCCCTGCGCGGCGGCGTGGTCGTCGCCGAGGGCCCGCCGGCCGAGGTGGTCACCGCCGAGCTGGTGGAGGAGGTGTTCGGGGTGCGCTGCCAGATCATCGACGACCCGGAGACCGGTACGCCGCTGGTGGTCCCGGCGGCCCGCAAGGCCCGCGCGAAGGCCGCCGTCTGAGCGGGGAGACCCCGGCGCCGAAGGGGCCGCGGCGCGTGCGTCGGTGAAGACGGCTAGAGCATGCTCTTGAGGCGCAGCAGGTCGCGGAAGCCGGCCTCCAGCCGGACCCGGCCCGAGGCCCAGGCCTTGGCGAACCTCAGCTCCCCGGCGACCAGCCCGAGGAGGTCGTCGCCGGTCATCGCCAGCCGGATCTCCGCCTTGGCGCGGGGCGCGCCGGGCGCGATCCCGTCCACCCGGATCCGGCCGCCCTCGAGGCGGCCGGTGAAGGTCTCGTCGAGGTCGGTGATGTGGCAGCTCAGGGAGCGGTCGAGGGCCGCGGCGCCGCGTACGTCGCCGTCGGCGGCCGCCAGGTTGTCGGAGAGTCGGTCGAGTGCCGCGCGGCACTCCTGGATCGTAGCCATGGTGATCACGACCGTACCGCAGAGCCGCCGGTGGTGAGCGCCGTGCTTCGGGGTAGCGTCGGAGCATGACCGACGTACAGTCCGGGAGCGCTCCGGACGTCCCCCGCGAGCCCGGGGCCCCCGCCGCCGGGCCCGCCGTCGAGCCCGCCGGGCCCGCGCCGCTGGGCCTCGTACGGACCCCCACCGGCCACGCCGGGGTGGACGCGCACCTGGAGCGGCTGGCGGACGCGGACCACCTGGCGGCGGACCGGCACGCCGAGGTGTACGAGGATGTGCACAGGGGACTGCGCGAGGCGCTGGACGCGCTGGACGCACCGCCCGTCCCCGGACCTTACGAAAACAGGAGCTGAACCGAACGTGGCAGGAGTGGCACGCCGCCGCCTGGACGCCGAACTGGTACGCCGCAGCATGGCCCGCTCGCGCGAGCACGCGGCCCAGCTGATCGCCGCGGGCCGGGTGACCGTGGGCGGTACCACCGCCACCAAGCCGGCCACCCAGGTCGAGACCAGCGCGGCCCTCGTCGTCCTCAAGGACGACAGCGACCCCGACTACGTCTCCCGGGGCGGCCACAAGCTGGCCGGCGCGCTCGCGGCCTTCCGGCCGCGGGGGCTCGCCGTCGAGGGCCGCCGGGCGCTGGACGCGGGGGCCTCGACGGGCGGCTTCACCGATGTGCTGCTGCGTGCGGGCGTCGCCCACGTCGTCGCCGTCGACGTCGGCTACGGACAGCTCGCCTGGTCGCTGCAGAGCGACGAACGGGTCACCGTCAAGGACCGTACGAACGTCCGCGAGCTGACCCTGGACCTGATCGACGGCGTCCCCGTGGACCTGGTCGTCGGAGACCTGTCCTTCATCTCCATCGGGCTGGTGCTGCCGGCGCTGGTGCGGTGCACGGCGCCGGACGCCGACCTGGTGCTGATGGTGAAGCCGCAGTTCGAGGTGGGCAAGGACCGCCTGGGCAGCGGCGGTGTGGTGCGCAGCCCCGAGCTGCGGGCCGAGGCGGTGCGGGAGGTCGCGGCGCAGGCCTGGAAGCTGGGGCTGGGCGTGCTCGGGGTGACGGCCAGCCCGCTGCCGGGGCCGTCGGGCAACGTCGAGTACTTTCTGTGGCTTCGGGCGGGGGCACCGGCACTCGACCCGGGGGATGTCGACCGTGCAGTGGCGGAGGGGCCGCAGTGACAGGTGTGTCAGCAGGTTCAGCAGGTTCAGCACGTCGGGTGGAACCGGAGCGCCCGGGACCGGGGGAGACCGCGGAGCCGACGGGGCCGCGGACCGTCTTCCTGGTCGCGCACACGGGCCGGCCCGCCGCGATCCGCAGCGCGGAGCTGGTGGTGCAGGGGCTGCTGAAGTCGGGGATCGGGGTGCGGGTCCTGGAGTACGAGGCGCGGGACCTGCCGCTGCCGCCCGAGGTGCAGCTCGTCTCCGAGTGCACGCCCGTGGCGCTGGAGGGGTGCGAGCTGCTGATCGTGCTGGGCGGGGACGGGACCCTGCTGCGCGGGGCGGAGTTCGCCCGCGGCTCGGGGGTGCCGATGCTGGGCGTCAACCTGGGCCGGGTGGGGTTCCTCGCCGAGGCCGAGCGCGACGACCTGGACAAGGTCGTGGACCGGGTGGTGAGCCGGTCCTACGAGGTCGAGGAGCGGATGACCCTCGACGTCCTCGTCCGGACCAACGGGGACGTGGTGCACCGGGACTGGGCGCTGAACGAGGCCGCCGTCCAGAAGGTGTCCGCCGAGCGAATGCTGGAGGTGGTCCTGGAGATCGACGGGCGCCCGGTGACCGGCTTCGGCTGCGACGGCATCGTCTGCGCGACGCCGACGGGCTCCACGGCGTACGCCTTCTCCGCGGGCGGACCGGTGGTCTGGCCGGAGGTGGAGGCGCTGCTGATGGTGCCGATCAGCGCGCACGCGCTGTTCGCGAAGCCGCTGGTGACCTCGCCCACCTCGGTGCTGGCCGTGGAGGTGCAGAACGGCACCCCGCACGGCGCCCTGTGGTGCGACGGGCGCAGGACGTTCGAGCTGCCCGCCGGGGCCCGGGTGGAGGTCCGCCGGGGGACGGTGCCGGTGCGGCTCGCCCGGCTGCACCACGCGTCCTTCACGGACCGGCTGGTGGCGAAGTTCGCCCTGCCGGTCTCGGGATGGCGCGGAGCACCCCACTAGCCCCTCCAATAGCACATCCGTTCGAGAAACTTCGGGCGGGTGAGGTCACATGGCACCGGTGAAACCTCGGTATCGTCGTCCCGTGCTTGAGGAGATGCGGATACGGTCGCTCGGGGTCATCGACGACGCGGTGGTCGAGCTGTCGCCCGGTTTCACCGCGGTGACCGGCGAGACCGGTGCGGGCAAGACGATGGTCGTCACCAGCCTCGGGCTGCTGCTCGGCGGCCGCGCCGACCCGGCCCTGGTGCGGATCGGGGCCAAGGCGGCGGTGGTCGAGGGCCGCGTCGTCATGAGCCCCGACGCGCCCGCCGCCGTGCGGGCCGAGGAGGCCGGGGCCGAGCTCGACGACGGCGCCCTGCTGATCAGCCGGACCGTGTCCGCCGAGGGCCGCTCGCGCGCCCACGTCGGCGGCCGCTCCGTGCCCGTCGGCCTGCTCGCCGAACTCGCCGACGACCTCGTCGCCGTCCACGGCCAGACCGACCAGCAGGGCCTGCTGCGCCCGGCCCGCCAGCGCCGGGCCCTCGACCGGTACGCCGGCGACGCCGTCGCCGTCCCCCTGGAGAAGTACGCCGGCGCCTACCGGCGGCTGCGCGCCGCCACCGCCGAACTGGACACCATCACCACCCGCGCCCGCGAGCGGGCGCAGGAGGCGGACCTGCTGCGGTTCGGGCTGGACGAGATCGCCGCCGTGGAACCGCTGCCCGGCGAGGACGCCGAGCTCGCGGCCGAGGCCGAACGGCTGGGGCACGCCGAGTCGCTGGCCTCCGCCGCCCAGGCCGCGCACGCGGCGCTGGCCGGTGACGTCGAGGACCCCGAGGGCGTCGACGCCAACACCCTCGTCGCCGGCGCGCACCGCGCACTGGAATCCGTACGCTCCCACGACCCGGCACTCGGCGCGCTCGCCGACCGGATCGGGGAGCTGGGCATCCTGCTCTCCGACGTCGCCGGGGAACTCGCCGGGTACGCCGACGACCTGGACGCCGATCCGCTGCGGCTGGCCGCGGTGGAGGAGCGGCGGGCCGCGCTGACCCAGCTGACCCGCAAGTACGGCGACTCCGTCGACGCGGTGCTGGACTGGGCGCAGAAGGGCTCGGCGAGGCTGCTGGAACTCGACGGCGACGACGAGCGGATCGCCGAACTGACCGCCGAGCGGGACGCCCTGCGCGAGGAGTTGTCCGTGCTCGCGCAGGCGCTGACGGACGCGCGGACCGAGGCCGCCGAGCGGTTCGCCGCCGCCGTCACCGCCGAACTGGCCTCCCTCGCGATGCCGCACGCGCGGGTGACCATCGAGATCCGGCAGACGGAGGACCCCGAGGGTGTCGAGGTCGGCGGACGCCCGGTCGCGTACGGGCCCACGGGCGCGGACGAGGTCGAGCTGCTGCTGGCCCCGCACCCCGGCGCGCAGCCGCGGCCGATCGCCAAGGGCGCCTCGGGCGGTGAGCTGTCACGGGTCATGCTGGCCGTCGAGGTCGTCTTCGCCGGGTCCGCCCCCGTGCCCACCTACCTCTTCGACGAGGTGGACGCGGGTGTCGGCGGCAAGGCGGCCGTCGAGATCGGGCGGCGGCTCGCGAAGCTGGCGAAGACCGCGCAGGTCGTCGTCGTCACGCACCTGCCGCAGGTGGCCGCCTTCGCGGACCGGCAGCTGCTGGTGGAGAAGACCGTCGACGGATCGGTGACCCGGTCCGGGGTGACCGTGCTGGAGGGCGAGGACCGCATCCGCGAGCTGTCGCGGATGCTGGCCGGCCAGGAGGACTCCCAGACGGCGCGGGCCCACGCGGAGGAACTGCTGGAGGCGGCGCGGGCGGACGCGTGACGAGCGGGTATTAGCCCGTGTGGGTGAGGCTGGGGGGCGCACTGCGGTATCCCGCACGGCATCCGTACCCGTATGGTCCCGGAACGCGCGTGCGGACTGGCATCCTGGGCGACGTCTCTGCCCCCTCACCCTGGAGCTACCGCCCGTGAGCAGCTCCCCGGCCTCCTTCCCGGCCCCCGCACAGCCGTACGGCCGGCCCCCGCTGCGCACCGTCCAGGTCCTCGGCGGTGCGGGCGCGGGCAGCAGCGCGCACGTGCGGTCCCTGGCGACGGGACTGGCGGCGCGCGGCGTACGGGTGACCGTGTGCGCCCCCGCCGCGGCCGAAGGGGAGTACGACTTCACCGGCGCCGGGGCGGAGTTCACCCCCGACGCGGCGAACGCCCTGCGGGCCGCCTGCGCCGGGGCCGACGTGGTGCACGCCCACGGGATCCGGGCCGGAATGCGCGCCGCGATGGCACTGCGCGGCGGCGGGCGCCGGCCGCCGCTGGTGGTGACCTGGCACGGCAGCGCGCCGGAGCCGGCGGGGGCGCTCGGGCCGCTGAGCCGCCTCCTGGAACGGCACGTGGCCCGGTCGGCGGCCGTGGTCCTGGGGTCCTCCTCCGACCAGGTCGACCTGGCCCGGCGGCGCGGGGCGCGGGACGCACGGCTGGCGGCGGTGGCCGTACCCGCCGCGGCGGCGCCGCCCGACGCGGGCAAGACCCGGGCGGAACTGGGCGCGGTGGATCGGCCCCTGGTCATGGCGGTCGGCAGCCTGGTGGCCGGGCGCGGCTACTCCGTCCTGCTGGACGCGGCGCGGGCGTGGCGGGTACTGGAGCCGCTGCCGCTGCTGTTGATCGCGGGGGAGGGGCCGCTGCGGCCCGAGCTGGCCCGGCGCATCGAGGAGGAGGGGCTTCCTGTGCGGCTGCTGGGGCGCCGCCGGGACGCCGACCGGCTGCTGGCGGCGGCGGACGTGGCGGTGCTGCCGAGCCGCTGGGAGGGCCGGTCCCTGCTGGCGCAGGAGGCCCTGCGGGCGGGGGTGGCGCTGGTGGCCACCGAGGTCGGGGCGGTTCCGGAACTGGTCGGCGACGCGGCGGTCCTGGTCCCGTACGGGGACTCGGCCGTGCTGGCGGGGGCGGTGGCGGCGCTCCTGGACGACCCGGAACGCCGGGCGGCCCTCGCGGTGGCGGGCCGCGCCCAGGCGGCGACGTGGCCGTCGGAGGACGAAACGGTCGCGCAGGTCCTCGCGGTGTACGACGAACTGATGGACCGGCCCCTGTCCTGACGCGGCGGGGCCGGCGCCCGGGGCCGGGGCGGCCGGGGGCGTCCGCGGCCTGGAGGTGCCGTCGCGCCCCGCCCCGCGGCCGACCGCCGGAGGCCGTCGGCGGTGCGTCAGGAGGACGTGTGGCGGCGGGCGCGGAGGGCCAGGCTCAGGGAGAGGACCGTTTCGGGGTCGTCGAGGTCCGTGCCCAGGAGCTCCGAGATGCGGGCCAGCCGGTTGTACAGGGTCTGGCGGTTCAGGTGCAGCTCCCGCGCGGTCTCCGCCTTGCGGCCCGCATGCGCCAGGTACGTCTCCAGGGTGGGCAGGAGCGGCGGGCGGGACGTCGCGTCGTGGACGCGGAGCGCGCCGATCGCGCGGTCCACGAACGCCGCCAGGTCCGGGTGCTCGCGCAGGCGCCACAGCAGCAGGTCGATGTCCAGCCGGCGGGCGTCGTACCAGGGCCGGGCCGGCAGGCCGTGGGCCGCCGTGGCCGTCTCGGCGGCGTGCCGCAGACCGGACGAGGCGGCCGCCCAGCCGCCCGCGACGCCCACGACCACGGCGGGCGGGGCGGCGGCCCGGTCGAGGCCGGCCCGTTCGACGCCCGCCCGCAGCGCGGCGGCGACCCGGTCGGCGACCGGCGTGCGCTCCGACTCGGTGCGCAGCGAGACCAGCAGCGGCACCCGCCCCTCCACGGGACGGACGCCCAGCAGTACCGGCACCCCGACCGACGACAGCTCCTCCAGTACCGCCCGGGCCAGCACCGCCCAGTTCCCCGAGGCCCCCAGGTCCGTGGACAGCCGCATCACGATCGGCAGCAGCGGCCCCGTGCCCGGCCGGAAGCCCAGGACCCGGGCCTGCGCCGGGGCGTCCTCGGCCGAGATCCGGCCCTCCGCCAGGTCGGTCAGGAAGTCCCCCCGGCCGCGCGCGGCCAGCTCCTCCTCCTGCCGGGCCTGCATCAGGACCACCGCCAGGACCCCCGCCGTGCGCTCCGCCGCCATCCGGTGGACCGGGAGCAGCGGCGCCGAGACCCCCACCAGGACGACCCTGGCCCGGACCGAGCCGGTGCCGTGGCCGCCGCCCGGTACGTCGACCACCACGGCGTTCGCCGGGGTCTCGGCCGTGCGCTGGCCGCGCAGCCCCTCCCACACCTGGAGCGGGTCCGCCGCACCCGCCCCGGCCACCGGCCCGGCGGCGTAGAGCAGTTGCCCCTCCGGGGTCTCCAGGAAGACCGGGTTGCCCGTGAAGTCCGACAGGATGCGCAGCACCTGCGGGATCCCGCCGCCGCCCAACAGGGCCTCGGTGCAGCGCCGGTGCACCTCCTCGGCCCGCTGGAGCAGGGCGTAGTGGCCGTTGACGATCTCGGTGTGGACCTCCTCGGTCACCGCCACGAAGGGCACCTCGCGGTGGAGCTGGACCAGCGGCAGCCCGGCCGCCTTCGCCGTCTCGACGAGCGTGGCGGGCAGGCGGGTGAAACGCGGACCCAGCTCCACGACGAGCGCGGCGATGCCCCGGTCCGCGAGGCGGCGTACGAAGGCGCGCTGCTCGGCGGGGCGCGTGCCCAGGCCCAGGCCGGTGGTCAGCAGCAGCTCGCCGCCCTTGAGCAGCGAGGCGATGTTCGGGACCTCGCCCGCGTGCACCCAGCGGACGGTCCGTCCCAGCCGGTCGGCACAGGCGACCACCTCCGGAAGCCCGCTGCGCAGTCCCGGCAGCTCCAGTGCCCGCTGAACCGTGATTCCGCCCTGGTCGTCCATATCGCGGACGCTACCGGCCGCTCTGTTGCCCGCACATCACCGGGCGGTCACGGAGTCCGATATGCCCCCGTCCGGGCCGACAACTCGTCGCCCCGGCAAGGCGATTATCGCACCGCGTGCCGGTTGTGGCGTGCGTCACCCGGGTGGAGAGTGTCGGCCCTCGGACAGATCAGGAAGCAGGAACGAGGACTCCATGAGCAGAGCCAGCGCCACGCCTCCGCCCACCACCGGGGCCACACCCCCGGTCCAGCGCCTCAAGGCCAACTCCGTCGGCCTCGTCGGCGTCGTCTTCATGGCGGTCGCCACCGCCGCGCCGATCACCGCGATGACCGGCAACCTGCCCATCGCGGTCGGCTTCGGCAACGGCACCGGCGCCCCGGCCGGGTACCTCTTCGCGACGATCGTCCTCACCGTCTTCGCGGTCGGCTACGTGGCCATGGCCAAGCGGATCACCGCCGCCGGCGCCTTCTACGGGTACATCTCGCACGGCCTCGGCCGGATCGCCGGCATGGCCTCCGGGATGCTCGCCGTCCTCGCGTACATCGTCTTCGAGGCCTCGATCGTCGGCGTCTTCTCCTACTTCGCGAAGACCACCGTCCACGACCAGCTCGGCGTGGACCTGCCCTGGGTCCTCTACGCGGCCGCCATGCTCGCCGTCACCGCCGTCCTCGCGCACTTCGACATCAACCTCACCGCCAAGGCCCTCGGCGTGATGCTCGTCGCCGAGATCGCCGTCCTCTTCGCCGTCGCCACCGCCGTGCTCCTCGCGGGCGGCGGCCCCGACGGGATCCCGCTGGAGCCCGTCAACCCGAAGAACGCCTTCACCGGCACCTCCGCCGGCCTCGGCCTCTTCTTCGCCTTCTGGTCCTGGGTCGGCTTCGAGTCCACCGCGATGTACGGCGAGGAGTCCCGCGACCCCAAGCGGGTCATCCCCAAGGCCACCCTCATCTCCGTCGTCGGAGTGGGCCTCTTCTACATCTACGTCTCCTGGATGACCATCGCCGGCAACGGCCTGGCCGACTCCGTCACCCTCTCCGCCTCCGCCAGCCCCCTGGACCTGTTCTTCGCCCCGACCAAGGCCTTCATCGGCGCCTGGGCCGTCGACGCCTTCCAGTGGCTGCTGCTCACCGGCTCCTTCGCCTGTGGGATGGCCTTCCACCAGTGCGCCGCCCGCTACCTGTACGCCATCGGCCGCGAGGGCTTCCTGCACCCCGGCCTCGGCCGCACCCACCACCGCCACGGCTCCCCGTACGTCGCCTCCGTGGCGCAGACCGCGATCGCCGCCGCCCTCGTCGCCGGCTTCTGGCTCACCGGCCAGGACCCGTACCTGCACCTGTACACGCTGCTCGCGATCCTCGGCACCATGGCGATCCTGATCGTGCAGACCCTGTGCTCCTTCGCCGTCATCGGCTACTTCCGCGCCAACCACCCGGAGGACCGGCACTGGTTCAGGACCTTCACCGCCCCGCTGCTCGGCGGGATCGGGATGACCGCCGTGGTGGTGCTGCTGGTGCTCAACATGGAGACCGCAGCCGGCGCCGCAGCCGGATCGCTGTTCTTCAAGCTCATCCCCTGGATCGTCGGCACGGTCTTCCTCGGCGGCCTGGCCCTCGGCCTCTGGCTGAAGGCGAAGGCCCCCGAGCGCTACGAGGTCATCGGCCGGATCGTCCTGGAGGACGCCGCCGAACGCGCCGACGACCCCGAGGACCCCGCCGTCACCGCCTCCGGCCCGACCGCCGCCACCGTCTGAGGAGCCCCGCCATGGCCCGTACCCCCCTGATGCGTTCCCTGCGGCAGCTCGCCGCCGAACACGCCGCCGCCCGCCGGCTGCGGATGCCCGTCGCCGAGATGCGCGGCTCCACCCGCCGCGAACTCCTCGGCCGGGCCGCCGCCCTCGGCCTGGGCACCGCCCTCGCCTCCTCCGCGACGGCCGCCGCCGCGCCCGCCGTGGAGGGCGCCCCCGCCCCGAAGCCCGCCTCCTCCGCCCGAGTCGCCGTCGTCGGCGCCGGGATTTCCGGCCTCACCGCCGCCCTCACCCTCCAGGACGCGGGCATCCCCTGCACCCTCTACGAGGCCAACCCCGCCCGCGTCGGCGGCCGCATGTGGACCCAGCGCGGCCACTGGGCGTACGGCCAGACCTCCGAGATCGGCGGCGAGCTGATCGACACCAGCCACAAGAAGATCCTCCAGATGTGCCGCCGCTTCGGCCTGCCCACGGAGGACTTCCTCGGCGGCGGACCCAACGGCGCGGAGGAGGTGCTCTGGTTCAACGGCGCGTACTACTCCCGCACCCAGGCCGACGAGGACTTCAAGCACGTCTACCAGGCGCTGCACCGCGACCTCCAGGAAGCCGGCGAGGTCAGCTGGAACAGCACCACCCCGGCGGGCACCGCCCTCGACAACATGACCCTGTACGAGTGGATCGAGACCCGGATCCCCGGCGGCCACGGCTCGCGGCTCGGCCGGTTCATCGACGTCGCCTACACCGTCGAGTACGGCGCCGAGACCACTGCCCAGTCAGCCCTGGCCCTCGTCCTGCTGATGGGCTACCAGCCCAACCCGGGCAACTTCAACGTCTGGGGCCTGTCCAACGAGCGCTACCACATCACCGGCGGCAACGACCGGCTCCCGAACGCCATCGCCGCCGCCCTGAACCCCGGCACGCTCGTCATGGGCCGCCTGCTGCTCGCCGTACGGGCCAACGCCGACGGCACCCAGACCCTCACCTTCGACGACTCCGGCTCCACCCGCACCGCCGTCGCCGACCACACCGTCCTGTGCCTGCCGCTGCCGATCCTCCAGAACCTCGACACCTCGCGGGCCGGGTTCGACCCGCGGATGCGCGACCTGCTGCGCGACGCGCGCATGGGCCACTGCACCAAACTCAACATGCAGTTCACCGCACGTCCCTGGCGCGGCACCGGCCCCTGGCCCGGTGTCTCCGCCGGCGACTGCTTCACCGACTCCGACGTCCAGCAGACCTGGGACACCACCAAGGTCCAGCCCGGCAACGGCGGCATCCTCCTCCAGTACGCAGGCGGCCGCCTCGCCGGGTCCCTCACCCCCGCGAGCCCCTTCGCCACCGAGACCGACCCCTACGTACGCGCCCTCGCGGACCGCATGCTCACCGGCATCGACGCCTTCTACCCGGGCACCAAGGCCGTCTGGACCGGCCGCGCCCAGCTCTCCGCCTGGCACCGCAACCCCTACGCGCTGGGCGCCTACTCGTACTGGCCCACCGGCTACCTCCACCGGTACGCCAAGTACGAGGGCACCGCGCAGGGCAACGTCCACATCGGCGGCGAGCACTGCAGCTACGACTTCCAGGGCTTCATGGAAGGCGGCGCCACCGAGGGCGAACGGGCCGCCCGCGAGGTGATCGCCGCCCTCACCTGAGCCCCCGGCGGGGCGCCCGCTACAGCGGCTTGACGTTGTGGTTGGAGCGGAACACGTTGTCCGGGTCGTAGCGCCGTTTCAACTCGCCCAGGCGCCGCATGTTCTCGGCGCCCAGGCCGGCCACGACCCGGTCCGCGCCCTCGTCCCCGGTGAAGTTGAGGTACACCGCGCCGGTGCTCCACGGCCGGACGTCGGCGCGGACGTCCCTGACCCACTGCCGGACCCGGTCGTCGTCGGCCGGGTCCTCCCACATCCCGAAGGGGTGCACCGCCCAGGGGGCGTCGCGGTAGGGCACCGGGTAGCCGGCCGGGCCGGAGGCGACGGCCCCGCCCTGCGGCCACACCACGTGCTGCGTGCCCGTCGGCACGGGCATCGAGGCGGCGCGGGCGCAGAACACCTCCACGAACGCGTCGGGCACCCCGGTCAGGTACTCCGCCGACCAGTGGTTCCGCAGCCCCGGGGGGTCGTCGATCATGCACTGGAGGTCGGCGTACGGGATGGCCGTGACCATCTCCGCCTCGTGCGGGACCGCCAGCAGCGGTTCCGCGAGCCTTCGCATCTCGTCCTCCGGACCCGCGTACGTCAGCAGCACGCCCGCCAGCAGCAGCCCCACCAGGTGCGGCGGGACGAACTCGTCGGGCGGCCCCGTCAGGTAGAGGGCGCCGCCGCCGGCCTCGGGCGGCCCCGACTCGATGACGTCCCGGAAGGTGCGCACCACCTCCGGACCGCGCTCGGGCAGGTACAGCAGGAACGCGACCGACATGTGGGGCAGTTCGTGCAGCCGCAGGGTCAGGGAGGTGGCGATCCCGAAGTTCCCGCCGCCGCCGTGCAGCCCCCAGAACAGGTCCGGGTGCTCCTCCGCCGTGACGTGCAGCAGCTCGCCGTCGGCGGTGACCAGCTCCACGCCCAGCAGGTTGTCCACCGCCAGGCCGAACTTCCGGTCCAGCCAGCCCGTCCCCCCGCCCAGCACGAAACCGCCCACGCCGGTGGTGGAGGCCCGGCCGCCGGTGGTCGCCAGCGCGTACGGCTCGCAGGCCCGGTCCAGGTGGCTCATCGTGGCCCCGCCGCCGACGTACGCGGCCCGCGCCGCCGGACGGACGCTCACCCCGTGCATCCGGCGCAGGTCCACGACCAGCCCCCCGTCGTTCAGGGACATCCCCGCGACGCTGTGGCCGCCGCCGCGCACCGCGACCGGCAGGTCCAGCTCCCGGGCGAAGCGCACGGCCGTGACCACGTCCGACGCGCCCTCACACCGGGCGATCACCGCCGGCCGGCGGTCGATCATGGCGTTGAACACGGCCCGGGCCTCGTCGTACCCCGGATCGTCCGGGGCGAAGACGTCGCCGGCCAGATCCTCGCGGAGCGCGGCGAGCGCCGCGCCCGCCTTGGAGAGGGGCGCCATGGCCGCCCTCCCTTCCCGGAAGGGGGGTAGGACCCCTACAGCGTAGGCGGGCCCCACGGGGCCCGCCCGTCAGCCGCCATAGGCCCCGCTCGCCGTCAGCCGCAGCGCCGTGTCGATCAGCGGAACGTGGCTGAAGGCCTGCGGGAAGTTCCCCACCTGCCGCTGGAGCTTGGGGTCCCACTCCTCCGCCAGCAGGCCGAGGTCGTTGCGGAGCGCCAGCAGCTTCTCGAAGAGCCGGCGCGCCTCGTCGACGCGGCCGATCATCGCGAGGTCGTCGGCCATCCAGAACGAGCACGCGAGGAAGGCGCCCTCGTCACCCTCCAGCCCGTCCACCCCGGCCTCCTCGCCGGCCGTCGGGTAGCGCAGGATGAAGCCGTCCGGGGTCGACAGCTCGCGCTGGATCGCCTCGATGGTGCCGATGACCCGCTTGTCGTCCGGCGGCAGGAAGCCCATCTGCGGGATCAGCAGCAGCGAGGCGTCCAGCTCGCGGGAGCCGTAGGACTGGGTGAAGGTGTTGCGCTCCGGGTCGTAGCCCTTCTCGCACACGTCCGCGTGGATCCGGTCGCGCAGCTCGCGCCAGCGCTCCAGCGGGCCGTCCGCGTCCCCGCTCTCGACCAGCTTGATCGTGCGGTCCACGGCCACCCACGCCATCACCTTCGAGTGCACGAAGTGCCGGCGCGGGCCGCGCACCTCCCAGATGCCCTCGTCCGGCTCGTTCCAGTGGGTCTCCAGGTAGCGGATCAGCTTCAGCTGGAGCACCGAGGCGTAGTCGTTGCGGGCCAGGCCCGTCATGTGCCCCAGGTGCAGGGCCTCGGTGACCTCGCCGTACACGTCCAGCTGGAGCTGGTGGGCGGCGCCGTTGCCGACGCGCACCGGGGCCGAGTTCTCGTACCCCGGCAGCCAGTCCAGCTCGGTCTCGCCGAGCTCGCGCTCACCGGCGATGCCGTACATGATCTGGAGGTTCTCCGGGTCGCCCGCCACCGCCCGCAGCAGCCAGTCCCGCCACGCGGCGGCCTCGCCCCGGTAGCCGGTGCGCAGCAGCGAGGACAGGGTGATGGCCGCGTCGCGCAGCCACGTGTACCGGTAGTCCCAGTTGCGGACCCCGCCGATCTCCTCCGGGAGGGAGGTGGTCGGCGCGGCGACGATCCCGCCCGTGGGCGCGTACGTGAGCGCCTTGAGGGTGATCAGCGAGCGGACCACGGCTTCCCGGTAGGGCCCGTGGTACGTGCACAGGTCCACCCACTCGTGCCAGAACTCGCTGGTGGCCTCCAGCGCGGCCTCGGCGTCCGGGGCCTCCGGCGCGCCCTTGTGGGACGGCTGCCAGCTGATGGCGAAGGCCACCCGGTCGCCCGGGGCGACCGTGAAGTCGGAGTAGGTCGTCAGGTCCTTGCCGTACGTCTGCGCTTCGGTGTCCAGCCAGACGGAGTCCGGGCCGGCGACGGCCACGGTGCGTCCGTCCACCTTGTGCACCCACGGCACGATCCGGCCGTAACTGAACCGCATCCGCAGCGCCGAGCGCATCGGGACGCGCCCGCTGACCCCCTCCACGATGCGGATCAGCTGCGGCGCGTGGTCCTCGCGCGGCGGCATGAAGTCGATGACGCGGACGGTCCCGCGCGGGGTGTCCCACTCCGACTCCAGCACCAGGGAATCGCCCCGGTAGCGCCGGCGCGCGGCCCGCGGCGGCTCCGTGCCCGGCGCGAACGCCGGGCCGATGCGCCAGAACCCGTGTTCCTCGGTGCCCAGAAGGCTAGCGAAGACGGCATGGGAGTCGAAGCGGGGCAGACACAACCAGTCCACCGCGCCGTCCCGGCAGACCAGCGCCGCGGTCTGCATGTCCCCGATCAGTGCGTAATCCTCGATGCGCCCGGACACGTTGCTCTCCAGTCGAAAGGCCACGTCGCCCCGAAGGGCGCTTGCAATGCGCTGTCGCGCGGTCTCCTGTGCGCAGGGATCCCCGCGTCGAGTCCTAGATTGCCGGAACCGGCGTGGTTACGCCGTCTGCCGGACTGCTCGGCGACGATGTGCAGCGGTATCCGAGCAAGGTATGCGCGAACCCTAGTGATCTCCTTAAGTATGGGGACAATGTCACTCGGCCAAATGGGTGACCTGCGGGGACGCGCCCCGCCGAGGAGCCGGAAGGGGCGCCGCGCAGCGCGCCCGGAGGCGGACCCGTCCGGGCGCTGATAGGCTGGTACCCCGTGGACCGGTGGTCTGCCTGTGCGAATCAGGGGCCCCGAAACCGCAGCTTCGGCACCCCCGGAAACGGGAGAAGTCGCCGGACGCACCTCACCTCGCGACCACGGGAGCCCCCTCTTGGCTATGCCGCCCGCTGCTTTTCGAAACAGCACAGCCATGACGACCAAGCACATCTTCGTCACCGGAGGTGTCGCTTCGTCCCTCGGCAAGGGCCTGACGGCCTCCAGCCTGGGTGCGCTGCTGAAGGCGCGCGGCCTGCGGGTCACGATGCAGAAGCTCGACCCGTACCTGAACGTCGACCCCGGCACGATGAACCCCTTCCAGCACGGTGAGGTGTTCGTCACCAACGACGGCGCCGAGACCGACCTGGACATCGGCCACTACGAGCGCTTCCTCGACGTCGACCTCGACGGCTCGGCCAACGTCACCACCGGCCAGGTCTACAACACGGTCATCGCCAAGGAGCGCCGCGGCGAGTACCTCGGTGACACCGTGCAGGTCATCCCGCACATCACCAACGAGATCAAGCACCGCATCCGCCGCATGGCGACCGAGGACGTCGACGTCGTCATCACCGAGGTCGGCGGCACGGTCGGCGACATCGAGTCGCTGCCGTTCCTGGAGACCGTCCGCCAGGTCCGCCACGAGGTCGGCCGCGACAACGTCTTCGTCGTGCACATCTCGCTGCTGCCCTACATCGGCCCCTCCGGCGAGCTGAAGACCAAGCCCACCCAGCACTCCGTCGCGGCTCTGCGCAACATCGGCATCCAGCCCGACGCGATCGTGCTGCGCGCCGACCGCGACGTCCCCACCTCCATCAAGCGCAAGATCTCGCTGATGTGCGACGTGGACGAGGCGGCCGTGGTCGCGGCGATCGACGCCAAGTCGATCTACGACATCCCGAAGGTGCTGCACACCGAGGGCCTGGACGCCTACGTCGTCCGCAAGCTCGACCTGCCCTTCCGTGACGTCGACTGGACGGTGTGGGAGGACCTGCTGGACCGCGTCCACAACCCCGACCACGAGGTCAAGGTCGCGCTCGTCGGCAAGTACATCGACCTGCCCGACGCCTACCTGTCGGTCACCGAGGCGCTGCGCGCCGGCGGTTTCGCCAACAAGGCCCGCGTCCAGATCAAGTGGGTCACCTCCGACGACTGCAAGACCCCGGCGGGTGCCGCGGCGCAGCTC
The DNA here is from genome assembly GCF_042901085.1 of Streptomyces sp. NPDC012794. Lineage (NCBI taxonomy): Bacteria > Bacillati > Actinomycetota > Actinomycetes > Kitasatosporales > Streptomycetaceae > Streptomyces > Streptomyces sp. NPDC012794. The sequence goes on from NZ_JBIBCI010000036.1 coordinate 22,510, forward strand.
GGCGACGTGGACGCGATCTGCGTGCCCGGCGGCTTCGGCGACCGCGGTGTCAACGGCAAGGTCGGCGCGATCACCTACGCCCGCGAGAACAAGATCCCGCTCCTGGGCCTGTGCCTGGGCCTCCAGTGCGTGGTCATCGAGGCCGCGCGCAACCTGGCGGGCATCGAGGGGGCGAACTCCACCGAGTTCGACGCCTCGACCCCGCACCCGGTCATCTCGACCATGGAGGAGCAGCTGGCCTTCGTCGAGGGTGCCGGCGACCTGGGCGGCACCATGCGTCTGGGCATGTACACGGCCAAGCTGGCCGAGGGCTCGATCGTGCGCGAGGTCTACGGCGACGCGTACGTCGACGAGCGCCACCGCCACCGCTACGAGGTCAACAACGCCTACCGCGGCGAGCTGGAGAAGAAGGCCGGCCTGGTCTTCTCCGGCACCTCCCCGGACAACAAGCTCGTCGAGTACGTCGAGTACCCGCGCGAGGTCCACCCCTACCTGGTGGCCACCCAGGCCCACCCGGAGCTCCGCTCCCGCCCGACCCGGCCGCACCCGCTCTTCGCGGGCCTGGTCAAGGCCGCGGTGGAGCGCCAGCGGCAGCAGGGCTGACGCTCGGTAACGTAGACAGCCGGGTACGGATCACCATCCGTACCCGGCTGTCGCGCGTTCGCGCGTCCAACGTTTTTCCATGAGTTCGGAGGGCATCGGAATGGACACCGGCACCAGCATCAAGGACACGTCCGAAAGCTGGGAGACCCTGTCGACCCTGCGGCCCTTCCAGGGCGCCAAGACGGCGGTGGCCTCCGACGAGGTGCGGATGCCCGACGGCTCGGTGGCCCGCCGCGACTACCAGGTGCACCCCGGGTCGGTCTGCGTGCTCGCCCTGGACGAGGACGACCGGGTGCTCGTGATCCGGCAGTACCGCCACCCCGTCCGCCACCGGCTGTGGGAGCTGCCGGCCGGACTGCTCGACGTACCGGGGGAGAACCCGCTGCGCGCGGCGCAGCGGGAGCTGTACGAGGAGGCCCACGTCAAGGCGGGGGACTGGCGGGTGCTGGCCGACTTCTACGCCTCCCCGGGCGGCTCCGACGAGGCGATCCGCGTCTTCCTGGCGCGGGACGTGGCCGTGGCGGACGGCGAGCGGTACGCCGAGACGGACTCGGAGGAGGCCGACATGCAGGTGGAGTGGGTGGCGAGGGAGGACCTGGTCCGCGGGATCCTGGCGGGCGAGCTGGGCAACCCGGCGCTGGTGACGGGCGTACTGGCCCTGACCGCCGCCCTCGCCTCAGGCCCCGGCACGGACGCCCTGCGCCCCGCCGACGCCCCCTGGCCGCAGCGGCCGTACGCGGCGTAGCCGCCGCCGCGCCGCCCGCGCGGCGCGCCGGCCCGTCCGGCCCGGCGGTCCCCGTCCCCCGGCGGGCGCCCGGGCCGCGGACCGGCACCGCGTGGTGGGGCCGAGGTGCCGGAGCGGCCGTGGGAGCGGCGCATTAAATAGGCCCATCCGCTGATCCGATCGGGCGATCTGTAGGCCGCGCTCCCCACGGTCCGTCGCTCTGCGTGAACTACGCTCAGCAACCCGAAGGCAGGGAGAGGAGCGGATCCGTGGCGGATTTCGTCGGGCGGCGGCGTGAGCTCAAGGAGCTGCGCGAGGACATCGCACGGACCGGGCTCGACACCCTCTCGGGCCGCAAGGCGAAGGCACCCCGCGCACGGGTGCTGCTCGTCGCGGGGCGGCCCGGCTCCGGGCGGACCGCGCTCGCGGAGGCGTTCGTGCGCGAGGTGGCCGAACAGTACCCGGACGGCCTGGTCAAGGTGCGGCTCACCGAACCCGACGGGGAACCCGTCGCCACCGAGTGGGCCGTCCGGACCCTGCTGGAAGGGCTCGGGGAGGTCACCCCGCCCGGGGCCTGCGAGGACGACCTCAGCGCGGCCCTGCGGGAGGCGCTGGCCGGGCGGCGGGCGATCCTGCTCGTCGACGACGCCGCCAACCCGCACCAGGTCGACGCCCTGCTCCCCGACAACCCCGACTGCCTCGTCGTGGTCACCGCCGAGGGCCCGCTCACCGGGATCCCCGACGTGCGTCCCTGCACCCTCGGCGGCCTCGACCCCACCTCCGCCGTCGGCCTGCTCGCCCGGCTCATCGGCGACACCCGCATCACCGTCGACCCCCGTGCCGCCGAGGCGCTCGCCGAGGAGTGCGGGGGGCTGCCCGCCGCGCTGGCCCTCGCCGGCGGCTGGCTCGCCGCCCACCCCAAGGCCGCCGTCGCGGACCTGGCCAAGCAGCTCCACGACATGCCCCCCGGCACCACCGGCCCGCTGGGCCGCGCCTTCCGGCTGGTCTACGAGTCCCTGCCGCAGCCGGCCCGCCGCACCCTGCACCTGCTGCCGCTCGCCCCGGCCGGGTACCTCGACTCGCACACCGCCTCGGCCCTGGCCGGCTGCTCGGTGGCCGCGGCCCAGTCCACCCTGGAGGACTTCGCCGCCCTGGGCCTCGTACGGCACGCCCGGGACGGCCTCTTCCTGCTCCCCGGCTGCCTCGCCCCCTTCCTCCAGGCGCTGCTGGAGACCAAGGAGCGGCCCGCCGAGGTGCAGCTGGCCCGCGCCCGGATGCTGGAGCGGACCGTACGGCTGCTCACCTCGTGCCGGGCCATGACCGACGCCGACGAGGACGACGACGAACTGCGCGAGCGCCTGGACGGGACCCCCCGGGCCCTGCGCTTCCCCGACCGGCGCTCCGCCGCCGTCTGGCTGGACACCCGGCTGCCCGCGCTGACCTCGGCCGCGCGCCTGGCCGTGGCCGACGGCGGGCTGGACACCCTGGCCCGCAGGCTGGTCTCCGCCCTGGTCCGGGCGCTGGCCGGGCACCGCGGCACCGAGGCGGCCGCCCCCGAGCTGTACGGGCTGCACCGCCTCGTCCTGGACGTGGCCGAGCGGCGCGGCCTGCACCGGGAGCGGGCCGCCGCCCTGCTGAACCTGGCCGATCTGGACGCCCGGACCGGCCGGACCGAGGAGGCGCTGGCCCGGTACCGGGCCGCGCTGGGCGCGGGAAAGGCCGCGAACGACCCGTACGCGACGGGCCGCGCGATGGAATCCGTAGGCGGCGCGTACCAGGAGCTGGCGGACTGGCCCCGCGCCTCCGACTGGTTCGGCCGCGCACTGGCCCACGCCCTGGCGCGCGGCGAGCGGTCGGACGAGGCCAGGCTCTACGGCCGGCTGGGCAACGTGCACACCTACGCGGGCCGGTACGGGGAGGCCCTGCGCAGCTGGCGCGCCGCCGCCGCGGGCTACCGCCGGCTGGCCGATGTGCCGGGCCAGGCAAAGGCGTTGAGCGAAATGGCGCGGGTCCAGGAGTACGCCGGGCGGCCCGAGGAATCCCTGCACACCTGCCGCGAGGCCATCGAGCTGGCGCGCCGGGCCGGGGACCAGCGGCTCCAGGCCGCGCTCCAGGTGCGGTTGGCCGACACGCTGGACCGTCTGGGCGACCCGGCGGCGGCGCGACTGCACCGCTCCGCGGCCGACAGATTGCTGGGAGACGACCCCGCAGCCTGCGAAATCCGCAGTGTGTCCGACTGAAGTTATTCGTTTGCAAGGCTAGACAGCGCCTCATCCTTCATTAGACTGGCTTCACCACGACATCAGTGGTGCATCCCGTTGCGCGTTCTTGTGGGCGGGTATGTATGGAAGTGCCCCGTAAAATCCCCTGAGCCAAGGACCGTGATCGACGATGAAGGTCGGCATCCCCCGCGAGGTCAAGAACAACGAGTTCCGGGTCGCCATCACGCCCGCCGGCGTGCATGAGCTGGTCCGCAACGGCCACCAGGTCTTCATCGAGCAGAACGCCGGTGTCGGCTCCTCGATCACGGACGCCGAGTACGTCGCCGCCGGTGCCGAGATCCTCGGCACCGCCGACGAGGTCTGGGAGACCGCTGACCTGCTGCTGAAGGTCAAGGAGCCCATCGCGGAGGAGTACCACCGCCTCCGCAAGGACCAGACCCTCTTCACCTACCTGCACCTGGCGGCCTCCCGCGAGTGCACGGACGCGCTCCTCGAGTCCGGCACCACCGCCATCGCGTACGAGACGGTCGAGCTCGCCAACCGCGCGCTCCCGCTGCTCGCCCCGATGTCCGAGGTCGCGGGCCGCCTGGCCCCGCAGGTCGGCGCCTACCACCTGATGCGCTCGGCCGGCGGCCGCGGCGTCCTCCCCGGCGGCGTCCCCGGCACCCACGCCGGCGAGTGCGTGGTCATCGGCGGCGGCGTCTCCGGCTGGAACGCGGCGCAGATCGCCATCGGCATGGGCTTCCACGTGACCCTGCTCGACCGCGACATCAACAAGCTCCGCGAGGCCGACAAGATCTTCGGCACGAAGATCAAGACGATCGTCTCCAACGCCTTCGAGCTGGAGAAGGCCGTCGTCGAGGCCGACCTCGTCATCGGCGCCGTGCTGATCCCGGGTGCGAAGGCCCCGAAGCTGGTCACCAACGAACTCGTCGCCAAGATGAAGCCCGGAAGTGTCCTTGTCGACATTGCGATCGACCAGGGCGGCTGCTTCGAGGACTCCCGTCCGACCACCCACGCCGAGCCGACCTTCCAGGTCCACAACTCGGTCTTCTACTGCGTCGCCAACATGCCGGGCGCGGTGCCGAACACCTCCACCTACGCCCTGACGAACGCGACCCTGCCCTACATCGTGCAGCTCGCGAACCTCGGCTGGGTCGAGGCGCTGCGCCGTGACCCGGCGCTGGCGCTGGGCCTCAACACCCATGACGGCAAGGTCGTTTACGGTCCCGTCGCCGAGGCCCACGGCCTCGAGACCCTCGAGCTCGGCACGCTGCTCGGCTGAACCGTCAACGACTGACGTCAATCTCACGTATCCGGCCGGACCTTGCCCGCAAGGTCCGGCCGGACGTGTTCGCGGGGTGCCCGCCGAGCCCGCTCAACTCGCCTCGAACGTAACCCTTTAACCCTTTCGCGCACCCGCGAAACTTCGCAGTGACAGCGCGCACGCCCTTGACAGAGTGGTGTTCGGTTGCCGACACATCGTGCCGGGTCCGGTGGATTGTGTTGCCGCTGGGCGGTGACACGCCATAGAGTCGCCAACCGTCGGCATGGTGCAACGCTGACCTATCGATAAGTGTCCTGGTCACGTCCGAGGAGGTAAGACGACTTGTGAATGAGTCGACATTTGCTCCTGGAGGTGGTCGAGCAGGGACGCCTGAGCGGGGACAGGGTCCTGCCGGGCTCGAAGCTGTCGGCTCCGTCGCGGTCCGCACCTTCGCAAACCACCAGCACATGACGACGCCCCAAAAGAGCATGGACGGCCTAGACGTGAACTCCACGGCCGGCGACCACGGTGGCGATACGCCCATTGGTTTCGCCGACTACGACCAGGTGCCCGAGGGGCACTTCTACGACCCCGACGCGGAATACGAGCCCGACCCCGAGTACGCGGCCACCCTCGCGCCCGACGCTGCCCGCCAGCGCCGCGAGCGGATCGGCCCGACCGGACGCCCGCTCCCGTACTTCCCGATCCCGGGTCCGCTGACCGACCACGGTCCGGCGAAGATCATCGCGATGTGCAACCAGAAGGGCGGCGTGGGCAAGACCACGTCGACCATCAACCTGGGTGCCGCGCTCGCCGAGTACGGGCGCCGCGTGCTGCTCGTCGACTTCGACCCGCAGGGCGCGCTGTCCGTGGGCCTCGGCGTGAACCCGATGGAACTCGACCTGACGGTCTACAACCTGCTCATGGAGCGGGGCATGTCGGCCGACGAGGTGCTGCTCAAGACCGCGGTCCCCAACATGGACCTGCTGCCGAGCAACATCGACCTGTCCGCCGCCGAAGTGCAGTTGGTGAGCGAGGTCGCGCGCGAGTCGACGCTCCAGCGGGCGCTGAAGCCCCTGATGGCCGACTACGACTACATCGTGATCGACTGTCAGCCCTCGCTCGGCCTGCTCACGGTCAACGCCCTGACGGCGGCTCACAAGGTCATCGTGCCGCTGGAATGCGAGTTCTTCGCGCTGCGGGGCGTCGCCCTCCTCACGGAGACCATCGAGAAGGTCCAGGAGCGGCTCAACCCGGAGCTGGAGCTCGACGGCATCCTCGCCACCATGTACGACTCCCGTACGGTGCACAGCCGCGAGGTGCTGGCCCGTGTGGTCGAGGCCTTCGACGACCACGTCTACCACACGGTCATCGGCCGGACGGTGCGCTTCCCGGAGACCACGGTCGCCGGCGAGCCGATCACCACGTACGCGTCGAACTCCGTCGGCGCCGCCGCCTATCGCCAGCTGGCCAGGGAGGTGCTCGCCCGGTGTCCCGCCGAGTGAGTCTGCCCGGCGCCGACGAACTGTTCCGCACCACCGGGGGGATGGCCCTCCAGTCGTCGTCGCCGCGGCGGGGCGCCGAGGAGGCGCCGACGGCCGCGGGCACGGAGCACACGGCCGCACCGGCGGACGGCACGACGCGGACCACGGGGGACGCCCGGGGCCGGGAGGCCGGCGAATCGGCGGTGGGCGCGCAGCGCAGGCCGCAGGAAGGTTCTGCCACCGCGGCCGGGGCGTCGTCGCCCCGGTCCGGCAAGGGCCAGGGCCGCGGCGCGAACCGGCGGCCGAGCGGGCGCGAACGGCACGACGAGAAGATCACGGTCTACGTCTCCGCCGAGGAGCTCATGGACCTGGAGCACGCCCGTCTGGTGCTCCGCGGTGAGCACGGGCTCGCCGTGGACCGCGGCCGCATCGTCCGCGAGGCGGTGGCGGTGGTCCTCGCGGACCTGGAGTCCCGGGGCGACGCCAGCATCCTGGTCCGCCGCCTGCGCGGCCGCTAGGTGTATTGATCACGAGCGTTGTTGACACTCGGCTGGTCTTGAACATGGCGAAGACCTCCGGTGTGGTGGGAGCTGTCTAGGAACTCACCGC
>NZ_JBIBCI010000037.1:0-24436 GCF_042901085.1 Streptomyces sp. NPDC012794
ACGTGAGCCACTCACACAGGAGAGGGATTCGACCGGCGGGGGGCCAAGCGCCCCGGCCGCCTCGGCGACAACACCAGTTAGCCAGCCCCCACCCCACCTGGCAACGCCCCCCACCTACTACCCACCCCCGCACACCGGCCCGGAGCACCCGCCCCGCCACACCCCGCCCGCCCAAGCCGGACACCGCCGGCCGCCGCCCCGCGGGGGCTACTATTCCGGGCCGAATGTGATCTGCCTCCTGTGGGGCGCCTCACCGCCCCACCCCCCGAACCTCACCCCCCGTATCCGTCCCGAACCCCTGCGACGCGTGACCGGAGCCACTCCCGGACCCGGACGCGGGGGCTTCCTCAGAGCGCCGTGCCCTCGTCGGGCAGATATTGTGAAGTGTGATCGAGTCCGGACGGCCGCGGCTCCGTCGGCGCCCCGGGCCGGGAAGACTTGTGCGGCTGTCGCCGATCGCCCTGACCGTCGTCATCGCCACCCTGGCCTACAGCACTCCGCCGGAGATGGCCTTCAGCCGCCTGCTGCCGGCGGCGCCCGCTCTGGCCGCCGCCATGTGGCCGGTCCTCCCCACCGTCCTCCTCGGGACGGTCTGCCTGATCCTCATGATCGGGCTCAGCTTCGTCTTCCCCGATCTGGGGACGTGGTGGACGGCCGCGGGAATCATCGCGGTCACCGTGGCAGCCGCCTACGGAAGCCACGTCCGGCTCCAGCGGGAGCGCACCCTCCTTCAGGTGCGGCTGGTCGCCGACGCGGCCCAGCAGGTGGTGCTGAGCCCCATGCCACGCCGTTTGGGACACGTCGAGATCGAGTCGCTGTACCTCGCGGCCGCGGCGGAGGCCCGCATCGGCGGGGACTTCTACGAGGGGGTCGAGACGCCGTACGGGGTCAGGCTGCTCATCGGTGACGTCCGGGGCAAGGGCTTGCCGGCCGTGGGAGCGGCCGCGGCGATCGTCAACGCCTTCCGGGAAGCCGCGTACGGCGAAGCCGACATCGTCGACGTCGCCCGCAGGCTGGACGCCAGCAGCACCCGCTACAACGCCGCCTTTCCCCCCGACGGGCCGATGGAGCGCTTCGCCACCGCCCTGGTCGTCGAGATCCCGCACGGAGGCGGACGCATCAACGTCCTCAATTGCGGACACCCGCCCCCGATGCTCCTGAACCGCAGAAGACTCCGTGTCCTCGACCCCGCCACGCCCGCACCACTGCTCAGCCTCGCGGAACTGATCGGCGACCACTACTACGTCGACACCTACGACGTCGCCCCGGGCGACCTGCTGCTCCTCTACACCGACGGCATCGCCGAGGCCCGCGCCCGCGACGGCGAGTTCTTCCCGCTGGCGGCCTGGATGCGCCGGCAGCCCCCGGCGCCGCCCGGCGAACTGCTCGCGGCCCTCCACCGCGACCTCCTCCGCTACAGCAGAGGACGGCTCGACGACGACATCGCAGCCCTCGCCGTACGCCTGTGAAGGCACTACACGGCCGTCACCGCATCGGCGGCTCCTCGGCGTCGGGCCGGCGCCGGCCCGGGCCCTGCTCCAGGGGCGCGGAGGGCCTCGTACGGACCGCCGCCGCGGCAGGCCGTCGTTCCGCGCCCGGACTCCCGGCAGCCTCGCAACCCGCCGCGCGCTGAGCGGCGGCGGCGTCCTGGACGGCGTCTCGCAGCAGCCGCGCCGACTCGGCCGGGGAGGCCCCGTCCCGGTCGGCGAGAAGGCGGGCCGAAGCCTTCCACGAGTTCGAGGAGGCAGCGCGGCTGGGGCTGCGAGTCGTAGCCGAAGCTCAATCGACGGTGCCCCCGGCCGCGAACCCGCCGCGGGCCCCGGGCGCTGCGATCGGTGGCGGGCCGGCTGCGCCCTCCGCGTCACCGACGAGCCAGCCGAGCATCGCGGGGGTGGCGTCGAAATGGCCGCCGTGCCCGGCATCGGCCTGCCTGGTCAGCGTCGCGGACGGAATGCGCGCGGCCAGCCACTCACCGTGCGCCGGCGGGACGAGGGTGTCCAGGCCACCGTGCCACAGCCGGGTCGGGACGCTGATGGCCGCGGGGTCGAAACCCCAGCCGGTGCCGAAGAGCGCCATGACGTCGTCGACCCAGCCGTCCAGCCCCGGACGGACCGCCTCGGCGAAGGCCGCGCCCAGCATGGCGCTGACGTCCGGCCGTGAAAGGACCCTCTGTTCGACCTCCGGCAGCGGCGGCAGCCCGGCCGTTCCGACGTTCGCGAGGTGTTCCATGACGGCATGCCGTCCGGTCAGGGCCGCAGCGGCGCTGCGGCGGTTGCCCTCGTTCATCCCGGCGGTCCAGTCCAGCCCGGCCGCGTCGCGCGGTGCCAGACTCGCCAGCACGCCGACCCGCGTGACGCGACCGGGATACACGGCGGCGAACGCCAGCGCGTGCGGGCCGCCCCCGGACACCCCGAGCACCGCGAAGCGGCCGAGCCCCAGTGCGTCGGCGATGACGGCCACATCGGCGGCGGCATCGACGACGCGGCGCCCCGACGAGGGTGTGGAGCACCCGAAGCCGGGCCGGTCGTAGGTGATCAGGCGGACGCCGGCCGCACGGAACAGGGCGTCGTCGGGGTGTCGGGCCAGCCGGCTCATGGGACTGCCGTGCAGGTAGACGACGGGTAGCCCGCTGGGCACCCCCCACTCCTCCACCGCCAGCGTCCTGCCGTCGTCCGTGATCACTTCGCGCATGGCGGCCAACCTAGCCCGGTGCCGACCGACGGCCAAGGCGTTTCGTCGACGGCGGAAGATCACCGTCCCACGAGGCCGGCGGAGCCGGAAGGCCTGGCGACCGGCGCCCGGCGCCCCGGGCCGGGGCACGCCGGTCCGGCGGCTCGCACCGGGCTGCGGCAGGTGTGAGCCGCAGGTCCGGGAACCGGCGGCGGTTGATCAACGGGATCCGATGGCGGGTGCGGACCGGTGTTCCGTGGCGTGATCTGCCGCGCGAGTACGGCCCTGGCAGACCGTTTTTTACGGGCTCTTCCGACGCCGGCAGCGCGAGGGCATCTGTGCCCGGCTCCTGACCTTGTTGCAGTTGAGGGCTGACGCGGCCGGGCTGATCACGTGGGAGGTGAACGTCGACTCCACGGTCTGCCGGGCTCATCAGCACGCGGCTGGTGCCCGCCAGGACGGCGCCGGGCAGAAGGAGCCGCCCCGCGGGCTCGGAGCCGAACCGGAGGATCACTGGCTGGGCCGGCCGCGGGGCGGTGGCATACGGGCCCGTGCCGCCCGGGGCCGACGTACGGAGTAACCCGGCATGCGCGGGCGCGCCACGGACACGAGCCTGGCTGCATGACCAAGAAGCCCACCGTGGTCGTCCACCCACCGGACATCCGGGGCTTGCGCGCGGTGACCGTCGACGGTTCCCCAGCCGGAAGTGCGTGGTCGCTGCGGGACCTCCGCACCCAGCTCCGCCGGGCGGGCCTCCCTGGGGACACGGACCTGGCCGACCGCTCCCGCGTCATCTGGCGCCAGGGCGGCAGCGACATGTGGCCCGACCGCGCGCGGCGCCGCCGCACGGTCATCGCCGTCATGACCGCCGGTCTGCTCGCCTCCATGGTCCTGCTCGTCGGCGTCGGCCGGGTGGACGCTTTCGGAGGGCTCACCTTCGCCGGGCGGATCACCGGCTTCCTGTTCATGTTCGCGGGCGCCGTCCAGGGAGTCGCGGCAGCGGCCGCTTTCGACTACTGGGGCAAGCGGAAGCTTAGGTACTCCGGCGCCCTGGTACTGGTCGGCGTGCTGATCGCGGTCGCCACCGAGAGCGTCTTCCTCCTCATGTGGGCCCAAGAGCGCGAGTACACGCCCTACCTGAGGGCCTTCGTGCCGATCTCCCTCTGGGCACTGTGGGCCTTGTGGGTGCTCTGGCGTCAGCGCCCCTGGGAGGGAATCCCCCACCCCAAGGGTTTCACCGTGGGGCTGAGCACCACCGCCCTTCTCGCTTCGGCGAATTTTGCGTACTCGGCCATCTACCAGCCCGCATCGACCAACCTCACCTTTGACATCGAATTCACATACGGAAAGGCCACGCTCGACCCCAGGAACCCCATCATCTATCTGCCCGTCGAGATGCACATCAAGAACACAGGAGCGGTGCCGGCCTACGTGATGATGGCAGGCTTCCGTATCGCCGGCCGCACGTCCGAGTACGATGAGGAAAAAGCCGTACTCGAACAAGGGGAATGGAGGACGGACGCCGAGCAGAACATCGACACCGAGATGCACGTCAAGACGACGAGGCACAGGACACTGCTGATGGGCCCGTTCATCAACCCTGGCCTCCGCATCAACCCCGGCGACACCCGGGGACAGAGGACGATGGTCCAGATCCCCAAGGACGCGAATTATGACGCGATCGCGTCCGCCGTCGGCGTCATTCTCCTCAGGGCCGACCGGGGAAGAGTCGACAGCACGTTCAAAGAGCCGGTCTATTCGTGGAAAGAGGGAACCGACCGGTTCTTCGACTGTCCGGCCCGGGGGTGCAACGACTACGTAATGCATCACGGACGCCTCCGCTTCAACAACAACCTCATCAACGTGACACGAAGGCCGCGCTATGTCAGCGCCTTCAAAGAGCTCAGCGAACGCGGCCCCTCGTCCTCCGTCGTGATCAGCTCCTTCAACTCCAAGGGAAAGCTGTCGGATGAAGAGGAATCCGTGGAAAGGGCGGGCATTTCCAGCCTCACCACCGGGGCCAACGTGATCCCCTTCGCCACACTGCTCGCCCCCGGCATGCCCTAACCACGTCGCGCCTACGTCCACCCACGCCGTTCGCTGACAGCGACGCCACGGAACACCGGTCCGCACCCGCCACCGGACTCCGTTGATCAACCGCCGCCGGTTCCCGGACCTGCGGCTCACACCTGCCGCAGGCAGCAACGACTCCAGCACCGACCACTGCTCATCAGAAAGATCCCCACGCCCCCACACCCTGATCATCACAGGGCAAGGCGTGGCCCGGAGCCCCGATCTGAAACACGGCCTAAAAGAGCGTTTTATCCCGTCCAGGGTGTTTGGCGGTCTTCTGGGTAGCAGGCCGGGCTGGGACTGCCGAGGTCAGGGTCGCTATCCGTGACGTGAGGGGCGGCTGACGCCATTACCGGGCACGTTTCCGCCCTTTCGCTCCTGTCTGATCCCAAGACGCCCCCACTCACTCCCGTTTGCGCCCTGTGGCGGGATGTCGCTCGGCGGAACTATCGAAACATGTCTCGACAGCGCCCGTATCCGAGTGACCTGTCCAATGCCCGATGGGAACTGCTCGAGCCCATTGTGTCGGCCTGGCGGGCCGACCGGCGAGGGAAGGGCCTGGATATCGGGCGGCCGCCCGAGCACGACCTGCGCCGGATCATGGACGCGGTGTTGTATGTGGACCGGACCGGGATCCCCTGGCGCTACCTTCCCCACGACTTCGCTCCGTGGGAAACCGTCTATGGATACTTCGCCGCCTGGCAGAAGGACGGCGTGTTCGACCAGCTCAACGGCCTGCTCCGCCGACTTGTCCGGGAGGCTGCAGGCCGGGACGCCGAACCGAGCGCATGCGTCCTGGACGCCCAGAGCATCAAGACGTCCGCCAACGTCCCGGCCACTGGCCAGGGCATCGACGCGGGTAAGAAGATCGCGGGCCGCAAGCGCCATATCGGCGTCGACACCCTCGGCCTCCTTATCGCGGTCTGGGTCACCGCGGCCAGCGTCTCCGACAACGCCGGCGGTATCCATCTGCTCTCGCACATCGCCAAGGCCCACCCCAGAATCACCAAGGCATGGGCCGACAGCGGTTATCGAACCAAGGCCATCGACCACGGCGCCACCCTCGGCATCGACGTCGAGGTCACCCGCCGCGACCCGGGCCAGAAGGGCTTCAAGGTCATCCCGCGGCGCTGGGTCGTCGAGCGGACGTTCGGCTGGCTTATGAATCACCGCCGCCTCGCCCGCGACTACGAAACCCACCCGCACCGCTCCGAAGCCATGATCCGCCTCGCGATGATCGACCTGATGAGCCGCAGGCTCACACGAGAGTCGACTCCGAACTGGAAGGACTCATAGCCGCCGGGCCACACTGACCCGCGCGTCCTCGCCCCTCATAGCCTGCGGCCAGCGGTCATCAATGACACCCGCCGCTTCCCGGCAAGCGCGACAGGCATTCCCCAGCTGCGGCAGCCATCCGTAATCAGACGGCGACATGCCGACTTGCTGGACTCCGCACAGCGTCCTGTCGAAGATGCCGAAGGCGTGGGAAACGTCGAGGGGAAGGCCGTCCGCGACCGCCCTTTCCCAGCGCATCTCCACGGGCAAATACGGCTGGAAGCCGATGGCCAGGCCCTCATCGGGCAGGTTCGGGGCGGTGCGGGGGCTCACGTCATCGGCTCCATACGGGTCGCTCGGGCAACAGGTGCCACCCCATCTACGCCCGCCCACAGCCGCCTCGGGCCCCCGGCCGCCGAGGACGCCATGGGGCGGGAGGATGCGGCGCACAACCAGGCTGCGCCTCCCGCCCCACGGACTGGGCGGCCCCGGGCAGTGCCGCCACACCGGGCACCGGCCGCCTCCCGGCCGATTCCGCCTGCGGGGAGGGCGGGGGCAAGTCGCGGAGCCAGAAGGTGGGACCGCGGCCACCTGCAGGCCCCGGCACTGCTGTTCCCGCTCTGCGGACCGGCACCCCAAGTTGCCGTTGCAGGCCGCGGGAGCCGGGCGGCCGAGCCGATCACCGGCCGCGACCAGATGCGCAGCTTCGACCCTGCCAGGCCACTTCCGCGCCACATTCCTCGAAAGGCTCCTCGATGATCCGTGCTACGCGCCGCGCCGGTGTGCGGTCCGCCGCCAGTGACACCCCGTGGACCGCGTGCGGTGGTCGGGGCGAGTACCGCACGCCCCGCCGGTTACGCGCAGTTATGGCCCTCCGGGATGGCGAAGCAGCGGGGCTGCCAGCTGGTCCAGTAGCCGTTGGAGTGGCGCACACGGGCCCAGTCGTTGCCGTCCGAGCCGGTGGCGATGATGTAGAGGAGCGAAGTGCTGTTCTCCTGCTCAGGGGTCGCGTAGATGCGGCTCTGGACCCACCCGCCCATGGACATCCAGCCGTTCCAGGATCCGTCGGACCTGGTCCAGTTCGTCCACACCGCGTGATCGGCACCGACGACGAACTCCTCCTTCGTCCCGTTGGCGAATCTCATGGTCGAGACGCCGTACTCACAGATGTATGTCTGCCCCTTGGTCGAGCAGTAGGTCGCCGCCTGTGCCGGCGACGCCGCGACCCCCACCCCCGCGAAAGCGGCCAAAGCCGCGACTGTCGCGAGGGCACTCTTGAATCCGCGCATGTCCATATTCCTTTGCCGAGTGGCGTGGTCATGTCGGGGAGCGGGAAGAACCAACCCCCCCTGCCACCCGACGTGGATATCCTCGCCCTCTCCTCTAACGTCCCACTGGCGCTTCGCTTACGTCCTCGAGATGGAGGGCGGCCTGCCGCAAGCCAGCTAACCGCTCGTGCGATACAGAGCCGGCTACACCCTCGCCGTACTGGACCGCATCCTCAGCGAGGACCCCCATCACAGCCGGGACTCCTGAAGGCCCAAGACGACAAGGTCACAGACCCCACGGGCCGCATTCCGACGCCGCGAGGGCCCGTGACGGTCGAGTCTCTTCGATCCCCCCGGCCATCAAAGGCTTCCCATCACTGATGACGAAATCGTCGACAGAGCTGTGGCAGCTCAGACATTGGCGGGCAGCCCAGTCACCCTGATCACCTACGACACCGGACAGGCCATGCGAGGACGCGCAGCCGGCCTCAAGGTGTGCAAGCTCAGGCTCGAACTCGGGGAAGAGCCTCCCTCGAACCAGAAGTAGCCAACGCCTGTGGCACGCCGACAGCGTCCTCGTGAGCGGTCACTTTCTCCCCAGTCGGAATCGGTCAGCGATTCCTCCGAAGAGGGCTTCGGCAGCGTCGACGTGGGCGGCGTTGCGCTGGCCCCGCTCTGCCGGGTCGAGCCCAAAACCGTCCCAGGCCGAGCCGTACTGCTCATCCAGGCCCAGCATCACCGCAGGGGGCCGCTCCCGATAAGCGACGAACGACGGCACATTCCGCACCCCCTCAGACGTGTTGCAACTGGTGCACAGCAGGCCCCGCACGAGACCAGTCCGGTGACAATGGTCGACCAGTAGCCGCTCAGGGTGCGCGCTGCACATCGCGCAGGCGCCAGCTTGCCAACGCCGGACCGCCTGCGTGGCAGAAAGGTGCACTGGCACCTCAGCTGGGGCCGTTGATGGCGACGACTTCGCAGTGGTGCAGGACCTCAGCGCATCAAGAACTCTGCACGTTCATCCGTACGCAGCTATGTGCGTTCACGTGTACGCCGACACCGCCTACATTGGGCGACTTACCAAACACCCCAGACGGGATAAAACGCTCTTTAATGGCTCGCGAGTTCGCCGCTGAGCTTGCGGTGGAGGTCCGCGCTGGGGTCGTTCAGGCCGACGATCTCGACCGACTTGCCAAGCTGGGCGTACTTCGTCTCGATGGCGTCGAGGGCCGCCACCGAGGAGGCGTCCCAGACGTGCGCCGCCGACAGGTCGATGACGACCTCGTCGGGGTCGCTCGCGTAGCCGAACCGTCCGACGAGGTCGTTGGAGGAGGCGAAGAACAGTTCGCCCGTCACCGTGTAGACCACGCTGGAGCCGTCGGGTGCGGGGGTGGCGGTGACTTCGGCGAGGTGGGCGACGCGTTTGGCGAAGATGACCATCGCGGTGACGGAGCCGGCGACGACGCCGACGGCGAGGTTGTGGCTGGCGACGACGCAGGCGACCGTGACGGCCATGACGGTGATCTCGCCGGCGGGCATGCGCCTGAGGGTCTTGGGGGCGATCGAGTGCCAGTCGAAGGTGGCGAAGCAGACCATGACCATGACGGCGACGAGGGCAGCCATGGGGATGTCTGAGACGACCGGTCCGAAGACGATGCAGAGCACCATCAGGAAGGCCCCGGCGAGGAACGTGGACAGGCGGGTGCGGGCACCGGACACCTTCACGTTGATCATGGTCTGCCCGATCATCGCGCAGCCGCCCATGCCACCGAAGAAGCCGGTGACGATGTTCGCGACGCCCTGGCCGATCGACTCGCGGGTCTTCGACGAGTGGGTGTCGGTGATCTCGTCGACGAGCTTGGCCGTCATCAGGGACTCCATGAGGCCGACCAGCGCCATCGCGAACGCGTAGGGGGCGATCGTGGTCAGGGTGTCCAAGGTGAAGGGGACGTCCGGCAGACCGGGGACCGGCAGGGAGGAGGGCAGTGCGCCCTTGTCCCCCACCGTGGGGACCGCGATCCCGGCCGCGACGGTGATCACGGTAAGGATGACGATCGAAACGAGCGGGGCCGGGACCACGGTGGTGATCCTGGGAAGGAACACCATCAGCAGCAGGCCGCCCGCGAGCAGCGGATACACGGGCCAGGGCACGTCGCGCATCTCGGGGACCTGGGCCATGAAGATCAGGATCGCGAGGGAGTTGACGAAGCCCACCATGACCGAGCGCGGTATGAACCGCATCAGCTTCGCGACGCCCAGCGCCCCGAGCGCGATCTGGAAGACTCCGGCGAGGATGACGGCGGCGACCAGGTAGCCGAAGCCGTGCTCCCGGTTCAGCGGCGCGATCACGAGGGCGACGGCCCCGGTGGCCGCGGAGATCATCGCCCGGCGGCCGCCGACGACCGAGATGACCACCGCCATCGTGAACGAGGCGAACAGGCCGACGGCGGGGGCGACCCCGGCGATGATCGAGAACGAGATCGCCTCGGGGATCAGCGCGAGCGCGACGACCAGGCCCCCGAGGACCTCGACGCGCCAGACCTTGGGGTCGGAGAGCCAGTCGGGGCGCAGACCGCGCAGTCGTGCGGCGGGGGACGTCGGGGAAGCGGAAGACAAGGGATCGAAAACCTGTCGTGCTCGGGCACGCCCGCCGCGAACGGGCCGGCGGGGCGTGCGGCAGGACGCGGGAAACTCCCGCAAGAATCGGATCTTCGCCGGGGACGCCTTCGGCCCCGGCACCGTGCAGGCGGGACCGCGGCAGCCGTCCTCGCCGCCGGAAACTCTACCCGTACCGCCGCGGAGGGGTCCCGTTCAGTCGTGGGACGGGGGAAGGGGATCGATCGTGAACAGCTCCGCGCACCCGGTCATCCGCAGCAGGCGCGTGAACTGGGTGGTGGGAGCGGCCAGGCGCAGGTCCTGACCGGTGTCGGCGGCGACCGCCCGGGCGTTCAGCAGGGCGTTCAGTCCGGAGGAGTCGCAGAAGGACAGATGCCGCAGGTCGACCACGACCGTGTGCGGGCGGCTTTCGGTGGCCAGGGCGGTGAGCAGCGCCTGACGGAATCCCTGGGCCCGGGTGAGGTCCATCTCGCCGCGCGGCCGGACCACGGTCGTACCGTCGCGAGGCTCGACCTCGACGCCGGCACTGCCGCTCCCGCCGTCGCGTTCGCCGTGCATGCCCGTCTTCCTCCCTCCGGTAGGGCCACCGTAGGCGCTACCGGGGGACGCGACCAGCGCGACACCGTGCGGGCGGGCCCGACTCCCGCCACCGGCCGAGTCTCCGGCCCCCGTGTGCTTCGGGTCAGCGCGGTCGGCGCAGGCGCTGGAGGCGGTGGGTGCGCGGGGCGGTGCGCGCCGCGTTGGCCCGCGGCGCGCCGTGGACGCCTCCACCGGGGTGGGTGGTGGCGGAGGCCAGGTGGAGGCCGGGGACGGGGGTGGTCGGGCGGCCGCCGCCGGGGACGGGCCGGAAGAGGAGCTGCTGGTGGAGCTGGGTGGTGCCCTGGTTGACGGCTCCGCCGTGCAGGGCGGGGTTGAGGTGGTGAGGCCGGGCGGGGTCAGGACGCGCCGGCCCCGGATCGTGGCGGTGAACCCGCGGGCGTAACGCTCGACCTGGGCTTCGAGGCGGTCGGCGATGGCCTGGCGGTCCCGTTCGTCCCAGCCGCCGGTGATGCCGTCCGGGCCCGCGTCGCCCGTGATGTGCTGGGGGACGTGGGTGTACGCCCATGCCGACGCGGTGCCGGCCGGTGAGCGGGTCGGGTCCGCGGTGGTCATCTGGCCGGGCACGGCGAAGGGCGTGGCCGGGACGTGACGGGTGGCGATCTGGGCGGCGAAGAAGGTCAGCTCGTCGACGACCGTCCCGGGATGCCCGCGGCGGCGGCGTCGATCCAGAGGTCGACGCGGCCGAACGCGCCGACGGCGGCAGCGGCCGGCGCCTCCACCGCCCGCTCGTCGGTGACGTCCGTGGGCACCACCAGTGCGCCCGGACCGCAGCTGCGGGCCACCTGTCGCCGCGCGGGCGGGCCGCGGGCGGCCAGGACGACCCGCGCGCCGTGCTCCGCGCGCTCCAGGGGCGGTGGACCGGCCGATCCCACTGGCCGCCGCGGTGACCCCCACGACCGTGTCCTTCATGCCCCCACCCCTGTCCGTCGGGGCCGCTTCATGCCGCCGGGGGCGGACCCGCTTCGTCGGTGGCGGTGTGCCGGTTCGGCGGCGTACGGGTGGTTTCCCGGTGTGGGGCGTCGGTGGGACGTGAGGGGCGGGAAGGGGGTTTGCGGACCGTCCCGAGTGAGGTGGAGAGACATATGGACGCGATCGTGCTGCTGCGTGACGACCACAAGACGGTGGAGAAGCTCTTCAAGCAGTTCGAGAAGACCGGCGACGACGACACCGCGGAGCGCCGCCGGATCGCCGACCAGGTGATCGAGGAGCTGACCGTGCACGCCTGGATCGAGGAACGGATCTTCTATCCGGCCGCCCGCGAAGCCGCCCCGGACACCACCGACCACGTCCTGGAGAGCATCGAGGAGCACCACGCGGTGGTGTGGATGCTGTCCGAGCTCAAGGGCATGGACCCGGCCGACGAGCGTTTCAAGGCCAAGATGAGCGTGCTGATGGAACAGGTCCGCCACCACGTCGAGGAGGAGGAACAGGAGTGGTTCCCCGACGTGCGCAAGGCCATGGGCCGCAACCGGCTCACCGAACTCGGTGCCCGGCTCGAAGAGGAGAAGGGGAAGGCCCCGCGGGACCCGCTGGCCGTGCCGAGCGCGACCGGCGCGTGAGGGGCTGAGGAGCCGGGGCGGCACCGGGCCGGGTTCCGTCACCGGCCCGCGCCCCGGCCGCGGCGCGGGCGCGTCAGGCGGGGTGGGCCAGGAGGAGGTGGCGCTCGTCCGGGGTGAGTCCGCCGCGGACACCGTGCGGGATGCGTTCGGCCAAGGCGTGGCGGCGGCAGGGCAGGCGGACCGGGCAGCCGCCGCACACCGCTTTCGCGGCCTCCTCGCGTGCCCGGGCGGCCACGGGGTGCTCGTACGCGGCCCGGGCGAAGACCTCCCGCTCCGCGGAGCGGCACGGTCCGTCCAGGGGTCCTTCGTGGCGGGGCTCGAGGAGTACGTCCGTACGGGTGCTGTCGGTCACTGCTGCGGCTCCTTCCGACCGGGGCGGTCCGCCGTGACCGCCCTCCACCGGCCGTATGACCGGCATTCGCTCATCCATGCCCGTCCGTGGGTTCAAACCGGTTCCGCGTGAGGTCCTGCCGCCGGTCCCCCGCGGCCGGGCCGGCCCGGAACAGCGGCGGGGCCGCCCGCATGCCGACGGCCGGCCCCGCACCGCTGTCCGCGGCGTCACATGGCGGAGCTGCCCGTGCCCGTCTGGCCCTCTTCGCCGGTGTCACCGGTGCGCTTGCCCTGCTGCGACGTCGACGGCGTCTTCCGCTGGCCCGCGCCCGCGTCCTTCTTCGGAACGGACTTCTCCGACGGCTCCTGCTGACGGGTCTTCTGCCGGTCCTGGCCCTTCTTGGGCATGGTCACTCCAATCGTCCGGTGAGGGCGGCACTGGTGTGCCGCCCCCGCCATGTCCTCACGCCGGGCGCCCGCACGCACCCCGGCGCGTCCATCCGGCCCAGTGGCGCCCCGGCGCGGGTCACGGTCCGTACCAAAGGTCGGACAGCGGTGGCCCCGGTGACTCCGCCGGAGCGGGACGCCGGCCCGCACGGCCCGCGTCAGTCCATCCGGCGGCGGTCCTCCTCGCTCCACGCGCGCGTGTCGCGCGGCTGGACGTAGGGCTCCTCGTCTTCGGGGAGCCCGCCGGCGATGGCGCGCTGCCGGGCCAGCTCCGCGTCGAACTCCAGGCCGAGGAGGATGGCGAGGTTCGTGATCCACAGCCAGACCAGGAAGATGATCACGCCCGCGACGGTCCCGTACGTCTTGTTGTACGAGGCGAAGTTCGCGACGTAGAACGCGAAGCCGGCCGAGGCGGCCATCCAGATCACCAGGGCGAGGAGGCTGCCGGGGGTGATCCACTTGAACCCGCGGCCCTTGGCGTTCGGTGCGGCCCAGTAGAGCAGCGCGGTCATGATCGTGACGAGGAGCACCAGGGCCGGCCACTTGGCGACCGACCACACCATCAGCGCGGTGTCGCCGATGCCCAGGGCTTCGCCGGCCTGCCTCGCCAGTCCTCCGGTGAAGACCACGATCAGCGACCCGGCGCAGGCGAGGACCATCAAGCTCACGGTGAGCGCCAGCCGCAGCGGCAGCACTTTCCACACGGGGCGGCCCTCGGGCACGTCGTAGACGGCGTTGGAGGCGCGGATGAACGCGCCGATGTAGCCGGAGGCGGACCAGAGGGCCACGAGGAGACCGACGGCCGCCAGGAGCGACCCGACACCGCTGCGGCCCTGCAACTGCCGCACCGCGTCACTGAGTACGTCCCGGACCGAGCCCGGGGCGAGGTTGCGCAGGTGGTCCAGTACCTGCTGGGTCGTGGACTCGCCGGCCATGCCCAGCAGGGACACGAGCACCAGCAGGGCGGGGAAGACCGCCAGCACCCCGTAGTAGGTCAGGGCGGCGGCGCGGTCGGCCAGCTCGTCGTTCTCGAACTCCCTGACCGTCCCCCGCAGCACCGCCTTCCAGGAGCGCTTCGGCAGGTCGGTGGGCTCGTCGGGGGCGCGTTCCTCGATCCGGGGGCCGGGGCCCGCCCCGGCACCCGCGCCGCCGGCCCCGTGCTCGGGTTCTCCGCCGTCCCGCTCCCGCTTCGCGATATCCGTCATGCCTTCCGGTTTTCCACGTCCTGGGAGCTCATGTCCCCCGGGGAGGAGGGAATTCCGGCCGGTTCACCCCTCCTCGCGGAGCACGCGGACGCTCTTGACCTCCGTGTCGACCGCGTCGGGCACGACCATCCCCGCCTCGATCCCGGACCGGAGGTAGCGCAGCACGTCGCCGCCCAGCCGCTCGCCGGGCAGCACGGCCGGGATGCCCGGCGGGTACGGAGTGAGCATCTCGGCGGCGATCCGTCCCTCCGCCCGCTCCCACGGCACCTGTTCCGTGGGCCCGAAGAAGGCGTCCCTGGGCAGCACGGCCTGCTCCAGCCGCAGCCCGGCCGGCGAGGGGACCCCTACGGGCTGTCCGGTACGGAGCCCTGGCGCGTGGGACGCGAGGTCGGTGAGCGCCGAGACCAGGGCGTCGGCGGTCCCGGAGTCGTCGGCGTGCGTGACCTGGGCGCTGATCCGGCGGTGGTCGGCGACGTGGAGGTTGACCCGGTGATGGCGGCGCAGCCAGTCGGCGGCACGGTAGCCGGTGACCTCCCAGGCGCTGATGTCGATGATGATCTGGAGGGGGTCCATGTCGGCCGCCAGGCCGGGGCCGCAGAAGTCCTCCCTGCCGTGGACGCGCATGCCGTCGATGCGGGAGATCCGGTCACGGATCCCGTCGCAGAGCGCGAGGGCCTCCCCGTAGAGGGCCTTCCCCTGCTCGGCCATCTGGCGGCGCCAGCCGTCGAGGGCCGCGTACACCAGGACGGAGGGGCTGGTCGTGCCGAGCAGGTCCTCGCGGCTCCTGAGCACCTCGGGCCGTACCAGGTCGCCCTGGAGGTGGAAGACCGAACTCTGCTCCAGCCCCGAGCCCATCTTGTGCACGGAGGTGACGCAGACGTCGGCTCCGGCGTCCATGGCCCAGGTCGGCAGGTCGGGGTGGAAGGGCAGGTGGGCGCCCCAGGCCTCGTCGACGATGAGGGGCTTGCCGCGGCGGTGGCAGACGTCCGCGATGGCCGCGAGGTCCGAGCAGGTGCCGTAGGGGGTCGGGGTGGTCACCAGCGCGCCGCGGGCGTCGGGGTGCTCGGTGAACGCCGCCTCGAAGGCCTCCGCGGACGGCGGGTGGGCCAGGTGGCGCTCCGCGTCCCACTGGGGGTCCACCCAGACGGGCCGGATTCCCGAGAGGACCAGGCCGGACACCACGGACTTGTGGGCGTCGCGGCCGATCAGCAGCTTCTCGTGCGGCCCGGCGACGGACAGCATGGCCGACTTCACGGAGAGCGAGCTGCCACAGGTGGAGAAGAAGGCGTGGTCGGCGCCGACGGCGTCCGCCATGAGCGCCTCGGCCTCCTCGATCACGCCCTGGGAGGCGGTGCGGTCGTCCAGGCCGCTCGTGGCGAGTACGTCGGAGGCGAACACCGCGTCACCGAGCACGGCCCGCACCCGGGGGTCGGCACCGCGGCCCTGTTTGTGGCCGGGGGGTGTGAAGGGGATCTGGCCCTCGGCGTGGTAGGCCGCCAGGGCGTCGAGCACGGGGGTCTTCGACTGGTCCATGGCGACCGTGTGCCCTTCGCCGCCGGGCGAAAACGGACGGCCGAGGTCGCGGGCCGCGTCCCCTGGCGCGTACCCGTGAGCATCCCGGTGCCCGTCCGGGACGCGCACGAGCGATGTGGAGCCGTGATGTGCAAGGGACGCGATTGCGGGTAGGCGCAGGCCCATGATCGCCTCTGACGCCCTAGCGGCCTCCGGTTCCCCTTCCCTCCTGCTGATCCTGGCGGGCGTGGTCGTCGCCGCGCTCCTGGTCGGCGCGTTCTGGTACGGCAGCAGGCGCGCGGCGGCCCGCCGTGACCCCGGCGCGCGGCCGGCGGACCAGAATCCCGCAGCCCGTGCCCGCCAGGACTCCTGGCGGGAGCCCGACGACCCCGGGGCCGGCCACGACGCCCCGCAGCGCCCATGACACTTCGCCCGTTCCCGGCCGCGGCTCCGTCCTCGCCGACGGGGGCCGGCCCCCAGGAGGTACCCGTGCCGAGCACCGCATTGACGTACACCGACCCCTTGCCCCGCCTGATCGCGCTTCCCGGCGTGTACCGGCCCCAGGCCGACACCCTGCTGCTGGCCGGCGCCCTCGCCCGGGAGCCGCTGCGCCCGGGCGCGGAGGTCATCGAGATCGGCACGGGCACCGGCGCCCTCGCCCTGCGCGCGGCGGCCAGGGGCGCCGAGGTAACCGCCGTCGACGTGGCCTGGCCCGCGGTCCTGGCCGCCCGGCTGAACGGCTGGCGCCAGCGCCTGCGGCTGCGCGTCCTGCACGGCGACTTCGCCGCCCGCACCCGGGGGCGCCGTTTCGACCTGGTCCTCGCCAACCCGCCCTACGTCCCCTGCCCCGACGCCCGTCTGCCCACCGGCGGGGCGCAGCGGGCCTGGGACGCGGGGACGGACGGCCGGGCCGTCATCGACCGGATCTGCGCGGCCGCCCCGGCCCTGCTGCGGCCCGGAGGCGTACTGCTGATGGTGCACTCGGGGATGTGCGGGGTACGGCAGACCCTGGAGCTGCTGGAGAGGCAGGGCC
Organism: Streptomyces sp. NPDC012794; assembly: GCF_042901085.1. Classification (NCBI taxonomy): domain Bacteria; kingdom Bacillati; phylum Actinomycetota; class Actinomycetes; order Kitasatosporales; family Streptomycetaceae; genus Streptomyces; species Streptomyces sp. NPDC012794. The sequence continues at coordinate 16,589 of NZ_JBIBCI010000037.1, forward strand.
TGTCCGCGCGGGTCGTCGAGCGGGCGTCGGTGCCGTGGGGGCCGGTGCTGCGCTCGCGCAGGCTCTGGCTGGAGCAGCAGGGCCTGGCGGAGGAGGGCACCGAGCAGGAGGAACTGGTGATCGTCCGTGCCCAGCGCCCCTGAGCCCCGGCGGGTGTCCGTGGACCGCTGCGGCCCGGTCATGGTGGAGGGGCCGGTCGAGATCGTCCTGGACGACGGAACGACCGCCCGCTCGGACCGGTTCATGGTCGCCGTGTGCACCTGCCGCCGCAGCCGTACGTACCCCTGGTGCGACACCAGCCACCGCCCGCGCGAGCGCGCCACCGCGGCGCCCGAGGACAGGAGCGACGGATGACCGCCCCCGCCCGCACGACCCCGGACGCCGCCGGGCCCCCCGAGCCCGCCGCGGCACGCGGACCGCTGTCCCGTGCCGTGGTCGACTCGCTGCGCGGCGGCGGCGCCCCCGCGCACACCACCGCGGCGGTCCTGAGGGCCGACCCGTGGGGCGAGGACCTGCACCTCTCCCTCTACCTGCTGTACGAGCTGCACTACCGCGGTTTCGCGGGCGTGGACGACACCCTCGAATGGGATCCGGACCTGCTGCGGCTGCGGCGCGCCCTGGAGGACCGTTTCCTCCACGCCCTGCGGACCTCCACGGCCGGGGCCCCGAGGACCGTTGCGGAGGCGTTCGGGCCGCTCCTCGTCGAACCCGTCGACCTGAGCGGCAGCCTCAGCCACTACCTGGAGACCGAGGGCGAGCTGTGGCAGCTGCGCGAGTACGCGGCCCTGCGCTCGCTGTACCACCTGAAGGAGGCCGACCCGCACGCCTGGGTGATCCCCCGGCTCAGCGGCCGCGCCAAGGCGGCGATGGTCGCCATCGAGTACGACGAGTTCGGCGCGGGCCGTCCCGAGCGCATCCACGCCCGCCTGTTCGCCGACCTGATGGAGGACCTCGGCCTGGACAGCACGTACGGCCACTACCTGGACCGGGCTCCGGCGGCCCTCCTCGCCACGGTCAACCTGATGTCGCTGCTGGGCCTCCACCGGGCCCTGCGCGGGGCCCTGGTCGGGCACTTCGCGTGCGTTGAGGTGACCTCCTCCCCCGGGTCGCGGCGCCTGGCCAAGGCCATGCGCCGCTGCGGGGCCGGACCGGCGGCCGAGCACTTCTACGCCGAACACGTGGAGGCCGACGCCGTCCACGAGCAGGTCGTACGGCACGAGGTCATCGGCGGGCTACTCGCCGAGGAGCCGGACCTGGAGGCCGATGTCGCCTTCGGCTGCGCGGCGACGCTGCTGCTGGAGGACCGCCTCGCCGCGCACATCCGCGTCGCGTGGGACCAGGGGCGTTCGGCCCTCAGGGGGTGAGAGGCGCTCGTAGGGGGCCGTGACCGCGGGACCCGCCGTGCCGAGGCGCGCGGGCACCGCGCGCGGGCCCATTGACCATGGAAAGGGGAATCTCATGTCCGGCAGTCGTCCCAAGGCCCTCCTCGCCTCCGCGGCGCTGGTGGGCGGAGCATTGCTGATGACCGGGTTCCAGGACTCGGGCGCCGCCGCCCGTGGCGGCACCGCGAGCGCCGGGCGCGAGCCGGCCGGTCGGGTCTGCGGCGCCGCCGACCTCTCCTGGAGCGCCAGGTCCGAGTCCCGGGCTGGCGGGTACATCCTGATCACCGCCAAGGCCAAGCCGGGGATCACGTGCACCCTCCCGGCCGCGCTTCCCACCGTGGCGTTCGGCTCCGACGGCACCGAGGCGGGTCCCACCGGGCGGACCGCCGGGAAACGGATCACGCTGAGCGGCGCCGCCACCGCCTACGCCGGGGTGAACCCCAAGAGCACCCCGGGCGACGACGGCAAGGAGCTCCAGAGCATCATCGTCGCCATCGGTGACGACGACCCCGAACCCGTCTCCCTGCCGGTCGGTGCCATCACCGTCGACAAGCCGGTGGTCACCCACTGGCAGACCTCCCCGGAGGACGCCGTGCCCTGACGGGGTGACCGCCGACCGAGCGGTTCCCCGGGGCGGACGGTCCGCGTCACCCGGGGGACGGCTCCGCGTCGTCGTCCGTCCGCCCGTGCGGGGCGGGCCGCTCCGGCGGACGGAAGCAGGCCGTGATCGTCTTGCCGCCGTGGCAGGCGTGGGCGTCCCACCGGTCGGCGAGGGCGTCGATGATGGCCAGCCCCCGGCCGGAGGTCGCCCGGTCGGAGGCCTGCCTGGGGGCGGGCAGCTCGGGATCGTCGTCCGCCACGCTGACGTGCAGACAGCTGCCGTCCCAGGCCAGGACGAGCTGGGCGCTGCTGTGGGCGTGCACATGGGCGTTGGTCACGAGCTCGGACACCGTGAGCAGGATGGAGTGCACCGTGTCGGGCGCGTCCCCGGTCCACGCCAGGGTGTTCAGATGCTCCAGACACCACCGACGGGCTTCACGGACCCCCCGGTGGACGGGGAACGACCGGGCCCAACCCACCGCGCGAACCGCCACGGTTCCACCTCACCCTCACTCGGACCCTCACTCGGACGGATCGATCGTCAGCCGCGGCCGGCGCGGTGGCGGGCACGGTGGCGGTCACCGCCCTTGAGCAGCAGCAGCGCCAGCAGCATCGGTGCGATCAGCAGGATCATGGTCCCCACGGTGATGTGCCTCCTCCGGTCGGTACCTCTTGGGCCCGTTCGGCCCGTTCGGCCTCTTCGCGTGTTTCCGTCCGCACCCGGCCGAAACCCCCCGGCGGGCGCACGGTTCCGCACCCTGTCGGGCGTTTCCGCGTGCAGAGCGGCGTCCGGCGGGGAAGGCGCGGGTGGAACCTGCCAGGCCCGAGAAAGGACGGACACCGTGGTACGACCGAGGATTCTCGTGGTGGGAGCCGGATTCGCCGGGGTCGAATGCGTCCGGCGGCTGGAGCGCGGGCTCTCGCCCGGGGAGGCTGACATCGCCCTGGTGACCCCCACCTCCTACCAGCTGTACCTGCCGCTGCTGCCGCAGGTCGCCTCAGGCGTGCTGACCCCGCAGTCCATCGCGGTCTCGTTGCGCCGCAGCAGCCGCTACCGGACCCGGATCATCCCCGGCGGCGCCGTGGGCGTCGACACGCAGGCGAAGATCTGCCTCGTGCGCAAGATCACCGGCGAGCTGACGGAACACGCGTACGACTACCTGGTGCTGGCTCCCGGCAGCATCACCCGCACCTTCGACATCCCCGGACTCACCGAGCACGCCCGGGGCATGAAGACCCTCGCCGAAGCCACGTACCTGCGCGACCACGTCATCTCGCAGCTCGACCTGGCCGACGCAAGCGCGGACGAGGCCGAGCGGGCCGCACGGCTCTGCTTCGTCGTGGTCGGCGGCGGGTACGCCGGCACGGAGACGGCCGCCTGTCTCCAGCGGCTCACCCACCACGCCGTGAAGCGCTACCCCCGGCTGGACCCCCGCCAGATCAGCTGGCACCTGCTGGACCTCGCCCCGAAGCTGATGCCCGAACTCGGCGACCCGCTGGGGCGCACGGCCCTGGACATCTTGCGCCGACGCGGCATCCAGGTCTCCCTCGGTGTGAGTGTCGCCAAGGCGGGCCCCACGGAGCTCACGCTGACCGACGGCCGGGTGCTGCCCAGCAGGACCCTCATCTGGACGGCCGGAGTCGCCGCGAGCCCGCTGATCGGCACGCTCGGCGCGGAGACCGTCCGGGGCAGGCTGCTGGTGACCCCGGAGATGACCGTGCCGGGTGCGCCGGGTGTCTTCGCGCTGGGGGACGCGGCGGCCGTGCCCGACCTCGCCGCGGGGCGGGAAGGGGCGGTGTGCCCGCCCACGGCGCAGCACGCGTTGCGCCAGGGCCGCACGCTCGCGGACAACCTGATCGCGACGCTGCGCGGCCGGCCCCTGCGCCCGTACGTGCACAAGGACTTGGGGCTCGTCGTCGACCTCGGGGGCACCGACGCGGTATCCAAGCCGCTGGGCATCCCGCTGCGGGGGCTCCCGGCCCAGGCGGTGGCCCGCGGATACCACTGGTCGGCGCTGCGCACCAATGTCGCCAAGACGCGCGTTCTGACCAACTGGCTGCTCAACGCGATGGCCGGCGACGACTTCGTCCGGATCGGGGTCCGCTCCGCCAAGCCGCCGACTCTGCGGGAGTTCGAGTACACCGATGCCTACCTGACCGCCGATCAGGTCAGGGCCCACACGGAGGCGCTGCGCGCCTCCGGCTGAGGGGGACCGGGCCGGGGGGACGGTGACCCGTCCGGCGCGCGCACGCGCGGCCCGGCGGCGCAGCCGTCCTCCCGGGGGTCCGGACGTGGGGTGGCGGGTGTTCCCGGCCCGCCGGGACCGGTCATTTTTGGCCGGGTCCGGCGACGGCCTTCGCTGCGGGCTGCGTTCCGCCACCATGGTGCCGACGGCCGAGGGACCGTTCTCGAAGGAGGAGTGCGGGATGACGACACCATCCGGCCCGGCACGGCGGCTCGGGATCGAGCCCGGCATGGCCGTCATGGAGCTGGGCTACGACCATGACGTCGACGACGGCATCCGCGACTCCGTGACCGAACGCACCGGCCGCGACCTGGTCACCGACGATCACGAAGACCGGGTGGACGCGGTGCTGCTGTGGTGGCGCGAGGGGGACGGCGACCTGGCGTGCGAACTGGACGACCTGCGGCGGGTCCTGACGGTCCGTGGTGCGGTGTGGGTGCTCACGGCTCAGGCCGGTTTCGTCGGGCACGTCGAGGCGTCGGACATCGCGGAGTGCGCGCGGCAAGTCGGAATGCACACCTCCGCACCCGTCGACGTGTCAGGCGGCTGGACCGGGACCCGCTGCGCGCCGCAGGGCTACCGGAACATGGCCTGAACTCGCCGCACCGAGCCCGGGTTCCGTCAACTGCGCTTTCCTGCCGCCCCGTCGGTGCACATGGGGTGCGAGTCAACTACCGAGGCGGATGTGGTCGTTAGACAGCCGAAAGGTTTCCCTACATAATCCTTAGACATGGGAAAGACTTACGAACGCATCGACGGCCGGCTCCGTACCTTCATAGAGCAGCAGCCGGTCTTCTTCACCGCCACCGCTCCGCTGGTCGCCGACGGTACGGTCAACCTCTCCCCCAAGGGCCTCAAGGGTTCCTTCGCGGTGCTCGACGAGAAGCGGATCGCCTACCTCGACTTCGCCGGCAGCACTGCCGAGACCATCGCGCACCTGCGGGAGAACGGCCGGATCACGGTCATGTGGTGCGCCTTCCAGGGGCCGCCCAACATCGTCCGGGTGCACGGCCGCGGCGAGCCCGTCTTCCGCGACGATCCGCGCTTCAAGGACCTGCTCGCCCACTTCCCCGGTATCGACCCGACCCTTCACGGGCTGCGCGCGATCATCGTGGTGACGGCCGAGCTCGTCCGTGACTCCTGCGGATACGGGGTCCCCTTCATGTCGTACGACGAGGACCGCGACCTGCACGGCAAGCGCTTCTCGCGCGAGGACGACGCCTCGCTGAGCGCGTACTTCGCCAAGAAGGACCACATCGCGCAGAGCATCGACGGCCTGCCCGGGCTGCCCCTCCCGCTGCCGCCCGGCGACTTCTGAGAGATCGCCCCTCCCTCCGGCGGTGGCCGGGTGCGGGAGCGGGTGCGATCGTGGATGCCATGCGTACGTTCGCGCCGTGCGGGAGGCGGCCGTCACGGATTCCCCCTCGCGCCGCCCCGGCTTCCGGAGGCCCGCGATGCTGATCCACCACGTTCTCGACCACGGCACGCTCAAGGTCAGGATCCAGGGCGAGCTGGACATCACCAACCGGGCCGCGGCGGCCCTGCGGATCGAAGCGCTCGTGGCCGCCCACCGTCCGGCCCGGGTCCTGCTCGAACTGCCCACCGGCGACCCGACCCCGGCCACGCTCAGCGCGCTGGCCCGCACGCAGCGGATGTGCCGCAGCCTCGGCGTCGCCTTCACGGTCTCCGATACCCACCCGCCGTCGCAGCCCATCCGGACCGCGGGCCCGGCGCACCGGCTGGAGGCGGGGGCGCGCCACGACCACTGAAGGACCGGGACCGACCCCCGGGGAACGGCGGAGGACGATGGGCGACCGGACCGCGCGTCCCGTCACGGAGGGCCGCTTCCGGCACCGGGGCGCCGAGCTCGTGTACGACGACGCCGGTCACGGACCGCTCGCCGTGTACGCCCACGGCGGCTTCGCGAGCCGGGCGCAGGAGGACCGGACGGGCCTGTTCGACTGGGGACCCGTGCTGGACGCCGGGCGGCGCCTGGTCCGCTACGACGCCCGGGCCCACGGCGGGTCCAGCGGCGAAGCCACGGTCACCGACTACACGTACGCCGCCCTCGCCGACGATCTGCTGGCCCTCCTCGACCACCTCGGGGCCACGGCGCCCGTCGACGGCATGGGGGCCTCGATGGGCTGCGGCACCGTCCTGCACGCGGCCGTCCGCGCCCCCGAGCGTTTCTCCCGGCTGGTCCTGCTCATCCCGCCCACGGCCTGGGCGACCCGTGACGCGTACGCCCGAGAAAACCGGAAGGCCGCCGACACCGTCGAACGGGAAGGGGTCCACGCCTGGTGGTCGGCCCGGCTTGGCAGGCCCCGCCCGCCGGTCGTGGCGGACGTGCCCGGCCTGCCGCCGACGCCCCCGGAGCGGGTAGTGCCCTCCGTACTGCGCGGGCTCGCGCTCAGCGACCTCCCCGCGCCCGGGGAGATCGCCTCGCTGCGCCATCCGGCCCTGGTCCTCGCCTGGGGGGACGACCCCGGCCATCCGCGGTCGACGGCCGAAACCCTGGCCGACCGCCTGCCGGACTCCCGGCTGCGCGTGGCGCGGACCCGAGCCGACGTGGCGGCGTGGGGAGGACTCATCGCGGAGTTCCTGACCGCGCCCTGAGCCGGGCTCCCGTGATCAGCGGCGCCGGACGCGGGCGCCCCGGGCACCGCCGATGCCGGCCACGTGGAGGGCCAGCAGCATCAGGCCGAGGATCATGATGTTCCCGGATGAGAAAACGTGGTTCGTCGAGATCTCCGCCGCGTTGATCAAGAACGCGATGAAGAACAGGGCCGCGGCCGCTATACCCAGCATCACTGCTCCTTCCAGAAGGTGCCGGGCGTATACCCCCGCATCGCGGCCCCACGCAGGGCCGTCAGTCGTCGGCGATCTGGAGGGCCAGCACGAAGTGCTCCCCGTCCGTACCCGCGAGCAGGCTGTCGAACAGCGGGGTGAGCCCGTTCACGGCTCCGCATCCGGCGTCGTGGTTGGTCCACCAGCTGCCCTCCGGCCCGAGCGCGGACACCACTCGTCGCGCCGCGCGCTCGGCGGCAGCGGCGGGCAGGTGCCGGTGGGAGGGCCATACCAGGTCGACGGACGCGACCTCGGCCAGGAGCGCGGCGGCCTCGGGCGGCTCCAGCGGTTCCAGAGCGGCGCAGACCCCCGGGACGGACGGCGGAGCGTACGCGGGCAGGAAGCGCCGCCAGGCCTCGTCGGCCGCGACCGCGGTCAGCAACGCGCGGACGCGGGCGGCCAGTTCGGGCAGGTCGGGATCCGGCTCGGTGAACCGCCCGGCCACCGCGTACACCCGCATCGGCGTGGCCAGCTCCGCCATGCCCGCTTCCAGCTCGGCAAGTTTCCCCCAGGACTTCACGTCCGCATCCTGCCGTACGGTCCCGCAAGGAACGCAAGGAACGCGAGAACGCCCGCCAGGGATTCCCGGGCGGGCGTCTCGTGTGCTGTGGGGTGTTGCCGGCTTAGTACCAGTGGTTGGCCTGCCAGAAGTTCCAGGCGCCGACCGGGCTGCCGTAACGCTCGTTCATGTAGTCCAGGCCCCACTTGATCTGGGTGGCCGGGTTGGTCTTCCAGTCCGAGCCCGCCGAGGACATCTTCGACGCGGGCAGCGC
>NZ_JBIBCI010000038.1:0-20276 GCF_042901085.1 Streptomyces sp. NPDC012794
GCGCTCTCCACCACGTCGTCCAGCGTCGCGACCTGGTAGCCGTCCATCGCCGCCTGCAGCGCGCAGATCGGGTCGATCTCCGTGACGATCACCCGAGCGCCCTGACCGCGCAGCGACTCCGCACAGCCCTTGCCGACATCGCCGTAACCACAGACCACCGCGACCTTGCCGCCGATCAGCACGTCCGTGGCACGGTTGATGCCGTCGATCAGCGAGTGACGGCAGCCGTACTTGTTGTCGAACTTCGACTTCGTCACCGCGTCGTTCACATTGATCGCCGGGAACAGCAGCGTGCCCTCGGCCATCATCTCGTACAGACGGTGGACACCCGTCGTGGTCTCCTCCGTCACACCACGGATCTCGGACGCGAGCTGCGTCCACTTCTGCGGGGCCTCGGCCAGGGTGCGGTTGAGGAGGGTGAGGATGTGGGCGTATTCCTCGGAGTCCGCCGTGGACGGGTCCGGGGCCGCGCCGGCCTTCTCGAACTCGACGCCCTTGTGGACCAGGAGGGTGGCGTCACCACCGTCGTCCAGGATCATGTTCGGGCCGCCGGTCGGGGTGTTCGGCCAGGTCAGCGCCTGCTCCGTGCACCACCAGTACTCCTCCAGCGTCTCGCCCTTCCAGGCGAAGACCGGGACGCCCTGCGGGTTCTCCGGGGTGCCGTTCGGGCCGACCGCGATGGCGGCGGCCGCGTGGTCCTGGGTGGAGAAGATGTTGCAGGAGGCCCAGCGGACGTCGGCGCCGAGGGCGACGAGGGTCTCGATGAGCACGGCCGTCTGCACGGTCATGTGCAGCGAGCCGGTGATGCGGGCGCCGGCCAGCGGCTGCGCCTGCGCGTACTCCTTGCGGATCGACATCAGACCCGGCATCTCGTGCTCGGCCAGGGTGATCTCCTTGCGGCCGAAAGCGGCAAGGGAAAGGTCGGCGACCTTGAAGTCCATGGGTGCTGCTCCTCATGGGTCGAGAGGTGGGTACGGCTGGGCCGTGCACGGGCTGGCCGGTGCACTGAGCACAGTCCGCCGCGGGGCCCTCTCTCCCCTCGGCCGGTCACGAGGACCGCCCGACCGCCATCAGCGGCGACGCCTGACACTGATGACGAATCTACACCGATCGGCGCAGCGGGCCCCAGTGGGGACGGGAAGAAGTCGCGCTTCGTTTTCAGGCCGCCCGGTGGAATGTTCGGGGCCTTTCGGACTTTTGATCCGCCCTTCGTCTGTTGCAGGATGCCGGTGGATCGGTTCGTACGCGCGATCTCGCGGACCAGCGGTGTGAAGGAGATTCCAGTGACCAGTCCAGCCGGCCCTTCCGGTGACGGTACGAGCGGGCGGGGGCGCCCGAAGCTGCTCGCCGTGACGGCGTGCCCCACGGGGATCGCGCACACGTACATGGCCGCCGAGAAGCTCCAGCAGGCGGCCGCCGAGCTGGGCGTGGACCTGAAGGTGGAGACCCAGGGTTCGATCGGCGCCGAGAACGCGCTCACTGACAACGATGTCAGAGAGGCGGACGGGATCATCATCGCCGCCGACAAGGAGGTCGGCCGCGAGCGGTTCGCGGGCAAGCGGGTCCTGGTCACCGGGGTCGCCGACGGCATCCACCGGCCGAAGGAGCTGATCGAACGCGTGCGGAGCGCGCCGGTGCAGGCGGGTTCGGCCGCCGCGGGAGGTGCGGGAGGCGGGGACGGCGGCAAGGAGCGGAGCCTCACGTACAAGGCGCTGATGAACGGCGTCTCGTACATGATCCCCTTCGTGGTGGTCGGCGGTCTGCTGATCGCCATCGCGCTGGCGCTGGGCGGCCACGCCACCGCCGAGGGGTACGCGGTCACCCCGGGCACCTTCTGGGACCACCTGTTCCAGATCGGGGTCCTCGGCTTCACCCTGATGATCCCGATCCTGTCCGGCTACATCGCGTACGCCATCGGCGACCGGCCGGCGCTGGTGCCCGGCATGATCGGCGGCTTCATCGCGAACACGGGCGCGCTGTACGGCTCCGAGTCGGGCGCCGGTTTCATCGGCGCGATCGTGACGGGCTTCCTGGCCGGCCATCTCGTGCTGTGGATCAAGAAGGTCGAGGTCCCCAAGGCCGTCCGGCCGATCATGCCGATCATCGTGATCCCGGTCGTGGCCACGACGGCCCTCGGCCTGTTCTTCGTCTACGTCATCGGCAAGCCCGTCTCGTGGCTCTTCGAGAGCCTCACGGGCCGGCTGTCCGGGATGACCGGCACCAGCGCGGTCCTGCTCGGCGCCCTGCTCGGCCTGATGATCGCCTTCGACATGGGCGGCCCGGTCAACAAGACGGCGTTCCTCTTCGGCACGGGGCTCATCGCCTCCGGGAACTACGCCGTCATGGGCATGTGCGCGGCGGCCATCCCGGTGATGCCGCTCGGGCAGGGCCTGGCGACGCTCCTGCGCCGCGGGCTGTACTCGGAGCAGGAGCGCGACACCGGCATGGCGGCGCTGTTCATGGGCGTCTTCGGCATCTCGGAGGGGGCGATCCCCTTCGCGGCGGCGCGGCCGGCGATCGTGATCCCGGCGAACATGCTGGGCGGCGCGGTGGCCGGTGCGGTCGCCGGTGCGGCGGGCGTGGGCGACCACGTGCCCCATGGTGGTCCGGTCGTGGCCGCGCTGGGTGCGGTCAGCGGCTGGGCCTGGTTCCTGATCGCGATCGCCATCGGCACGGTGGTGACCGCGCTGACGACGAACGCGCTGATCGGGATCAAGGCGCGCCGGGGCCGTAAGCCGGCCGCGCCGGTGGCGGAGCCGGTGCCCGCCGGCGCAACCGGGGCGGAGGGCACAGCCGGGGGCACGGCCGCCGGGGCCACGGCCGTGCGGGCGCGGCCGGAAACGGCGGCGGTGACCGCTCCCGACGCGGGGCCGGAGGTGCTGTCCGGGTACCTGACCGCCCGGACGGTCAAGACGGAGCTGGCTTCGGACACCAAGGAAGCGGCGATCCGGGAGATGGCCGAGCTGCTGGCCGCCACGGGGAACGTCCGCGACGTGGACGAGCTCGTACGGGTCGCCCTCGCCCGGGAGGCGCAGGGCACGACGGGGCTCGGCGAGTCGATCGCCATCCCGCACGCCAAGACGGACGCGGTGACCCGGCCCACGGTCGGCTTCGCCCGGTCCTCCGAGGGCATCGAGTGGGGCGCGCTCGACGGTACGAAGGCCCGGCTGGTCTTCATGATCTCCGTGCCGGAGGCCGCGGCGGGGGACGAGCACCTGCGGATCCTGGCGCTGCTGTCGCGCAAGCTGATGGACGGGGACTTCCGCGCCCGGCTCCGGTCCGCGCCGGACGGCCCGGCCGTCCTGGAGGTGCTGGGCGAGATCCGGTAGCGCCCGCGGCGCGTACGGCGAAGGCCCCTGCGGCTCAGCCGCGGGGGCCTTCGGGTGCCGTCGGAAGCCGGTCAGTGGGCGTCGGCCTTGCCGAGGTCGACTGTCTCGGGCTGGTAGATGTCCGGCTCCAGGTAGATCACGCGGGCGATCGGGACCGCCTCGCGGATGCGGGCCTCGGCGGCGTTGATGGCGTTGGCCACCTCGGTCGCGGTGTCGTTGCCCTGGACGGCGATCTTCGCGGCGACCAGCAGTTCCTCGGGGCCGAGGTGCAGGGTCCGCATGTGGATCACCCGGGTGACCACGACCCCGTCGACGAGCGCGGCGTTGATCTTGTCGACCTCTTCGGCGCCGGCGGCCTCGCCCAGCAGCAGGGACTTGGTCTCCGCGGCGAGGACGATCGCGATGACGATGAGCAGGATGCCGATGCACAGGGTGCCGATGCCGTCCCAGACGCCGTCGCCGGTGATCAGGGCGATACCGACGCCCCCGAGGGCCAGCACCAGGCCGACGAGCGCGCCGAGGTCCTCCAGCAGGACGACGGGCAGCTCGGGCGCCTTGGCCCGCTTGATGAACTGGCGCCACGACAGCTTGCCGCGGACCTCGTTCGACTCCTTGATGGCGGTGCGGAACGAGAACGACTCGGCGATGATCGCGAAGACGAGCACGCCCACCGGCCAGTACCAGGCCTCGATCGCGTGCGGGTGCTTGATCTTCTCGTAACCCTCGTAGATGGCGAACATGCCACCGACGGAGAACAGCACGATGGAGACGAGGAACGCGTAGATGTAGCGCTCGCGCCCGTAGCCGAAGGGGTGCTGCGGCGTCGCCTCGCGCTGGGCCTTCTTCCCGCCGAGGAGCAGCAGGCCCTGATTCCCGGAGTCCGCCAGCGAGTGGACGCTTTCCGCGAGCATCGACGAGGAGCCGCTGAAGAGGAATGCCACGAACTTGGCTACAGCGATGGCGAGGTTGGCGGCGAGTGCCGCCACGATCGCCTTGGTACCGCCCGACGCGCTCATAGGTGCTGGGTGTCCTTCCTGGCCACTGGCTTACGGCGGCACATTGTTGCAGCTGTCGGTGTGGTCGGCGCTACGTCAGATGACGACCGTGGCCCGGAAGACGGTGCCACTCCCGGACAGTTCGGTCTTTTCGCCCGCCGGTACGAAGACCGACTCACCCGGAGCGAGGGCCAGTTCGCCGACGCGGGGCGCGCCGGCGGTGCAGAGCAGGATCTGCGGGGTGGCGTCGGGGAGGGCGCGGGGGGCGCCGCCGGGGGCCAGGACGTGCCGGGAGAGCCGGAACTCGTCGATGGGGGTCTCGTAGACCTCCTCGCCGTCGCCCTCGGGGCGCAGGACGCCCGGGGCGCTCGGCTCGAAGACGACCACCTTCAGCAGCTCGGGGACGTCCACGTGCTTGGGCGTCAGGCCGCAGCGCAGCACGTTGTCCGAGTTGGCCATGAGTTCGACGCCGAGGCCGTCGAGGTAGGCGTGCGGGATGCCGGCGCCGAGGAACATGGCCTCGCCGGGCTGGAGCCGGACGTGGTTGAGGAGCATGGCCGCGATCACGCCCGGGTCGCCGGGGTAGTCGTGGACGAGCCCCGCGTACGGCTCGTACGGGCCTTCGAGGCGCTCGGCGGCGGCCGCGGCCTCGGCGACCGTACGGGCCATCTCCTCGCGGTCGGCGGTGAGGACGGCGGTGAGGACCTCGCGCAGGGCCGCCTCCTCGGGGTGGGCGCGCAGCAGGTCGACGTACGGCTTGAGTGAGTCGACGCCGAGGCCTTCGAGGAGGTCCGCGGCCTCCAGCGGCGGTCGGAAGCCGCACAGGCCGTCGAAGGGGGTGAGGGCGCAGATCAGTTCGGGCTTGTGGTTGGCGTCCTTGTAGTTGCGGTGGCCCGCGTCGATCGGGACGCCCCGGCGCTCCTCGTCCTCGAAGCCGGCCCGGGCCTGGGCCAGGTCGGGGTGGACCTGGAGGGAGAGGGGGGCGCCGGCGGCGAGGACCTTGAGGAGGAAGGGCAGGCGGGGGCCGAACTTGGCGACGGCGGCGGGACCGAGCTCGCCCTCGGGGTCGGCGGCGATGACGGCTGCCAGGGTGGTCTCGCCGGCTCCGCGGTCGAGGCGGGAGGGGGCGCCGGGGTGGGCACCCATCCACATCTCGGCCTGGGGCTCACCGGTCGGCTCGACTCCGAGGAGGGCCGGGATCGCGGTGGTGGATCCCCACGCGTAGGGGCGGATCGTGTTGGTCAGGCGGTCCATCGTCGTCGTCTTCCTGGATCTGGATGTGGTGCGGGCACAGGGGTGTGCCTCAGCCGCGTCCCCGGCCGGCCAGCGCCAGGTAGGCGGTGGCGAAGTCGGTGACGGCGAGGAGTTCGGCGAGCTGTTCCAGCTCTCCGCCCTCCTCCGGTTCGAGTTCGCTGATGGCCGTGTCGTGGCCGGCGGCGAGCTCGCGCGCGGCCGGGGCGGCGGTGAGTCCGCCGGCCGGCCGGTCGCGCAGCAGGACGATGCGGGCGCGCAGGGCCTGGGGCTCCTCGACGCGGTCCCGGAAGAAGTCGTCGGTGTCGGCTCCGGCGGCGAAGGAGCCGGCGAGCAGCACGCCGTGGGCGGTCAGCGCCTCGGGGAGGGCCGCGGCGAGCGCGGGGCGGCCGGCCAGCTCGGCGAGGGTGGCGGCGAAGCGGCGGCCGGCGGGGCCGGCGGCCTCGCCCTCGGTCCAGATGAGGGGGAGCGAGTCGGCCAGCTCGGCGGCGAGGGTCTTGGCCGGGTTGGAGTAGGTGGTGATGGCCGGGCCGCAGCGCTCGGCGGTGCGGTCGAGCCGGTCGGCGGCGCGCTGGAGGGCGTCGGGGGCCGCGCTGATCATGCCGACCTTGTCGAGGAGGACCAGCAGCGGGGTCAGCAGGGCCCAGAGCGCGCCGGGACCGGCCACGGCGGACTCGTCGTACTCCTGGTACGGGGCCTTGGCCATCGGTACGAGGACCCCGTGCGCGCCGTCCACCGCCTCGCTCAGCGGTGAGCGCTCGGGGGCCACGGCGACCACGGTGCAGCCGCGCCGGTAGGCCTGCTCGGCGAGGGCGGCGAGCCCGGGCTCGGTGCCGTCGGTGGTGGCGAGGAGCAGCAGCTCGACGGGGCCCGCCCAGCCGGGCAGGGCCCAGCGGAGTGCTCCGGCGGCGTGGGCGACGCCGGTCGGGTGCAGGCGGATGACCGGGGCGGAGGCTCCGGCGAGGGCGCCGAGCAGGTCGGCCACGCCGGTGGCGGCGGTGCCGGAGCCGGCGATCAGCACGGCGCGGGGGCGCCCGTCGGGGCGCAGGTCCCCGAGGCCGGCCTCGCCCGCGTGGCGGGCCGCGGTGCGGACTCTGGCCCCGGCCTCGGCGGCGCCGCGGAGCAGGCCGCGGCGGTCGGCACGGGCGAGATCGTCCGGTGCGTCGAGGAGTGACTCGTCGAGCATGGGGGCCTCCGGCGGTGTTGACGGATCCAGGCTGGTCGAGCGGCGGGGCCGGTCAGGCGGGGCGGCGGGCCTCGTCCACGAGGAGGACCGGGATGCCGTCGCGGACCGGGTACGCGAGACCGCAGTCCTGGCCGGTGCAGAGCAGCTCGGGGGTGGTCTCGTCCGCCGATTCGTCCTGGAGCGGGGCGTGGCAGGCGGGGCAGGCGAGGATCTCCAGCAGGCCGGCTTCGAGCGGCATGGGCGGTTTCCCTTCGGGGGTGCGGATCGCGGATCGCGGATTGGGCGAGGTCAGCGTACCGCCGAGTCACCTGCGGTGCGGGGCGGCTCCGCGGGGCCCGGGGCCGGGGCTCCGGGGCGGGTGGGGCGGGTGCGGTGCCGTCGTACGGGGCTCTGCCCCGGATCCCCGTGCCCCGAACGCCGGCGGGGCTGGTTTCCGCTCCGCCGGCGCCGGGGGTGGGTCAGGCCCGGACCAGGGCCAGGACCTCGTCGCGCACCTTGGCCAGGGTGGCCTCGTCGCGGGCTTCGACGTTGAGGCGCAGGAGCGGCTCGGTGTTGGAGGGGCGCAGGTTGAACCACCAGTCGGCGGCGGAGACCGTGAGGCCGTCCAGCTCGTCGAAGGTGACGCCCTCCTGGCCGGCGTAGGCGGCCTTGACGTCGGCGGTGCGGGCGGCCTGGTCGGCGACGGTGGAGTTGATCTCGCCGGAGCCGACGTAGCGGTCGTACTCGGCGACGAGCTCGGAGAGGGTGCCCTCCTGGCCGCCGAGGGCCGCGAGGACGTGGAGCGCGGCGAGCATGCCGGTGTCCGCGTTCCAGAAGTCCTTGAAGTAGTAGTGCGCGGAGTGCTCGCCGCCGAAGATGGCGCCCGAGGCGGCCATCTCGGCCTTGATGAAGGAGTGGCCCACGCGGGTGCGGACGGGGGTGCCGCCGTGCTCGCGGACGACCTCGGGGACCGACCACGAGGTGATCAGATTGTGGATGACGGTGCCGCTGCCGCCGTTGCGGGCCAGCTCGCGGGCCGCGACCAGGGCGGTGATCGCGGACGGGGAGACGCCCTCGCCGCGCTCGTCGACGACGAAGCAGCGGTCGGCGTCGCCGTCGAAGGCGAGGCCCAGGTCGGCGCCCTCGGCGATCACGCGGGCCTGGAGGTCGACGATGTTCTTCGGGTCGAGGGGGTTGGCCTCGTGGTTCGGGAAGGTCCCGTCGAGCTCGAAGTACATGGGGACGAGGTCCAGCGGGAGGCCCTCGAAGACGGTGGGGACGGTGTGGCCGCCCATGCCGTTGCCCGCGTCGACGACGACCTTCAGCGGGCGGATGGCGGTCAGGTCGACCAGGCCCTTGAGGTGCTCGGCGTAGCCGGTGAGGGTGTCCTGCTCGGTGATGGTGCCCGGGACGGTGCCGGCGGGGATCTCCGGGGCGCCCTCGTCGGTCCACTTCTCGGCGAGCTCGCGGATGGTGGCGAGTCCGGTGTCCTGGCCCACGGGCGCGGCGCCGGCACGGCAGAGCTTGATGCCGTTGTACTGGGCGGGGTTGTGCGAGGCGGTGAACATGGCGCCCGGCAGGTCCAGCTTGCCGGAGGCGTAGTACAGCTGGTCGGTGGAGCACAGACCGATCAGGGTGACGTCGACGCCGCGGGCGGCCGCGCCCCGGGCGAAGGCGGCCGACAGGCCGGGCGAGGAGGGCCGCATGTCGTGACCGACGACGATCGCCGTGGCGTCGGTGACCTCGACGAACGCAGCACCGAACAGCTCTGCCAGGGTTTCGTCCCACTCGTCGGGTACGACGCCACGGACGTCGTACGCCTTGACGATGTTCGAAAGATCTGCGGCCACTGCCTGCCCTCCTGAAGGTTCTGTGCGGTGGAGCAAACCTACCTTGTACGGAGAGCGGCTTTTCAGACGATCCGCGTGTCAGGAGTCGGGCGAGCGCAGGACGCGCAGGTGCCCGCGGCGTGTCTCGCCGGCCACCGGGGCGCCGTGTCCGGCCCCGCCGGCCTCGGCCGCGCGCTCGGGCGGACGCGCCGCCTCACGGACGGCGTTGGCCAGGGCTTCGAGGTCGTCACCGGTGGGGCGCGACGGTCCGGAACCGTCCGACAGGCGTACGACTTCCCAGCCGCGCGGCGCGGTCAGGCGCTCGGAGTGCTCGGCGCACAGGTCATAGCAGTGGGGTTCGGCGTAGGTGGCGAGCGGGCCGAGAACTGCGGTCGAGTCGGCGTAGACGTACGTCAGTGTGGCGACGGCAGGGCGGCCGCACGCGGTGCGCGAACAGCGACGTACAAGGCTCACGACGTTGGACGGTACCGCACTCTTGACCGGGCCGCGACGACTCTCCCCCCGGCCACTCCCCCGTGTCGTGCTCCGCGGTGGTGACGAAGGGGGCGACGCGTCCGTAATGCGGCCCGATCTTGGCCGGATCGTTCGGGGGGCGACACCGTCGTGACACCTCGTCGTGACCGTATCGGGTCCTGGCCGGGGCGTGCGGGCTACCCTGCGGGGGTGACGGACAGTGCGCTTCCTCCCCGCCCCGCGGCTCCGGCCGAGGCCCCTTCCGAGCCGCGGCCGCGGCGGCGTGACCGGCACGGCCGGGGGATGCGCGGACCGCTGGCCCCGCCGCAGGTGCCGCTGTCCGCGAGCCGGTCGGAGCTGTTCGGCGACCTCGTACGGGATTCCGTGGAGCGGCTGGAGCGGCGCTGGACGCAGCTGGCCGAGGTGGAGTTCGTGATCGCGGACGTGCCGGGGCCGCCGGGCGGTCCCGACGCGGGCTGGAACGACGAGGCGGTGCCGCTGGGCGGCCTGGTGGAGGCCCGGGACGGGAAACCGGCGCGGATCGTGGTGTTCCGGCGGCCGGTGGAGATCCGGGCGAAGACGCGGGACGAGCGGGCGATGCTGGTGCACGAGATCGTGGTGGAGCAGGTCGCGGAGCTGCTCGGGCTGTCCCCGGAGACGGTGGACCCCCGGTACGGGCAGGACTGACCCGCTCCCGGAAGGGCGGGCCTTCGCCCGAACCGGCCCCGGCGGGCTCAGCGCAGCAGGATCGAGGGGTCCTCGGCGGCCCGGGGGACCGAGACCGTGGAGCGGTCGTCGCCGAAGGCCTGGACGGTGAACATCGGGATCCCGTCGTGCGGCAGGGTCAGGGTGCGGGCCGCGTGGACGGGTCCCCCGGACAGGGTCTCGACGGTCAGGGCGTAAGGGCCCTTGCCGCCGGAGGGGGCCGGCGGGGCCAGGGCGCGGGTGGTGCCCGCCTTGACGGTGATCTCCTGGACGGCCGGCTGACCGCCCTCGGTGCCCGGGGAGGCGGTGACGCGGACCGCGGCGTCGGCGCCGGCGGCCGTCAGGGTGAGGACGGTCGCCTTGTCGTCGGCCCGATTGTCGGTGACGGTGGCCCGCTCCCCGACGGGGGTGCTCGCCGGGATGAAGCCCAGTTCCTTCTTGGCGGCGGTGCCGCGGACCACGCGCAGGGCCGCGACCACGGGTACCGCCTTCGCCGGGTCGGCGGGGGCCAGCAGCAGCGAGCCGGCCTCGCCGCGGGTCACGTCGCCCAGGTCCAGGCCGGCCGTCATGCCGCCCTTGACGTGGAGGCGCTCCTTGCCGGCCGGGCTGAGGGGGCCGGTGGGGCCGGACAGCTTCACGGTGAGGTCGGCGTCGTCCTCGCCGGGGGCGAAGGCGACCAGCCGTACGGAGACGGCGTCGGCCGGGATGCCCGGCAGCACCAGCGTGTCGGCCGGGCCCGCGGATGCGGGGAGCCAGTCGGTGCCGGTGCCGTCCTCGGCGACGTGGGTGGAGGCGCCGACCCGGCCCGAGCTCGCCGTCACGTGGGCGGTGACGTCGGTGAGCCGGCTGTCGGGGGCCAGCGGGGACAGCCACACCTTGGTGGTGGAGCGGGGGTCGACCCGGATCACGGGGTCGGCGGTGCCCGGCTTGTCCTTGAGCAGCCCGTCCGGGCCGTACAGCGTGATGGTCACCTCGGCGGTGGTGTCGTCCGGGTTGGTGAGGTGGACGTAGTCCTGCCGGCCCTTGGCGGTGCTGACGCCGGGGAACCAGAAGTCGGTACCGGGGGCGGTGCAGGCGAGCCCGAGCAGTCCGCGCGCCTGGCCGACGGAGACCTTGGTGGTCTGCTGGGCGGTCCAGCCGGGGGCAAGGGCGCCCTCGGCGGCGCCCGTCAGGGCGGGTGCCTCCGCGCCGGAGGCGGTGGCGGCGACGGGCCTGCCGGGCTCCTTGGGCTCCAGCACCGCCTTGCCGTCCTTGCCGGCGAGCCGGGCCGTGCCCTTGCCGCCGCCCTTGCCGGGGGTGAGGGAGGTGTACGTGGTCTCGGCGATGTCGGAGGAGCTGGGCGCGGGGCACACCAGCACGGACCGCTCCACCGGCATGCGGGCGGCGGCCGCCCGCCCGGTGCCGCCGCCGGCCGGGGTGGCGGCGGGGGCGGTGAGGAAGGCCAGCCCGGTGGCGGCGGCCAGCGCCGCCGCTACGGCCGCGAGCGTCAGGGGGGCGCGCTGCTTCACTGCTGGTGGCTCCCGTCGGGACGCGGCTGGTGCTGTCCGTAGGTGTCGTACTGCTGCTCGTACGGGTACGGGTGGGGCTGCTGTTGCCGCGGGACGTGCGGCTGCTCCTCGGGAGGGGGGTACTGCCCGGCGTACTGGCCGTACGGGTCGTACGGGTCGTGCGGCGGCTGCGGCTGCGCGTGCGGCTGCGGCGGCTGCTCGTACGGGTAGGGCTCCTGGTAGGCGTACGACTCCTCGCCGGGGACCTGCTGCGCCGGGATCCGCGCGTACGGGTCGACGACGGCGTCGGCGGGCGCCGGCTCCGCGGCGGGCGCGGCGGCGCCGGCCGCACGGCGGGCGCGGCGGCCCCGGCCGGGCTCGCCGGAGCCGTCCCCGGCGGCAGGGGCGGTCTCCTCCGGCAGGTCGTCGTCGAGCCGGGCGCGACGGCCCGGCAGGGCCATCACCAGCAGCACCAGGGCCAGGAACCCCTGCGCCCAGTGCCAGGCGTCCCGGGGCAGGGAGTCCCGGTGGACGAGGTCGAGGCGGCCGCCCTCGGGGGGCAGTACGAAGCCCTGGGCCCAGCCGTCGACCGTCCTGGGCGTCAGGGGCCGGCCGTCGAGGGTGGCCCGCCAGCCCGGGTCGGCCCGGTCGGCGATGCGCAGCGTCCGGCCTTCGGGGCCCTCGGGGATGTCGGCGTGGACCTCGACGGGCCCGGCGTCGACGGTGATCGGGGCGGCCTGGCCGTGGCCGGGGAGGATCGCCACGCGGGAGGTCAGCCGCTCGACCTCCCACAGGGCGGTGCCGTCGTTCTGGTGGCGCTGTTTGAGGCCCGGAGTGCCGTCGAGGACGCGGCGCATGGGGGCGGGGCCGCCGGGCGGGATCATGACGTAGCGCACGGCGAAGGCGCTGAGCTGCTCGGACTGGTTGGCCCCGGCGCCGGAGACCAGGCTGGAGACGGCCTTGGCGAGGCGGGGGTCGGGGCCGGCCGCGGCGAGGAGTTCGCCGTCGCCGAGGCGGGCGCCGGAGCCGCGGACCAGGACGTAGGAGACGGTGGCGGGCGAGTCGCCGCCGAGGACCAGGGTGCGGGTGCGGTTGGTGTCGCCGGAGTGCTCCGCGACGACGGCCGGGACCTGGACGGGGTCCCGCCGCCCGAGCGGCCCGTCGGCCCCGGCCGCCGCCCAGGCGGCGGCGAGGAGCAGGGGGCCGGCGGCGGCGGCGAGGGCGGTCAGGGCGGCCAGCGGCTGCCGCCAGCCGAAGCTGCGGGCGGCGACGCGTTCCTTGGCGCCGTCCGCGCCGAGCACGGCGGCCGCGAGAAGGGCGAGTCCGTACAGGAGGGTGCCGGGGCCGGCCCAGCCGGTGCGGTTGAGCAGGACGGCGAGGAGCAGGCCGGCGAGGGCGGCGCCCCAGGCGGTGCCGACGGCGAGCCGCCGGTCGGCGCGGAGCAGGGCGGCGAGGGCGGCGAGCAGGGTGCCGGCGAGGAGGAGGTGGCCGGTGGTGCCGGGCCCGCCTGGGTCGGCGCCGAGGAGGCCGAGCGGGGTGGCGGTGCCGCTGCCGTAGGGCAGTCCGGCCTCCCGCAGGAGGCGGCCGGGGTGGCTGAGCAGGCCCAGGGACCAGGGCGCGAGGACGGCCAGGGGTACGGCGAGGGTGACGAGCAGGCGGGCGGCGTACGTCGCTCGGTGGGCGCGGCGCGCGAGGAGCGCGGCGATGCCGAGGACGGCGGCGAGGGGCCACACGACGGGGGTGAAGGCGGTGGCCAGGGTCAGCAGGAGGGCGTACGTCCACATCGCGCGCCGGCCGCCGGCCGCCCCGGCGCCCGCGAAGCCGTGGGCGGTGACGGCGGAGCGGGCGAGGACGGGCAGGAGTACGGCGAGGACGGCGGTCCCGAGCCGGCCGCCGGCGAGGGCGCCGGTGACGGCGGGCAGGAAGGCGTAGGTGACGGCGGCCCAGGCGCGCAGCAGCCGGGAGGTGACGAGCGGCCGGGAGGCGAAGTAGGCGGTGAGTCCGGCGAGCGGGACCGAGCCGACGAGCAGCAGGGTCAGGGCGGTCCGGGTGGAGCCGAGGAAGGGGAGGGACAGGCCGGCCAGGATCGCGAGGTAGGGGGGTGCGCCGGCGGTGGTGCCGGTGCCGACGGGCTGCCAGTCGCCGGTGTAGGCGTGCCAGAGACCGAGGCCGCCGGCGGGTGCGGGGAGCAGGGCGCCGCCCATGAGGCTGCCGCCGCCGATGAGCCCGCGGCAGGCGACGAGGGAGACGAGGAGCAGGCCGGCGAAGAGGACGGGTGAGGGGTTGCGGGCGATCCGGCCGAGCCGGCCGGGCGGGCTGGTGACGAGGTAGTCGGCGTCGTCGCCGCCCGGTCCGGTTTCGAGGGCTCCGCCGTGCCGGCCGGAGGGGGCGGGGTCGCTGTCGCGGCCGGAGCCGAGGTAGGCGGCGAGCTGTTCGGCGCCGGCGCGCAGGGTGGCGCCTGGCGGCGGGAAGAGGGGGCGCAGCTCGGCGGCGGGCACGGCGGGGCGGCGGCGGGCCTTGCGGGCGGCGAGGAGCCTGCCGGGGCGCAGCAGAATGACGAGCAGTCCGGTGATCTCGTCGACGGCCTGGCCGGGGGTTTTGCCGACGAGGTAGCCGAGTGCGCGGAGCAGGGTGCCGAGGAGCAGGCGCAGCAGGACGTAGGGCAGGACGCGGCCGGGGGTGTTGGCCAGCACGGTGTGGACGGCGCCGGCCTTGTCGACGCGGTGGGGGCTGACGGCGGAGCGGCCGGCGCAGTCGACGGTGCGGCGTTCGCGGGCGGCGGCTTCGGCGTGCCGCATGACGGCGTCGGGCGCGACGAGGACGGTGTGGCCGGCGTTGTGGACACGCCAGCAGAGGTCGACGTCGTCGCGCATCAGGGGCAGTCGGCGGTCGAAGCCGCCGAGGGCGTCGTAGACATCGCGGCGTACGAGCATGCCGGCGGTGGAGACGGAAAGGACGGGGCGCACCTGGTCGTGCTGGCCCTGGTCCTGTTCGCGGCGGTCGAGGCCGGTCCAGCGGCGGCCGCTGCGGGCGATGGTGACGCCGGCCTCGAGGAGCTGTTTGCGGTCGTACCAGCCGCGGAGTTTGGGGCCGATGACGGCGGCGTCCGGGTTCTGGTCGGCGACGCGCAGGAGTTCGGTGAGGGCGTCGGGTTCGGGTGCGCTGTCGTCGTGGAGCAGCCAGAGCCACTGGACGGGTTCGCCGTGGGGGAGCTCGGGGAGGTCGTAGGCGTCGTCGCGCCAGGTGCGGCTGACGGGGTCCCAGCCGCTGGGGCGCTTGAGGTACGGGAGTTCCTCGGGGGTCAGGGTGCCGGCGCCGCGGGCGGCTTCGTCGACGGCGGTGCCGAATCCGGTGCGGCGGGCGAGGTGCAGGACGCGGTCGTCGCCGAGGGCCTCGGCGAGGAGGCGGGCGGAGTCGTCGGCGCTGCCGGTGTCGGCGGCGACGTGGTTCTGCGCGGGGCGTTCCTGGGCGAGGAGGCCGGCGAGGGTCTCGGGCAGCCAGCGGGCTCCGTCGTGGGCGACGAGGACCGCGGTGACGACGTGCCGGGGGAACTCGGGGGTGGCGGCTGCCTGGTGGGAGGCCGTCGAGTTGCTGTGCAGGGACATCGCGTACGGGCCCTCCGGCCTGGGGGTGCCCCCGGACGGAGTCCGGGGGAGGATCCGGGGTGCGGGGCCCTCGGAAGCTGCTGGACAGCGCCCCACACTAACGGCTGCGAGGGGGAGGGTACGCCGTGTCCGGAGAAGGCCGGAACGCGACGGTCCGCCTCCTGCGGGGAAGGTGCGGGAGGCGGACCGTTTGCTCAGTCTGCTGGTGTGTCAGGTTCGTTCTGTGCTGCTCCGCGACCGTTTCGGATCGCCGTCTCAGACCGCCGCCTTTTTCAGCCGGCGCCGCTCGCGCTCGGACAGTCCGCCCCAGATGCCGAAGCGTTCGTCGTTGGCGAGGGCGTATTCGAGGCACTCGGAGCGGACCTCGCAGGCGAGGCAGACCTTCTTGGCTTCGCGGGTGGAGCCGCCCTTCTCGGGAAAGAAGGATTCGGGGTCGGTCTGCGCGCACAGTGCGCGCTCCTGCCAACCGAGCTCCTCGTCCGCCTCTTCGACCAGCAGTTCCTGAAACAGCTCGGTCATGTGCGCCCCTCGCTCTGTCTGTGCGTCCCCGTGATGTTGCCGTTACTGATCGCCGAGCAACGACACGAGTGAAATTACAAGTGTGTGGCTCCTGTGCAGTCAAGCCGAGATCTGCTATTGGGGCCCTTATTCACTCTGCGGAACCAAGCGTATACAGAAAGTGTTCATATCGCCAAAAATCGTGACACAAGCCACAGGCTGTCCGTGCATGTCTCCCTCGTCCGAGGTCGACGCGTCACCCTGTGGAGGGGTTGCGATTCAGCCGAAGATGCAGCCTGGATCACATTCCGATCACGAGTGACGCCAACGGGTTTGAGACTGGTTTCCGTTGGCTCGGAGCGCACATCCCCTGGTAGCTCTTGCACAAACCTTTCTCCGCGCACGGCAACCGGATGTGGTGAAAGTTTTCCCGCAAAACGGACATTGGGTTGACAGTCCGGCCCTCAGCCCGCTCTCCTTGTCTTCATGTCAGCGCCCGCAGCCGCCACCTGGACCCCCATTCGTGGGTTCCTGCGTGCTGCCCAGGTTCGCTGTTGCTGTTGCAGCTGTTGATGCCACCGGAGCCCCGGCTCCCCTGAGCACCGGCCACACCCCACAGCAACCGCCCCGCACGACTGACATCCGTCGAGGACACCCCACGATGAACAGCGCCCCCGCCGCCCCCACCGCTCCCGCGACCGCCCCGTCCGCCGCCGTGGTCGAGAGCGACCTCCAGATCGCCGGCGACATCCTCGCCGTCCAGCACCTCCTCCAGCCCGCCCGCGAACACCCGGCCACCGTCGCCGAGTTCGCCGGCCTCGCCCGGTCCATCGCCGAGGACCGCGGGAGCTGGGAACACCTCGTCCAGTACGACGCCACCACCCGCTGGTACCACCGTCTGCGCACCGGCCCCGGCTACGAGGTCTGGCTGCTCAGCTGGGTCCCCGGACAGGGCAGCGGCCTGCACGACCACGGCAGCTCCTCCGGCATCATGACCGTCCTCGACGGCGAACTCGTCGAATACACCCCGCGCACCGGACGCCTCAGCCACCGCGCCGGCACCCAGCGCGTCTTCGCCCCCGGCCACGCCCACGAGGTCGTCAACGACAGCCTCGACGGAGCCGTCAGCCTGCACGTCTACTTCCCCGGCCTGACCGAGATGCCGATGCACAGTTGCTCCCCGGCCCGCGAGGAGCACGTACCCGCCTGACGGCGCCTCCCGGGCACCACCCCCCAAGGGCGGCCCGCGGCCGGCTGACAGACTGGGCGCATGCGCATTGTTGTTCTGGCCGGCGGCATCGGCGGCGCCCGTTTCCTCCGCGGACTGAAATCCGCCGTCCCCGACGCGGACATCACCGTCATCGGCAACACCGGCGACGACATTCACCTGTTCGGGCTCAAGGTGTGCCCCGATCTGGACACCGTGATGTACACCCTCGGCGGTGGCATCAACGAGGACCAGGGCTGGGGCCGCACCGACGAGTCCTTCACCGTCAAGGAAGAACTCGCGGCGTACGGGGTCGGACCCTCCTGGTTCGGCCTCGGCGACCGCGACTTCGCCACCCACATCGTCCGCACCCAGATGATCGGCGCGGGCTACCCGCTCAGCGCCGTCACCGAAGCCCTCTGCGACCGCTGGCAGCCGGGCGTCCGGCTGCTGCCCATGTCCGACGACCGCGTCGAGACCCACGTCGCGATCACCGACCCGGAAACCGGCGAACGCCGCGTCATCCACTTCCAGGAGTACTGGGTCAAGCTGCGCGCCTCCCTCGACGCCGAGGCCGTCGTCCCCGTCGGCGCCGACCGGGCCCAGCCCGCCCCCGGCGTGCTCGACGCCATCGCCGCCGCCGACGTCATCCTCTTCCCGCCCTCCAACCCCGTCGTCTCCATCGGCACCATCCTCGCCGTACCCGGCATCCGCGAAGCCCTCGCCGCCTCCCCTGCACCCGTCGTCGGCCTCTCCCCCATCGTCGGCGGAGCACCCGTCCGGGGCATGGCCGACAAGGTCCTCGCCGCGGTCGGCGTCGAATCCACCGCCGCCGCCGTCGCCCGCCACTACGGCTCCGGCCTCCTCGACGGCTGGCTCGTGGACACCTCCGACGCGGACGCCGTCGCCGAGGTCGAGGCCGCCGGCATCGCCTGCCGTGCCGTCCCGCTGATGATGACCGACACCGCCGCGACCGCCGCCATGGCCCACGCCGCGCTGGAAGTCGCGCGGGCCGCCCGGTGACCGTCCCCTCCTACACGGTGCGGGCCCTCCCCGGCATCCCCGAGGTCCGGCCCGGCGACGACCTGGCCCGCCTCATCGCCGACGCGGAACCGGACCTGCGCGACGGGGACGTCCTGCTCGTCACCTCGAAGATCGTCTCCAAGGCCGAGGGACGGAGCGTCCGCGCCGACTCCCGCGAGGAGGCCATCGACGCCGAGACCGTACGGGTCGTCGCGCGCAGGGGCCCGCTGCGGATAGTGGAGAACCGGCGGGGCCTCGTCATGGCCGCCGCCGGCGTCGACGCCTCCAACACCGCACCGGGCACCGTACTGCTGCTGCCCGAGGACCCCGACGCCTCGGCCGCCAAGATCCGCGCCGGCCTGCGGGCCGCCCTCTCCGTCGACGTGGGCGTCATCGTCACCGACACCTTCGGCCGGCCCTGGCGCTCCGGACTGACCGACGTCGCCATCGGCTCGGCCGGAGTGCGCGTACTGGACGACCTGCGCGGCGGCACCGACGCCCACGGCAACCCGCTGAGCGCGACGATAGTGGCGACGGCCGACGAACTGGCCGCGGCCGGCGACCTGGTCAAGGGCAAGGCCGCCGGGCTGCCGGTGGCCGTCGTACGCGGACTGGGACACGTACTCGGCGAGGGCACCTCCGCGGCCGACCTGGTCCGCGCGCCCGCCGACGACATGTTCCGCCTGGGCACCTCGGAAGCCGTACGGGAAGCCGTCACCCAGCGCCGCACCGTACGCGCCTTCACCGGCGAACCCGTCGACCCGGGCGCGGTACGCCGCGCCGTGGCGGCGGCGGTCACCGCCCCGGCACCGCACCACACCACACCGTGGCGGTTCGTCCTGCTGGAGTCGGCCGCCGCCCGGCTCGAACTGCTCGACGCGATGCGCGACGCGTGGATCGCGGACCTGCGGCGCGACGGCAAGTCCGAGGAGTCCATCGCCCGGCGGATCAAGCGCGGGGACGTCCTGCGCGACGCCCCGTACCTGGTCGTGCCGTGCATGGTGACCGACGGCGCCCACGACTACGGGCACGCCCGGCGGGACGCGGCCGAACGGGAGATGTTCGTCGTCGCCATGGGCGCCGGCGTACAGAACTTCCTGGTCGCGCTCGCCGGGGAGCGGCTCGGCTCCGCATGGGTGTCCTCGACGATGTTCTGCCGGGACGTGGTGCGCAAGGTGCTCGCGCTGCCGGACGGCTGGGACCCGATGGGGGCCGTCGCCGTGGGCCACCCGGCGGCGCCCCCCGCCGAACGGCCGGACCGCCCGGCGGACGCGTTCATCGAGGTGCGTTAGAGCAGGCCGATGTCCCCGCGCGGCATCCGCGGCACCCGGCGGGGCGGAGTACGGCCCGCCAGGAGCACCAGCCGGGCCGCGCGGTGCCGCTGGCCCTCGTACGGGGCCAGCAGCTCCAGCATCCGGGCGTCGTCGGCGTCCCGCTCGTCCGCGAGGGCGTAGCCGATGATGCCGGGCAGGTGCAGATCGCCGGTGGTGACGGCGTCCGGCGCACCGTTGCTGCGCTGGAGGGTCTCGGCGGAGGTCCAGGGGCCGATGCCCGGTACGGCCTCCAGCCTGGCGGCGGCCGGCCCAAGCTCCATCGACGCGGCCTCCTCCAGCCGGTGGGCCACCCGGGCGGCGCGGACGATGGTGGCCGAGCGCTTCATGTCCACCCCGGCCCGGTGCCAGTCCCAGGAGGGGATCAGCGCCCATTCCCGGGCGGTGGGCATCACGTACAGCTCCCCGCCCAGCGGCCCGGGCGCGGGCTCCCCGTACTGGCGGACCAGGCGGCGCCAGGCGCGGTACGCCTCGTCGGCGGTGACCTTCTGCTCCAGGACGGTCGGGATCAGTGACTCCAGCACCAGCCCGGTGCGGGTCAGGCGCAGGCCGGGGCGGCGGCGGTGGCTGGTGTGCACCAGGCGGTGCCGGGGGACGAAGGCGCCGGGGTCGTCGTCGGCGCCGAGCAGCGCGGGCAGCGTCTCGAGCAGCCAGTCCCGGCCGGGGCCCCACGCCTCGGCGTCCGCCCCGTCGGGTGTGGCGGCGACGCGGAGCGCGGCGGGGCCCTCGGGGGTGCGGGTGCCGCGCCAGACGGAGCCGTCGGGGGTGGTGCGGAAGGTGGGGTCGCCGGGGCCGCGGCGGAGCGGGCCGAGCACCAGCCCCAGGTCCACGGCCGCGCCGGGCCGCCAGCTGCGGACCTTCCCGCCTCGGACGGGGACGCCGCCGCCGGCCCTGCCGGGGGGCACGGCGGTGTGGCCGCCGCGGACGGTGGTACGGGTGGAGGGGGTGAAGCGGCCGGCCATGCCTTGAGCGTAGCCCGCCGCCGCTGCGCGGGGCCCTCCCCCACCCGCCCTTCGCCCGTTCCCCGGGCCGCGCCCGGACCCCTCCTGGGGGCTCCGCCCCCAGACCCCGCGCCTCAAACGCCGGCGAGGCCGGATGCGCCAGAGCACGCCCTGCGTGGACGGGCGGTCGGCGAACAACGTAAGGGGGCGGGGACGGGGTGGGGTGTCGTCCGGGGCTAAAACGAGATGAATTCGGCGCCCGGTACCTCGCGCAACCGGACTCGGAACAGGCGCCGAACATCGAAGCCCGCCCCGGACGGCACCCCACCCCGGCACCGCCCCCCCCCCCAAGCCCCCCCCCCCCCCCCCCCCCCCCCCCACCCCACCCCCCCCCCGGGGCCCCCCCCCCCCCCCCCCCCCCCCCCCCCGGGCACCC
>NZ_JBIBCI010000039.1:0-19750 GCF_042901085.1 Streptomyces sp. NPDC012794
AGACTTCCTCCACACCTACAACCACCACCGCTGCCACACCGCACTGGGCGGCATGCCACCCATCAGCCGCGTGAACAACGCTGCGGGTCAATACATCTAGGCCGTCTCTTCCGGATCTTGCTCCCCCGGCTACCGCTGGGAGGTACCCCCAGACCCGCGACGCCTGGCACGGCACCTCGCCGCGCTGTCGGCACAGCCGAGTACGTCCAGTTACGCGCGCTGCGCCTCCGCCTCGCGAGGCACCGCACCAGACGCCGCGGGCTTGCCCGGCAAGATCCCAAAGAGACGACCTAGGCACGGGACCGGGCACGGCCTCGGCACGGTCCGGCCGGGGCACACGGAAACAGGGCGGCCGGTCCCGGGACCCCGCGGTTGCGCGGCACATGCGCGGCGCAACATACCCCAGGACCGCCCGCCCTGTCCCGGTTTTCGGTAACTCCGCGGAACCGCTGCGCTACGGCGGGTACACCTGGCATATGACGACCTTGACGACGGCCGCCGGCTGCCCCGCCCTCGACGGCCCCGACGCACGCACCGCGCCCGCCACGCAGGTCACCGCACAGGGTGCCGCCTGGCTGGCCTCCGCTTCCGCGCACCCGCACGAGACGCTCGCCGTCTGGGAGGCGCGGCCCACCGCGCCCGCCGTGCTGCCCTGCGGGACCGCGTTCGACGTCGTCAACGTTCCGCTCGTGCTCGGCCGCCGGATGCTCGACCTGCTCTGGGAGCGGGGCCCCGGCTCGGGGCCCGCCGCCGTCCACCGCGGGCGGATGCTGCTCTTCGCCTCCCCCGGCACCGCCCAGCGGCTCCCGGCGCTGCTCGCGTGGGAGGAGTGGGGCCCGGCCGCCCCGGCCCCGCTGTGCCACGGCCACGGGGACGCCGTCACGGTGCCCCCGCTGTCCGCCGCGCCGGGCCCGTCGCGCTGGCTGGTGGCCCCGGACGCCCGGCTGCCCTGGCTCCCCGGTCCGGACGCCCTGCTCTGGGCGTTCCTGCACGCCGCCCGGGGTCCGGTATCGATTTTTGGTTCGGCCGAAACGCCTGCTAATGTCTACGACGTCAGCAGGCGCCGCTAGCTCAGTTGGTTAGAGCAGCTGACTCTTAATCAGCGGGTCCGGGGTTCGAGTCCCTGGCGGCGCACAGACGGGAGAAGGTCCCCGCTCTTCGGAGCGGGGGCCTTCTTCGTGTGCGCGCGGTGTGCGCGCGGCGGCGGGAACGACTCCCTCAGGTCGTGATCTTCACCGTGTAGGCGCCCGACTGGGTCCGGTCCGCCACCTCGATGGTGATGCGCTCCCCCGGCACCGTGAAGGTCTCACCGACCTCCAGCGGCGCGTCCGCCAGCGGCGGGTACACCGAGCGGTCCCAGCAGGCCTCCGTGCGGGGGTGCCCGTCCAGCACCTCGATCGGCCCGCCGCCCGAGGACGCCTCGTTGCGGACCCGGTAGACCAGGACCCCCTCCGTGCAGGTGTCCCCGTCGTTCCCGGCGGAGCCGCGCGCCTCGACCGCGATCGCGCTGCCGGGGCCCGTACGGATCACCGCGAGCCGGGTGCCGCCCGTGCCGCCCGGCGGCGGCGCCTCCGACAGCGGCTGGAGGGTGTGCAGCGAGGTGCCGGACCGTACGCAGTCCACCTGGGCGGCATCCAGCCAGCCCAGCTTCCACTTGTGCCAGGCGAACAGGTCCGGGGCCATGCCGAACTGGCTGCCCATGACGTCCCAGTCGCCGACGTAGGTGTCCCAGTCGCCCTTGCCGTCCGCCGGCCGGTGGTAGAGGTCGGGCAGGTCGAAGACGTGCCCGGTCTCGTGCGCCAGCACGTTGCGGTCCGGCGGGTGCTGCTCGAAGACGGTGACGATCCGCCGCAGCTCCGAGCCGTCCGCCACGATCGGGCGGTCGAAGTTGACGACCTTGGTGGCGTCGGAGTCCACGCCGGGGGCGCTCGGGTCGGCGATGAAGTACACGACGTCGTACGCGCTGAAGTCCACGCGCGGATCGGCGGCAGCGACCGCGTCCCGCAGGTAGGCCGCCCGGTCCCCGGGGGCCCAGTCGCGCCGTATCCCGTAGGCGGTCGCCGGCCGGGGCATCCGGATCCACTGCTTCTGCGGGTGCGGGGCCAGCCGGAACCGGCCGTAGGAGGCACGCTCGAAGAACTCGCTGGTCGCCGGGAAGTAGTCGGCCGTCAGCTCGGCGGGGGTGAGGGCGGTGCGGTGGCCGGGGAAGGAGAGGAAGACCATGACCGCGTGGAGCGTGCGCTCCGGCTTGGGGTAGGAGCCGTTCCAGGTGTCCACGCCGAGGGAGTGGTGGGCGGCCGTCCGCGTCAGCGCGCAGGGCCCCGCGGCGTTGGTGTCGGCGACGGCCGGACCCGCGACGAGCGACATGGCGGCGAGCGCCGTCATGGAGGTGAGGGCCGCGGCCGTACTTCGCATGCGGGAGCGGTCCACTCCCCCGGGTGTCTGCTCTCGCCGCACGTCGACCTCCCGCTGGTGGATTCGTCCCGTCCCATCCACCTTGGGGTGATTGTCTGACTAATGTCCTGTTCCGGTGCCCCACATGAGTGACTGCTGCGGCAAGCCGGTGACCCCCGGAGTTCACGGCGGTCGCTACAGAACGTCACGATCGGTCACATCAGATCGACTCGCGCCGCCCGATGCTCACAGATGCGCGCAAACGGTCACCCGACCCCTGTCCGACACCCCGTCAGGAGGCCCCCCGAAAGGCGTCAGCATGGCGACGGACCCGTCCCCGCACGGCGACGCCGCTGGATAGGGGCTCCCGGCAGCCTCTATGATCGGCACACTTTCCTGCGCGGACACTCACGAACACAGCGGGAGCGAACGGTGAGCGGAACCTCAGAGGAGACCGGTTCGGCGGCCGAGAGCACCCGACCGACCCTTACGGAGCGTCACCAACCAGTGTCTGCCGTGCCCGAACCGCGCGACTACCGCGCCGCCTTCGACGCGGCGCACCTCGCCATGGCCGTCATCGGCCGCGGCGGCGAGGTGATCGCCGCCAACCGGGCCCTGGCCACCCTCCTGGGAGCCGAGCCGCACGCCCTCGCCGGGCAGTGCGCCGCCGACCTCGTGGACCTGGCGGCGGAGGCCCGTACCTGGCAGGCCTACCAGGAGGTGCTGCGCGGCCGGCAGGCCCGGCTGCGGTGCACGCGCCGCCTCAAGCACCCCGACGGGCACTCGCTGTGGGCCGAGGTCACCCTGGGCCCGGTGACCGGCACCCCGGACGTCCTGCTGTCCGTCGCCGACATCAGCGACCGGCGCGACCTCCAGGCCCGGCTGCGGCACCTCCAGATGCACGACCCGGTGACGCGGCTGCCCAACCGGGCACTCTTCTTCGAGCGCCTCTCGGCCGCCCTGGAGGCTTCCGCCTACGGCACGGGCGGCACCGGCCGGATCGGCCTGTGCTACCTGGACCTCGACGGCTTCAAGGCGGTCAACGACACCCTGGGCCACCGGGTCGGCGACCGGCTGCTGACCGCCGTGGCGGCCCGCCTCAGCCAGTGCGCCGACCAGTCCGGCTACGGCCGCTCGGGCGGGCACCTCGTCGCCCGGCTCGGCGGCGACGAGTTCGCCCTGTTGGTGGAGGACTCCACCGGCACCGAGCAGCTCGCCGACCTGGCGCGCAGCGTACTGGCCGCCGTACAGGAGCCCTTCGACCTGGCCGGGCAGCGGCTTTCGGTGTCCGCGTCGATCGGCGTGGTCGAGCGGGACGCGGCCGGCACCTCGGCGACGGGGCTGATGCAGGCGGCGGACACGACCCTGTACTGGGCGAAGGCGGACGGCAAGGCCCGCTGGACCCTCTTCGACCCCGAGCGCAACGCGCACCGGATGACCCGTCAGGCGCTCTCCTCCAGCCTGCGCCCGGCCGTGGAGCGCGGGGAGTTCGAGCTGGAGTACCAGCCGCTGGTCGACCTGGAGAGCGGAGTGGTGCGCGGGGTGGAGGCCCTGGTCCGCTGGCGCCACCCGCAGTTCGGGATGCTGACGCCGAATCGGTTCATCGGGATCGCCGAGGAGGACGGCTCGATCGTGCAGCTGGGCCAGTGGGTGCTGCGCACGGCGTGCCGCCAGGCGCGGCGCTGGCAGATCGACCAGCCCAGCGACTGCCCGGTGTTCGTCTCGGTGAACGTGGCGGTGCGCCAGGTGTGGGACTCGGACCTGGTGGGGGACGTCGCGGAGATCCTCGCCGAGACCGGCCTGGCCCCCCAGCTGCTCCAGCTGGAGCTGACGGAGTCCGCGGTGATGGGGTCGGCGGGCCGCCCCCTCCAGGCGCTCCAGGCGCTCAGCGACATGGGCGTGCGGATCGCCATCGACGACTTCGGGACCGGCTACTCGAACCTCGCCTACCTGAGCCGGCTCCCGGTGTCCGTGCTGAAGCTGGACGGCTCCTTCGTCCGCGGTTTCCGCTACGAGGAGGGCACCCACCCGAACCCGGCCGACGAGACCATCGTGGAGGCCCTCGTCCAGCTCGCGCACCGGCTGGGGCTGACGGTCACCGCCGAGTGCGTGGAGACCGCCGGCCAGGCGGCCCGGCTGCGCCGCGTCGGCTGCGACACCGGGCAGGGCTGGCTGTACTCCCGCGCGGTCGCGCCGGAGCGGATCGCCGAGATGATCGCGCCGCCGCCGGGGGCCCGGTTCGCCTCGGGGACGCCGCAGGCCTGAGGGCCGCCGCGCGCCCCAAAAACCGGGAACCGGAACCGCCCCGCCCCCCGGGAAGGGGGGCGGGGCGGGCCGGCGCTCGGCGCGGGGTGGGGGGAGATCAGCAGGCGCCGAGGTCCTTCCAGACACCCCATTCACCGGTGGTGCCGGGCGCCTCGTTCTGCGTCCACCACTGGGCCCGGTACTTGCGGCCATTGTGCGAGACCTCGTTGCCGGCGGTGTAGACGGTGCCCGCGACGTAGGCCGGGACGCTGCCGCAGCCGGTGGTCGGGGGCGTCGTCGGCGGGGTCGTCGGCGGCGTGGTCGGCGGGGTGGTGGGGGGCGTGGTCGGCGGGGTGGTCGGCGGCTGGGTGGCAGCGCCGAGGGCGTCCGAGATCTGGTTCAGCAGCGTGGTGTTGTTGTCCAGGCCGAGCAGGGAGTACATCATCGCGCCGGCCAGGCCGCGCTGCTTGCCGTAGTCGACGCGGGCCTGGATCGACTTCTGGTTCAGGCCGGTGAAGAACTCGCCGTCCTTGTAGAAGTACGAGGCCTTGGCCTGGTCGTCCCAGTAGGTGGTCGCCGGGTTGTCGACGATCCCGCCGAGTTCCTTGTAGTTGGCGATGCCGGCCTGCTGGCTGGTGGGACGGGCACCGGAGGCGCCGGTGGCGGGCTGCGCGAGGCCGCCCGCCGCCCCTGCGGGGACGCCCTTCCAGCCGCGGTAGTAGAACTCGTAGCCCAGGGTCAGCTTGCCGGCGGGGAACCCGCCGGCGATGCCGTAGGCCGGGTTGCCGTCGATCCAGGAGTCGATGGCGTTGTCGATGCTGTACTTCTGGGTGCCCGGGGCGATCACGTCGGTCGGGTCGCCGGCCGGGGAGTACAGCGGGGACTGGTGGTACGTCGGCCCGTCGCCGTCCCAGGCGCCGTGCATGTCGTACGTCATGATGTTCGCGTAGTCGAGGTACGCGCCGATCTTGTCCGTCTCGATGTGCTTGATCTTGTCCTGGCCGGCCGGGAGGGCCGCCGTCAGCATGAACTTCTTGCCGCCGTTGGCCCGGCCGTAGGCGTCGAGCTGCTCGCGGAACTCCTTGAGCAGGAGGGTGAAGTTCTGCTTGTCCTCGGGGGCGTAGTGGTTGCCGAGGTGGCCGTCGGGCGAACCGGGGTACTCCCAGTCGATGTCGATGCCGTCGAAGATCCCGGCCGCGGTGCCGGGGCCGCCGAAGCCGTCGGCCTTGGGCAGGTTGCCCTTGATGTACTGGTCGATGCAGGAGGAGACCAGCTTCTTGCGGGAGGCGTCGGTCTTCGCCGCGTCGCTGAAGTACTTCGAGTACGTCCAGCCGCCGAGCGAGATGTTGATCTTCAGGTGGGGGTACTTGGCCTTCAGCTGCTTGAACTGGTTGAAGACGCCCACGATCGGCTGGTCCCACTTGTCCGCGACGCCGCTGACGCTGTCGGCCGCACTGAAGGACTTCTGGTAGTCGGCGTACGAGTCGCCCGCGCCGTCACCGGCGTTGGGGTTGTTGTCGTCGCCCGCCGCCTTGTTCGCTTCGAAACAGGTGAGCTCGGTGGGGTGGATGTTGCCGAACGAGTAGTTGATGACGTCCAGCTTCCCCGCTATGCCCCGGGTGTCGAGGTGCTTGGGGTAGAAGGCGTTGCCGTACACGCTCCACTGGTCGTAGTAGGCGATCCGCACGCCGCCGGCCGTGGCGGTGGTGGAGGCGTCGGCGGCCTGTGCGGTGCCGAGTCCCGCGAAGCCGGCCAGCGCACCGGCCGCCAGCGCGGCCGTGGCGGCGGCCGCGATGAGGGGTTTACGCACGTGCATGAACTGCCTCCGTGGGGGTGGGAGGTGAGGAAATCAGCGGTAGGTGAGAGAAGTGATAGCGATCACCCGGCACCCCAGTCAATGGTTTGGACCAAAGAAGGACTAGACCACTCAACGGTCAAATCCCCTCGTCAGAGACCTGAGCGCACCGCAAGAACCGCCCGCCACCCCGGGTGACGAGCGGTTTAAGGCTCCCTTAGGTCATGCTCCGGCAAGCCTTCGGCAACGAACCAGCCACATGCCGTTTCTCCCGGACCCAGCCCCGCTCAGGCCCGGGTCGAGGGCTCGGCGGGCATCCCGTACGCATCTGCGACGAGTCCGTACGAGCGCAGCCGGGCCTCTCCGCCATGGGCGTTGGCGGTCAGCATCAGCTCGTCCGCGCCCGTCCGCGCCACCAGCGCGTCGAGCCCGGCCCGGACCTCGTCGGCGGTGCCGTGGACGACGTTGGAGAGCCAGCCGTCGACGAACTCCCGCTCCAGCGGCGAGAAGCCGTACGCGGCCGCCTCCTCGGGCGTCGGGACCAGCCCGGGCCGCCCGCCGCGCAGGCGGAGCATCGACAGTGCTCCGGTCAGCACCTGCGCACGCGCCTCGGCAGCGGTGTCGGCGGCCAGCGCCGAGACGCCGATGAGGGCGTACGGGGCGTCCAGCACCGCCGAGGGGCGGAAGCTGTCGCGGTACAGCTCCAGCGCGGGCAGGGTGCCGGCCGCGGAGAAGTGGTGGGCGTACGCGAAGGGCAGGCCCAGCTCCCCCGCGAGCCGGGCGCTGAAGCCGGAGGAGCCCAGCAGCCAGACCGGGGGACGCCCGGCGGGCCCCTGCACCGGGCCGGGCACGGCGTGCACGCGGGCGTACGGGTGCCCGTCGGGGAAGTCGTCGTCCAGGAAGCGGGTCAGCTCCGCGAGCCGCCGGGGGAACTCGTCCGCCGCCTCGTCCAGCCGTCCGGGCCCCCGCAGCGCGGCCGCCGTACGGGGGTCGGTGCCCGGCGCCCGGCCGAGCCCGAGGTCGATCCGCCCCGGGGCGAAGGCCTCCAGGGTGCCGAACTGCTCGGCCACGGCGAGCGGGGCGTGATTGGGCAGCATGACCCCGCCCGAGCCGAGGCGGATCCGCGAGGTGTGCGCGGCGAGGTGGGCCAGGATCACCGCCGGGGAGGAGCTGGCGACCCCGGGCATGGAGTGGTGCTCGGCGACCCAGTGGCGGTGGTAGCCCCGGGCCTCGGCCTGCCGGGCGATCCGCACGCTGGTGCGAAGGGACTCGTGGGCGGTGGACCCGCTGCCCACGGTGACCAGGTCGAGCACCGACAGCGGCACCGGCGCCCGGCCCCGGGCGATCCCGCGGACGGGGTCGCGGGGACGGTCCTGGGCCGGGTCGCCGGCCGGGCCGCCGGCCGGGTCCCCGCCGGGGTACTGCGGGCGGTCCTGGGCCCGGTACCGGCCCGGGTCCGCGGCCGGAGCCGTGGCCGCCGGAGCCGTGGGCGCCGGTGCCGCCGCCGGGTCCTGGGCCGTGGCCCGGTCCGCCTGCTGAGGGCTGCCTTCCGCCGACCCGCCCGTGCCCCGGCCCGCGTCCCCGGTGTCGCTCATCGTCGCTCCCGTCCCGTCCCGCTCGTGCGCCCGCGGCGCCCCGTACGCCTCGTACGGCGTTCGTACGAAGAACTCGAACGGGAAGTGCTCGCCGGGCATTCCCGGCAGACCGGGGCATGCCCATGCCGCTGGCATATGCCAAACGGGTAGTTCCAGGCCGGGCGACTTGATTAAGCCATCAATCTCCTCAACACACGCCCCACGTGGGCCCCTTGATGGCTATCGTGGTAGAGCAAGCGGTAACAACCTGGTAGGGGGAAACCGTGGCGCTGAAGCCCGAGCCGACCGCGCCGTTCCACTCGGTGCAGTACGCCCTGCGCGTACTCGAAACGATCTCGCGGCACACCGGCGGTGTGACCGACGTGCAGATCGCGCGTGAGACCGGCCTGCCCGCGGTCCATCTCGCCCCGATGCTCCTCATGCTCCGCCGCGAGGGCTACGTCCTCCAGGTCTCCGACGGCGCCTACGCCATAGGTGACTCCCTCGTCCTGCTCGGCTCCGGCCTCGGCCGGCAGCAGGCCCTCCAGGAAAAGCTCCAGGACACCCTCGACAAGCTGCGCGACTCGGTCGGCGCGGCCGTCTACATCAGCCGCTACGTGGACGGCGAGGTCCGCATCACCCAGTTCGCGGACAGCCCGCGCACGCCCAAGGTGCACGAGTGGGTCGACTTCCGCTCGGCGGCGCACGCCAGCGCGGTCGGCAAGTGCCTGCTGACCCAGCTCGACCAGAACGGGCGGCGCGACCACCTGTCCCGCCACAAGATCGCCCGGCTCACCTCGAAGACGATCGTGAACGAGCGGATCCTGTTCTCGAAGCTGGACTCCCAGCCCGCCACCGTCCCCGTCCTGGACCTCCAGGAGTACGCGGTGGGCACGGTCTGCGCGGCGGTCCCGATCACGGCCGGTGCCGCGGTGGGCTGCCTGGCCCTGTCCATGCCGGTCGAACACGCCCACCGGCTGCGCGCCGCGGCCGACACCCTGAACCGCAAGGCCGCACCGCTGCTGCTGTCACTCACCCTCTGAGGGCCCCGGAAGAAGGCCGAGCGCGGCCCCGGCCCCGGACACCCTGCGGCCCCGGAAAAAGCACTGCGGCGACCCGGAAAACACTTCGGGCGGTTCCCGGTGAACCGGAAACCGCCCGAAGATCAGGTGCGCCGCCAGGGACTCGAACCCCGGACCCGCTGATTAAGAGTCAGCTGCTCTAACCAACTGAGCTAGCGGCGCCTGCTGACAGAGAAAATACTACCTGGTCCCCAGGGGTGCTCCAAACCAGTAACCGCAGGCCCGCACGGCGAGCCCCCTCAGCGGTCCAGCAGCTCCCGGCGGCCCTGCGCCTCGTACGCCGCCAGCAGCGCGGCCAGCCCCTCCCCGTCGAGCCGGCGGTACGCGCCGCCGGACCGGTGCCAGACCGGGCCGGGGCCGAGGAAGCCGGCCCGGCGCAGGGCGACCCGGTGGATCTTGTTCGTGGCGGTGACGGGCAGCGCGTCGAGGATGCGCACGTAGCGCGGGGACATCTTCGTACCGAGGTCCGGCTGCGCGGCCAGGAAGGCGCCGAAGGCCTCCGGGTCGAAGGTGGCGCCCTCGCGCAGGGCCAGGGCGGCCATCACCTGGTCCCCCGCGACCTCGTCCGGGACCGCGTACACGGCGACACCGGCCGCCGCCTCCCAGCGGGCCAGGATGTTCTCGATCACCGCCGCGGCCAGGTTCTCGCTGTCGACCCGCAGCCGGTCGTCGGTGCGGCCCGCGAAGTAGAGGAACCCCTCGGGGTCCTGGAAGAACAGGTCACCGGTCCAGTACCAGCCGTGCCGGGTGCGGGCCGCCTCGGCGCCGGGGTTGCGCCAGTAGCCCTCGAAGAAGCCGCCGCCCCGGTTGACGAGCTCGCCGATGGCCTCGTCCCCGTTGACCAGCCGGCCCCGCCCGTCCAGGACCGCGGGCGGGCACTCGCGGCCCGTCTCCGGGTCCACGACGGCCAGGTCGTCCCCCGGGGCCGCCCGGCCCAGCGCGCCCGCCGGGGTGCCGGGGGCCCGCTGGACCGAGGCGCCGCCCTCGGTGGCCCCGTACCCCTCCACCAGCCGGACCCCGAACCGGTCGGCGAAGCGGGCCGCGTCCACCGCCCCCGCCTCGGTGCCGAAACCCAGACGCAGCCGGTGCTCCCGGTCGTCCGGGCGGGGCTCGGTGGCCAGCAGGTACTGGACGGCCCGGCCGACGTAGGTGAAGTACGTCGCCCCGTAGGCCCGTACGTCGTCCATGAACGCGGAGGCCGAGAAGCGGCGGCGCAGCGCCACCGGGGCGCCGGCGGCGAGGGCGGGCAGCCAGTCGGCGATGACGGCGTTGCCGTGGAAGAGCGGCATGCAGATGTAGTGGACGTCGTCCGCGGTGACCGAGAGGCTCCGGGCCAGCGCTCCGCCGGCGGCGGCGAGACGGCCCTGGCCGCAGACGGCGGCCTTCGGGGCGCCGGTGGAGCCGGAGGTGAAGTAGAGCAGCAGCCGGGTCCCGGGGCCGGGCGGCGCTCCGGCACGCACCGTCGACTCGCCGGGCTTCGCGGCGGCGTACGGGGCGAGCAGGGTCTCGTACTCCTCGGTCCCCGTGACCAGGAGCCGTACGCCGGGCAGGTCCAGGCCGCGCAGCAGCGGGAGGTGGGCGGGCTCGGTGACCAGGATCCTGCAGTCGGTGTGCAGGATGTCGCGGGCCAGCTCGGGGCCGCGCCGGGTGGGGTTGATCCCGGCGACGGCGGCTCCCGCGAGGGCCGCCGCGCCGAGCCAGAAGGGGAACTCGGGGGTGTTGTCGAGCAGCACCCCCACGTGCGGCTCCGCCCCCGGCGGCAGCAGGTCGACGAGGAGCGCGGCGCGGGCGGCGGCCTCCCGGGCGGTCCGGTGGCGGCTGAGGACGGCGGGCCCGGCGCTGCCGGCCGCGCCGGCCCCGTACATCAGCCCGGGCCGGTGGTCGCCCCACTGGCGCGCGACGAGTTCCGCGACGGTCTCGCCGGCGCCGGGTGCTGTCGTGGTCCGCATGCCGCCGGAGGTTAGCTGACGTGGCGTCAGAATTGAACGTCGGAGCAGGCGTAGAACGCCATCGGGGTGTCGTTGACCGTCCAGACGGCCAGGATCATGTGCCGCCCGGTCTTGCCGGCCGGCATGGAGCCGCGGTGGATGGTCGTCATGTCCGGGCGGCCGCCGTTGTACGGGACGACGAGGAAGGGCTGGGGGTCGAGGGCGGCCCGGGTGAGGGGCTTGGCCGGGTCCCATCCGTTCCGGGTGACGTAGTACCGGAAGTCGGTGGTGGAGTGGTTGGCGGTGAACTGCCAGCGGAAGTCGAAGGGCTGGCCCGAGTTCACCCGGGTCGCGGGCCAGTTGCCGCCGCGCGGGTCGTCGAGCTGGGCGAACTCGCTGTGCCCGCCGGCGCATATCTTCCCGTCGGCCGGACCGGCCGCCGGGAAGCCCTTGTACCCCTCGACGCTCTGCGGCTCCCACTGGATGGGGCCGCAGTCGGAGACCGTCCTGTTGGCGCAGAGCTTCTGGCGGCTGATGGGGGTGTCGGTGTAGCCGTGGCCGCTGGCGCTGGGGGCGCCGAGCAGGGCGATTCCGGCGAGCAGGCCGAGACCGAGCGTGGCGGCGGCGGCCGTCCGCGCGGGGCGGGAGGGGTGGGAGGGGTGCACGGGGCCTGTGGGGCGTGCGGGCCATGAGGGCATGCGGAAGGAACGCATGGTGCTCCTTGGGCGTGGGGGGAATGCGGCATCCGGCGAGGGGTGCGCGTGTGGGGATCGGCCCTGGCGGGCCGGCTGGAGCTGGGATCCGGCGGTCGGTGGGGTCGACCGGAGTGGTGGGGGCCGGGTTGGATTGGGTTCGGTTGGGTTGGTGAGCTCGGTGGGACTGGGCTGGGTTGGTGGGACTGATCGGGGCTGGTGGAGCTGGTTTGAGCTGGTGGGGCGGATGGGGTGAGTGGGGCTGGTGGGGGTGCTGGGGCCGGGCGGGGGGAGCCGGTCGGCCGCTCTAGGTCTAGACCAAGTCCCAGGGTATGGACGGGAGTTGGCCATGTCTATACCAATGAGCGAACGGGTGGTCCGGTCATTACCGGCCACCCGTTCGCTCGCGGAACCCCCGTGACGGCTGTTACTGGTCGGACCGCCCGGTGTAGAAGGCGACGGTGAGGTCCTTCACCAGGGCCTTGCGCTCGTAGTCGTCGAGCTCCACGATCCCGCGCGAGGTCAGCCGGTGGACGGTGTCGTCCACGGCGTCGACCACCGACGTCAGCACCGTGTCCCGGTGCTTGGCATCGATCGCGGCCACCCGGCGCCGGCGCATCGCCTCCGCGACCTCGGGGGCGTACTCGATCCGGGTGGGCTGGGCCGAGAACACCTCGATCCCGACCGCCTCGGTTTCGGCCGCCACCATCCGGGTCAGCGCGTCACCGACGGCCTCGGCGTCGCGCAGGGTCGGGGCGTCCTCGTGGAAGGCGTCGGCGGGCAGCTGGGACAGCACCCGGGCCATCGCCGACTCGACCTGCTCGGCCAGGTAGTCGGTGTGGTCCTCGACGGCGAGGGTGGCCCGGGCGGTGTCCTTGACCTGCCAGACGACCTGCACGACGACCTGGAGGGCGAGCCCGCCCGAGTCCACGGCGGGCATCGGCTCGCTGCGCCAGTGCCGCAGCCGGACGTCGACCCGCTGGCGCAGCAGGAGCGGGCTGATCCAGGTCAGGCCGGTACGCCGGACCGTGCCCCGGTAGCGCCCGAAGAGGGTGAGCACCCAGGCGTGACCCGCCTTGGCCCGGCCGAGGCCGCCGAGTGCGAGGAGGGTGACGATGCCGAGGAAGGCGAGCGGGGGCCAGTGCGTGGCGCGCAGCCCCTGGTAGGGGCGGGGAGGGGCCCCGAAGGCGGCGACCACGGTGGCGGGGACCACACCGGCCCGCCACAGCACCGCCGCGCAGCCGAGGAGGGCCAGGCCGCCGACGGCCACCGCGATCCAGCCGGGCAGTACGGGCCCCCGGTGCTCGCGGAGCCGGTCGTCGCCCCGGGGGACGCGACGGCCGGCGACCGGCTTCCGCGCGGTGATGGCGACGGGAGCGGCGGCCGGGGACCTGGGCGGCTGCGGCTGCGGGCGGAACGGGAGGTGCAGCGGGACCTCCGTGACCGCACCGCCGCGCGAGGGGCGCGGGCGGCCGCGCGGGGCGGGATCCTCGGTGCGCATCCCGCGCGCGACGGCCCGCGCGGCGATTTCCGCGGGTCCGGGGCCGGGCACGCCGTGCGGGGGCTCGGGCGCGGGGTGCGGGATGCCGGGGGCGGCGTCCGCCCCGGCCTGGCTCCGGGCGGCGGGCACGTCACCCCGCGGCGGCCCCGGCCGGGCGGGCTCGCTGCCGGGCTCCGGGGCGTCGGCGGCCGCGCGGAACGCGTCGGGGTCGGCGTCGGCGTCGGCGGGGTGCGAAGGCCCCGGCCGGGCGGGTTCCGGTTCGGAGGCGCGGCCCTGGGTGGGGCCGGGAAAGGCCCCCGGAGCCGGATCGGGGGCGGTGGCCGGGGGCGCCGCCAGGGCCAGCGGGGCCGGTTCGGGGTGCGCGTGCCCGGCCGGGAGCGGGTCCGGCTCGGCGGCGCGGGGGGCCGTCGCGGCGGCGGGCTCCGCGGCGCGGGGGGCCGGAGTGCAGGTCGCGGCGGCCGCGGGGAACTCCGTACCCCCGGTCGCGGAGGTGGGTTCCGCCGCCGGGACCGCCGTCACGGGCTCCGGACCGGCCGGGCGGAGCGCGGCGACGCCCGACGCGAACCGGGTGGCTCCGAACGGCTGGACGGCCCGTTCGGGGGCGGGGCCGTCGGGGTGCGCGGCCCGTGCCGTCGGCCCGTGGCCCGGCTGCCCGGCGGGCCGGTCCCGGTAGCCGCCCGGCTGCGGAACGGCCGCCCGGGCGGGGGCAGCGGGAGCCGCCGCCCACGGATGCGGGTCGGGGGCGGCGGACTCCCCCGCCGGGGGCTGCGCCTGCGGCTCCGGCCCGGCCGGGTGCGCGGCGGCGGGCGCCGGCTGCGCGGACGGCCACACCGGGGCGGGGGCGGGGTGCGCGGCGGGCGTCGGGGCGGGGGTCGGCGCCGGGGGGACGGCCGGGGCGGGGCCCGGGGCGGGGAGGGGGACGGGGCCCGCCGCAGGGGGCTGCGGTGTCCATGACCCGCGGTACACGGCGACCGGCTCGGCGGGGCGGGTCCCGGCGGCCGGGTCCTGGTCCACGGCCGGCGCCCGGGACGGCAGCGGGCCGGCGGGACCCGAGGCGTGGGCGGTGGCGCCGGCGGGGGCTGCGGGCAGCGCGGGGATGCGGAAGGTGCCCGTGGTGAACGTCGTGTGGGTGGGGTACATCGTTGCCTCCGTCATGCGAACAGCCGGCGCCAGGTTTCCGGGCCCGGATAGCCGTCGGCCGAGGCGCCGCGCCAGCCCTGGGCGCGCTGGAAGGCCTCGACGTTGCGGCGGTCGGCCTCGCTCCAGCGCGGGCCCGGGCCGGACGTGTAGTGCTTGCCGAAGCCCTTCGCCGCCAGCCGGCGGGCGAGGGCGAGGACGGCCGGATGGGACTGCCCCGGGCGGAAGACGCCCGGCCCGGGGTAGGCGGGCACCCCGGTCGGGCCGGGCAGGGCCACGGCCGGCTTCACCGCACCGGGTCCCGTCGTCCGTCCCGTCGGCGGGATGTCCTTGCCCTTGCGCTGGACCAGCAGCCGCCAGGTGTGCTCGCCGGGGATGCCGTCGGCGTCGGCGCCCGTCCAGCCCTGTGCCTCCTGGAAGGCCCGCGTGGCC
Organism: Streptomyces sp. NPDC012794; assembly: GCF_042901085.1. Lineage (NCBI taxonomy): Bacteria > Bacillati > Actinomycetota > Actinomycetes > Kitasatosporales > Streptomycetaceae > Streptomyces > Streptomyces sp. NPDC012794. The sequence goes on from NZ_JBIBCI010000039.1 coordinate 14,780, forward strand.
TGCCGGTCGGCGTCGCTCCACTTCGTGCTCGGCCCCTTGGGGTAGAAGCGCAGGGCACCGCGCCCGATCAGCATCTTGCCGAGCTCGGCGACGTACTCGTTGTCCGCGCCCGGGCCGAACTTGGCCGCGCCGGGGAAAGCCGCCGTGCCCGCCGGCGGGGCGCCCGGTACCGGCGTGCCCGGTACCGGGGTGCCCGGCACCGGGGTGCCCGGCACCGGGGGGTCCGGTACCGGGGGGTCAGGGAGGACCCCGGTGGTCACGCCGTTGTACCGGTACGGCAGGTACTTCTCGGAGTTCTTCCAGTACCCGTACGGCGTGGCCTGCTTCCGCGTCGCCGGGCGGGTCTGCTCGTACGCGACGTAGTGCGTGCGCGTCTCGTCGACCCAGCCGCCGAAGAGGACGACGTGCGACCCGTTGTTGGGGTCCGCCGGGTTGTGGAAGAGCAGCATGTCCCCCGGCAGCAGCTGCTCCTTCGTGATCTTCGTGGCGAAGGAGTCGAGGCTGCCGGTCCACTCGTTCGTCCCCAGGTTCCAGGCCATGGAGACGTACCCCGAGCAGTCCTGCCGGTAGCCGTCCGACCAGTACGAGGTCATGCTGTAGGGGACCTGGGCGTCCAGCCAGGTCTTCGCCCGGTTGATGATCGTGGCCCGGTCGATGGCGCGCACGGCGGGCGGCGCGCCCGGCCGTCCCACCGACGGGGACGTGGGGCGCGGCCCGGGGGTCGGGCGTCCGTGCAGCGGGGCCCGGTCGCCCTGCGGGGTGCCCGGACCGTCCGCACCGTCCCGGTCGTCCAGGGCAACCGGGCCGGGGCCCGGCACCGGCCTGGCGGTGGCCAGTGCCGCCGACCCGCCGCCGCCCAGCACCACACCGGCCGCGGTCGCCAGTACCAGCGCCCGGCGGGCCCCGCGCGCGGCCGGGTGCCCGCCGTCCCGCAGCGCTATGGCCCGCCCCCGCGCGAGGGTGCGGCGCCGCTGCGCGCACCCGAGGCACACGCAGTCGCCGGCGGGCTCGTACTCCTCGAAGACCGGCAACGTCATCGGCGTCGGCATCTGCACATGCACCGGAGGCTGCATCGTCATGCGGTTCCGTCCACTCCCCTGCTCGTCCACTGGTCGGCCGGGCACGCATCTGTCGGGGCATCAGATTCGGCTCGACCAGACATATCGTGCACGACAAACCTCCTAAACATGGGTTAATCGGACAGCGCGGGCGCGGCTGGTCACGAGCGCCTCTCCGGGTGGGGTAGAGTTTTGCCTGTCAGCAAGCGCCGCTAGCTCAGTTGGTTAGAGCAGCTGACTCTTAATCAGCGGGTCCGGGGTTCGAGTCCCTGGCGGCGCACAGACGAGAAGAAGACCCCCGTGGCGAAAGCCACGGGGGTCTTCTTCGTTCTGCCGCCGGCCCGGCCGGGCGGGGCCTCGGGGGCTGGGGGCCCGGCTGCCCCGGACGGGCTAGACCGACGCCGTGGCCGGCTTCGCCCCCGCGCCCGTGAGGTACGCCGAGACCACCACGTTCGCCGCGTACTGCCCGGCCGCCTTGTCGTAGTTCCCGCCGCAGGTGACGAGCCGCAGTTCGGCGCGGCCCCCGACCCGGGGCCCGTACGCCTTGTGGGGGTCGAAGCCCGCGCGCTCGAAGACGCGTACGTCCTCCACGGTGAACTCGGCGACCGTGGCGTCCGCCCGCTCCACGCGGATCTTCTGGCCCGGCTTGAGGGAGCTCAGGCCGTAGAACACCGCCGGCTTGGACCGCGTGTCCACGTGCCCCACCATCAGCGCGGCCCCCACCGCACCGGGCGCCGGGCCCGCGCCCCACCAGCCCACCGTGCCCGGGAGCTCGTACGGCGGCGGATCGATCGCCCCCTGCGCGTCCAGGCCCCGGGCGATCACCGGCGCCCGGACGCCCAGCGCCGGTACGTCGACCCGCGCGGGCATCACCCCGGGCAGCGGGGGCCGCGCGGCCGGGAGGGCCGGCCCCGGCTGCCCGCCGGCCTGGTCGGCGGCCGGAACGGGCGGCACCCCGGTGATCTCCTTGCCCCACAGCCACAGGCCCATGACCAGCACCGTCCAGGCGGCGAAGGTCAGCAGCCGGCCGCCCGCGGAGGCCCTGGGCTCGCTCATCCGCCGTTGCGGCGGCGTCGCAGGGTGATGGCCCGGCCCGCGACCGCCAGGGTGGCCGCGGCGGCGAGAACGGCGCCGATCACGGTGTGGGGCAGCCCGGGGCCGTCGCCGTCGTGGCTCTTCTCCGCGGCCGTCGCCGGCCGGGTCGCCCCGGCGACCTCGGCGGACATCCCGCCGCCGCCCGCGTGGACCGGCCAGACCGGCGAACGGTGCGGGTCGGGGCGGTGGTGGTGGTCGCGGTGGCGGATGTCGATGGAGCCGCGCAGGCCGTCGGCGCCCTCGCACTTGACGCGGATCTCGTGCCGGCCCGGGTCGGCGTGGGAGCGGACGGTGGCCTCGCCCCAGAGGGTCCGGCCGTCCCCGTGGCGCGAGGAGAGGCGCACGTCCGACACGAAGACGGGGGAACGGGCCACCCCCCAGTCACCGTGACAGCCCCGCACGCGGATCTTGACGTGCGCTCCCGGTGCGGCCGGGTTCGGTTCCGCCGAGACGCCACCGCGGTCCCACTCGTTCGCGAGGGCTGCGGGGGCGGTCACGGCGGTGAATGCCGTCAGGGCGACGGCGGCCCCTGCGACACGCAGAGCGATCAGAGAACAGCGCATGGTGAACCTCCTCGACAAGGAGCCTCACGCGCGGCGCGCCGCTCCGCATCCGGAGCGGCGCTCTCTTGGCCCGTACGTGTCAGCCGTACCCGCTCCTGCGCGACTACACCAGGCCGACGAGGTCAGCGATGGAATCGACCGTCTTGGTCGGCCGGTACGGGAACTTCTCGGTGTCCTCGACCGTGGTGAGACCGGTCAGCACGAGGAAGGTCTGCATGCCCGCCTCCAGCCCGGCCAGCACGTCGGTGTCCATACGGTCGCCGATCATCGCGCTGGACTCGGAGTGGGCGCCGATGGCGTTGAGACCCGTGCGCATCATCAGCGGGTTGGGCTTGCCGGCGAAGTACGGCTTCTTGCCGGTCGCCTTGGTGATCAGCGCGGCGACCGCACCCGTGGCCGGGAGCGGACCCTCGGTGGAAGGACCCGTCTCGTCGGGGTTGGTGCAGATGAAGCGGGCGCCGCCGTTGATCAGCCGGACGGCCTTGGTCATGGCCTCGAAGCTGTAGGTGCGCGTCTCGCCCAGGACCACGTAATCGGGCTCGTGGTCGGTCAGGATGTAGCCGATGTCGTGCAGGGCCGTGGTCAGGCCGGCCTCGCCGATGACGTACGCGGTGCCGCCCGGGCGCTGGTCGTCGAGGAACTTCGCGGTGGCGAGCGCCGAGGTCCAGATGTTCTCGACGGGCACGTCCAGACCCATCCGGCTGAGCCGGGCCTGGAGGTCGCGCGGGGTGTAGATGGAGTTGTTGGTCAGCACCAGGAAGGGCTTGCCGGACTCGCGCAGCCGCTTGATGAAGGCATCCGCGCCCGGGATCGGGGTGCCCTCGTGGATGAGGACTCCGTCCATGTCGGTCAGCCAGGATTCGATCGGCTTGCGCTCTGCCACGGGACGTCTCTCCGCTCTGCGGTGCCTCTGACCTCGGTGGGCCTCTGGTCTGAACCACCCTAGCGGTGCGGGGCTGCGGAAGGGGAGGGCGTCCACGGCCCGGGACAGGGCGGGGCGGGGGCGGCCTCGCCGTCGGGGTGTTCAGCGGTACGCCGCCCCGTGCGGCGGCGTGACGCCTGCGCGTGGGCGGGCCGGCGGCGACGGCTGTGACGGGCCGGCGAGCGGGTCGGCGCGGCCGGTCGCGCCGAGGAGGTGGAGGGGCGAGGGAGGTACGGGGGGCGTGCGCGGGCGAGCCGCTAGGCGGAGGCCCGGAGCCGCCGGGCCCCGAGCAGCAGCCCGCCCCCGGCGGCGACGGCGGCCACGGCGGCGGACCCGTAGACCCACTCGTGGGGCCCGGTGTGCGCGAGCGAACCCGCCTCGGCCGGGTCCTGCGGCCCCTCCACGGAGAAGCGGTACCCGCCCGCCTCCCCGACCCACTCCCCGTCGCCGGCCTTGCGCTGGACCAGCGCCGCGTCGGCGACGACCTCGCCCAGGGGGGTGTCGGCGGCGAAGGCCAGCCGCACCTTGACGGTGGCGGAACCGCCGGCCGGCACGGAGAACCCGGCGAACCGGCTGTCCCCGTTCCCACCGTTCGCACCGTTCCCGCCGCCGGGCCCGCCGTCGAACACGGCGATGATCTCGTCACGGTCGGAGCGCTCCAGCGTGACGGGGAAGGGGCCGCCGGGGGCCTCGAACTCCATCCGGAGGTGGGCGGGGCGCAGCGCCCGGGCGGCATCGGTGAAGACGACCACGGGGTGGATGGCCGTACAGGTGCCGCTGGTGGTGTTGGTCAGGTCGAGCAGCCAGGTCTGCGGCCCGGCACCGGCCCGGTAGACCACAGGCCCGCCCCGGATCCGCGCCCCGATGGGGAACGCGGTCGCCTTGCCGTCGCCGCAGGTGGCGTGCGCGCGGGAGGGCAGCGCGGGTGCGGGGCGGGCACCGCCTCCGTTGCCGATGTCGGCAGCGGCGGTCGCGGTGTTGAGGGCCAGGAGGAGGGCGGTGAGGGCAAGGGCGTTGCGCAGTCTCATGGCAGACCTTCGCTGCTCGCCGGACGGAACGATGATCGGACGAGGCGACAATCACCCCGGCCCTCCCGCACCCTGCCACGCCCGCGCGACCCACATCCCACCCCACGCCCAAGCCCTCCCGGTTTACGCCCATACGGCGGCCGGGGTCAAACGGTGGGGCTGGGGGCGCCCGGGGAAGGCGGTGCCGCCGGGGGGTGGGGCGAAGCCCCCGGGGGTGGGGCGAAGCCCCCGGGGGGTGGGGCGAAGCCCCCGGGGGGTGGGGCGAAGCCCCCGGGGGGTGGGGCGAAGCCCCCGGGGGGTGGGGC
>NZ_JBIBCI010000040.1:0-15807 GCF_042901085.1 Streptomyces sp. NPDC012794
GACGCCGTCTCCGAGGTGAAACGGTCACCCGTCAGCTGCATACCGTCACCCGAGTCACCCGCGAAACGGATGATCACCCGGTCGACACGGCGGATCTGGGTACGCGTCACCATGTCAGCCCGCGTCCCGCTCTTCGCGGCGCAGCTCCGGCTCGTGCTTGTAGCCCAGGATCAGCACGTCCCGGACCGCCGCCTTCCCCGGGTCGACGGGGTGGATCGGGCGGACGGCGTGGAGGATCTGCGCGTCGGCCCAGAACATGGTGTCCATCTGCTCGGTCAGGCAGAACTCGGCCACGAGGTCCTTGTCCAGGCTGTAGACCTGGGACTCGCCGCCGCGGGCGTTGAAGCGGCCCATCAGGTGGATCGCGCCGAAGTCGACCTCGTCGCGGTGCGGGCCCTCCGGGGTGGGCTCCCCCGTCTCGTTGGGGGTGCTGATGATCCGGAACTGGTGGCACTGGACGTCCCAGGGGTCGTCCAGCCAGGACTCCTCGGGCACGGGGAACTTCTCGAAGTCGGTGCGCAGGAGCCGGGTCAGCAGCGGGTTGTCCAGGGTGGTGCGGCTCAGCGGCGCCACGTCGCGGTCGATGCCGCCGGCGTAGTCGTTGGCGTTCATCGACTGGAAGTAGGGGCGGTGCGGGCGCAGCCGGACCTCTCCGGTGCGGGGCACGAAGAAGAAGCGGTCGTAGCGGCGCTCGCGGAAGCGGGAGCCGCCCTTCAGGTACTGGTCCGTCTCCAGGTGCTCCCATTCGGCGGCCAATTCCTTGACGTGCTGCCGCAATTCGGCGTCGATGACGAGCCGGTCGGCCGGCAGCAACGAATATCCGTTGGCCCGCAGTTCTTCCCGTGCTTCGGTCTGCATGATTGGCTCCTCCACGCCGGATCTCACGCACTGCTGCTCCACCGAGGCTCCCACAGGCCTGCTGACGGTGAACTGACGGAGCCGGCTAGTCAGGAGGGCGTCAGCCGACCGTCACGAGCGCTGTGCTTCACTCGGCCGGTATGACGGATCAATTGGTGGCCTCACCCCGGTCGGAACGCCGGACGGTTCTGGAAGAAATCGTCGTGGCGGAATTCAAGACGGCGCTGCTCATGCCCGATGACGAAGAGCTGCCCCTGGAGGACAGTTTCTTCGAGCTCGGCATGACGTCCTTGCTGCTCACCATGGTCAAGCAGCGGCTGGAGGAGCGGCTGGGGCGGGGCATCAGCAGTACGGCCCTGTTCAACCAGCCCACCGTCGAGCGGCTGACCGACTATCTGGCCTCGGACGTCCTGGCCGATATCTTCGAAGCGAATTGAGAGGGGCGGCCGCCATGCCCGGGACTCCGGAAGAGCGCGATGTACGGGAAAGGCTCGAAGCCGCGGAGGAAACGGTCCGCAGGCAGGAAAAGGAACTCGGTCGGTTCCTTTCGGAGAGGCACGAGCCGATCGCCGTGGTCGGTATCGGAATGCGCCTGCCCGGCGGAAACAATTCCATTGACGAGCTGGAAGCCTTTTTGCGGGAGGGCCGTTCCGGAATCGGTCCGCTGCCGCGCGACCGCTGGGTTCCGGAGGTGGCCGACGGTTCGATCACCGCGGTCGCGGGCGGTTTTCTCGACCGTATAGACGAGTTCGACGCGCAGTTCTTCAACATCCCGCCCAAGGACGCTCCTTTCATCGATCCCGCGCAGCGGCTGCTGATGGAGACGGTGTGGCAGGCCCTGGAGGACGCCGGCATCGACCCGGCCGGGCTCCGGCACGGTGACGGCGGCGTCTACGTGGGTGCCTCGCCGCTGGACTTCGCGCTGGAACTGGAGGGCCTCTCGGACGAGCAGCTCGACGGGAGCCTGACGACCGGGCTGGGCGCGTACTCCCTGTCGGGGCGGCTCTCGTACTTCCTGGGCTGGCGCGGTCCGAGCCTGACGACCGACACCGCGTGCGCGGCCTCCCTGACCGCCCTGCACCTGGCGGTGGAGGGGCTGCGGCGCCGGGAGTGCGGGATCGCGCTGTGCGCAGGGGTCAACACCCTGCACAGCCCGCGCTCGTACGTGATCCTCTCGCACGCCCAGATGCTGGCCCCGGACGGGCACTGCAAGACCTTCGACGAGAGCGCGGACGGCTACGCGCGCGCCGAGGGCTGCGGGGCGCTGGTGCTCAAGCGGCTCTCCGACGCGCTGGCGGACGGGGACCGGGTGCTGGCGCTCGTACGCGGAACCGCGATCGGGCAGGACGGCGAGAGCGCGGGCCTGAGCGCGCCCAACGGCACGGCGCAGGAGGCCGTGATGCGGGCGGCGCTGGCGGACGCGCGGCTGGAGCCGGGCGACATCCAGTACGTGGAGGCGCACGGGACGGGGACCCCGCTGGGCGACCCGATCGAGATGGGTTCGGTCAACGGGGTGTTCGGTGCGTCGCGCGACAAGGGGGACCCGCTGGTCATCGGCTCGCTGAAGGCCAACATCGGGCACATGGAGCCGGCGGCCGGGCTGGGCGCGGTCATCAAGGTGATCACGCAGATGCGTGCGGGTGCCTTCTTCCCGCACGTGTGGCGGAACCTGTCCGGGCGGATCCCGTGGGAGACCTACCCGATCGAGGTGGCGGCCGAGGAGCGGGAGTGGAAGGCGCCCGTGCGCCGGGCCACGGTCAACGGCTTCGGGGTCGCCGGGGCCATCGCGGTGGCGGTGCTGGAGGAGCCCCCGGCGGCGGAGGCCGAAGGCGCGGTCGTGGAGGAGCCCCCGGCGGCGGGCGCGGCGGCGCCGGCGGCCCCGGAGCGGGAGGAGCGCGGGCACGTGTTCACCCTGTCGGCCAAGTCGCGGCCGGCGCTGCGGCTCCAGGCCGAGCGGTACGCCCGTTTCCTCGCCGGGCATCCGGACACCGGCCTCGCCGACCTGTGCCGCACCCGTGCCACGGGCCGCTCCCACTTCCGCCACCGGGTGGCGGCGGCGGTGGCGTCGACCGGTGAGCTGGCCGCCCACCTGGAGCGGTGGAGCGCGCCGCCGAGCGGGGAGGACAAGCCCGACGCGTTCCGCAAGACGGCCTTCCTGTTCACCGGCTCCGGTTCGCAGTACGTGGGCATGGGGCGGGCCCTGTACGGCCGCCACCGCGTGTTCACCCGGTACGTCGACAAGTGCGACGCGCTCTTCGCCCCGCTGCTGGGGCGTTCCGTGGCGGCGGTGATGTTCGGCGAGGCGCCGGACGCCGAGGAGACCCTGGCCCGTACGTCCTTCACGCACGCGGCGCTGTTCACCCTGGAGTACGCGCTGGCGCGGCTGTGGCTGTCGTGGGGGGTGCGGCCGAGCGTGCTGATCGGGCACAGCGTCGGTGAGATCGTCGCGGCGACGGTGGCCGGGCTGTTCACCCTCGCGGACGGGGTCGCGTTCCTCGCGGCGCGCTCCCGGCTGATCGAGTCGGTGCGCGCGCCGGGGTCGATGGCGGCGGTGTCGGCGCCCGTGGAGGAGGTGCGGCCGCTGCTGGAGAAGTGGCCCGGGCTGGCCGTCGCGGCGGTCAACGCCCCGCAGCAGTGCGTGGTCTCCGGCGCGGCCGGGGCGCTGGCGCGGGCGGTGGAGGAGCTGCGGGCGGCGGGCCGGACGGTGACGGAGCTGCACGTGAACGCGGCGTTCCACTCGCCGCTGATGGCGGAGGTGTCCGAGCCGCTGGCCGAGGTGCTGCGCGGGATCGCCTTCCACGAGCCGCGGCTGCCGGTCGTGTCGAACCTGACGGGGCGGATCGCGGATCCCCGGGAGCTGGCGACGCCCGGGTACTGGGTGCGCCACGTCAACGAGACGGTCGAGTTCGCGGCCGGGGTGCGCACCATCGCGGAGCGCGGCCGGCACGTGTTCCTGGAGGTGGGGCCGTCCTCGGCGCTGACCTCGCTGGCCCGGCGGGGGGTGCCGCAGGAGCAGCACCGCTGGCTGAGCAGTCTGCGTGCGAAGGACACCTCGGGAGCGGCCCTGGACGCCGCGCTGGCGGGCGCGTACGCGGCGGGGCTGAACATCGACTGGGCCGCGGTGCACGCCGGCGGGCCCGGGCGGCGGATCGCGCTGCCGGGGTACGCCTTCGACCGGCGCGGCTACCGGCTCCCGGCCCGTCCCGCCGGGCGCGGGGCGGCCGACGGCGGGCATCCGCTGCTGGGCCGCGAGACCGGGCGGGGCGGGCCGGGGCGGGAGTTCAGGGCGCGGATCAGCGCCGCGCAGCCCGCGTACCTCGCGGACCACACCATCGGCGGCCAGGCCTTCCTGCCCGCTTCGGCCTATCTGGAGCTGCTGCTGGCGGTGCAGGACGAGGTGCACGGGGACACCGGCCGGGCGGTGGAGGACGTCCGCTTCCACGAGGCGCTGTTCCTGTCGGACCGTCCGGTGCTGCTGCTGACCCGGGTGCTGCCCGCCCCGGACGGGCGCCTGGCGGTGGAGGTCTCCAGCCGGGCCCCCGACGAGCCCGGGGCCGCCGAGCGGATCCACGCCACCGCCTCCGTCGCCGCCGACGCGGACTACGCGGGCAGCGGTCTGGCGGGTCCGGGCCGGACCCTGCTGGCGCTGGCCGGGGCCCTCGCCGACGACGAGCCCTCACGGGTGCTGGACGGCGAGGAGGTGAGGGCCGCGTACGCCGGGGCCGGGCTGGAGTACGGGCCGCAGTTCCTGCGGGCCCGCCGGGTGGCGGCGTACGGCCCGGACTTCGCGGTGACGGAGCTGTCGGGCCGGGACCTGTCCCGGGCCGAGCTGCTGCCGCCGCCGCTGCTGGACGGGGCGACGCACGGGCTGGCGGCGCTCGCCGACGACGGGCACCGGTACGTGGCCACGAGCGTGGGCCGGCTGCGCGCCTTCAAGAAGCCGCGCGGGGAGGTGCTGCGCTCCGCGGCCCGGGTCACGCGCGCCGAGGACGCCGGGGCGGCCGGCCCGGCGTTCACCCTGGACGTGCTGCTGCTGGAGGAGGACGGCCGGCCGGTGATGGAGCTGTCCGGGATGGGCTTCAGCCGGCTGCCGGACCGCCCGGTGGAGGCGGCGGCCGCCGAGCGGACGGCGCGGGCGGCCGCCTCTGCCGCGCCGGTGGACGTGGAGGTGCTGGCGGCGGCCGCGCCCGGGGAGCGGCGGTCGGCGCTGGTCGCCCTGGTCCGCGCGACGGTGGCGGCGCTGCTGGCGATCGACGACCCGGAGTACGTCGACACCCGGGCCGGGTTCCTGGAGCTCGGCGTGGACTCGCTGACGGCGATCGTGCTGAAGAACCGGCTCCAGACGCGGCTCGGGATCCCGCTCGTCTCCTCGGTGGTCTTCGACCACCCGTCGGTGGAGGAGCTCGCCGAGCAGCTGTCCGTCCGGCTGGCCGCCGGTCCGGTGCCGGCCGCGCCGGCCGCCTGAACCCCCGCCCCCGCCCCGACCCTTCGAACCACGAACAAGGGAAACCCATGGACAACCGTACGGAGGACCGGACCCTCGCCGCCCGCGCGGCGCTGCACGCCCGGACCCGGCCCGACCAGCCCGCGGTGATCTGCGAGGACCGCGCGCTGACCTTCGCCGAACTGCACCGGGAGAGCAACCGGACCGCGCACGCGCTGCTGGCCGCGGGCCTGGCGCCCGGGGCGCGGGTCGGCTATCTGGGCCGGGAGTCGGAGCACTACTACGACCTGGCGCTGGGCTGCGCGAAGGCGGGCGTGGTGCTGGTGCCGGTGAACTCGCGGCTGACGCTCGGCGAGGTCGAGCACATCCTGCGCGACTCGCAGGCGGAGCTGCTCTTCGTGGAGCGGGAGTTCCGTCCGCTGGTGGACGAGCTGCGGGCGGTGCTGCCGCAGTTGCGGCAGGTCGTCGAGGCGGACTCCGACCGCCATGTGGCGGGCGGCTTCCTCGACTGGAAGGCGGGCGGACCGGACTCCGATCCGCCGGCGGCCGGCGGGGCCGGCTTCGACGACGCGGTCGCGCAGCTGTACACGAGCGGGACGACCGGGCTGCCGAAGGGAGTGGTGCTGGCGCAGCGGACGTTCTTCACCTTCATCGCCGACACCCGGGCGGCCGGGGTGGACTGGATCGACTGGCGGCCCGAGGACCGGGGGCTGAGCTGCTTCCCGGGGCTGCACACCGCCGGCTTCGGCTGGTTCATGCACTCCTTCAACGCCGGTGCCACCACGGTGGTCATGCGGCAGTTCATCGCCGACGAGGCGACCCGGCTCATCGAGCGGCACGCGGTCACCACCCTGTGGGCGGCGCCCGCGATGCTGCGGATGATGCTGGCGGAGCGGGGCACCACCCGCGACACCTTCAAGACGCTGCGCAAGGTGGTCTACAGCGGTTCGCCGATCGACCGCGAGCTACTGCTGACCTGCATCGACGTACTCGACTGCGAGCTGGCGCAGGGCTACTCCTCGGCGGAGGCGGGCAGTTTCCTGACCGTTCTGCCGCCGGGGGACCACACCGCGGACAGCCGGGTGCTCGGCTCGGCGGGCCGGGCCGTGCCCGGTGTCGGGCTGCGGATCCTGGACCGGGAGGGCCGCGAGCTGCCGGCCGGTGAGGTCGGGCGGGTGGTGGTCCGCAGCCCCGCACGTTTCCTGGGGTACTGGCGGCTGCCGGAGGTGACCGCCCGGGCGCTGTCGGGCGAGGGCGGCGAGTGGCTGTCGATGGGCGACATGGGCCGTCTCGACGCCGACGGCTACCTGTTCCTCGCCGACCGGGTCAACGACACCGTCATCGTGGCCGGCCAGAACATCTATCCCACGGAGGTCGAGAACGCGCTGCGGGCCCACCCGGCGGTGGCGGAGGTCTGCGTGTACGGAGTCCCGCACCCCGATTGGGGTGAGGCCGTACGGGCCGCGGTGGTGCTGCGCGAGGGTGCCGCGGCGACGCCCCGGGAGTTCCTGCGGTTCCTGAACGGCAGGATCGCCGGGTTCAAGATCCCCACGGGGTACGACATCGTCGGGGCGCTGCCGCGCAATCCCACCGGGAAGGTGCTGCGGCGGGTGCTGCGGGAGCGGTTCGCCGAGGCCGGGGCCGCCTCCCCCGCGCCCGTGCCCGCGGGTTAGACCGCCGTGGACGCCGTACGGGGTCCCCTGCCGCCGGGACCGCTGCCGCAGGTGCAGGGCGCGTCGCGGTGGCTGCATCCGGCCGACGCCGAACCGGACGCGGAGCTGCGGCTGTTCCTGCTGCACCACAGCGGGGGCGGCGCGTCGATGTACCGCGCGTGGCCGGGGTGGCTGCCCGGGTCGGTGGCCTGCCGGGCGGTGCAGCTGCCCGGGCGTCAGGAGCGGCGGCGCGAGGCTCCGTACACGCGGCTCGGTCCGCTGGTGGAGGCCCTGGCCCGGGTGGTGTCGGACGAGATGGACGAGCGCCCGTACGCGGTGTTCGGGCACTCGATGGGCGCGCTGCTGGGCTACCGGCTGACGGTGGAGACCGAGCGGCGGGGCCTGCCCGCGCCGGTGCTCCTGGCCGTGTCGGGGTGGGCCCCGCGGGGGTTCTCGGCGCCGGCGGCGCTGACCTCGGACCCGCTGGAGGCGCTGCGGCTGCTGGGCGGTCTGCCGGAGGCGGTCGCCGGGGATCCGGAGCTGCTGGCGGGGGCGGTCCGCGCGATGGGCGCGGACGGCGCGGTCTGCGCCGACTTCTCGGACGACGGGGCGGCCGTGGGCTGTCCCGTCGTCGCCTACTCCGGGCGTGAGGATCCCCTCCTCGCGCCCGGCGCCATGCGGTCGTGGGCCGGGCGGACCCCGGAGTTCCTGGGGTGCCGGACCTTCCCCGGGGACCACTTCTACCTGAGCGCCCACGCCCGCGCGATCACGGCCGACCTGGCCCAGCTGCTGCCGCGGTACGCCGCGGGGTGCTGAGCGGGCGGCGTTCCAGAGGAACCCGGAGGTACCCCGTCATGCTGCCCCGACCCAACGAACTCCTCGCGCGCTACGTGGCGTTGTGGAACGAGAAGGACGAGAGGCGCAGGCGCGACATGGTGTACGGCCTGTACGCGCCGGACTGCGTCTACGTCTTCTACCGCAAGGATCCGATCCGGGGGCACGCGGCGCTCCTGGACCAGCTGGCCTACACGCACGAGGTGTACGGCCCGATGGGCTACGAGTTCCGGTCCTCGCACAACGCGACCGGCCACCACGACGTCGTCCGGTTCAACTGGGTGATGGTCTCGGCGGCCTCGGGCGAGATGGAGATGTCCGGCCAGGACATCGTCGTGCTCGCCGAGGACGGTCGAATTCAAGCCGACTACCAGTTCCACGACAGGATGCCGCAGTCGTTCACCTACAACGACGGTTACGAGGAGCACGGGGTGGCGGTACGGCACGCCCGGCCGACCCGTACCGGCGCCGGCGGCCCCTGAGGTGGAGCGTCCGCGGACGCACTCCGGCCCCGCGGCATTCCGGTGCCGCGGGGCCGGGCGCGGGGCGGGCGGGCCGTCAGAGGGTGGCGCCCGCCAGGGCGTTGGGCACGTGCTGGCGCAGGACCAGCTCGGTGGCGGCCAGGGCCATGCGGGCGGGGCCGTCCTCGCCGAGGACCTCGCCGTTGGCCAGCGTGCCGCCGACGATGAGCATCAGGGTGTCGGCGAGGGCGTCGGGGTCCTCCGCGCCGGCCTGGGCGCCGCGGTCGCGGAACCAGTTGCGCAGGCCCTTGAGGTGCAGCTTCGCCTCCTGGCGGCCCGGGTGGGAGGGCTCGCGGAACTCGCTGGAGGTGTTGTAGTAGATGCAGCCGTGGAAGTCGGGCTCCCGGACGCTGGCGTGGAAGAACTCCATCAGCGCGAGGATCTGCCGGGCCGGGTCACCGGGGTAGGGCGCGGTGACCTCTTCGGCCTGCTCCCACCACTGCGCGTCGCTCTCGCGCAGCCAGGCCGCGATCAGTTCGTCCTTGCTGGCGAACTCGCGGTAGAGGAGGCTCTTGCCCACTCCGGTCGCGTCGATCACCTGCTGCATGCCGACGGCCCGGACCCCCTGCTCACCGAAGAGTTTGGCCGAGGCTTCCAGGATCCGCCGCCTCGTGCCTGGTGCCGGTGTGCGCGCCATGTCTCAACTCCTTCGCCTCTCCCCCGCGGTTCCCAGCATACGTTTGACACAGGGGTTTGTGAGCGCTAGAAATGGACCGATCAGTCCAGGACTGATCGGTCCGTCATTCTTTCGTAGAGCTCACCGCTTCCGACGACACTCCGATCGGAGTCTGATCATGACCGAGGCATCCCCGACCTCTCCTCCCATCGCACGGGTGGTACCGCCCGCCCCCGCGGTCAAGAGCCTTCCCCTGCTGCTCCTGGTCGTGTGCGCGGTGCAGTTCCTCGACGCGATGGACATCGCGAGCATGGGACCGGCCCTCCCCCTGGTCCAGGCGGACCTGGGGATGTCGACCTCCGCACTCCAGTGGGTCGTCTCGGCGTACGCGCTGGGCTTCGGCGGCTTCCTGCTCCTGGGCGGCCGGCTGGCCGACCTCTACAACCGCAAGAAGCTGCTGATCGGCTGGCTGGTGGTCTTCGTCGTCGCCAGTGTGCTCGGCGGCATCGCCGACGACGGCGTGGTCCTGGTCGTCGCCCGGCTGCTCAAGGGCGTCAGCGCCGGCATCACCGCACCGGCCGCCATGGCGATCCTGCTCGACGCCTTCCGTGACGAGCAGTCACGCAACCGTGCCCTCGGCACCTTCCTGGCCGTGGCCTCGGCCGGTTACTCCCTCGGCCTGATCCTCGGCGGCCTGATGGCGGGCGTCTCCTGGCGGCTCGTCCTGTTCGCCCCGGCCGTGGCCGGCCTCCTGGTCGCCCTGCTCGCCGCCTCGGTGGTCCCCTCGCAGCAGGAGAAGGGCAAGAGCGGCAGCCTCGACATCCTCGGCGCGGTCACGGTGACGGCGGGCGCGGTGGCGCTCGTCTACGGACTCAGCCGGGCCGCCAGCGACGGCTGGGGCGACGCTCAGACCATCGGCTCGCTGATCGCCGCCGCCGTCCTCTTCCCGCTGTTCGTCCTCGTCGAGAGCCGGCACCCGGCCCCGCTGGTGCCCCTGTCGGTCTTCCGCAAGGGCCAGCTGACCCGGTCCCTGATCGCCATGCTCTTCTTCGGCGCCTACGTCTCCTTCCAGTTCGTACTGACCCTCTACTACCAGGAGCAGCTGGGCTGGACCCCGCTCGAGGCCGGCCTCGCCTTCCTGCTCGGCGGCGTGCTGACCGCGGGCACCGCCCGCTACGGCGCCGCGCTGGTCACCAAGTACGGTGCCTGGCCCGTCGCGACCGGCGGCCTGGTCCTGCTGAGCATCGGCTACCTCGGCTGGGTCCTGCTGATGGGCCAGGTCGACCCGCTGGTCACGCTGTTCGCGCAGCAGCTCCTCGGCGGCCTCGGCTTCGCCGCCGTCTACCCGGCGCTGAACATCGCCGCCGTCGGCACGGCCGCGCCGGACGAGCAGGGCCTGGTCTCGGGCCTGTTCAACGCCGGCGCGCAGATCGGCAACGGCGTGGTCATCGCGATCACCGCCACCGTCTTCTCGCTCAGCGCCGGCGGGATCGCGCCCTACCGGGCCGGCCTGTGGACCGTCACCGCCATCACCCTCGGCGTGACCCTCGTGGCCCTGGCGGGCGCCGCCCGCTACCGCCAGAAGGCCAACGCCTGACCGGAGGGGGGAGCCGCCGCGGCGGCTCCCCCCTCCCCCCCGATCGGCCGTGCAGCACGTCCGGCGCACCCATTGGATCCCCCGCATCCGGTGCCGGACGTGTTGCACGGCCTTGTCGCGTTTGCCCCCCGGCGCGGCATTCCCACGGATGCGCGGGCTTCATTGACATGCTCCCACCTGAGCAAGTACGGTCGGGACCGATCGGTCCACTAGGAATTCAGAGCACCACGAGCACGCCATCGGCATTCCTTCAGGACCGAATCGCACGACCGGCACAAGCACGCACACGACACCGTTCTCTTTCCATCTCGCGGGGAGATGTTTGTGTTGCTGTTCTCAGTCCTAGGCTCCATAGAGATAATGAAACAGAGAGTCGCCGTCAGGCTCGGCGGCGCCATGCAGCAGACGCTCCTGGCGACGCTGCTCGCGGCCGGCGGATCCCTCGTCACGGTCGACTCCCTCATCCTCGAACTGTGGGGGACCACACCCCCCAACAAGGTCGAGAACGCCCTCCAGGCGCAGGTCAGCAGGGTCCGCAGGACCCTGGCCGCGGTGGAGCCCGAACGGGAGGGCTCGCGGGTGGTGACGAGCACCTCCGGCTACCAGTTCCTCTTCGACCGGTGGGAACTCGACGCCTACCTGTTCCTCGACACGGTGGACGCGGTCCACGCGCGCTCCGGAACGGACACCCTCTCCGGCCACCGCCAGAACATCGCCGATCTTCGTGAGGGATTATCCCGGTGGCGCGGCCCGGTATTCGGCGGACTGGCCGGAGGACCGATCTGCCGCACCGCCTCCACCCGATATCTGGAGGCCCGTAATTCCGCACTCATTCTGCTTTACGATCTAGAACTCCGAACCGGCGGCCACGAACGGATTCTCCCGGAGCTCACCGAGCTGTACTCGCGCAACCCGAACCACGAGCAGTTCTGCATGCTGCTCATGCGCGCCCTGTACCGCTGCGGGCGGCAGCTCGACGCGCTGACCGTCTACCGCCAGTGCCGGCACAACATGATCGAGTCGCAGGGCATCGAGCCCTCCCCCGTCCTCAGCCAGTACGAGCGGGCGATCCTCACCCACGACCCGATGCTGCTCCAGGACGAGCCCTACTGGCCCGTGCCGGCCCTCGTCGGGGGCTAGACCGTGCCGTCCGGAGGGGGCGGGGGCCCGGAGACGGGCGGCTTCCTGCTGCTGGTCGCACACGGCAGCCGCGACCCGCGGCACGCGCGGACGGTCCGCGCGCTCACCCGGCGGATCCGGTCGACGAGGCCCGGACTGCCCGTCGGCACGGCCTTCCTGGACTTCGACCCGCCCTCCGTGCCGGGCGCGCTGGAGCGCCTGGCCCGCCACGGCGCCCGGAGGGTCGTGGTGCAGCCGCTGCTGCTCACCCACGCCTTCCACGCGGCGGTCGACCTGCCCGGCCTCCTGCGCCAGGCCCCGCCGTCACTGGCCGTGCGCCAGGCACCGGTACTGGGCCCCGACCCGCTGCTGACCGCCGCGCTGGAACGCCGGCTGTACGAGGCCGGCGTCGGCCCGGGGGCCCGTGCGGCCACCGCCGTGGTCCTCGCGGCCGCCGGCACCACCGACCCGGAGGCGGCCGCCGCGTTCGCCGGGGCCGCCCGGCGGTGGCAGCGCACCGGATGGCGGGCCGTACGGCCCGCGTCCGCCTCCGGCGGCGCCTTCCCCCGCACCGGGGACGCCGTACGGGCGCTGCGCGCCGAGGGCGCGCGGCGGATCGCGGTGGCCCCGTACGTCCTGGCACCGGGCCGGCTCCCGGACCGCATCGCGGCGGGCGCCGCCGAAGCCGGGGCGGACCACCTGGGCGCCGTGCTCGGCGCCGCTCCCGAACTGGCGCGGCTCGTACTGCTCCGGTACGACGCCGCCCGCGCGCGGGCCCTCGCCCCGGCGGGCTGACCCGGGCCCGGCCGCTCCGGGGCGGGGCGTCATCCGCGCAGGCCTCGGCGGCGCAGCATCCGGCGCTCCGCCGGGGCGAAGACGAGCAGTTCGACGGCGATGCCGACCAGCAGGATCAGGATGATGGCCAGGAAGATCCGGGCCATGTCGGAGGTCTCGCGTCCCGCTTCCAGCAACTGGCCGAGGCCCAGGCCGAGGTCGGGGGAGCTGGCGATGATCTCGGCGGCCATCAGGGAGCGCCAGGAGAAGGCCCAGCCCTGCTTGAGGCCGGCCAGATAGCCCGGCAGGGCGGCCGGCATGACCACGTACCGGGCGCCGCGCAGGCCGGTGGCGCCGAGCGAGCGGCCGGCCCGCAGGAACAGCGGCGGGACCTGGTCGATGCCGGAGACCAGGCCGTTGGCGATGGAAGGGGTGGCCCCGAGCAGGATCACGGCGTACATCATCGAGTCGTCCAGGCCCAGCCAGAGCACCGCCGGCGGCACCCAGGCCACCGACGGCAGGGACTGCAGGCCGGACAGGACCGGACCGACGGCGGCGCGGACGGACTTCACCCGGGCCACGACCAGACCGAGCGGGGTGCCGATGGCCAGGGCCAGCAGGAAACCGGACAGGCCGCGCCAGACGCTGGTCCACACGACGTCGAAGAGGGTGCCCCGGAACCACAGGTCGGCCAGGCTGTCCCAGACCGCGGACGGCGGCGGCAGCATGTAGTCGTCGGTGATCCGGGCCGCGGCGAGGACCTGCCACGCCGTCAGCACCAGGACCACGGCCGTGAGCGGGGGCAGGGCCTTGGCCAGGAGCACCCGGCGCAGCGGGGTGCGGGATCCTGGGCGGGTTTCGAGCGCGTCCAGCCCGGCCAGCTCGTTGGCGGCGGTCCGGGGCCTGAGGTCAGTGCCGGCCATGGCGGCGGATCTCCCCTCGCAGGTGTTCGGTGATCTCCAGGGACAGGTCGGCGACGGCCGCGTCCTCGATGCGGCGCGGCTGGTCCAGGCCCACGGCCCATTCGCGGGCGACGCGGCCGGGGCGGGAGGAGAGGAGGACGACGCGCTGGGCGAGGCGGACGGCCTCGCGGACGTTGTGGGTGACGAAGAGGACCGACAGGCCCCCCGCGGCGGAGCCGTTCGCGTTCGCGTCCGCCCAGATGCGGGTGAGTTCGCCGTGCAGGACGTCGCGGGTGATGGCGTCGAGGGCCGCGAAGGGCTCGTCCATCAGCAGCAGCCGGCTGTCCTGGGCGAGGGCGCGGGCCAGGGCGACGCGCTGGCGCATGCCGCCGGAGAGCTCGTGGACGCGCTTGCCGTACGCGCCGCCGAGGCGGACCAGCTCCAGCAGCCGCTCGGCCTCGGGTCTGCGGTCGGCCTTGGCCACCCCCCGCAGCCGCAGGGCCAGTTCGATGTTCCTGCCCGCGGTGAGCCAGGGGAAGAGGGCGTGGTCCTGGAACATCAGGGCGGCACGGCCCTCGGTGGCGATGGTCCCGGTGGTCGGGGAGTCGAGGCCGGCGACCAGGTTGAGCAGGGTGGACTTGCCGCAGCCGGAGGCGCCGAGGAGGGTGACGAACTCGCCGGGAGCCACGTCCAGGCTGATGTCGTCCAGCACCACCTGGGGGCCGGCGGGGCCGGGGAAGGACTTCGACACGTGCTCGATGCGGACGGCCCGCCGGGCCGTGGTGGTGCCGTGCTCCGCGTTGATGAGGGCGGTCGCCATCGCGGGTCACCTCCCTTGGTCGTCGGTGCCCAGACCCGCGTGGTCGACGGTGGGCTTGCGCAGGGAACCGAGGACCCCGTTCAGCGGCCCGAGGTCGTAGATGCCGTTCAGGTCGGGCTCCTCCAGCAGGCCCGCCGCGACCGCGTGGTCGGACTGGGTCTTCAGGGTGGTGGCGAGCGGGTCGTCGGTGAAATGGATCCCCGGCCAGGCCGCGTCGACGACCCCGGGCTCCAGTTCCTTGCCGGTGAGGGTCTTCAGGGCGGCGTTGGCCGAGGCCTTGGCCTCGTCCCGGTGGGAGTTGATCCACTCGTTGGTCTTCACCGTGCCGCGCAGTACGGCCTCGACCACGTCCCGGTGCTCCCTGAGGAACTTCTGCGACACGACGACGTTCGTGATCACGAACTGCCCGCCGGGCCACAGGTCCCGCTCGTCGAGCAGGACGGCGGCGCCCTCGGCGACGAGCTTGGACGCGGTGGGCTCCGGCACCCAGGCGCCGTCGACGGCGCCGGAGCGGTAGGCGTCCGGGGTGATGGTGTTGTCGGTGCGCAGGACGGAGACGTCGCCCTTGCCGCCGGCCGCGTCGACCTTCCAGCCGCGTGCGGCGATCCAGTTGAGGAAGGCCACGTCCTGGGTGTTGCCGAGCTGCGGGGTGGCGATCCTCTTGCCCTTGAGGTCGTCCAGGGACTTGATCTTCGCCGGGTTCACCACGAGCCTGACGCCGCCGGAGGCCGCGCCGGAGACGATCCTCAGGTTCCGGCCCTTGGAGCGGACGTAGCCGTTGACGGCGGGCGAGGGGCCGATGAAGCCGATGTCGACGGAGCCGGCGTTCAGGGCCTCGATCTCGGCGGGGCCGGCCTTGAAGGTGGTGGTCTTCAGGGCGGTCCCGCCCAGCTCCCGCTGGATCAGGCCCTCCCGTACGCCGACCAGGGCGGTGGCGTGGGTGAGGTTGGGGAAGTAGCCCAGGGTCACGGAGCCGGCGGAGAGCTTCCGGCCCGTCGCCGCGGCCGGGGCGGCGTCCGGTACCTGGACGGCCCGGGATCCGTATCCGCAGGCGGAGAGGGCGGCGGCGAGCAGCAGTGCGAGGGCGGCGGCGGGGCCGGGGCGGCGCGGTGGGGGCATCGTCAGAGGGTCCGTTCGTGCTCGGTGAAGGCCTCGCCCGCCATGCCCGCGGTCAGGGTGGTTCCGTCGGCCGGGTCGATGAGGAGGAAGGAGCCGGTGCGGCGCGAGTCGGCGTACGCGTCGAGGGCGAGCGGCTCGCCGGTGCGGACGACGACCCGGCCGATGTCGTTGGCGGCCAGCCGGCCGGGGTCGGGGTGCTGGGACAGGTCGTCGAGGGTCAGCCGGGAGGGGATCTCCCTGACGATCGCCTTGACCGTGCGGGTGGTGTGCTTGAGCAGGACGCGCTGGCCGACCGTGAGGGGCCGGTCGGCGACGTGGCACACGGTGGCGACGACGTCCTGGGTGGCGGGCGGGGCGGTCCCGGCGGGGGCGATGAGGTCGCCCCGGGAGACGTCGACGTCGTCCGCCAGGCGGAGGGTGACGGACTGCGGGGCGCGGGCGCTCGGGACGGGGGTTCCGAGGGCGTCGATGCCTTCGATGACCGAGGTGCGGCCGGAGGGCAGCACGGTGACGGCCTCGCCGACGCGCAGGACGCCGGAGGCGATCTGGCC
>NZ_JBIBCI010000041.1:0-13432 GCF_042901085.1 Streptomyces sp. NPDC012794
CCCGTCGCACAGTTCAGACCGATCATGTCGATCCCCAGCGGCTCCAACGCCGTCAACGCCGCACCGATCTCCGAACCCAGCAGCATCGTGCCGGTCGCCTCCACGGTGACCTGGACGATCAGCGGGAGGTCCTCCGTGCCGCACCAGTCCAGCGCCCGCCGCGCGCCGATGACGGCGGCCCTGGTCTGGAGGAGGTCCTGGGTGGTCTCGATGAGGAGCGCGTCCGCGCCACCCCGGATGAGGCCCTCGGCGCTCTCCTGGTAGGCCGCGCGCAGGGGCTCGTACCCGACGTGTCCGAGGGTGGGCAGCTTGGTGCCCGGGCCCATGGAGCCCAGCACCCAGCGGGGCCGGCCGTCCCTCGCGGTGTGCGCGTCCGCCGACTCGCGGGCGATGCGGGCCCCGGCCTCGGACAGTTCGTAGACCTTGTCCTCGATGCCGTACTCGGCGAGGGCGGACAGGTTGCTGCCGAAGGTGTTGGTCTCGACGCAGTCCACGCCGACCGCGAAGTACTCGTCGTGGACGGAGCGGACGATGTCGGGGCGGGTGAGGTTGAGGACCTCGTTGCAGCCTTCCAGCCCCAGGAAGTCGTCCAGTGTGGGGTCGGCGGCCTGGAGCATCGTGCCCATGGCTCCGTCCGCGACCACCACGCGGGTCGCGAGTTCCTCCCTCAGTGTCCGGCTCATTCCAGGACCCCCAAATGTGCGGACAGTTCCGCCACGGCGGCCGGGCCGTACGCGGCGTGCAGCCGGGCCAGCAGGGGTTCCCGCTCCAGGCGGTACTCCTGCGTGCCCGCGTGGTCGAGTACGGTCGCCGCGACGGCGCAGCCCAGCTGGGCCGCGTACCGTTCGGGGACGCCCCAGGCCGTCCCGGCGAGGAAACCGGCCCGGAAGGCGTCGCCGACGCCCGTCGGGTCCACGACCTCCGCGACCCGCAGGGCGGGCACGGTCAGCGGCTCGCGCCCGTCGCCGCGGATCTGCACGCCGGCCTCGCCGCGCGTGGTGACCCAGGAGCCGACCCGCCGGAGGATCTGTTCCTCGGTGAGTCCGGACCGCTCGCACAGCAGGGCGGCCTCGTACTCGTTGGTGAACAGCCGCTGTGCGCCGTCCACCAGTTCCCGCACCTCGTCCCGGCCGAGCCGGGCCAGTTGCTGCGAGGGGTCGGAGGCGAAGGGGATGCCGAGCTCGCGACAGCCCCGGGTGTGGCGGAGCATGGCCTCGGGGTCGTCCGGGGAGACCAGGACCAGGTCGGGCCTGCCGCAGCGGGCGACGACCTCCCGCAGGTCGATCTCGCGGGCTTCGGCCATGGCCCCGGCGTAGAAGGTCGCGATCTGGTTCTGCTCGCGGTCGGTGGTGCAGACGAAACGCGCGGTGTGGCGGGTGTCGCTCACGCGTACGGAGTCGGTGTCCACCCCGTGTTCCTTGAGCCACAGCCGGTACGGCTCGAAGTCTCCGCCCACCGCGCCCACCAGCAGCGGGCGCAGTCCCAGCATGCCCAGGCCGAATGCGATGTTCGCCGCCACTCCGCCCCGCCGCACTTCCAGGTCGTCGGCGAGGAACGACAGGGAGACCCGGTCCAGCCGGTCCGCCAGCAGCTGCTCCGCGAACCGGCCGGGGAAGGTCATCAGATGATCGGTCGCGATGGATCCGGTGACAGCGATGCGCATGTCAGACCCCGGCGGCCTTGCGCAGCGCGTGCACGCGGTCGGTGCGCTCCCAGGTGAAGTCGGGGAGCTCGCGGCCGAAGTGGCCGAAGGCGGAAGTCTGGGCGTAGATCGGGCGCAGCAGGTCGAGGTCGCGGACGATCGCGGCCGGGCGGAGGTCGAAGACCTCGGAGACGGCTTCCTGGATGCGCTCGTCGGGCAGGGTGCCGGTGCCGAAGGTCTCGACGAAGAGACCGACGGGCTCGGCCTTGCCGATCGCGTAGGCGACCTGGACCTCGCAGCGTGCGGCCAGACCGGCGGCGACCACGTTCTTCGCGACCCAGCGCATCGCGTACGCGGCGGAACGGTCCACCTTCGACGGGTCCTTGCCGGAGAACGCGCCACCACCGTGACGGGCCATGCCGCCGTACGTGTCGATGATGATCTTGCGGCCGGTCAGGCCGGCGTCACCCATCGGACCGCCGATCTCGAAACGGCCGGTCGGGTTGACCAGGAGGCGGTAGCCCTCGGTGTCCAGCTTGATGCCGTCCTCGGCCAGCTGCGCCAGCACGTGCTCGACCACGAATTCCCGGATGTCCGGGGTCAGCAGCGAGTCCAGGTCGATGTCGGCGGCGTGCTGCGAGGACACGACGACCGTGTCCAGGCGGACGGCCTTGTCACCGTCGTACTCGATGGTGACCTGCGTCTTTCCGTCCGGGCGCAGGTAGGGCACGATCCCGTCCTTGCGGACCTGCGTCAACCGGCGCGACAGGCGGTGCGCGATGTGGATCGGCAGCGGCATCAGCTCCGGCGTCTCGTCCGTGGCGTAGCCGAACATCAGGCCCTGGTCCCCGGCGCCCTGCCGGTCCAGCTCGTCGCCCTCGCCCTCGCCGTCGACGCGCTGCTCGTAGGCCGTGTCCACACCCTGCGCGATGTCCGGGGACTGCGCGCCGATGGACACCGAGACGCCGCAGGAGGCGCCGTCGAAGCCCTTCTTTGACGAGTCGTAGCCGATGTCGAGGATGGCACCGCGCACCAGTTCGGCGATCGGCGCGTACGCCGTCGTGGTGACCTCTCCGGCGATGTGGACCTGGCCGGTGGTGATCAGCGTCTCGACCGCGACGCGGGACGCCGGGTCCTCGCGCAGGAGCGCGTCGAGGATCGTGTCACTGATCCGGTCGGCGATCTTGTCAGGGTGGCCCTCGGTCACGGATTCCGAGGTGAACAGGCGCTTGCTCATGCCTGGACCGCCTTGGCGCTGAAGAAGTGGGTGCGGATGGCGTCGAGGGTGCGGATCTCGTCGACCTCCAGGGTCTCCAGCTGGATGGGGCGGCCGCTGTGCTGCTCCAGCAGGAACACGAACTCGACGAAGGACAGCGAGTCGATGAGCCGGTTCTCGATGAGGTCGAGGTCGCCGGCGATGTCGTCGAGCTCCTCGTGGCGGGCGAGGAGCCAGTTCTTCACGAGCTGCAGGCCTTCGGACATGGTGTTTCTCCTTGGAGTGCTGTGTACGGGTGGGGTGGGGGGAAGCGCGGGCGCGGCGGGCGCGGTCTCCGGGAGCGGCTCGGGGACGGCGAGGGGATCCAGTACGGGGGCGGCGACCGCCACCGCGTAGTCCACGTCGTGGCTGATGGTCACGGTGATCCCGGCGATACCGGACCGCGTCGCCATCTCGGCGGCGGACCGGTGGAGCTCCACGAGCGGCCAGCCGCCCTCGGAACGCCGCACGATGATGTCCCGCCAGGGCAGGAACACGGCGCGGACGCGCAGGGTCTTGAACGCCGCCTCCTTGGCGGCGATCCGTCCGCACAGGCTCAGGACGTCGAGCCTGGCGGAGGTACGGCAGTCGGCGAGTTCGCCGGGGGTGAGCATGCGCTGGAAGAAGTCCTCGCCGTAGAGGGCGAGCAGCCGGCGGACACGGGTGACGGACACGATGTCCATGCCGAGGTTCGCCCAGCCCAGGCCACCCGCCGGCGGGGCGGCGACGGGTCGGGTCGGCACCTCAGATCGCCGGCCCGGCCGCGTTCGCGCGCAGGACGGCGGCGGTCGCGGCACCCCAGCTGCCGTGGCGGCGGGTGAGCGCCGACAGCCAGCGTTCGAGGCCGAAGGCGACACAGCTGGTGAAGGCGGGGCCGCCGCCGGAGGCGAGGGGGATCTCGCACCGGTCGCCGAAGAAGTTGCGGTGGGTGTTGACGGAGGCGATCGCGAGGTCCTCGTACAGGAACTCGTGCTTGACCGGGGTCAGGCGCTGGAGCACGGCCTTGGAGCTGCCCTTGTCGAAGAAGGGGTCGCAGGCGGCCTCGCGGCTCAGCGGCAGGTCCAGGGCCTCGGCGAAGGTGTTGATCCGCCGGGTGAAGGCCGCGAGGTGCTGTTCGGCGTGCTCGCGGGTGCCGATGGCGACGATCTCCCGCATGCGGAAGCCGAGCTGGCGGCGCAGTCCCTCGTAGTGGGCCTCCTTGCGGAAGCACCAGCCGACCACGGTGAAGAGCTCGTCGTCGGCGGCCGGGCGGCCCTGGTGGTCGATGTAGACGGCGTAGCAGGACGCGGAGGGCAGGCCGAGGGCGGCCGGCTCCAGGGCGTCACAGGGGAAGCAGCCGGTGTCGGTACAGAACTCGCTGGTCTCCCGGACGTCCAGGTTCAGCGGGGCGGCGACGACGGCCTGGTGGGGGAAGTTGTCGTAGTAGTCGAGCCGGGCCAGGTCGGCGGCCGGCAGCAGCGGGGGCATGGTCATCGAGCGGGCGCCCGCCTGGACGCCCCAGCTCTCGAAGGTGTCGTCGAGCAGCCGCAGCAGGGCGGTGCCCTCGGGGCCGAGCGACGGCAGGCCCCGGGTGTCTCTGGCGCTGTCGGTGGTCATGGCGGTCATGGGGAGTCACCTCTCGGGCGGCGGTGGGGCCTCTCAGACGACGGGCAGGACGTCGTCCGTGAAGATCCCGGTCTTCAGGAAGAAGCCGAGCGGCTTGCGGATGGTCTTGCGCTCGAAGGGCCGGCGGCGCTCGTCGGCGACCAGCGCGTTGCGCAGTCCCACCGGGTCGGCGATGCCGGCGTCGCGGTAGACGTGCGGGTTGTACAGGGAGTTGAGGCTGTAGACCACGTACCGCTTGAGGTACGCCTCGACCTCGGCGACCCGGGCGGCGGGTACGGCCTGGCGCATCCGGTCGAAGAGCAGGGAGACCAGCTCGCGGCCGAAGGCGATGTGGCGGGATTCGTCCTGGTGGTGGATGCGGTTGACCTCGCGGATGGTATGGCAGAGGTCCTCGTCCCGTGCCATCCGCGTGTTGTAGTGGTCGACGAGCTCCTCGAAGAAGAGGATGCGGGCGAAGACGAGGAAGTTCTCCACCTCCGGCTCCCAGGCGGAGTCGGCGCGCAGGGCGGTGGAGCCGTAGATCTTGTCGCCGTAGCGGCGGCAGAACTCGGCGAAGAACCACATGTGCTCGTTCTCCTCACCGATGAAGTGGTGGAAGAAGTCCGAGGGCACCTCGAAGCCGGGCATGTGGATGCGGCCGACGACCTCGATGAGCAGTTCGCGGATGCCGTGCACGTTGAGGCTGTAGAAGTTGATGCTCTCCCACTTGGAGAGGCGCTGGAGGGTCTCCTCGCCGAGCTCCTCGTAGAAGGGGGTGCCGTAGACGGTGAGCAGCTCGGGGGTCATCCACATGCGGCCCTCGTCGAGCTTCTCGGGCCAGTCGAACTGCTGGTACGGGTTGTAGTACTCCTCGATGGAGCGGTGGCTGAGCCGCTCGAGGACTTCAAGGAACCGGTCGCTGACCGGCAGGGGGGCGCTGACGCCCATGGGGACTCCTCGGGTGGTGTGGTGTGGACCGGGACCGTGGCCCGGGCGGCGCGGCCGATGCGGCGGCCGGCTACGGCCGGACTTCGTAGACGGCGTTGACCGGGGTCTCGGTCGCGCGGCGCCAGCGGGTGAAGCCGGCCTCCTCGGCGATGGCGCGGAAGGCCTTCTCGCCGGAGTGGTTGCCGAGCGCGTGGGGACCGCGCTGGGCGACGGCCACGGGCAGGCACATCACGGCGGAGAGGGCCATGAACATGCGGGCGGCCGGGGTCTGGGTGTCGATGTCGTCGGGCGAGACGTTCGACTCGACCAGCATCCAGGTGCCGTCCGCGTCCAGGGACTTGTGCACGTGCTGGGCGGCGGAGACCGGGTCGCCCATGTCGTGCAGGGCGTTGAAGAAGGTGACCAGGTCGTAGCCGGTGCCGGGGTAGTCGTCGGCGGAGGCGACGTCGAAGACGACGCGGTCGGAGAGGCCCGCCTCCTCGGCCAGCTGGCGGGCGATCGAGATGGCCTCTTCGGAGTAGTCGAAGCCGTGGACGGTGGCCTGCGGGAAGGCCTTCGCGATCAGCAGGGTGGTGTGGCCGACGCCGCAGCCGACGTCGGCGACGGTGCCGCCGGCGGCCAGCTTGCCGGTGACGCCGGTGAGGGAGGGCAGCCAGTCGGCGACGAGGCGGTGCTCGTAGGTGGGCTGGAAGAAGCTGCCCATGCCGGTGTCGAGGGCGGGGTCGTGCTCCGCCCAGCCGACGCCGTCGCCGGTGCGGTACGCGTCGACGAGCAGGTCCTCGGTGCCGTAGAGGGCCTTGAGCGCGGTGAAGAACCCGGCGGCGAAGGTGACCGCGCTCGGGTCGGCCAGCACCGGGGCGTGGTCGGCGGGCAGGGTGTACGTGCCGGCGCTCGGGTGGCGCTCGACGTACCCGGCGCTCAGCTGGGCGTGCAGCCACTCCTCCGCGTAGCGGGCGTTGATCCCGGTGCGCTCGGCGAGGGCGGCGGGGGTGAGCGGGCCGGCCTCGGCGAGGGCGCGGTAGAGGCCGAGCCGCTCGCCGAGGGCGACGGTCAGGCCGCGTACGGCGGCGCCGGCGTCGCTGATGACGCGCTGGTGGAAGTCCTCGACGGCGGTCATGCTGCTTTCACCTCGGCGGTGGGGAGGTCACAGGTGAACAGGAAGGAGCGCGGGACGCGCGGGACGCTGCGGGCGGGCACCGGGTAGGGCCAGCGGCCGAAGTCGGCGCCGTCCTCGCCGGGCTGGCGCACCTCGCGTACGTCCCAGCCGCATTCGGCGAGCAGTTCCTCGGGGGTCTCCGTGCCGAAGAGCCACGGGTTGCCGTCCTCTTCCAGGCAGTTGAGGAAGGGCCGCGACAGCGGGTTCTGCAGGGCCGCCTTGCTGATGACGTCGCCGAGCAGGACGGAGCCGGGGGCGGAGTGCCCGGCGAGGGTGGAGATCAGTCCCCGCACGGCGTGCTCGGGGAGGAAGAAGAGGAGGCCCTCGACGACCCACAGCACGGGCTCGTCGGCGCGCCAGCCGGCTTCCTCCAGCGGGCCCGTCCAGTCCTGGGTGAGGTCGACGGGGACGGTGACGCGGGTGCGTCCGGCCGGGGCCGGCTCCCCGGCGAGCATCTCGGCCTTCGCCTCCAGGAGGGCGGGGCGGTCGAGTTCGTAGACGGTGACGCCGTCGGGCCACGGGAGGCGGTAGAAGCGGGTGTCCATGCCGGCGGCGAGGAACACGACCTGGCGGATGCCGTGCTCCTGGACGGCGCGGACGATGGCCCGGTCCAGGTAGGTGGTGCGGATGGCGAGGAACGGCACCGTGCCGGCGCCGGCGTAACGCTCGAGCAGGTCGAAGCCGATGGTGTCGGCGACGGTGCGCGCGTACGGATCGGCGAACAGCCGGTCCTCGCGCTCGGTTTCCAGGGCCCGCGCGGCGGCGGTCCACTGGGCGGTGCGGGATACGGCCTCCACGGGAGGCTCCCTTCGCTTCGTCGGGCAGGGGGGCGGGGGTCAGGCCGGGGAGCCCGCGCGGACGACGGGGTCCTCGGCGGCGGCGGGGTGCGGCGCGTCGCACTCGGCGGGCCGCCGCTCGAAGATGCTGTGCAGGACCATGCTGAACACGACGTTCCCGTCGGCGTCGGCCAGCGTGCACTTGGGCTGGACGACGCCGGTGCGCGGGTTGAACGGCGAGGGGCGCGAGCCCAGGATCTCGACGCGCGCCGTGAGCACGTCCCCGGGGCGGACGGGCCGCAGGTAGCGGATCTCGTCGACGCCGGGGGAGCCGGTACAGGCGCTGTAGGCGAGCAGCCCGTCCACGTAACGGCGCATGAACATCGAGGCGCTGTGCCAGCCGCTGGCGATCAGGCCGCCGAACGGGGACCGCTCGGCGAGCTCGGGGTCGGTGTGGAAGGGCTGGGGGTCGAAGCGCCGGCCGAACTCGAGCACCTCCTCCGCCGTGACGGTGACGGTGCCCAGTTCGTGGACGTCACCGGTCCGGAAGTCCTCGAAGTAGCGCATCACGCAACCCCCTTGACGGAGAGGAGTGGTTTCTCTGGCGTGAACCAATCTACGAATCAGCCGATTATTTTGTCAACCCAAAAGAAGACCGCAGTGCCTGTTCGGTGTCCTGCCAGAGGTCCTCCGGGTCCTCGATGCCGACCGACATCCGGACGAGGCCCGGACCGATCCCGGCGCGCGCCAGCGCCCCTTCGTCCAGCTCCCGGTGGGAGGTGCTGGCGGGGTGGGTCACCAGCGTCTCCACCCCGCCCAGCGACAGCGCGAGCCGCGCCAGCCGCACCCCCTCGACGAAGGCGCGCCCCGCGTCGCGGCCGCCGTGCAGCTCGAAGGAGAGCAGCCCGCCGCCGCCGGAGAGCACCTCGCGGGCCCTCGCGTACGAAGGGTGCGTTCCCAGCCAGGGCCAGTGGACGGCCGCCACGGCGGGATGCGCCGCCAGCCGCTCCGCGAGCAGGCCCGCGTTGGCGCAGTGCTCGCGCATCCGCAGCGGCAGGGTGGCGATCCCGCGCAGGGTCAGCCAGACGGCGAACGGGTCCGGGGTGGCGCCCAGTTCGACCGTGCGCGGCCAGACCTCCCGGCGCAGCGCGTCGTCCGCGAAGACGGCCGCGCCGCCCAGGACGTCGGAGTGCCCGGCGAGGTACTTGGTGGTGGAGTGGAACACGATGTCCGCGCCGTGCTCGACGGGCCGGCACAGAACCGGCGAGGCCAGGGAGTTGTCCACGGCGCTGAGCACGCCGAGCCTGCGGGCCGCCGCCAGCAGGCCGGGCAGGTCCGGGACCTGCCCGGTGGGGTTGGCGATGGTCTCCAGGACGAGCAGCCGGGTGCGGGGCCCGGCGAGCGCCTCGAACTCCCCCACGTCGTCACCGCTGATGTGGTCGACCCGCACCCCGTAGCGCTCCGCCAGGTCGTTCAGCGCCGCGTACGTCCCCCCGTACAGGCAGCGCTGCGCGATCACCTGGTCGCCGGGGCGCAGCAGGGCGAGCAGGACGCCGCTGATCGCGCCCATCCCGGAGGCGAAGGCGATGGCCGAGGCCCCGCCCTCCAGGCCGGCGAGGGTGCGTTCGAGCGCGCGCACGGTGGGGTTGCCGCGTCGGCTGTAGACGTACGCCCCGTCGGGTCCGGCCATGGCCCGCGCCAGTTCGTCGGCCGAGTCGAAGGCGAAGGCCGAGGACTGGACGAGCGGCACGGACAGCGGCCGGCTGCCCGGGACTTCGAGCTCGTGAGCCACGTGCACGGCCCGGGTGCGGATGTCCTTCATCGCGGTGTCCTTCATCGAGGGGTCCTTCATCGAGGGGTCTGCCTTTCGTTCGGGTACGGAAAAAGGGGTCGCCCGACGTCCGGGAAGGACGTCGGGCGACCCCTTGGGTGAGCGGGGGCGACCCCGTACGTCACACCCCCGCCGTCTCGCTGCGCGACGCGGGGGCGTCGGCGGCGGGAGCGGCGGCCTGGGCGGCGGACTTGTCGCCCTTCATCACGAGCAGGGTGATCACCGCACCCGCGGCGGCGATGCCGGCGGCGCCGATGAAGGCGGCGCTGAACCCGTCGGTGAGGGCGGGCAGGTTGCCCAGCTCACCGGCGCCCTGGGTGGTCGCGAGCGCGGTCAGCGCGGCCAGGCCGAGGGCGGAGCCCACGTTGTAGGTGGTGTTGACGATGCCGGAGGCGAGGCCGGCCTGTTCCTGCGGGGCGCCGGACATCGCGGCGATCATCGCCGGGATGTAGGCGAGCGCCATGCCGAGCGCGGCGACGAGCGAGGCGGGCAGGACGTCGACCAGGAAGGTGCCGGTCGGCTCGACGGCGGACAGCCAGACCAGCCCGGCGGCGAGGGCGAGCAGACCGGTCACGATCAGCGGCTTCGCCCCGAAGCGGCCCATGAGGCGGGCGGTGATGGCCGTCATGAAGATCATCAGCAGGACCGTCATGGGGAGCAGCGCCGCACCGGAGGCGAAGGCGCCGTAGTTCAGCACCTGCTGGAGGTACAGGTTGAGGAAGTACCACATCGGGATCCAGGCGGCACCGAGCAGCGTCATCGCGAGGTTGGCGGAGCCGAGGCGCGGGATCCGCCACACGCTGAGCGGCATGAGCGGCTCGCGGACGGTCTTCTGGATCACGAAGAAGAGGACCAGCAGGACGGCCGCGCCGATCAGCTCCAGCACGGTGGCGGTGGCGCCCCAGCCGACCTCGGGGGCCCGGACGACGGCGAACACGGCGAGCGCGAGCCCGGCGGTGACGGCGACGGCGCCGAGGACGTCGACGGAACCGCGGCGGGACTGGACGGCGGGCAGCAGCTTGGTCGCGGCGAGGGTGGCGACGCCGATCGGGACGTAGATGATGAAGACCCACGGCCAGCTCACCCATTCGGTGAACACACCGCCGAGGAACACGCCGGCCGTACCGCCGGCGGGGGCCGCCGCGCCGTAGAGGGCCATCGCCTTGCCGAGCTCCTTGGGGTTGTGCCCGAAGAGGATCATCAGCAGGGTCATGGCCGAGGGCGCGATGAGCGCGCCGCCGACTCCCTGGACGGCCCGGCCGGCGATCTCCACCGAGGCGCTCTGCGCGGCGGCGGCGAGCACCGAACCCACGATCATGACGACCCAGCCGGTGGCGAAGATCTTGCGCGCCCCGAACAGGTCGGAGAGCCGCCCGCCGAGCAGCAGTAATCCGCCGAAGACGATGACGTAGGCGTTGAAGACCCACTGGAGCTCGCCCTGGGAGAAGCCGAGGTCCTTCTGCATCTCGGGGAGCGCGACCCCGATGATCGAGGTGTCCATGATGACCATGAACTGAGCGGCGGCGAGCACGCCAAGTGCCCACCAGCGCCGGGGATTGACGGTTGACATGCCCTGACCTCTCTCTGTCGTATACCCCTGGGGGGTACCTTCGCGTAGCAACGTAGCATACCCATGGGGGGTATGTAAGAGAGGCGTGAGAACACGTACGGATCCCCGCCCGGACACACGTGTGCCCCGCCCCGGCCGGAGCCGGGACGGGGCACACGCGGAAGCTAACGGACCGTCAGGACCGCTGCCACCGCCGCGGGGACGGCCGCCAGGCCCGCCGGACGGCTGGTGAAGCTGCCCCTGCCCTGGGTGCGGCCGCGCAGCCGGGACGCGTAGCCGAACAGCTCGGCCAGCGGCACCGTCGCCGTGATCACCGAGGTCCCGGCCTGCCCGGCGGAGCCGGTGACCCGGCCCCTGCGTGCGGCGAGGTCCCCGAGGACCGCGCCGACCCCGTCGTCCGGAACGGTCACCGTGACCTCCGCGACCGGCTCCAGCAGCTCCAGCGCGCAGGCGCGCAGGGCGTCCCGCAGCGCGAACCGGCCCGCCGCGCGGAACGCCATCTCCGAGGAGTCCTTGGAGTGGGTCGCCCCGTCCGTAAGGACCACCCGCAGGCCCGTCACCGGATGCCCGCCGAGGGGGCCCTCGGCGAGGGCGTCCCGGCAGCCGGCCTCCACTGCCCGCGCGTACTCCTGCGGCACCCGGCCGCCCACGACCGCCGTGCGGAACTCGAAGCCGGGCTCCTCCAGCGGCTCGACGTCCAGCACGACGTGCGCGAACTGCCCGGCGCCGCCGTCCTGTTTGACGTGCCGGTACACGAAGCCGGACACCCCGCGCACGACGGTCTCCCGGTAGGAGACCTGCGGCCGTCCGACGGCGACCTCCACCCCGTGGAAGCGGCGGACCTTCTCCACCGCGACCTCCAGATGCAGCTCGCCCAGCCCCGACAGCACGGTCTGCCCGG
The DNA here is from genome assembly GCF_042901085.1 of Streptomyces sp. NPDC012794. Lineage (NCBI taxonomy): Bacteria > Bacillati > Actinomycetota > Actinomycetes > Kitasatosporales > Streptomycetaceae > Streptomyces > Streptomyces sp. NPDC012794. The sequence goes on from NZ_JBIBCI010000041.1 coordinate 11,664, forward strand.
TCTCCGCGTCGGTCCGCACCACCAGGGAGGGGTCCTCCTCGGCGAGCCGGGCCAGGGCGGAGGCGAGCCGCCCGGTCTGCGCGCTGCCGCGCGCCTCGACCGCGACCGACACCACCGGGTCGGCCACCGCGGGCGGTTCGAGGAGCAGGGGCGCCTGCGGCGCGCACAGGCTGGTTCCGGCCCGCGCCGACTTCAGCCCGACGACGGCGACGATGTCACCGGCCACCGCCTCCTCCCGTTCCTCGTGCCGGTCGGCCTGCACCCGCAGGATCCGCCCGACGCGTTCCGTCCTGCCCGTGGCCGGGTCCAGCACGGAGTCCCCCTTGCGCAGGGTGCCCGCGTAGACCCGCAGGTACGTCAGCCGCCCCGTCGGCGTCGCCGTCACCTTGAAGGCGAGCGCGGCCAGGGGCTCCGACGGGTCGGCGGCCCGCTCCCGCACCGGCGGCATGTCCCCGGGCGCGGGCAGGTACGCCACGACGGCGTCGAGCAGCGGTTCGATCCCCCGGTTGCGGTACGCCGAGCCGCACAGCACGACCACGCCGTCCCCGGCGAGCGTCAGCTCGCGCAGGGCGCGCACCAGTGTCCCCTCGCTCAGCGCGGAGCGGGCGCAGAACTCCTCCAGGGCGTCCGGGTGGAGTCCGGCGACCGTCTCCTCCAGGAGCAGGCGCCTTCGCCGGGCCTCCTCCAGCAGCGGTCCGGGCACGGGCACCGTTTCGTACGGGCCGCCGTCGCCGGCGCGCCAGAGCAGCGCGCGCATCCGCAGCAGGTCGACGACCCCGGTGAAACCGTCCTCGCGCCCGACCGGCAGCTGCACGACCAGCGGGACGGCGCCGAGGCGCTCCCGGATGGAGGCGACGGCCGTGTCGAGGTCGGCGCCCGCCCGGTCCAGCTTGTTGACGAACGCGATCCTCGGTACGCCGTGCCGGTCCGCCTGCCGCCACACGGACTCGCTCTGCGGTTCGACACCGGCGACGGCGTCGAACACCGCGACCGCCCCGTCGAGGACGCGCAGGGAGCGCTCGACCTCGTCGGAGAAGTCCACGTGCCCCGGTGTGTCGATCAGGTTGACGCGGTGCCCGTCCCAGGCGCAGCTGACGGCCGCGGCGAAGATGGTGATGCCCCGGTCGCGTTCCTGGGGGTCGTAGTCGGTGACGGTCGTCCCGTCGTGGACCTCGCCCCGCTTGTGGATGGTGCCGGTGGCGAAGAGGATCCGCTCGGTGACGGTGGTCTTGCCGGCGTCGACGTGGGCGAGGATGCCGAGGTTGCGTACGGCAGCGGCCGCAGCGGTGTTGCTGGTGCTGGTGTGACGGTTGGTGCGCATGACCCGGGGCCTTTCGGATGCCTGGGGTGGGAAGAGGGCAGCGCGATTCCCGGACGCCGGTCCGCCGCGCGGCGGAGCCGCGGGGCACACGGCCGGCCCGGGAGGGCGGGGCCGTGCTGGGGATCGGGGGGTGCGTCGACGGGCGTACGGTGACAGCCGCGCGGCTGCTACCGCGCGCTGCGGGACACCGGGATCACGTCGTACCGGCAGGGAGGAACGACGGCGGCGGTGCGGTAGGTACGCATGGCCCGGTTCCCCCTTCTCTTCGCTCGGCATCGGCGGACACCGCCCCGGCGGCGGGGGGGGGGGGCGCCCGGGGGGGGGGGGGGGGGGGGCGGGGGGGCGGGGGGGGGGGGGGGGGGGGGGGGGGGGGGGGGCGGGGTGGGGGCGGGGGGGGGGGCGGCGGGCCCTCGTACGGGCAACGACGCCCATGGTGAAGATCGTCAGG
>NZ_JBIBCI010000042.1:0-12841 GCF_042901085.1 Streptomyces sp. NPDC012794
CCTCCGCTTCGCTCCGGCCGAAGACCCCCTCGCTCCGCTCGGGGAGGGCTGGCTCCGCCAGCCCAAGCCTCCCTCCGTTCCGCTCCAGGACAACAGAGAAGGCCTCCGCTTCGCTCCGGCCAGGAGCCCCTGCCCTCGCTTGAGGAGGGGGCAGGCTTCGCCAGCCAGGTTCCCCGCCTCCGCTCCGCTCCGGAGGGGGAGCTTCTCGCTTCGCTCGGCTGGTGGCTGGCTCCGCCAGGTCAAGGACTTCAGGCCTCCGCTCCGCTCCAGGACAGTAGAGAAAGCCTCCACTCCGCTCCGGCCGAGACCCCCTCCGCTCCGCTCGGGGGCGGGGAGCTCAGCGCCCCAACTGTCCTGCCTTCGGGCAGGGGTAGCCTCCGCTTTGCTTCGGCTTGAGTCCTCCTCTCTTTGCTAGGGAGGGACGGGGTTGCGTAGTCCTCCCTTCGTTCTCATTGGGCCTCCTTCGTTCACTTGGGAGCCACATCCGTTCTGTGGAGCAGGGTCGGTTGCTTGAAGTGGAGGTGCACGGGGTTGATTCTCGGACTTTGCCTTGTGGCTGAAAGCTTTTGGCAGGGGGGCGGATGAGGGTTCACCACCTGATACGTGGTGGTTCCGCTTAGCTGGGTTCGGGGAGTGGAGCTGACAGCAGTTGAAGGGAAGCCATCGACTTTTGTGAGGACTTTTTAGTGGGGGAAGCGCTGAGGACTGCTTGAGGCTCGCTAGTGGACTGCTTGGGAGGGAGGTGGGGGTGTTAACGCCGTTAATGGTCGAGGAGGTGGTGATTCAAAGTGATGTGGGGATAGAGATAGGAATCAGTCAGATTCTGCGTGGTTATGGACACCGTGTCCGGAGGACCCGGGTCGCCGGGCTGTGGTGCTGCGACGTCAGAAAGCCGCGTCCAGCCGCGCGTTCAGTACGGCGTTGAGTGCGCGCAGCGCGGCAGGGGACGGCCTATAGAGAGTACGGAGATGCGTTGCCGCAGGTCAGAGGGGGTGCGGGGGGAAAGTTATGTCCCCTCAGAAGGGACATAACTCGGAGGATGTGTCGCTGCTAGGGGGACAGAACTCCTGCAAAACGTCAGCGAGACTGACGCTTTTTGGGCTAAAACGTCGGGGAGGCTGACGTTTTAGCGGAGATACGTCGGTGAACTGCGTGGGGGTGGGGAGGGGTTGGGCGCGGGGGTCCGGGAGGAGCCGGAGAGAGGCCGTGGCCGAGATGTGTCCCTCGTGGGGGGACACAAGACACGCCGAACGTCAACGAGCGTGACATTAGTGTCACCCTTGTTGACATACTCTCTCTGCAGATCAACGAAGTGGAGAGCATCCTCGTGTCATCAGAGCCACAGCGCCGCCGGCCGAGTCCGTCGCGCGCGCCGCGTCCTGATCTCCCCGTTGATGACGCGATCTCGGCGTGGAGTCAGCCGCTGGCTCCGGTGAAGGATCTGGACAGCCTGGCGAAGCGGTACCCCAGCCGGAAGCTCACGCTGGACGGTGAGCGCAAGCCGCTGGAGTTCTACGGGACGCAGAGTCAGCCAAATGCGTTCTCGATGGACAGTCTCGAGTTCTTCCTGGTGATTGCCCAGTACTTCAGGGAAGCCTTGCCCCTGAGGCTCATCCTGCTGCTGATCGCGTGCCAGCGGGCGGGAGGGCGGATTCCACTTACGCAGGAGGAGATGGCTACGATCCTGGACGTCAGTCGGACAAAGACGTCGGAGGCTCTGCACACCGTCATGTCTCATGGGATCGTCTTCAAGGTGCGGCGGGGTGTGTACCAGTTCAACCCGCCCTACAGTTACCGGGTGGCCGAGTTCATCCCGGGGACGGAGACGGCGGGTGAGTTCGTGAAGGTGGAGCAGCACAGCACCATCTCGCAGATTCGCAGCGACACGAGCCTGCCCGACCTGGTGCGGTTCCCGTCGCTGGACCACATGCGGCAGGCAATCGAGGAACTGCGGGCCGAACGGTCCAAAGAGCGCGCTGCGCGCCGGCTGAGCCGGGCACAGCGCAAGGAAGAAGGGACAGCTCAGTGAGCACCTTGCGATTCGCTGCGGTCAACGCCGACGGGCTTCTCTCCGACCTGGACCTTCCGCCTGCCGCGTACCGTGTGCTGCTGAAGCTGCGTTCGCTGAGCGAGCCGGGCGGGCGGATCCTCATCGACCAGGCCACCATTGGCGGGATGCTGGAGCTGAGCAGGCCGAGTGTCAATGCGGCTCTGCGCAGCCTGGAGCTCGCCAAGCTCGTGCGGAAGGTCAGGAACGGGGTGTACCAGATCAACCCGATGCTGGCCGGGTACAACTCCTTCGAGGACGCTGTCGCGGCGGTGAACGAGATGGCCACCGACGAGCGGCTCGACGCGCGCGGCTACGTCGCCAGCTACCACCAGGCGGTGGCGGAGTATCAGGACCAGCTGGCGGAGCAGCGGAAGAAGCGCGCGGCGCAGGCCGCCGCGAAGAAGGCCGCGGAGTCGAAGCGGCGACGGACGTTGCACGCCGTGGGATGAGAGTGGCTTGAAGAGGGGCCCTGTGGAGGCCTCTGAGGGCGGCTCAGGAGCCTTGGAGGGTCCCGGTGATATCACCGGGACCCTCCAAGGTTTTCAGGGGCTTGAGGGGGCTTCTGCGGCTTTGGGTGCGGTGAGTCTCAGGAGCCGGTCAGTTCGGCGTTCGCGCGCTCCGTGAGCAGGGTCAGTACGCGGCCCGCGACCGTCAGGTCCTCGGCCGGGATGCCTGCGTACAGCCGGGCGGAGATCTGGGCGGTCGCGGCCGCGGTGGTGTCGTACAGGTCCCGGCCGGCGTCCGTGAGGTGCAGCAGGGATCCTTCCCGCACCAGGAGCTCCGCGCGGGTCAGCTCATCGATGGCGCCGTGGACGACGGACGGGTCGGTCTTGAGGGAGTGGGTGACCTCGGCGACGAGTTCGTCGCGGGCGAGGGAGCCTCCCGCGACGGTGACGGCCCGGAGGGTCACGCCCTGGTGGAACGTGACGTCGTGGCGGGCCAGCGCTGCCTCCACGAGGGCGCGGGCGGAGTGGTGTGCCAGGGCTATGAGCCGGCCGTTGACGGCGGGTGCGACGGTGGTCATGACGGATCCTTCTCGTTGTCGGTGTGTGGATCGAGAGGCGTGTCGAGCAGGATCGCCAGCTCGCGGGTGAACTGCTGGGCGCGGGGGCCGTTCTGGCCGCCCAGGGGCTCCAGCAGCTGGTCCAGGAGGCCCTGGACCACCGTGATGGCGCGGCGCGTGACGTCGAGTCCCTGCTCGGTGAGCGACAGCTGCATGGCGCGGGGGTCGTCGGGGTCCCGGCTGCGGGCGACGAGGCCGGAGGTCTCCAGGGCGCGGGCGAGCTTGGACACGTACAGCGGTTCCAGGCCCGTGTGGTCGGCGAGCTGCCGCTGGCTGGGACGCTGCTTCGAGCGCGACATGCCGTGCAGTGAGGCCATCAGGGCGTACTGGGCGTGGGTCATCCCGAGCGGTGCGACCGCGCGGTCGACGGCGACCCGCCACTTCATGGAGAGGCGCCAGACCAGGTAGCCGGCCGTGGCGTTCTCGGCTGTTGGGCTCATGACGGATAGAGTAGATGGCTATTATGTACATGGCTAGTATTTTGGTTGTCGCGGTCGCCGGTACGCAGGTCTGTCCGGAATCCGCAGGAGCTAGTGCTCTACCGCACCGGGACCGCCTAGGGTGGATCGTTCCCGGATTCTTCCGGGCATCGCGAGGGGAGCGGCACCGTGGGGGAGCTGGGCGGCAGGACCGCGTTGGTGACGGGCGGCTCACGAGGGATCGGTCGCGCGGTCGCCCTGCGTCTCGCCGCCGAGGGGGCGCTGGTCGCGGTCCACTACGGCGGCAACGCCGGGGCCGCCGCGGAGACCGTGTCGCAGATCGAGGAAGCCGGCGGCCGGGCGTTCGCGGTGCGGGCCCGGTTCGGCGAGAGCGGTGCGGTGGACCGGCTGTTCAAGGAGCTCACCGCCGGGCTGGCGGACCACGGTGCGGATGGCCTGGACATCCTGGTCAACAACGCGGGCATCCACTCGGCCACTCCGATCGGACAGCTCACCGAGGAGGAGTTCGAGCGGTTGCTGGCGGTCAACGTGAGCACGCCGGTCTTCGTGGTCCAGCGGGCGCTGCCGCTGCTGCGGGACGGCGGGCGGATCGTCAACATGGGGTCGGCCGCCACCCGGATCGCGAATCCCCTTCAGATCGGGTACACCGTCAGCAAGGCGGCGCTCGCGGCCCTCGGCCCGTCGCTCGCCAACGAGCTGGGCCGACGCGGGATCACCGTGAACACGGTCGAACCCGGGGTGGTGCTGACCGACATGATCGCCCACTACGCCGAGGTTCCCGAGGCGGTCGCCGGACTCGAGTCCATCACCGCGCTCGGACGGATCGGTGAGCCGGAGGACGTCGCAGACGTGGTGGGCTTCCTGGCGGGCCCGCGGGGGCGCTGGGTGACCGGCCAGACCATCGACGTTTCCGGCGGTACCTACCTCGGGCCGATCTCGGCCGGCTGAACGCCCGTGCTGCGGGTCGGTGCGCCGCGTGGCGGGGGCCGGGGCCCGGGGCGCGCTAGAAGGCGAAGTCGACGTAGTCGATGTCGGTGAACTCGACCAGGAGGCTGGTGGCGCGGGCGCCGTTGTCCTTGAAGTAGATCTCCTGGAGGGCTTCGGCCGTGATGTGGCGGAGCTGGGCTTCGGTGGCGCCGGATTCCTGGGCCGCGAAGAGGCGCTGGGCGTACTCCGGGGGCAGGTGCTGGGTGATGCGGCGCATACGGCCGTCGTCGGTGGTGCCGGGGGCGGCGGTGAAGCCGAAGCGGGCGCGGGTCTCGATGATCAGGCCGGTGGTGCGCGCGGCCTGCTCGCGTGCCCGCTTGCGGACCAGGGGCTGCCAGCGGCGGCGCACCTCGGCTTCCAGGCGGGCCGCGAGGGCCGGTTTGGGCTGCTTGATCTCGTTCTTCACGTAACGCTCGACCGTGCGCTGGGAGATGCCGAGCGTGGCCGCCACTGCCTTCGTCGATTTGAGCTGCTTGACGAGGAAGCGCATCTGGGCACCCGCCGACTTGGGGATGGGGCGGGTGAAGTGCAGTTCGTCGGCCTTGGTGAGGCTGTCGGAGATGTCGGACATCGATTACTCGCCGTCTGCTGCCGCGTCGTGGCCCTTGATGTGGCGGGCCGGGTTGAGGTGCTGGTCGAGGAGCTGGACGGCCCAGAGGAGCGGCTGGGTGCCCTCGTGCTTGACCATGCCGGGGCTGACGCCGAGGCGGAAGCCGCCGGGGAGGGGCTTGCCCTCGGGGGTGCGGGGGAGGAAGTCCAGGGGGCTGGGGCCGTCGGAGAGGTAGACCGCGCAGTCGGAGAGGACGGCGACGGGGTGCAGGCCGGCCTCGGTGGCGAGCTTGCGCATTTTGCGGTGCATGTTGACGCGGGCCGTGGAGATGACGGCGGCGCGGATGTCGGGGCGCCAGGTGGGGCGCTCCAGGGCGGGCCAGGCCTCGCCCGGGCGGTAGGCGGCGCCCTGGGGGCGCTCGCGGAGCTTGCCGATGCCGCCCTTGACGGTGGACTTGATGGCGGACAGGACCGCCGTGGTGGTGCGGGGTGCGTTCGTTTTGTACGCCGTCATGGCCGTGAGGTACTCGGACTCCGTGAGGGAGGCGGTGATGCCGAGGTCCGCCATGGTGGCCATGTAGGCGTCGCGGAGCCGGGTGTACCAGGCGTCGAGGTAGGGGCCGTTGTCGGGACGGATCCAGGCCTCGGCGGGCCGGACGTCGTGGCCGAGCTCCTGGGCGTAGGCGAGGGTCGGGGTCGCGTACCAGGCGGGGCCGGTGGGGGGCTTGCCGTGGGGCGTGAAGGGGCTGGGGAGGCGCGGGTCGAGGGAGAGGGAGGAGAGGTCGGCGAGCCAGCACCCGGGGAGCTTGGGGTCGAAGCGGGGGGCGGTGGTGTGGACGGCGGGACCGAGGCCGACGGTCAGGCGGTTCGCGGCCGCGGCGAAGGCCATGTTGACGTCGATGCCGACGGCGTGGGTGCGGGTGCACTCGGCGTCGGTGAGGAGCTCCGGGTCGCGGATCCAGTCGTACGCCTCTTCGTCGAGGACCTCGTCCGGGGTGCGCTGGTGGGCGCGGGGGTAGAGGGAGGCGACCACCGGGTGCTCGTCCGGGGCCTCGGGCGGTGCCGGGTCGACTGGGCGGGTGAGCGAGCCGGGGACGGGTGCCGACTCCCAGGCGTTGGTCTGCGGGTTGCGGGCGGCGCGGGTGGGCGGGCGCAGGGCCGTCATGAGTTCCAGACCGGTCACGGCGGTGGAGCCGCGGGGGGTGAGGACGCGGGCGGCGTAGGTGGTGAGCAGCTCGGCGAGCTCGGGGGCTGGGAGGTCGGCGGTGTCCTCGCCCCAGGCGCGGGGGTCGAGGGCGCCCCAGGGGAGGACCGCGAGCTGGACGCACTGGCGGCCGGTGGTGGGGGAGGCCGGGCGGTAGACGCGGGCCCAGGGGCCGAAGCCGCGGCGGGTGAGCTGCCACTTGGCCTTGGTGAGCTGCTTGACGACGGGGTGGTTGTCGGGGAGGCGCAGGGCGCGGCGGTCTTCCAGGACGAGGGGGAGACCGAGGCGCTCGGCCGCGGGGGCGGTGAGGACGAGGAGGGGGTCGCCGTCCCTGCCGTTGCGGTGGAGGCGGGGGGAACGGAGGTCGGCGTCGGGGCCGAGGGCCCAGGCGATGAGGGAGGGGAGGTCGGAGGTGGGGTGGGGGAGGAGGAGGCCGCCGGCGGCGTGGGCGTGGCCGGTGCCGTCGAGGACGGCGAGGGGGCCGTTTCCCGCGAGGGGTGTGGGGGTGGGGCGCTGGGGCGGGCGGCGGGTGGGGGCCGGGGCGTTAACGGCGTTAACGGTGGCGGGGAGCTCGGGGGTGGATTCGGGGGCGGGGGAGGTGGGGGCGGGGGATGTGGGGGCGTTAACGGCGTTAACGGGGGTGGGTGCGACCGGGAGGGCCGTGGGGGGCTCCTCGGCGGCGGTGGCCGGGTGGGGTGCGGCGTTAACGGCGTTAACGGTGGGGGGTGTGGGCTCGGGGTGGGGGGTGGTGTCGTTAACGGCGTTAATGGGGTCGGCGGGAAGGGCCGGGGGCACGGGCGGCTGCGGGTGCGGGGTGGCCGGGCCGGGGGTGGGGGCGTTAACGCCGTTAATGGTGTTGATGGTGTCGGCGGGGTGCGGGCCGGGGGTGTTAACGGCGTTAACGGGGTGGCGGGCGGCGAGCCCCTCGAGGAGGCGGGCGTACGCCGCGCGCTTCGGGGGACGCGGTGAGGTGCGGCCGGTTTCCCAGGAGGTGACCGTCTCGCGGCGGACGGAGAGGGCCTTGGCGATCTGGTCCTGGCTGAGACCGGCGGCCTCGCGCAGGCGCTTGCGCTCGTCGGGGTGGGGGAGCCCGTCCTGCGCGGCTGCTTCTTCCAGCAGGGCGTCGACCGCTGCGAAGAGCGTGGCCTGTTCGTTCATCTCGGTCATCGGTACCTCCAGCAGCAGCCTATATGTGAAGCGCACTGCTGAACGCACACGAACCGCACGGGGGTGTTAACGCCGTTAACGGCGTTAACACCCCCGTGCGGTTCGTCTCAGGCCGCGCAGGCGGGCAGGCCTCCGTGGAAGTCGACCATCTCGGAGAACAGTTCCCCGATGTCGAGATGGTGCCCCGGCTCCGCGCCCGCGGCCTCCGCGTACGCGCGGTGGAGGTTGGGGACGAGGCGTTCGCTGTCGAGGAGCGCGGCGAACGGGCCCAGGTCGGCCTCGCGAGCCGTCTCCAGCGGGGTGAGGCCCGCCGAGATGCCCGCCGCGGCGAGGTCCTGTACGTAGCGCAGGTAGGCCTCGGTGGAGTCGAGCAGCTCGATCCCGCCGACCGGGCCGTGGCCGGAGACGATGGTCTGCGGGCCGAGTGCGCGCAGCTTCTCCGTGACGGCGAGGGAGCCGGAGACCGAGCCGGTGAGGCAGAACGGAGTGGCACCCGACATCACGATGTCGCCGGTGAACAGGACACGCTGTTCGGGCAGCCAGACGACGGAGTCGTTCTTGGTGTGGGCGGTGCCCAGGTGCATCACCTCGGCCCGGATGTCCCCGAGGTGGAGGGTGATCGGGGCGCGGAAGGTGAGGGAGGGAAGCTCCACGCCGACGTCGCCCCAGCAGACCTCCGGCCACAGCCCGGTGAGGTGCAGACCGGCGAGGTCCATCTCGGCGCGTGTCGCCTCGTGGGCGATGATCACCGCCTCGTTCGCGAAGAGGCGGTTGCCGAAGGTGTGGTCGCCGTGCGGGTGGGTGTTGATGACGAAGCCCGGAGCGTGCGGGGTGACCCGCGCGACCGCGTCCTTCAGCGCCTGGGCCCGCGACTCGGTGGCGGCCGTGTCGATCAGTGCGGGACGGCCGCCCGCGGTGATCAGGCCCGCGTTGTTCAGGCACCAGCCGCCGTCCGGCTGGATGTACGCGTAGACGTCTTCGGCGACCTCTTGCAGCCGCGGGACGGACGGTGAACGTTCGGTCACTGCTCTCTCCTGGTTGAGGGCATTCAGGGGGTGGAGGCGAGCACAGGGCTCACCCCGGGCCTGGTGAAGAGGCGGTTGTAGTAGACCAGCGGCTCGGCGCCGCCCGTGGAGACGGATTCGACGCGGCCGACGAGGATGCTGTGGTCGCCGCCGTCCAGCACGTCGTGGAGGGTGCAGGCGATCCGGGCGGTGGCGTCGGGCAGTCCGGGGAGGCCGAACTCGCACGGTTCCATGGGGCTGCCGGCGAACTTGTCGTGCCCCGAGCGGGCGAAACTGCTGGCGATGTCGGCGTGCTCCGCCGCCAGGACATTTACCAGGAACCGGTCGCCGGTGATGAAGGCCTCGTGGCAGGAGGCCGTCTTCGCCGGGCATACCAGCACCAGGGGAGGGTCGAGGGACAGCGAGCTGAACGAGCTGGCGGTGAAGCCCCAGCGCTGTCCGGCCTGGTCCACGGTGGTCACGACGGTGACCGGGGTGGGCACGCGTGCCATCGTGCGGGCGAAGTCGACGGGGTCGATGGGGGGCAACGGTCCTCCTGGCTCTTGGAGAGTGAGGTGTGGGGCGGCCGGAACCTGTGCGGCACGGCGGTGGACCCGTTCGGGGCGGCGACGAGCTGCTGGGCTGCGGTGGCGTTAACGGCGTTAACGCCGCGAGACGCCGCCTGCCAGGGGCCGCCGTGGCGTTAACGCCGTTAACGGTCGGCGCGGACCACCATGGCCGAGTTGAAGCCGCCCCGGCCGCGGGCAAGGACCAGCGCGGTACGCAGCCGCCCGGGCCGTGCCTCCGTCACGAGGTCGACGGGGCAGTCCGCCGCGGGCGGGCCGGTGTTGACGGTGGGCGGGATCACCTGGTCGCGCAGTGAGAGCAGGGCGGCGGCCAGGTCGAGGGAAGCGCCACCGGCGGCGAGCCGGCCCGTCATCGTCTTCGGGGCGGTCACCGGGACGCCGTACTCCCCGAAGAGGGCGGTGAGGGCTTCGGCTTCGGCACGGTCCGCGTCACGCCGTCCCGCCGCGTCCGCGAAGACCACGTCGACGTCGGCGGGCGTGAGCCCGGCCTCGCGCAGGGCCAGTTCGGCGGCGGCCTGGAGGCGCGGTGCGCCGCCCGAGCCGGGCGCGGGGTCGAAGGTGGAGGCGTATCCGGCGACGGTTCCGTAGATCTCGGCGCCGCGCTCGCGGGCGGCGGCCGCGTCCTCCAGGACGAGGAGCGCACCGCCCTCGCCGGCGACGTGGCCGTCGGCGTCGGGGGAGAAGGGCAGGAAGGCGTGGCCGGGGTCCTCGCTGGTGGTCAGCTCACCACCGGCGAGGTGCGCCGCCCAGCCCCAGGGGCAGATGGAGGAGTCCACACCGCCGGTGACCACCAGCCGGAGCCCCTTGCGGAGCTGGCGGCGGGCCTGGGCCACCGCGTCGAGACCGCCGGCCTGCTCGGTGACCAGCACGCCGCTGGGACCGCGCAGCCCGTTCTTGATGGAGATCTGGCCGGTGTTGACCGCGTAGAACCAGGCGAAGGACTGGTAGGCGCTGACGTACTGGCTGCCCTTGCTCCAGAGGGCTTCGAGTTCCTTCTGCCCGAACTCGAAGCCGCCCGCGGAGCTCGCCGTGATGACGCCGGCGGAGAAGTCGGGCAGCTCGGCCGGGTCGACTCCCGCGTCGGCGAGCGCCTCGTCGGCCGCGGTGAGCGCGAGCCGGGTCATGTGGTCGGTCTGCGGCAGGAGGCGGCTGGGAATGTGGTCGGCGGCGTTGAAGCCGGGGACCTCGCCGGCGAGCTTGGCCGGGTACTGCTCGGCGTCGAAGCGGGCGATCGGGCGGATGCCGCTTTCGCCGCGCAGTACGGCCTTCCACCAGGTCTCGGTACCGAGCCCGTTGGGGGCGGTGACACCGATGCCGGTGACGACGGGCGCGGCGGCCGGGGAGAGGCTCGTGCCGCCGGGGCGGACTGCGGTTTCGGTGGTCATGCGGCATCTCCCAGGCGCGGGCGGGTCAGGATCATGGCGCTCTGGAAGCCACCGAATCCGCTGCCGACGCTGAGGACGGTGTCGGTGCGCTGTTCGCGCGCCGTGAGCGGGGTGTAGTCCAGATCGCAGGCGGGGTCGGGGTTGTGCAGGTTGGCGGTGGGCGGCACCGTGTTGTACTCGATGGCCAGGGCGCTGGCGGCGACTTCGAGGGAGCCGATCGCCCCGAGGGAGTGGCCGATCATCGACTTGATGGAGCTGACCGGGACCTCGTAGGCGTGCTGTCCGAGGCTGCGCTTGAAGGCGGCGGTCTCGTGGCGGTCGTTCTGCTTGGTGCCCGAACCGTGCGCGTTGATGTAGTCGACGGCGGTGGCGTCGAGACGGGCCTCGTCGAGGGCGACCTTGATGGCCTCGGCCATCTCCACGCCGTCCGCCCGCAGACCGGTCATGTGGTAGGCGTTGCAGCGGCTGGCGAAGCCGGAGATCTCGGCGTAGACGTGGGCGCCGCGCTTGCGGGCGCTCTCCAGGTCCTCCAGCACCAGGACGGCCGAGCCCTCGCCCAGTACGAAGCCGTTGCGGGTGGCGTCGAAGGGCCGGGAGGCGGTCTCGGGGTCGTCGTTGCGCGGGGACGTGGCCTTGATCGCGTCGAAGCAGGCGAGGGTGATCGGGGAGATCGGGGCCTCGGTCGCACCGGTGATCATCACGTCGGCGCTGCCCTCGCGGATCAGCTCGACGGCGTGGCCGATGGAGTCGAGGCCGGAGGTGCAGCCGGTGGAGACGACGGAGACGGGACCCTGGGCGTTCACGCGCCAGGCCACTTCGGCCGCCATCGAGCTCGGTACGAAGTAGTCGAACAGGTGGGGGACGGCCAGCGTGTGGTCGACCTGCCAGGTGCTGCCGCCGCGGCTCACCGCGTTGTACTCGGTGTCGAGTCCCGTGGTGCAGCCGACCGCGCTGCCCAGGGTGACGCCGGTGCGCGTCGGGTCCAGATCGGCGCCGGCGAGGCCGCTGTCGCGCAGGGCCTCGTCCGCGCTGACGATCGCGAACTGCGCTGCCCGGTCGAGTCGCAGGGCCTCTTCGGCGGTGAAGCCGTGGTCGAGGGGGTCGAAGTCGGCCTCCGCGGCGATGCGGGAGCGGAACGCGGAGGCGTCGAACAGGCTGATGGCGCGGGTGGCGGTCTTCCCGGCGGTGAGGAGGGACCAGAACTCCTTGGTGCCTACCCCCCCGGGTGCGACCACGCCGATTCCGGTGATGACGACGCGTCGGCTCATTGAGTGTCCTTCACTAGTGAGTCCTTCTGCTGAGCATTCGGTACGGCGCTTGCGGCGCGCCTGCCTCTCGCAACCTGCTGCCGTCCGAGCCTGGGAAACCCCACTCGATGCCTGATCGAACCCTGATGGTGGGACGGCCGGGCCGCTGTCCAGGAGCGCTGACACGGGCGATTCCGAGGCTGGCTCGAGTTGGCCTCCAGCGGCGGCCCGGAGCCTGCCCGTAGGTCACGTAGTTGAGCATCGAGGAGTTCGAATGTCGGAGCAGGCTGGGCGGGTTGCTGTCGTCACGGGTGCGACCAGTGGGATCGGATTGGCTGTGGCCCGGCTGCTGGGCGGTCAGGGGCACCGGGTGTTCATCGGTGCCCGCAGTGCGGGCGATGTCGCCGCGACCGTCAAGCAGCTCCAGGACGAGGGCCTCGAGGTGGACGGAGCGGTGGTGGACGTCCGGTCCGCCGAGGGGGTCCGGACGTGGATCCAGGCCGCCGTCGACCGTTTCGGCGGTGTCGACGTGGTGGTGAACAACGCGGGCCGTTCCGGCGGTGGTGTGACGGCCGACATCGATGACGAGCTGTGGCACGACGTCATCGACACGAACCTGAACAGTGTGTTCCGGGTGACGCGCGAGGCGCTGACCACGGGTGGCCTGCGGGCGAAGAACTGGGGCCGGATCATCAACATCGCGTCCACGGCCGGCAAGCAGGGCGTCGTCCTGGGCGCTCCGTACTCGGCCTCCAAGCACGGCGTGGTGGGCTTCACCAAGGCGCTGGGCAATGAACTGGCCCCGACGGGCATCACCGTGAACGCGGTGTGCCCCGGGTACGTGGAGACGCCGATGGCGCAGCGGGTGCGGCAGGGCTATGCCGCCGCGTACGACGCGACCGAGGAAGCGATTCTGGAGAAGTTCCAGTCGAAGATCCCCCTGGGGCGCTACTCGACGCCGGAGGAGGTCGCCGGGCTGGTGGGCTACCTGGCCTCGGACACCGCTGCCTCCATCACCTCGCAGGCGCTGAACGTCTGCGGTGGTCTCGGCAACTTCTGATCCCCGAACGGTTCGTCCCGAGTCTGAAGGAGTCATGAGCATGTCGCAGTCCGGTCTGCGGGAGGTGGAGCACGAGATCACGGTCTCGGCTCCGGCCG
>NZ_JBIBCI010000043.1:0-10905 GCF_042901085.1 Streptomyces sp. NPDC012794
TCACAGTGACGGCTAGGGTGCGGTCATGGACGATGACGTGATCTTGCGGAAGGTCGGCCCGGAGGGGTGCGCCTGGTGCGGGGAGCCGGTCAGTCAGCTGGGCACCCGTACCCCCCGCCTGTACTGCCAGCGCTCCCACCGGCAGCGCGCTCTGGAGGCGCGCCGGCTCGGGCTGCCGATGAAGAAGGACCGGCCCCCGAAGGGGACGGCCCCGGCCCCGGTACCACCCGCGCGGCGGGAGGAGATGCAGGCGGCACTCTTCCTCGCTGAGGCGGTCGAGCGAACGTCGGTGGACGTACCGGCGGCCACCGAATCCGCGGGCGACTTCCTTCTCGCGCCGCCGGATCGGGTGGTGGTGTCGGGGACGGTTCTCCCCCCGACGCCGAGCCGTGAGGCCATCGAGGCAGAGCTGGCGCGCCGGGTCGCGTGGATAGAGGGTCTGGACGCCGACGGCCAGTAGGCCCGCCGGCCTTCGGCGCTTGCGCCAGGGGGCGGCCTGAGCGGGGGGTCCCTCCGGTCTGGGCGGCGCTCTCGGTTTGCCGTGCGGCCGCCCGGGGGTGCGACACGCTTTTCGTCGCGCCCCCGGGCGGCCGTGCGGCATGGTGCGGAGGGACGGTCAGACCGGAGGGACCCCCCGCGACCCGCCACCGATCCACCCAGGGACCCGCACCCGTCGGCGGTGCCCCCGCCCCTCTGGGACTGGTGGCCGGGGTCCGTGGGCGGAGCCCCGGTCTGAACCGCAAGAAGCCCCCGCCGAGATGCCGGTGGGGGCTTCTTGCACTGGAGAGGGTTACTCCAGGTCCGTGTACCACTTGAGGGGCGTGGAGCCGCTGACGATCTTCACGCCCACCTCGACGATCCGGCCGTCTTTCAGGTGCACGGTCCGTACGATCTGCATGACCTGGACTGACCCGGTCAAACCGAGAGCCGACTTTTCGACTTCGGTGGCGAAGCGGCACGTGACCTCCTCAAGCACGCCCTTTTGGGCGCTGCCAAGGCGCTCGGATGCCAGCTCGCGGGAACCGCCGGTGCTCACCGGCTCCATGAGCTCGGGCACGGCGGAGATGACGTATGCCGGGTAGTAGCTGGAGCTGTAGTGCGTGGGTACGCCGTCCCGGCTCACGACCCGTCGGCGCACGGCCACAGGCGTGCCTGGCTCGATGTCCAGCCTTGTGGCGATGAGTTCGTCTGCGGCCACGGTGCCGATCTCAAGAATTTCCGAGGTCTCCCCCGCCGCCAGGGCTCGTCCGGTGGCCGCGAACGTCTTGACGCGCCCCTCGATGTTGTCGCTTACCGGCGCCGCCGCGATCGTGCCCACGCCTGGCTTCGGCACGGTCAGCCCCCATGCCTTGAGCTGGCTAAATGCTCGGGCGGCGGTCTTCATGCTGACGCCGTGAGAGTCGCAGACGTCCCGAAGCGAGGGCAGCTTCGAGCCTGCGGGAATCTCCCCCTTCCTGATGCGGTCGGCGTAGTACGAGGCGATACCCGCGTACCCCTCTCCCTCGCTCATCGGTGCGCTCCTTCGGCTTCGTGCTGGCACTCCTCTGAGTCCAGCTGTGTACGTCTGACGGTAGACCACTTACCGCTCTAGGTATAGCACCGGATCCAGTGCTGGACCTAGACCGGTCTAGTGCTGTACCTTCATGGCACCGCGACGGCCCGACGGGCCGTCAAATCCCTGTAAATCGGGAGGATTTGCTATGGGTACGGCTGCCTTACGGCACACCGCACGCCCCGGGACGGACGAACTGGTCGTCCGGTACCGGCTGATGACTCGGAACCTGAGCCCGGCGCCCGAGGGAGCCGTGACCGTCTGCGCCACGACCGACCCCGAGGCCTTCTTCCCGGAGGCAGCAGCGTCCGGCCTGTCACAGCCCCCCAACCGCGCCGAACGGATTGCTCTCGCCATGTGCGACGGCTGCCCGCTGATCGCGGCCTGCCTGGTCCAGGAGCTGCGCGAGGTGCCGTCGGTCTTCCAGATTCGGGGGATCCGGGCCGGGCTGCGCCAGTCGGAGCGGCGGGCGCTGTACCTGGCGCTGGAGAGGGCGGGTGTGCGGTGAGGGGCCGTGAGCCGATCGAGCCGACGGTGATCATTCCGCCGCAGGCGGGGGGAGCGGGTGCTACCCCTCCGCCTCCGCCGCCGCCTGTTCCGCCGGCGGACATGCCGTACTGGTGGAACCAGGCCCCCGAAAACGGCGGCGGCGGCCTGATCGTGGTGAACGAGACGGTGATCCACGAGACAGTGATCGTCACGGATGTGGAGCCGTCGCCGGAGATGCCGGAGGAGGCCGTCCAGCTCCTGGCGCGGCTGCGGGACCGGATCAACCCCCGCATCAGGTTCGTCGCCTTCAACCTCTCGGCAGGCGCGCTCGGGTACAGCGTGATGGGTGCCTCGACGTCGAGTCCGTACGGCGGCGCGGCCCTGCTGGCCTCTCTCCAGGCCGACCCCGTCCCCGCGTCCGTGGCGGTGCTGTCCGTGGCCGCCCCCGTGGTCGCGTGGCACCTGGGCAAAGTGTTCCGCCCCATCGGTGGGGTCTTCGGGTGGCTGGCGTCTCCGGTGGCCGCGATCTCGGCCGGGATGTGGGGGCAGGGGACCGGTCCCCTGATCGCCCCCCTCTACGACCAGTGGGCCCCGTGGCCGCAGCTGCTGACTCCTCTGGCGCTGGCCGTCGGCGCGGGCAGCGCCTGCTGGTGGCTGTTCGACCGGCGGGCCCGGGCCCGGGGTTGGGCGCTCCCCCTGAGGTGGGCCGCCCGGATCCCGCTCGCGACCGTCACACTCTCCGCTCTCCTCTACCCCTCCCTCCTCACGACTGGAGCCGTCTCGTGACCACGCTCGCCACCGCCACCGAGACGGCTGTTCTCGCTGGTCCCTTCCTCGGTCAGATCGGCGTCCCGGGGTTCGCGGCCGCCGCCGGCACGTACCTGTTCCTCGGACTGCGTGGCGCCAAGCGCGTGTCGCTGACCAGGGACAAGGCCGCCAACATGGGTGTTCTGTTCGGCGCCTTGGCCACGGCAGCCGGGGGCACGATGCAGCAGGCGGTGCACGGGATCGGCAGCGTCCCCACGAACGTGTTCCAGGGGGTGGGTGAGCAGATGTCCGGCGGTGACTTCGGTCTGGCCGCGACGGCGCTGGTCCTGGGGATCGTCACCTACATGCCGGACTGGAAGAAGCTGAGCGTCCCCGCGCTCGGCGGGATCGGGCTCGGAGCGTCCGCCGCGCAGGTCGGTGGTGTCGGGCTGATCGCCAGCAACGCGATCATCATGGCGGCGAACGCTGTGGGGCTGGCGTGAGCGCCCCCGCGACGGCCCTGTCCCTGCTGGGCGGCGGTCGGCCGGTCCTCGGATCGTGGTGGGCGGGGTCCTTGGTGATGTGCCGGTGGACGTGCCGCTGCGTCAAGCAGGCCGTCACGGCCGGATGGACGCTGCTGCGGACCGACCCTGAGGCCACGCGCGTCAAGCAGGCCGCCGCCGACCGCAAGGCCGCGTCGATCGCGGCGAAGCGCCGCAAGGCCAAGGCGGCTGTCACCGGTGACGACGACGAGGAGCTGGCGGAGCCGGAGGAGGCCAAGGCGCCCCCGGTCGATCCGGTGCGCCGGCCTGCCTCGGACGCTCTGATCCTCCTGGCCGTCGGCGGGACGGCGGTCTCCGGGCTGGCCGGTGCGGCGGCCGCGATGGTGTGGGAGTACGCGCAGTTGCTCACGCCGTGGCGCCCGTGGGTGGTCACCGGGGCCGTCGCGGTGTGGTCGATCGCCGCGCTGATGCTCGCCCCTCCCCTGCCCGAGCCGGTCAAGGACGACGACCAGGAGGAGGGGGAGGACCCCTCCCCCGAGGGTGCACCGGCTGCTGCGGCCACTGCCGCCGAGGACGAGGCGGAGCCCCTCTACCTGTCCGATGTCGCCCCGGTCGTGCACAAGATCGCTGCCGCCAACGGCCACCGTGACGTGCACTTGGCCGACTTGCTGTCCGAGCCGCTGTTCGAGGGCTGGGACATGGCCGATCTCCGGGCTGCTTTCACGGCCGAATGGGGGGTCCCCGTGAGCGAGTTCAAGCTCACCTGGAAGACCGCTGGCGGACCGCCCCGGCAGAGGGTCCGCCCGGGGGTCCGGTGGGCCGACATCGAGGCCGCTCTCACGGGCGCCCCCGAGGCCCCCTCCGCACCCCCCGCTCAGGCCCCCACCGAGGCGCCTGTCGAGGCCCCTGTCGAGGGCCCGCACAGGGCCCGGGTGGAGGCCCCCTCGCCGGGCCTCTACCTGGTGCACTCCGAGCCCCTCCCCGAGCCCCTTCCGGCCCCCCGGACGGTCGCCGGGTAGGTCGGTAGAAACCGCAGGTCAGATCGCCTACCTACCGGCCGCCTACCGCCTCACCTACCGCCTCGCCTACCCCTCTTGGAGAGGGGAGGAGGCCCCCCGTCGAGAGGGGCTGAGGCCCACGAAAAATGCCCGCCCCGGGCCACCTACCAAGCACCCCGGGACGGGCGACCACCCCAGAAGAGATGGAGCGCCCATCATGGCACTTTTCCGCAAGACGATCAGTCAGTCCGACCTGAGCTCGGGCCTGTCCGACGCGGACCGCGAGAAGCACCGGACCGACTACTCGGCCGCCGACGGCGGGTGGGTCCGCAAGGCGGAGCCCCGCACCACCACCGAGGCCGGCACGTCCGACACGGACAGCTCCGGCGCCCGGAAGTGGTGGCGGTGACCGCTGCCGAGGAGGCGTACAAGGAGGCTGCCGTTCGGCAGGCCGAGGCCATACGGCAGGCCGAGGAGAGCGCCCAGCGCCTGCGGGAGGCCGCTGCCGAGACCGATGCCGTCGCCGCTCAGGCCGCCGCGCACCTCGCTCGCCTGTAGCCCTCCCCCATACCCGCCGAGGGCCCCTCGGCAGGATGGACCAGCTCTGCATCACCCCCGGGCCCCACTGTGGGCCCGGGGCCACCTACCGCACACCCTGGAGAGCCTCTTGAGGATCCCCGATACGCAAGCACAAGTCGCCGCGGCGGAACGCACCCTGCGGCTGGTCTGGGTCATCGTCGCCGGAGCGGTGCTCTACTCCGTGCTCACCGTGACCCCGCTCGTTCAGCGGGTCACCCCGGACGAGTGGGACTGGACCGCCCCCATCCTCCCGCTGGTCGTGGACGCCGCTGTGATCATCGTGGTCCGGGTCGGCGCCATCGTGGCGCGCCTGGACGGAGACGCCGGCGCCTGGCCTCTCGCCCTGCGCTGGCTCACCGGCCTCATGACCCTGCTGCTCAACGTCGGGGACTCCGCGCTCAAGGGCGACCTCGTCGGCGTCGGCGTGCACTCGGTCGCGCCGGTCCTGCTCATCGTCACCGCCGAGGCGGCGCTCAAGTGGCGCCGCGCCATCACCGCAGCCGTCATCCGGATCGAGGGTGAGCGGACCGCCGAGCGTGAGCGCGTGGCCCGTGAGCGCCGTGAGCGCGAGGAGCGTGAGCGGGCCGAGCGGCAGGCCGTACGCGACGCCCAGCAGGCCGAGCGTGAGCGCGCCCGGCTCGCTGAGGAGCGCGCCCGTGAGCAGGAGCGCCTCGACCGTGAGCGCGAGCGTGAGCACGCCGCCCTGCTCGCCCAGCAGCAGCGTGACCACGACGCTCAGATGGAGCGGGAGCGGGGGGAGCGGGCTGCGGCTCGCGAAGAGGCCGCGCGCCGTGCCCAGGCAGAGGAGAAGCAGCGGGAGCAGGAGCGCGAGGACCGGCTTCGCCGCGAGGAGCAGCAGCGCCTCGACCGTGAGCGCACCGCCCGCGAGGCCATCCAGAGGGCCGAGCGGGACCGCAAGGCGGCCGAGGCCCGCCGTACCGGCACGGCGCCCGTGAGCGCCGCCGTGAGCACCCCCCGCCCGACCGTGAGCACCACCGTGAGCACCCCCGCTCACGACACCGCCCAGGAGGCGCCGGCCGCCGCGAAGATGAGCGAGGACGACGCCCGCCGCGCGGTCGCGGAGGCGGTGAGGGAGGGCCGCTCACAGCGGGCTACCGCCGCGCTCACGGGCTGGTCCACCGGCTGGATCGCCGCCCGCTACCGGGAGCTTGAGCAGGTGCCCGGTCAGACCGCTCTCGAAGGAGTCAGCGTGTGAGCACGAGCATGAGCACCCACGACCACGCCCCGCACAGCTAAGGAAATCTCATGATCATCGGACGCCACACTGACTCCAAGGGCCGCTCCACCGGAGAGCGGATCACCGCCGTACAGCGCGCCGGCGCCCCCCTCACGGAGGCCGAGCACGCTGCGGCCACACGGCTCCTGGACGCGATGCTCGATGCCGCTGCCGACCAGGGCGTCACCCTGGACGACTTCGACTGGGTCCTCGACCTCCCCGGCGGCTGCCGTGACGTGATCCGCCACAACCGCTGACCCCACGAAGAGAGCCCCCGCCAGCTGGCGGGGGCTCTCTTCGGTCCTCGAAACCACAGGGGCCTCAAGGGCTCTACCGCGTCCTCCCGGTGACGAACCACCACTTTGTGGCAGGCTCGCCCCAGCAGGCTTCAGAAATGGCACGAGCCCGGGTGTGTGAGAGCCCCGGGCCCGCCGCCACCCGATCTCGCGTACAGAGACAAGGTGACGTTGCTCGATGACGAGCGTACGGAAGAACAGCGCTACCACGCCACAGCAGCCCGCCGCGCCGGACGCTCGATGCCACTGCGGAACCGTGGTTACGCCGGCTGCTACGGGTCGGCCTCGTCGCTTCTGCTCCGATGCCTGCCGGAAGGCCGCCACTCGCTCCGCTAAGAAGGCATCCGACGGCGCACGTTCCGGCGTCCGGAAAGTGTCCGGAAACTCGGCCCCGTCCGCCACAAAAGCCCAGGTCAGCGGGGGTGGGGAGGCGGCCGGAGCGCGCACGGCGGGCCCCTCGGTAACTACATACGAGAAGTGCAACCCCCCCACCCCCGAAAACGACCCCTCCGGGAAGGGCCGTCAGGGGGCCCGAAAGCCGTCCGAGAAGCAGGTGCGCAACGAGCTGGAGACGCTGCGGGAGGGGATGATCGCTCACCGGATCGTGACCGATGAGCGGGTGCGGTCCTGCGGCCGGAACCTGGCTGAGGGATCCGGGGCGGCGACGCTGGAGCTGAACATCACGTCGCGCACGGCGACCTTCGCGGGGCTGTGCCGCTGCGGCAACGTCCACACCTGCCCGGTGTGCGCCACCCGGATTCACTCGGTCCGTGGGGACGACGCCGAGACCTTCACGAACGCCTGGATGTCCGCCGGGCACGGGATCGCGATGATGACCGTGACCCTTCGGCACTACGAGCGGATGGCTCTCGGCTCGCTCCGCAAGGGCAACCGGCACGGCCTGGTGGCCGTGCAGCACGACGCGTGGATGATGGCCTTCGGCTCCCTGTCCGGCAAGAACTGGCAGAAGCTCAAGCACAGCTATGGCCTCAAGGGCTGGGCCCGGGCCTGGGAGTGCACCCACTCGCACGCCGCCGGATGGCACCCGCACTTTCACGTGCTGCTCTTCCTCGACGCCCCCCTCAGTGAGGAGGAAGCCCGGGACTTCGAGGCCCGGCTCCGCGACCGCTGGGGCACTGCGGTGAAGAAGGCCGGCGGGTACCAGATCAACGAGCACGGCCTCAAGCTCGACCAGGCCGCTGCGGGTGATGAGTCCAAGCTCGCCCGCTACCTGTTCAAGTACGCCGACGGTCAGGCCCGCTTCACCTCGCTCGCCCAGGAGGTCACCCGCGGCGACCGCAAGAAGGGCAGGCGGGGGTCCCGCACGCCGTTCCAGATCGCGGCCGATGCCGTGGCGTTCCTCGACTCCGGCGACCGCCGCAAGGGCCTGCGGGACCGCTCGATCTTCCAGGAGTACGAGGCGGCTACCTACAACCTGCGCTCGCTGTACTGGTCCAACGGCTTCCGCAAGGTCCTGGCCGAGCTGGTCGAGCTGGAGGAACGCACCGACGCGGAGATCGCGGCGGCTGACGAGGAGGGGGAGCGGGTCCCGGTCTGCGGGTTCCCCTGGGCCACCTGGCACCGACACGTGCTCCCGGTCCGGGGCCGGGTGCTGGAGCTCAAGCAGGCGGCCGAGAAGCGCGGTCCTGCGGCCGTCCGGGCGCTGGTGGAGTCCTGGGGGCTCGTCTGGGGTGAGGACGTCTGGACCCCCGAGCGCACTGTGAGGGAGGCACAGGAGCGGGCCGAGGCCGCCCTGATCCGAACCATGGCCCGCAAGGTCGAGACGGACCGCAAGGTGGCCGCACAGCGTGAGGCACGGGCTGCGGGCGGCACGGGCCGATCCGACCGGCGGGACGAAGTGCGGGCAGCCGCCCAGCAGCGACAGGCCGACCAGCACCGCTTGGACGCTGAGATGGACCGGGACGCACGGCAGGTTGCCTCTAGGAACGCGGGGGTTCAGCTCGCCACCGGGCAGGTCGCGGCGACGCAGCAGGCATACCTCGACGGTCCCCAGGGCGAGCGCCGCAAACGCTGGGAGGACTTCACCAAGGCCCTCAACACCGCGCACCGGGTCGAGTCCGCCGCCATCGCGGCTCAGCGCCCGGAGGCCGCGGCCTTCGCAGAGTTCAAGGACCGGCTGCGCGCCGCTCGTCAGGATCCCGAGCGGCAGGCCGAACTGGAGGCATCGTTGGAGAAGTTCCGCGAGACCGGCTGATCGGCCAGCCATACCGACACGGCCGCCACCTGCAACGGGTGGCGGCCGTTGCCATGCCGTCAGCCCCGCGGGCCCGACCCGAGAGCCCGCCGGCCCCCGGGGTGACTCACCTCCTGGTGCTCCTGCTCCTGGTGCTCGTCTTCGATCCGCTCGGCAGGCAGGCGGCGCGGACTCAGGGGCGTCGCCGTGCTCCTGGTGCTCGTCGTCGGACCGGTGCCCAGCGGGCGGCGTGCGGGAGTGCTCATCTCCGAATCCTCCTACCGGCCTAGCCCGGACCCCCGCTCGGGGCCCTGCGGCGGAAGCTGCTGGGGCGGGAGGCCAGCTGACCAGTCCGGGGACTGAAGGCGGACCTTGCGCCGGGGCACGGTGGTGCTCCGCGCTCGCGCGGCGGATGCTGCCACCCCCCGAAGAAATTGCAGTTCCTCCGGCGTCACTGGGGGGCTAGACCTCTCCGCGGTGGGTCCTTGCTCCTGCCTGGGCTGGGGCGGGAGCGCGTACGCAATCCGCGGGTCCGGGCGCCCCAGCACCGCATCGAGCTTGGCCCAGCTGAGATCGCGGCTGACCTTCGAGGCGGCGGCCCACACCTGCTCTCCCCCGGAGTCCTGCCACCCGGGCAGGCTGAACGAGTAGCCGCTCATCCTGCCGTTCCGGGCGGTGTTGGCCCGGTAGTCCACCCCGGCCGCCGCGAGTGCCTGCTCGAAGGCCAGCCTCCCCCCGCCGGCGGACGCGTCGCGGGCGGCGCGGATCAGGTCGCGCAGCTGCTCGCGCTCGGGCCGCTCGGCTCCGCGCCGCTGGGCGGCGGCGCGCTCGGGCCCCGACACCTGCGGGGCTACGCGGTCGCTCCGGCTCTCCGCATCGATCAGGCCGTGCTCGCGCTCCAGCGCACGGACGATCGGGCGACTCCTCGCGTAGTCGTGGGAGTCGGACGCCAGCTCGCCGGACCACCTGACCCGGCTGACGGTCAGGTGGATGTGGTCGGCGCCGTGCCGGACGGCCACCCACGGCACGTCGTGCCCCCACATCCGGCCCACGTACTCCTCGGCGATCTGCTGCCATTTCTCGTCAGTCAGCTCGCCGTCTTCGTCGGGGAGGCTGAGGCTGCACCGCCAGATCGGGCGGGCGACGTCGGCGCGCTGGCGGGTGTGCCGGTCGATGATCCGGGCCACCTGCTGAGGGGTGCCGGGTACGGACCCCGCCACGATGCGGGGGTCCTTGTGCTCCTCGCGGTGCCCCGGGCTGAAGTCGTACCGGAGCGCCCCGCCGGCCTTGCGCCCCTTGGTGACCTTCGCAATCACCGGGCGGCCTCGACGTCCTGGTGCTCGTCGTCGTCGGCGGTTGCGCGGTCCGGCCCGAGGCCGCGTACCGCAAGGGCGGCCCGGCCCACCTCCTCGATGGCGGCCTGGATCGCGGTGTGGAGCTCGCGCTGCTCGTGGCTGTACCTCGTCAGCTGGTTCAAGTTGTTCGCCGCGGCGACCAGCTGGCCGTACGCCGCCGCGTTCACCAGCGGCACGACGGGCACGTCACCCGGCACACCGCGCCGACCGGTGAGCGCCTCCGTGACGACTGCCCGCACCCACGCGCCGAGCTCGCGCCGGCCGGTCGCGGCCTGCGCCGCGCGCCACGCCGCCAGCTCCTCGACCGACACGCGCACCGACACGCAGTGGCTCCGCTTCTGTCCAGGGATCCCCCGCACCATCTCCGCTCTCCTCCCCCGCTGGTGATCTTCGGATCACCAGCGTGCCCGATCCGGCGGCACGCCGGGCGGGCCGGGGGACCGGCCCGAAGGGGCCGGGCCGCTGGCCTCGGCGTCGGCCCCGCAGGGGGCCGCGCCAGCCCCGTTGCGACCGAAGGGAGTGGCGGGCGAGCGCCCGTAAGCGAAGCGCACGGGCATAGCTCGCTCTCTGGACTCCGCCCGGGCTGTCAGGGCCCCGTAGGCGGCAGTCCAGAGCCTCCCCGGCCCGCACTCGGTCAACTGCCGTCGTCGGGCCGCACGGGGGCGCTGAGGGCCGTCAGGCCCTCGTGCCCCGGTGCGGCCCGACCCCCCGCACCGGGCCTTCCCGAGGACCACTCGGCCCCTGCCGTGTCTAGCTCCGCGAGGAGGCGCTCCCGGGCTGCGAGTGCTGGCCCCAGGCTGGGGCGGGGTCGCGGGCGCCCCTAGCCGTCACTGTGACGGCTAGATCGACAGCTCAAGCCGTCACAGTGACGGCTAGGGTGCGGTCATGGACGATGACGTGATCTTGCGGAAGGTCGGCCCGGAGGGGTGCGCCTGGTGCGGGGAGCCGGTCAGTC
>NZ_JBIBCI010000044.1:0-10161 GCF_042901085.1 Streptomyces sp. NPDC012794
ACCCGCTAATTGCCCCGCTTCGCCGCGTAATTCGCGCGCCCCACCGCCGACTTCATGCGCCAGTCCCGGCGGATCTCCGCCCGCAGCCTGGCGTCGGTCTTCGCGACGATCCTCTGGTTCTCGCGCAGCAGCTTGCGGTAGCTCTCCAGGCGCCGCTCAGGCAGCTCGCCCTCCGCCACCGCCTCCAGCACCGCGCACCCCGGCTCCGCCTCGTGCGCGCAGTCGTGGAAGCGGCACTGCTCGGCGTACTCCTCGATCTCCGAGAACACCTGCCCCACCCCCGCCTCCGCGTCGAAGAGCCCGACGCCGCGCAGCCCCGGGGTGTCGATCAGCACGCCCCCGCCGGGCAGGGCGAGCAGGTTGCGCGTGGTGGTGGTGTGGCGGCCCTTGCCGTCGACCTCGCGGGTCTCCTGGACGTGCATGACGTCGGCGCCGAGGAGCGCGTTCGCCAGCGTGGACTTGCCCGCGCCGGAGATGCCGAGCAGCACGCTCGTACCGTCGGCGACGATCGCGGCGAGCACGTCCGTGCCCTCCCCCGTGTGGGAGGAGACGGTGAGGACCTGCACGCCCGGAGCGCTGGTTTCCACGTCCTGCACCAGGTGGGCCAGCGTGCTGGGGTCCGGGACCAGGTCGGCCTTGGTGAGGACGACCAGCGGCTGTGCCCCCGACTCCCACGCCAGCGCGAGGAACCGTTCGATCCGGCCGAGGTCGAGCTCGACGGCGAGCGAGACCGCGATGATCGCGTGGTCGACGTTGGCGGCGAGGATCTGCCCCTCGGACCGCTGCGATGAGGTGGACCGCACGAAGGCGGTCCGGCGCGGCAGGTACGCCTTCACGTAACGGGGATTGCCGGTCGCCTCGACGGCGGCCCAGTCGCCCGTGCAGATGACCCGCAGCGGGTCGTGCGGGGTGACGAACGCGGTGTCGGCGCGGACCACGCCGTTCTCCGTCATCACGTCGCACTGGCCCCGGTCGACCCGCACGACGCGCCCCGGGAGGAGTCCCTGGGCGGCGTAGGGGGCGAACTCGTCGGCCCACGCCTCGTCCCAGCCGAAGGAGGACAGGGAGGAGAGGGAGGAGGAAGAAGAGAGAGTCAAGGGGAACCCTTCACAGGGTGGCCCCGGCAGCGCCCGCTCGGCGGCGGTGCGAAGAGAGTGTGAGGTCAGCCGGAGACCACAGGGGCGGAAACGATGATGAACTCCTGAATGCGGGCAAAGCCCGTCACCGTGACAGTCATCAATGTCCTCACCTCCTGCTTCTTCTCAACGAACCGGCACCACGCCCTCGGCGACGACACACAGCCGCGCCTCGGAACGAGCAGAACCATAGCCCCGCCCCAAGGCGCGGCACCACCGATTAAATTCGGGGCCCGGCGCACGTCCTGCCGCGGAGGCGGTCCCGATGCCGCACGGGCCGTCGTACCGTTCCCGCGATGTCCGTTTCCTTCAAGACCGCGGCCCGGCCGGCCGCCTAGCCTGCGGTTCATGACTCCACGACTCGACATGATCGGCCTGGTCGTCTCCGACATGGCCGCCTCGCTCGCCTTCTACCGCCGGCTCGGTCTGGACGTCCCGGCCGGCGCCGACACCCAGCCGCACGTCGAGGCCGTACTGCCCGGCGGGCTGCGGATCGGCTGGGACACGGAGGAGACGGTCAGGTCCTTCGACCCCTCCTGGACCCCGCCGAGCGGCGGCCAGCGCCGGGAGCTCGCCTTTCTGTGCGAGTCCCCCGCCGAGGTGGACGCGCTGTACGCGGAGCTGACGGGCGCCGGGTACGAGGGGCACCTCGAGCCCTGGGACGCCTTCTGGGGGCAGCGCTACGCGGTGGTGCTCGACCCGGACGGCTGCGGGGTCTCGCTGTTCGCCCCCGCCGACGCCGTGTAGGCCCCGAGGGTGGTCCCGGCCAGGGCGCGCACCTCGCGGGCCAGGTGCGCCTGGTCGGCGTACCCGGCGGCGCAGGCCACCTCCGCCTGGGGGAGCCCGCGCCGGGCCAGGGCCAGCGCGCGCTGGAAGCGCAGCACCCGGCCCAGGGTGCGGGGGCCGTACCCGAAGGCGTCGAGGGAGCGCCGGCGCAGCTGGCGTTCCCCGAGCCCGACGGCCCGTGCGATCGCGGCGACCGGCTGCCCCGCCCGGAGCCGGGCCGTCACCTCGGCGGGGAGCGGGTCGGGCGGGCCGGCGGCGGCGAGGCGGGTCCGGGCCAGCGCTTCGAGGGCCGCGCACGGGTCCTCGTACGCGGCCGTGCGCTCGCTGAGGCGGCGCACGTAGGGGCCGGGCCACAGGTCGGCCAGCTCCACCCGCCGGTCGCGCAGCTCGTGGGCCGGTACGCCGAGCAGCGCGGGCCCGGTGCCGGGGGCGAGGCGGAGTCCGGCAAAGGCACGGCCGGGGACCTCCCCGGCGGGGTGCGGGCCGGTGTCGGGGCCGGCGACCAGCAGCCGCCCCTCGGTCCACAGCAGGTCCATGCACCCGTCGGGCAGCACCACCCCGCCGGGTCCCCGTGCCCGCCAGACCACGGCTCCGGGTACCTCCCCGGACGGCGCTTCCTCGTACACACGGCCACCTTAGAGGGGGCGTTTCATCCCACCTCGCCTCGGCCGCCTCGGGCCTCCCGGCAACCGATGAGCTGTCCGGCTTCATCGCGGCCCACCCATCGCCATGACGGGCGCCGCCGCCTTCCGGCGCCGGTGGTACGCGAGGGCGACCGCCGCCAGCAGCGGGGGCCACGCGACCAGGGGGACGTAACAGACCAGCAGGAAGATGTCCTGGGCCGGGCTGCCGATGGTCCCCTCGCCGATCCCGACGACGTTGGCGTACGTGAACCAGGCGACCAGGGCCGCCCCGGCGGCCGCCCCCAGCAGGGCCGGAACCACCGCCGCGAGCGGTGGCACCCGCCGCCGGCCGAGGTACGGGATCCAGTGCGGCACGGTCTCCCCCCAGCCGCGGACCAGTCCCAGCGTGAGCAGGGCCAGGCACTCGGACAGCACGCTGAGGAAGAGCACGTACGCCGCTCCGGGCACGGTCGTCACGGGCGCGGCGGCAACCGGCAGCCCCACGACCAGGGCGATCCGCCACAGCCCCGATGGGACGGCGATCAACGGAACGGCATGGGCGGCGACGGCGGCCCACCGGGGCACGTCCGGCAGGGCCTTGACTCGCAACAGGTTCGGCATGACGACATGCTGGCCGGGAGCCGAGCCGACCCACATCGTCCCCCGCTCCCGACCTCTTCCCCCACACGGGGGAGGCAGGATGCTGCCCATGTCCCCTCACCCGCAGAACGGACGGAATCCGGATGACCGGCATCACCCCGGCCGAAGGGTGGGAGCTGCTGCCCGCCTCCGTCCGCGAACAGGCCGGCGCGTACGGCCCGGGGGGCGGAACATTCGGTCAGTTGAAGTTGGGCCAGTCCCAAGGCGTCCAGCCCGATCCGAGGGCGAGGCGCGTCCTGCTGACGACGGGGCCGCTGCTGTTGTTGAGGTAGATGGTCGTTCGGAAGTCGCCGTCCACCTGCTGATCCTGCACCTTGACAGCGTTCGCGGCGCGGGCAGAACCGAGGGGATCGGGCTTGCCCAAGGACACCCATCCGGTCCACTGGTTGCTGACGGTCCAGCGCGTCCACACCGCATAGTCGAGGCCGACCAGGAACTGTTCCTTCTGGCCGTTCGGAAGCGCGTGGTTCGTTACGCCGTAATCACATATGTACAGGCCGCCGCCCCCCGCATTGCAGGTATCGGCTGCCTGAGCCGGCGTGACGGCCACGGCCAGTCCTGCGATGGCGGCGATGGCGGCGATGGCGACAACCGTGGCCTTGAACCTCTTCAACCTGAGCACCTTGTTCTCTCGATGTGATCCGTTCGACTCGGGCCTCCAGGCCCGGCCATGACACACCGTCACCCTACTGGTCGCGCGCCTCGCAGAGCGCCGCGGGCGCCGCGAAGCGCACCGCCTCGGCCCGGCCGTTCTCGAGCACCGCCAGGTCGGCGGCAGTGATCCAGACGCGTTCGGCGAGTTCGCCCACGGGCATCTTCCGCTTGGCCGGCATCACGTCGATGCCGACGGCGATCGGCATCAGATCACCTCGTCCAGCTCGGCCCGCATCCTGGCCGCCTCGACGTCGCGCGCGACGGCCTGGGCGAGCAGCATCCGCAGTACGAGCACGATCAGCGCGACGCCCAGGACGGCGAGGCCGGCCCCGCCGATCAGGAGGACGACGCCCGGGGCGACGGCTTCGCCCGGCGCCAGCACGGCCCCGAGCGCGAACACCAGCAGGGCGGCCGCCACGATGGCACCGATGACGACATCCACGTACCGGAAGGCGGCATGGGAGAACACCGTCCCGCGTCGCACCATCGTCACCAGCCGCCACACGCACACCAGGACGACCTGCACCGTCACGACGCCGAGGACGATGAGCGCGAGGAACGGCGCGCGCAGGTACGCGAACTCCTCCTTGAGCCCCTCCAGATCGCTGGCCAGCAGCGGCACCATCACCGCCTCCACGAACACCGACCCGGCGAGCAGCACCACCAGCACGGCGCGCAGCGCGAGCACCGTCAGCTTCCCCATCATCTCTCCCTCGATCGAGCAACGATGGAAATCTATCGAGAATCGATAGATGCGGCAAGCCTTCAGCCGGCGACGAACGCCGCCCTGTCCGGCGGCCAGAGACCGCGTTCGATCACGTCGAGGAGGTGCCGGCCCGCGTCGTGGGCCTGGGTGGGATGAAGGCCGCGCAGGGGACCGTCGATGACGAGGACAGCGCGACCGTGGACGGCGGACCAGGCGAGGGGCTCGGCTCCCGGGCGCCGGTCTCGGGCAGCCGGCCCGTTTCCACGAGGTCGTCGAGGGCGGCGCCGAGGAGTTCGAAGGGGATTTTCCGCCGGCTCCACGAGGCGTCGGCACCTGCGGCGTGGGCCACGTCGCCGGGAACGAGGTCCTGTCGTCGAAGTACTGCCGGTCAGGCCCGCGGCGTCCGGTGCCGTGCATCGCAAGGCGGAGGGGCGCCCGAGTACTGCACGTACTCGGGCGCCCCGACAAAGCGGCGAGGTGCGGTGCCTGGGGCACCTCCCAGCGGTAGCTGGGGGAGCGCCGCGGGCCAGGCGGGACTGTGACGACAGCCCAGGGCGGGCCCGCCGTCAGTGCTTGCGCAGGCGGGAGGTGTAGTCGTCGGGCGGCAGGAAGTTCGACCACCGCTCGGGGAACTCCGAGGGCATTCCGGCGTCCTCGTCGTCCTCGGACTCCCCCTCGGCGAGGGCCCGCCAGGCGGCGGCGCGGGCGACGAGCCGGGCGGCCTCGGCCTCGCGGGCCCGCTCGTTGGCCTCGCGGGCGGCGGCGGTGGCCACCGAGGGCCAGACCCGGTCGATGGCGGCGTTGACGGCGGCGCCGACAAGGACCGCGAAGGCGGAGATGCCGATCCACAGCAGGATCGCGACGGGCGCGGCCAGGGAGCCGTAGATCGTCGGCCCCTCCACCGTGTTGGTCAGGTAGATCCGCAGCAGGAACGAGCCGAGCACCCACATCGCGAGCGCCACCAGCGCGCCCGGCACGTCCTCGATCCACGGGGAGCGGACGGGCACGGAGACGTGGTAGAGCGTGGTCAGGAAGGCGATGGAGAGCAGGGTGACCACGGGCCAGTAGAGGACGGCGATGACCTCCGTGCTCCAGGGCACCAGGCGGACGACGGCGTCGGGTCCGACCACCATCAGCGGGAGCACGATCGCGCCGATCAGCAGGGCGATCACGTAGAGGAGGAAGGCGAGCAGCCGGGTCTTGACGATGCCCCGCTGGCCGTCGAGCCCGTACATGACGGTGATGGTGTCGATGAAGACGTTGACGGCGCGCGAGCCCGACCACAGGGCGAAGGCGAAGCCGAGGGAGATCAGGTCGGGGCGGCCGCGGCTGGTGACGTCGTCGAGCATGGGTCTGGCGATGTCGTTGACGCCCCGGTCGGACAGGACGGTGCCGACCGCGCGCAGGATGTTCTCCTCGATGCTGGCGACGGACTCGGTGTTCGTCCAGCCGTCCACGTAGCCGAGCAGGCCCAGCAGGCCGAGGAAGAGCGGAGGCAGGGAGAGGAGGGTGAAGAAGGCCGCTTCGGCGGCGAGGCCGAGGATCCGGTACTCGATACACGAGTTGACGGTGTCTTTGAGGAGCAGCCAGCCCATCGTGCGCTTGGAGACGTTGCGGTAGAGGGCGCGGGCCCGGTGGAGCCGTCCCGGCCGTACCGGGAAGCCCTCGGGTGTTTCTTTTGCTGGCTGCACGTCCTTACGGTATCCGCATGGCAGCCACCACCCACACAGTCAGCAACCAGGCCCCTCCCCTCGTGGGGTACGAGGTCTACCTCGGCGACCGCGCCCTCACGGAGGGCGTGGAGCGGCACCTCGCCGACGCGGCCCCGGAACTCCGCGAGGAGGTGCGCGGGGAGCTCACCGCTCTCGGGCGTGCCGCGGGTTCCGCGCAGGCCCAGCAATGGGGCCGGGAGGCGAACGAGCACCCTCCGGTCCTGCGGACGCACGACCGGTACGGGAACCGGGTCGACGAGGTGGAGTTCCACCCTTCGTGGCACCGGCTGCTCGGGCACGCGGTGGGCGCCGGGCTGACGGACGCCTGGGGCCGCCCGGCCGGGCACCTGCGGCGCGCGGCGGGTTTCTTCCTGTGGTCGCAGGCCGAGTCGGGGCACGGCTGCCCGGTCTCGATGACGCACGCCGCCGTGCCGGCGCTGCGAGCCGATCCGGAGCTGGCGGCGGAGTGGGAGCCGCGGCTGACCTCGCACGTCTACGAGGAGGGGCTGCGGCCGGCCGGGCAGAAGGCCGGGGTGCTCTTCGGGATGGGGATGACGGAGAAGCAGGGCGGCAGCGACGTACGGGCGAACACGACGGCGGCGGCGCCGCTGGACGCCTCCGGGGAGTACGTGCTGACCGGGCACAAGTGGTTCTGCTCGGCTCCGATGTCGGACGGGTTCCTGGTGCTGGCGCAGGCGCCGGGTGGGCTGACCTGCTTCCTGGTGCCGCGGGTGCTGCCGGACGGGACGCGGAACGCGTTCGCGATCCAGCGGCTGAAGGACAAGCTGGGCAACAAGTCGAACGCGTCGGGGGAGATCGAGTTCGACGGTACGTGGGCGCGGCGGGTGGGCGAGGAGGGCCGGGGGGTGCGGACCATCATCGAGATGGTCGCGGCGACCCGGCTGGACTGTGTGATCGGTTCGGCCTCGCTGATGCGGCAGGCGCTGACGCAGGCCGTCCACCACGCGGAGCACCGCTCTGCTTTCGGAGCACCGCTCATCGAGCAGCCGCTGATGCGCAACGTCCTCGCCGACCTCGCCCTGGAGTCGGAGGCGGCGACGGCTCTGACGCTCCGCCTCGCGGCCGCGTACGACGCCGGGACCGACCAGGAGCGGGCCTTCCTGCGCCTGGCCGTGCCCGCCGCGAAGTACTGGGTGACCAAGCGCTGCACGCCGATGGTGGCGGAGGCCCTGGAGTGTCTGGGCGGCAACGGCTACGTCGAGGAGTCCGGGCTGCCCAGGCTGCTGCGCGAATCCCCGGTGAACTCCATCTGGGAGGGCTCGGGCAACGTCCAGTCCCTGGACGTGCTCCGCGCGCTCCAGCGGGAGCCGCAGGCCCTGAACGCCTTCCTCCAGGAGGTCGGCCTGGCGCGGGGCGCCGACCACCGGCTGGACGCGGCGATCAAGAACCTGCTGACGGAGCTGGCCGACCTCGACGGCATCGAGGCACGGGCCCGCCGGGTGGTGGAGCGGATGGCCCTGGTGCTGCAGGGCTCGCTGCTGGTGCGGTGGGCCCCGCCGGAGGTGGCGGACGCGTTCTGCGCGTCGCGGCTCGGCGGTGACTGGGGGGCGGCCTTCGGAACGCTGCCGCACAGCCTGGACCTGGCCGCGGTGGTGGCACGGGCGCGGATCACGGGCTGACGGCGGTCCCCAAACCCCCGTGCTCCCCGGCCGTCGTGGTCCCCAAACCGCTACGGCCACCGGAACGCTCAGCACCGGATCCGAGCCCGTGGCGGTGGGACCGGGGGTGGCGCCGCGCCGACTCGGCACCACCCCTGGTCCAAGAGCCCCGAGGAAGGAGCTGTCACGCCGCTCGGCGGCGTGCCGATAGTTTCGGTCGGGTGACCGGAGGTTGGCGAGGGTTGCATACCGTTGCAACCCTGCATTCCTTACGGCTCGGAATTCGCCCGCCGCATGTGCCCGGGAAACACGCGCGTGCGGCACCGGGGGCGGCTCCGGCAGTACGTCCTGTTCAGCACGGGGAGGTTCCGGTGGCCAACACCGCAGGCAGCACGGTCGACGTGGCGCGCATCTCGGCCATGGACGCGCGGGAGGCGACGCGCCTGCTCAAGGGGGTACGGGCGGCCGCGCTGGCCGGGGACCGGCCGCCGGCCGCCCCCCGCCCGGAGATCGCCGAGTCCTGGCGGCGGATGCTCGCCGGCGGTGTGCACCCCGACCGGGACGCCCGCTCGCGCATGCTGTCCGCGGCCGAGACCGAAGAGCGGCGGCAGGTCTCGCCGCTGCGGGAGATCCTCCCGGTGCTGCGCGAGGGGCTGCTGCCCGCCCTGGACGAGTCCCTGCACATCATGGTCGTCGCCGACGCGGACGGGCGGCTTTTGTGGCGGGAGGGACACCGGTCGATCCTGCGCAAGGCCGACCGGCTGGGCTTCGCGGTGGGGGCCGACTGGGACGAGGCCGTGGTCGGCACGAACGGAGTGGGCACGGCCCTGGTGACGCGGCGCCCGGTCCAGGTTTTCTCGGCGGAGCACTTCGTCTCCAGCCACCACGACTGGACCTGCGCGGGGGCCCCCGTGCACGACCCGCGGGACGGGCGGCTGCTCGGCGTGGTCGACGTCAGCGGGCCGCTCGCCACCATGCACCCGGCAACCCTGGCCTGGGTGAGCTCCGTGGCCCGCCTCGCCGAGCGGGAGCTGCGGGTGCGGCACCTGGAGTCCCTGGAGCGGCTGCGGGCGGTGGCGGCCCCGCTGCTGGCCCGGCTGCCCGGGCGGGCCGTGGCCGTGGACCCGCACGGCTGGACGGCGGCCGTGACCGGGCTGGCCCCCGCCGACCGGGTCGCCCTGCCGAAGGCGCTCGGCCCCGGGCCGGTACGGGTCGCGCAGCTGGGCGACTGCGTGGCCGAGCCGCTGCCCGGCGGGTGGCTGCTGCGGCTGGCCGAGCCGCGCGGCGCCGCCGCGGCGGTGAGCCGGGTGGTGCTGGACCTGAGCCGGCCCCGGTCCTGGTCGGCGACGGTGTACGGGGCCGCCGGCAGCTGGTCCCAGGAGCTGAGCCCGCGCCACGCGGAGCTGCTGTTCCTGCTGGCGGAGGCGCCGCGGGGGCGTACGGCGGCGGAACTGGCCGCCGAACTGTTCGGGGACCCGACGCGGACGGTGACGGTCCGCGCCGAGCTGTCCCGGGTGCGGCGGCACCTCGCCGGGGTCCTGACGCACCGGCCGTACCGCTTCGCGGAGGACGTGGAGGTGGAGCTGATCCGCCCGGCGGACCCGGGCCGGCTCCTGCCCCACTCCACCGCCCCGGCGGTCGTCCGGGCCCGTGTGGGCCACGGCGCGGCGGCCGTGATTCCCTGAACCGCATGAGCACCATCACACTCACCACCTGGTCCCTCGAGATGACCTCGGCGTCGGACCTCGTCCCGGCGGCGGTACCGGGGCCGGAAATCACGATCATCCGCTCGGAGGTCCCGTCGCCGGAGTTCAGCCGGTTCCTCTACGCCTCGGTGGGCGGGGACATCCACTGGACGGACCGGCTGTCGCTGACCCGCGCGCAGTGGGTGGAGCAGCTGAACCGGCCGGGGGTGGAGACGTGGGTCGCGTACGACCGTGGCACCCCGGCCGGGTACGTGGAGCTGGACCCGCAGCCCGACGGTGTGGTCGAGATCATGTACTTCGGGCTCCTGCCCGACTTCCGGGGCCGCCGCATCGGCGGACACCTGCTGACCTTCGGCACGGCCCGCGCCTGGGACCTCGCGTCCCGCTGGCCGGACCGCGAGCCCACGCGGCGGGTCTGGGTGCACACGTGCAGCCAGGACGGCCCGACGGCGATGGCCAACTACCAGCGCCGGGGGTTCAAGGTCTTCAGGACGGAGACGGAACTGAAGGAGGCCACGCCTACGCCGGGGCCGTGGCCGGGAGCGTAAGCCCTGGCCGG
>NZ_JBIBCI010000045.1:0-8245 GCF_042901085.1 Streptomyces sp. NPDC012794
GACGGGGCTGGGCTTCGCCCAGCCAGAGCCGGCCCTGCGGGCCGGGGTCCTGCGCTTCGCTCCGGACCTACGTTCGGCTTGCGCTTCGCTCCAGCCGAAGGCCTGCTCCGCAGGCCTGGGTGACCCCGTTTCACGGGGTCCGGCCCTGCGGCCCGTTGGGCGGGTCCGCTCCGCTCCCCCACCCGGGGGTCTTTCCGGCTCCGCCTCCAGACCCGCCCGCTCTGCGGGCAGCTGGCTGCGGTGAGGGCGGGGTGGGCTGGCAAGCCACCCAGAGGCCCTGACACCCCGGACGCCGGT
Source organism: Streptomyces sp. NPDC012794 (assembly GCF_042901085.1). NCBI lineage: Bacteria > Bacillati > Actinomycetota > Actinomycetes > Kitasatosporales > Streptomycetaceae > Streptomyces > Streptomyces sp. NPDC012794. The sequence goes on from NZ_JBIBCI010000045.1 coordinate 298, forward strand.
TAGGCCGTAACCACCCCCGCGCAGACCGGGAGGACTGCCGTTGAGTCTGTGGGGCGCTTCGCGCCCCTGCCCGGGCTTTCCGGCTGCGCCTCCAAGCCTTCGCCCCGCTGCCGCGGGGCAGGCCGGCTAAGGAGACCAGGTGGTGGGTGTCAGAGGTGGTAGGTCTCGTCATAGAGACGCCAATGCCACCAACCTCCCCTACGGTTCGGCTGCCGGTAAGCAAACGGGTCGGGGAGCGTCCTGCGCCACAACTCCTCATCCAGTTGCGCCAACAGCCCCTCCAACTCCCGGCGCGCACGCGAAGGAAGCCTGTACACAACCGCCTCAAGGAGATCCCGGGCCACCGCGACGTTCTCCCCAAGCTCCTGCTCGATGGAACCGGAGATCGACAGGCGCAAGTACAGGTACCTGCCCGGAAGAGTGAGGAAGTAACGATAGGCATCGAGAGCATGCAGGGCTGCCCCAGGCCACAATCCGCCGAAGGGACGCCGAAACTCCTCGCGACGAATCGCGGAGACAAGCCGGGGAGAAGGACGCCAACGCTTGGGCAACCCCCAAGAGCCGGTGTCCGCGTACAGCTGTCGCGGTACCACTCGTTGCGCACGCAGCGCACCAGGCCGTTTACGCGGCATGAGCCTTTCGAAACACAGTCACACACTGATCATGACACCAACACGACACAACGTCCAGAGTCCCCAGACAGCCCCCGCCACCTTGCATCACGCACACTGCTTCAAAACCGTACGCGGCTGCAGTCTGCAAAAGACGGCTGGGTACCCCCAGACTCCCCACCCAGCGTCTGACTGTCGAGGATCAGTGAAACTGCGCAGTACTCAACCAATCTGCACAGCCCGACCCGAAGCTAGGAACTCCGCAGGTCAGACGAACGGCAGCGTCGCTTCCTGCGCAGATTCAATGAGCCAGCCAGCCGTCAACCCGCTCAGCCAAACTGCACAACCCCAGGTCAGAAGCGTGACGACTGCTCAGTTCCACTGACCGGCGACACTTCGTCAGCGAAGTCGTAGGGCTGGATGGCCCATCGCAGCACCATCTCTCCCGCCTCATCGGCTTCGAGCGTGACCGGATACACCTGGCCGGCGGCCCGCTCACCGCGATGCCTCATCGAGTGGTCACCCTGGTCCCATTCGATGCCCAGCACCGGGCAGCCACCGACATCGACCGCACCCGCACGGAGCGGATGGTGCCACCCGGCCCGCTGGAAGCGGTGGACATCGGTGTGCTCGTCGACCGAAACCATGAGGCCCTTGCCGTGGAGGCGGTCGCGCCAGGCTTCGAGTTCGGCCGCACGGGCAACCGCCACCGCCACCGGGAGATCCAGCCACCCGTGAGGGCCGTCGACGCCGTGCTGGACGATCCGCTCACCGCCGAACTGCGCATGAGCGTCGTCCGCGTACAAGCCCCAGTAGAAGACATCGGCGAGCCCGTCGACCGGCTCGTCGTCCCATCCCCTCCACACATCCAGGCCCACGGCATCACCGACAACCATGCCGCACCGATCAACGGGCAGGTCCCCGAGCCAGACCGGTACCGCCCGGTCCGCGGTCTCGGGCCACGGAAGCCCGAGACCGATCTCCAGAGTCGCGATCGCCGGCTCACGGTCGAACGGAGACGGCGAGGTACTCGCCCGCACCATCAAAGCCCGGTCAGTGGCCGCCGGAACCGCGACCGCCTCGCACAACCCTTCACGAAGATGGCCCCCTCCCTTCGCCGTGGCCGCCCTGGCGCGCTCGGACAACGGCTGGCCCAGCTCCCGCCACTGATCGATCCAACCGGCCATACCAAGCACCAGCGCACCCGACGGCGCATTGACAGTTCCCAGGTCGACGAAGAACTCAGACATGCGCCGATTGTGCCTCCCCCGTACGACAACCGGCTGCGGCCCCAACGCCGTCTCAAGGAAGGGAGTCCATCAAGGCCAGCCCGCTTTCAGCCACCGCTTCGCCGCGATACGACACCGGGCCCAGCACCGATCGCCAAAGCTGCTCAGAGCCCGGCTACGGTAGGCAAACGCGCCAGGTGTGCCCACGGAGCCTCATGGGCAACCAACGTGCATGACCACGCAGCCCGCCATCCGCAAGGCCGGTCAACCGGCAACGGTCTTCCGCGTGGCTCCCCTGAACAGAGAGACGACCTGGTCACTGATGTGCCGGATTGCCGCGCGCTACGGCCAGGAACCCGGCTGGCTGTTGGGAAACTGGCAGTGGACGAACTATCAGCCCCGGCACCCAGGCGGGACTCCACGCGCGGATGCAGAAGTGCTGCTCGATCGGGATGGCCGAGCCCTGCTGGCAGGACTGTGCCGGGTTGACGAGGAGATCCTCGAACAGGCTCTGCCGTCGTGGCGGCCCGTCGAAGAGCAGCTCACCGAGCAGCAGCGGCCAGGGACCGCGGGAGGCCTGTGGCGGGTCGGCGGCACGGTGGTCGAACCGACGGCGTTCGGCTGCCGGCTCTGTGTGGCGCGGCGCAGCGGGCAGGCAGTGCGCGCGGTCCGCTACGCCAAGCGTTGGCAGCGGGTGTGCGAGCGGCATCACCGGTGGCAGCTGGATGCGGACGTCGATCACGGGCTGGAGAACCTCGACCTCCGTGAGAGCCCGGAAGTGGCCCAGGCGCAGCGGCAGTGGACGGGTGTGGAACGGCGGGCGCGGCGGGTCGGGGTGGAGCCGGCCGAGGTGTTCGGTCTCGCTCGGGCGGTGGTGTGCCGGTGGTGGGAACAGGCCCTGGGCTGGGGTGAAGAGCGGATCTGGCCGGCCCGGCTGCACCGGCTCGCGGGTGGGGACGCAGCGGGCAGGTTTTGGTGGTGGCACGCGGTGGCCCGGGACGCGGTGGTCTTCCCCGAGGTCGTTGCTGTGGCCGATGCGCTGCTGGACCCTGCCATGGAGGAGCTGGCATGGGCTGACAGCGGACGGGAACAGATCCGGCCCCGGTCTACGGACGGTGCGTTCTGCCGGGAGCTGGGCGAGCGGGTAGGGCGCCCATGGCTGGGACCGCTGGTGGCGGTCGACTACGACGGGCCGCTGGTCGCAGGGTGGCTGGGGACAGTGATCCGGCGGCGCCGCGGCGTCGGGGACCCTGACGGCCGGGGCCAGGACCCGTGGTGGGTGAGTCGGGAGCGTCAGCCCGTGTCCACGGGCGTGCAGCTGCGCCTTCTGGCTGAGCGGGAGAACGGCACCATCAGCTGGCGCAAGGCGGTCCCGGACTCAGACCGGGCTCTTCTGGAGCGTCTGCTGGACGAAGCAGTTCAGATGCTGGGCGATGTCCATGTCCACTCCGGGCGTCCCGTCGCCGAGGCCAGCCAGAACATGCTCCGCCTCCTCGTCAGGGGCAGCGAGATCCTGGACCGTGCGCTGCTGGAGGCTGCGCACGGGGCACTTCAGGCGGGCGTGCCGCCCCAGTTCGTCGGCGAGTGGGGCAAGATCCCCGCTGATCTCGTAGAGGAGATCGCCCGGCGCGGGCCGGCGGCGGACGACTGATCAGGCTCCCGCATCAGCGCCGCGGTCGGGGGCTGTGCCGGCTCGGATCGGCTGGTCTGTAGCAGACGGGTCCTGGCGGTGTCCCGTGCTTAGGGCGTGGTCCGTTCGATCGCGTGACGCTCCTTCGCAACCGGTGCATGTGCGCATGAGTCACCTACTTGGCTAGCGTCCAGGAGCACTCACGTGCAGGGAGAAGCCCGGGCCCGGGGCGTCTGCGAGGCGGTGTTCAAGGACGCGTCCGGGAGTGTTCGGCAGCTTCCGTGGGACAAGGCCGCCTCGTCCGTGCGGTTCGAGGAGCTGCCGCCCGTCGCGGCTTCCCCGTGGTCCGGGGGAAGCGGTGGGCGCCCGGCTGGTGGTGGTCGGCGACCACCGGCCGGCATGTGGTGCACGGGTCGGCGGCCATGCGTTCCCAGCTGATGCTGCTCGACCGCGATCCCGACGTCGTCGGCCTGGCCGGGCGGCCGCTGCGAGTGGTGTGGCGCGACGGGCAGGGCCGGGTGCGGTCCTGGGTGCCGCAGATCTTCGCCCGGTACACCGACGGAACAGCCCTGCTGGCCGACTGCCCCTCCGTCTCCGGCGGTGGCGGGGAACGTGCGCGCCTGGCCGCCCAGTACCTGGGTGGTGCGTGCGCGGAGGTGGGGTGGTTCTACTGGCGGCTGGAGCCGATCGATGCGGTACTGGCGGCCAATGTGCGGTGGTTGGCCGGCTACCGGCACCCCCGCAACGCCGGGGGCCCGGGACGGATGGCGGCGGTGCTGGAAGCGTTCCGGGATCCACGGCCGCTGATCGAGGGCGTCCGGGCTGTAGGGGATCCCATGGCCGTGTGGCCGGCCGTGTTCCACGCACTGTGGTCCGGCCGCCTGAGCGTGCCTCTGTCCCGACCCCTGCACGAACGGGTCATCGCCAGGCCGGGCACGCCCGCCGGTGTCGCGGGCGGGGAGGCGCGATGAGCAGGAGTGCTGCAAGGCGGTCGGTCATCGCGGTGGGCGGGCACGTGGTCTTCGAGGGCCGCACCTGGCAGGTGGTGGCCATGGACGGCTACGTCGTTCGGCTGGCCGCCGAGGACGGGACCGTCACCTCGGTCCTGGCCGGCTATCTGTGCGCGGCTGCCGACTTCGCCGTATCGGGGCCCGGCCAGCGGTCGGGGTGCCGCAGTGGGGGCTGTTCGAGACGGTTCCGGTGCGCGAGCAGGAACGCGCGCTGGCCTGGCAGCGGCATCTGCAGGAGATCGAGTGCGGCCTGCCCGGCGGCCCGGGCAGCCCGGGAGTGCCGCGGCCCGCGTACGCGCTGGAGCGGCCGATGGGTGAGCGGGTGGAGGCCAAAGCCGCCGAGCTGGCGGCACTGGGCTGGACGGCGGTGAGTCCGCCGACGATCCGCAGGATGCGGACCCGCTACCGCCGCCAGGGACTGTGGGGGCTGGTCGACCACCGCACCACCAAACCCTCCAGCCGCACAGGGCGCGCCGACGAGCAGGTCGTCGTGGCAGTGCTGGAAGCACTGCGGCGCCAGCGCGGGCGATCCAAGGGCACACTCGCCGGGCTGCGGGAACTCACCCGGCAGGTCCTCGCCGAGACCCATGGCCCCGAGGCCGCAGGATTGCTGCCGCCGGTGTCCACGTTCAACCGGCTCGTGCGCGCGCTGGCCGACCCGAGAGAGTTGCCGGGCCGCCCGGCACGGACCGCCTCGAGCCCGGCGCCGCCCTTCACCCCGGCCATGGCGCTGCGGCCCGGGGAGCAGGTCATGCTGGATACGACACGCCTGGACATCATGGCCGTCTCCGACCACGGCGTTGCGGGCCGTCCCGAGCTGACCATCGCGCTGGATGTCGCCACCCGCAGCATCCTTGCCGCGGTACTGCGACCGGGCGGGACCAAAGCCGTCGATGCCGCGCTGCTCCTCGCCGAGATGGCTGTCCCGCACCCGGTCCGCCCCCACTGGCCCGCCTGCCTGCACCTCGCGCACGCGAGCATCCCCTACGAGCGGCTCCTGGACATCGACGCGCGGCTGGAGCACGCGGCGGCCCGGCCGGTCATCGTCCCCGAGACCGTGATCATCGACCGCGGGAACATCTACCTCTCGGCAGCCTTCCGCGCCGCCTGCGAAACCCTCGGGGTCAGCCTTCAGCCCGCGCCTCCGCGCCAGCCCGCGGCGAAGGGGCCCGTGGAGCGGACCTTCGCCTCGATCAACACACTGTTTTGTCAGTACGTCGCCGGCTATACCGGCTCCAACGTCGTCCAGCGCGGCTGCGACGCCGAGAAGGAAGCCTGCTGGAGCGTGGCGCAGCCTAGGACCTCCTCGATGAGTGGATCACAGCCGGCTGGCAGCCCCGGCCCCACGAAGGCCTGCGGCACCCCACCATGGCCAAGGCCGCCTTGTCGCCGAACGAGATGTGGGCCGCGCTCATCGCCGCCCACGGCTACATGCCGGTGCCGCTGACCGCACGCGACTACATCGAGCTGCTCCCCGCCCGCTGGCACAAGATCACCGACCGCGGGATCCGCATCAACCACCGCACCTACGACGATGCCATCCTTAACCCACTCCGCGGACAGCCCTCCGACATCCACGTCCGCAGCGGCAGATGGGAAGTCCACCACAACCCCCACGACGCACGGCAAGTCTGGATCCGCCTGCCCAACGGACACCTGGCCGAGATCGGCTGGATCCACCGCGACCACGTCCACCAGCCCTTCAACGACCACCTCTGGCAGCACCTCAAGAGCGAAGTCGAGCACCGTGGTGGCGCCGAGCAATACGAAAGCGATCTCGCCGACGCACTCCAGGCGATCCTCACGCGCGCCCGTACCGGGACAGACGCCCGCCCATCCGCCGGTGAGGCGGCAGGGACAAAGCGCGTACGGGCCGCCCTCCCGGCGTGGCCCGACACACTGGCAATCGCAGACGGTGGCGGTGGCGGTGGCGCAGCTCAGGCTCTCCGGGAGACGTCCGGAACCAGCGTGCGCCTGCCGGGCCAGCCCACCGGAGACGTCCCCGGCCGGGGCGACGTGGAGAGCCTGGACGACCTCGAGGACATCGACGAAGACGACGACCAGGATTGGGCCGCGGCAGCGGAGGCCGGCGGGTTCGGCCTCTACGACGCCCGGCGGGAGGCTGAGCAGTGGTGACACACGAGCCGGAACCGAGTACGGGCGACGCCTTGCCGCCGACGACGTGGCAGGGCTGGCAGCAGTTCGTCGACACCCCTCCCCCGGCGCCGCCGGACCCGGGCGCACTGCGGCGCAGCGTCGAGGAGCGGCTCGCCTACCACTCCGACTTCGTCACCGTCCGCACCCCGGCCATCGACACCATCTCAACCACCGTGCGCACCCTCATGGTCCTGGGCCGCCACCAACGGGCCACCGCCCGCCCCAGCCTGATCGTCACCGGGCCCCCGACCACCGGGAAGACCACCGCGCTCCTGCAAGTCGGCCGGACCTGCCACCATGCCGAAACCGCACGCACCGGCATCCATGACCAGATGCCCGTCGCGTACATCCTCGTCCCGCCCGGAGCCAGCGCGAAAACCCTGGCCGCGGAGTTCGCCCGCTTCCTCGGCATCCCCCTCACCCACCGTATGACCCAAGCCCAGATCATGACGTCGGTCTGCGACACCTACACCCGGGCGGGCGTCCGGCTGGTGATGATCGACGAGATCCACCGGCTCAACCCTCGCACCAGCACCGGCGCCGAAGCCACCGACCTGTTGAAAGACCTCACCGAACGCATCGGCGCGACGTTCGTCTACGCCGGCATCGACGTCACCACCACGCCTCTCTTCACCGGTACCCGCGGCGCGCAGCTCGCCGGCCGCGCCACCCTCATCGACTGCGACACCATCCCCGCCCGCCGGGGAACCAGCCAGCCCTTCCGCGACCTCATCGCCGCCATGGAAGCCTGCCTCGATCTCCACCGGCACCGGCCTGGCACCCTGCCCCGCCTCGCCCTCTACCTCCATGCCCGCACCGGCGGACGCATCGGCAGCCTCGCCCGCCTCCTACGCCAAGCCGCCATCACCGCCATCCTCGACAACACCGAACGCATCACCAAAGCCAGCCTGGAAGCCATCACCCTCGACCACCTCGCCGAAAACAACCACCGCCCCCGACACCAGGCCAACCCGCGCCGAAACGGCCACAGCAACGGCCCACCCGCCAGACCGGAGCCACCGTGACCACTCCGGCGACGCCCTCCACCAACGTGCCGCAGCCCAACGCGCCCGAAGCGCTACGCGTCAGGCCCATGCCACACCTCCTGGGCCCTCACCGCCCGCGACGCGGTCGCCTACCCCGAAACCGTCACCCTCGCCCGACACCCACCCGCACACCCCACCCCCAGACCGAACGCAGCTTCCTCAACCAAACCGGTTCTGGTCCACTTCTTGTGGTGCGACCACGCTGGGTGATCGATCGGGTGTTTCAGGGGGCATTGGCCTTGAGTCAGAACGGCGGGTCGTCGCT
>NZ_JBIBCI010000046.1:0-5783 GCF_042901085.1 Streptomyces sp. NPDC012794
CCCCCCCCCCCCCCCCCCCCCCCCCCCCCCCCCCCCCCCCCCCCCCCCCCCCCCCCCCCCCCCCCCCCCCCCCCGACCCGAAGCCACCCCACCCCCGAACCGCCCGACAAGGCGCCCGCCCCGCAGGGCAGCACCCCGCCCCGGCACCGCCCCACAGGGCAACCGCCCGACAGCACAACCCCCACCCGCACCCCGCCCAGCCGTGCACCCCGCCCCACCAGGCAACCGCCCGACCAGGCAACCGCCCGACCAGGGCAACGGCAGCCGCGTACCCTCCCCCAGGGGGTCCGGCCGGGCCCGCCCGCAGACCCCTCCGGAGGAGACATGGCCCCACTCGTGCACGCCGCCCCGACGGCGACCGGCATCACCACCCTCGCCCTCGACTCCCCGGCCAACCGCAACGCCCTCTCCGCACACCTCGTCGCCGAGCTCCGCGAGGCCCTCGCGCAGGCGGCCGCCGACCCCCGCACCCGGGCGGTGCTCCTCACCCACACCGGCAACACCTTCTGCGCCGGCGCCGACCTGAAGTCCCCCTGCGACCCCGCCGACTTCCTCGCCCTGCTCCGCGAGGTCACCGCCCTGCCCAAGCCGGTCGTCGCCCGCGTCACCGGGCACGTCCGCGCCGGCGGCCTCGGGCTGCTCGGCGCCTGCGACATCGCCGCCGCCGGGCCCGGCTCCTCGTACGCCTTCACCGAGACCCACCTCGGCCTCGCCCCCGCCGTGATCTCCATGACCGTGCTGCCGCGCCTCGACCCCCGCGCCGCCTCCCGCTACCTCCTGACCGCCGAGCCCTTCGACGCCGCCGAGGCCGCCCGCATCGGGCTGCTGACGCTGCACACCGCGGAGGACGTCGACACCGCCCTGGCCCCCGTCCTCGACGGCCTGCGCAGGGCCTCCCCGCAGGCCCTCGCGGAGACCAAGACCATGGTCGCCGCCGGTGTACGGGAGGCCCTCGACCGGGACGGCGCCCGCTTGACGGAACTCTCCGCACGCCTCTTCGCCTCCGCCGAGGCCCGCGAGGGCATCACCGCCCGCTTCGAGCGCCGGGACCCGTCATGGGTACGGTGACCGGCCCCGTCCCCAAGCAGGCCCGCAGCCGGGTCACCCGGCGCCACCTGCTGGAGGCGGCCGTGGCCTGCCTCGCCGAGCACGGCTGGGCGGGCTCCACCGTCGCCGTCGTCGCCGAGCGCGCAGGGGTGTCGCGGGGCGCCGCCCAGCACCATTTCCCGACCCGCGAGTCCCTCTTCACCGCCGCCGTCGAGTACGTCGCCGAGGAACGCTCCACCGCCCTGCGGGAGCTCTTCGGGACCGCTCCCGCCCCCCGGCCGCGGGCGGCGGTCGTCGAGGCCCTGGTCGACCTGTACACCGGAAACCTGTTCCGTGCCGCCCTCCAGCTGTGGGTCGCCGCCTCCAACGAGGAGCAGCTGCGTCCCCAGGTCATCGAGCTCGAAGCCCGGGTCGGCCGTGAGACGCACCGGATCGCCGTCGAGCTGCTGGGCGCGGACGAGTCGCTGCCGGGCGTACGGGAGACCGTGCAGGGTCTCCTCGACATGGCCCGGGGTCTGGGGCTGGCCAACGTCCTGACCGACGACAGGGCCCGCCGGGCCCGGGTGGTGGCCCAGTGGTCCGCGCTCATCGACGCGGTGCTGGACTGACGGCCCCGGACGTGCGGGGGCGCCGCGCCCCGGACGGGACGCGGCGCCCGGAGGGGAACGCGGGCCCTCAGCCCGTGGTGGCGGCGTCGGTGATGCCGGCGTATCCCTCGATCTCGCGCGGGTCGCGCGGGCCCGGGCCGACGTAGCGCGCCGACGGCCGCACCAGGCGGCCGGTGCGCTTCTGCTCCAGGATGTGCGCCGACCAGCCGGCGGTACGGGCGCAGCTGAACATGGAGGTGAACATGTGCGCCGGGACCTCCGCGAAGTCCAGCATGATCGCGGCCCAGAACTCCACGTTGGTGGCGAGCACCCGGTCGGGGCGGCGCGCGTGGAGCTCCTCCAGGGCGGCCTTCTCCAGGGCGGCGGCGACCTCGTAGCGCGGGGCGTCGAGCTCCTTGGCGGTGCGGCGCAGGACGCGGGCGCGGGGGTCCTCGGCGCGGTAGACGCGGTGGCCGAAGCCCATCAGGCGCTCGCCCTTGTCGAGGGCCTTCTTCACGTACGCCACGGCGTCGCCGGTGCGCTCGATCTCCTCGATCATGCCGAGGACGCGGGACGGCGCACCGCCGTGCAGCGGCCCGGACATGGCGCCGACGGCGCCGGACAGCGCCGCGGCGACGTCCGCACCGGTCGAGGCGATGACGCGGGCGGTGAAGGTGGAGGCGTTCATGCCGTGCTCGGCGGCGGAGGTCCAGTACGCGTCGACGGCCTTGACGTGCTTGGGGTCGGGCTCGCCCCGCCAGCGGATCATGAACCGCTCGACCACGGACTCGGCCTTGTCGATCTCCCGCTGCGGCACCATCGGCAGGCCCTGGCCGCGGGCGGACTGGGCGACGTACGACAGCGCCATCACGGCCGCGCGCGCCAGGTCGTCGCGGGCGGTCTGCACGTCGATGTCGAGCAGCGGTTTCAGGCCCCACACGGGGGCGAGCATCGCGAGCGCGGACTGCACGTCGACGCGGATGTCACCGGAGTGGACCGGGATGGGGAAGGGTTCGGCGGCCGGCAGGCCGGGGTTGAAAGCACCGTCGACCAGCAGGCCCCAGACGTTCCCGAAGGACACGTGGCCGACGAGGTCTTCGATGTCGACACCCCGGTAGCGGAGCGATCCGCCTTCCTTGTCAGGCTCGGCGATCTCCGTCTCGAACGCGACGACCCCTTCGAGTCCGGGTACGAAATCGGACATCAGGCGGCTCCTCAGGTAGTGCGAACACGCGCGGCTCCCGGCGTGATTCGCGGTCCGGCGCGGTCATCCCCGTTGATGCCCGGCAGGGCCGAAGGTCATCCGTGCGGGAACCCTCGGACCGGCCCCAAGATTTTGTCCGTTCCGGTGGGCCTGCGGAAGCGTGACATACGGCACACCGGTGCCCGGCGTACTGCGGCAGGATGGCGGTGTGACCGATCAGGACATTGACCCCGCCGTCATGCGCAAGCAGTACCGCTCCGAGATCGTCGGGGAAGCGGACCTCGCCGACGACCCGATGGCGCAGTTCGCCCTGTGGTTCCAGCAGGCGGCCGACTCGCACCTCTTCGAGCCCAACGCGATGGTCGTCTCGACGGCCACCGCCGAGGGGCGGCCGAGCTCCCGGACGGTCCTGCTGAAGCAGTTCGACTCGCGGGGCTTCGTCTTCTTCACCAACTACGGCTCCCGCAAGGTGCGGGAGATCGACGAGAACCCGTACGTCTCGCTGCTGTTCCCCTGGCATCCGATCGCCCGCCAGGTCATCGTGACGGGCCGGGCGGAGCGGATCGGCCGGGACGAGACGGCCGCCTACTTCCGTTCGCGTCCGCACGGCTCGCAGCTGGGCGCGTGGGCGAGCGCGCAGTCCAGGGTGATCGGCTCGCGCGCGGAGCTGGACCGCCGTTACGCGGAGCTGGCGGAGCGCTACCCGGAGGGCGTGCAGGTCCCGGTGCCGCCGGAGTGGGGCGGGCTGCGGGTGCTGCCCGACGCGCTGGAGTTCTGGCAGGGTCACGAGAACCGCCTGCACGACCGGCTGCGGTACGTCCTGGAAGGGGACGCGGGCGGGGACGGGTGGCGCGTCGAGCGCCTCTGCCCGTAGGGGCGGCGGGCCCTTCGCCGCGGGGGCGTCACGCGTGGCGTGAGCCCCTGACGCAGGCGACCCGCGGGCTCGGGTTCCTCTCCTGCAGTGAGAGGAGCCGGCCGGACGTGCCGGCGAGCCCGCGGGTCGGGTGACTGCTGTGGATTGGCGCCGGGCGATTCCGCCGGGCACCGCACTGGGTGCGCTGCTGACGACGGGCCCTTAGCCCGCAGCCACCTCACGCGTCCGGTTTCCGTACATTTCGGGAACCACCTCCCTTCTCGTGTACGTCAGAGCCTAGGTCGGCCGCTCCCGGGCCCTCAAGTGATTTATCGAGGGGATTCCAGCGGAGATTCCGGAGGGTCCCGGGGGGACATTCCGGGAGGTTTCCGGGAAGCGGATGTGGCCTGGGTCACGTTCGAGTTCAATGATCTGACGTGCCGCACACGCGAACACCTGCAGGGGGTGCCAGGTGAGGGCTTCCGGACGTAGTGAGACCGCCGACGATCTGCTCGCAGCGCTGCTCGACGGGATGGACGCCGCCCTGTGCGCGTTCGACGCCGACGGCGTGATCACCCATTGGAACCGCGAGGCCGAACGGATCCTCGGCTGGACCGCCGCCGAGGCGGTGGGCCGGGCCGGATTCGCGGGCTGGGCGGTGCGCGCCGCGGACGCGGACGACGTACAGGACCGGCTGATGTCCGCGCAGGACGCGCCGGGCCGGCAGGTCCACGAGTTCGCCCTGCTGACCAAGGACGGCGGGCGGATCCTCGTACGGACCCAGTCCGCCGCGGTGCCCGGATCCGACGGGAAGCCCGCCGGGGTCTACTGCGCCTTCAGCGAGGTCCACGCGCAGATCGACCTGGAGCGGTCCATCGCCCTCAGCGAGGCGCTGATGGACGACGCCTCCTGGGGGGTCGTCCTCGTGGACGTGGACCTGCGCCCCGCGGTGGTCAACGCGCACGCCGCCCACGCCTTCGGAGCCGGACGCAGCGCGTTGCTCGGGCGGCCCCTCGGGGACCTGCTGGAGCAGGGCGTGGAGGAACTGGAGGGCGCGCTCCAGCACGTGCTGGCGGAGGGTGCGCCGCCGGCGCCGCTGGAGCTGTGGGTGTCGGTGCGGACCCCGGAGGGGGTGCGGCGGCGGTGCTGGCGGTGCGGGTTCCTGCGGCTGGGGTCGCCGCTCGCGGAGGAGCCGGTGCCGCTGGGGGTGGGCTGGCTGTTCCAGGACGTCACCGAGGCCCGGCAGGCCGAGCTGGACACCGGGCAGCTGCGGTTCCGGACCAACCAGCTGTACCGGGCGGGGCGGGCCGCCGCCGAGTGCGAGGACCCGGCCGAGGCGGCCGCCGTCCGGCTGGACTTCGCGCTGGCCGGCTTCGCGGAGCACGCGGTGGTCGACGTACTGGAACCCGGGCCGGGACGGCGCCTGGTCCGCTCGGCGGTGTCCCCTTCGGGGCTGGCCCTGCTGCTGCCCGGGCCGGGGGCGATCCCGGTCCGCTACGAGGCCGCGCACCCGGCGCTCCAGGCCCTGGACCGGATCGGCCCGGTGCGGGCCAGCGCCCCGGCCGGGGAGGCGGCCGCGGCGTGGGCCTCGGCCCGCCAGTGGCCCCCGGGCGCCACGCACGCCCTGTGCGCGGTGCTCCGCAGCCGCGGCCGTACGTTGGGCGCCCTCACCTTCCTCCGCGGCCCGTCGCGCCCGGCGTTCGAACGCGCGGACGCGCTGTACGCGGAGGAGGTGGCGGCCCGGGTGGCGGCGGACCTGGACCTGGCGATCCGCTGCCCCGGCCGGGCGGAGTGCGGCTGACCCTGGCCGGGCGGTCCGGGGTGCGGCGGGGTGCGGCTGGGCGGGGTGCGGGTGGGGTGTTGCCCTGTCGGGCGGTTGCCCTGTGGGGCGGTGCCGGGGCGGGGTGCTGCCCTGCGGGGCGGGCGCCTTGTCGGGCGGTTCGGGGGTGGGCGGGGTTGCCCTGTCGGGCGGTTGCCCTGTGGGGCGGCGTTTCGGTGGGGTGGCTTCGGGGCGGGGGGGGGGGGGGGGGGGGGGGGGGGGGGGGGGGGGGGGGGGGGGGGGGGGGGGGGGGGGGGGGGGGGGGGGGGGGGG
>NZ_JBIBCI010000047.1:0-5456 GCF_042901085.1 Streptomyces sp. NPDC012794
TACTGCAGGGGGGACCCTGTGGGAGAGTAGGACGCCGCCGAACAATCATTGTGGGAAAGCCCCGCACCTTCTGGTGCGGGGCTTTTCTGCGTTCACGGCCTTTTGCCGACCGGCAACCGGGGACGCCTGGGCGAAGCCGGTCACCACCCTGGCCGGGGTGGCCCATTATGGCTCCGCCCGGCGTGAAGCGCCCCGCTCAGAGATCTCTGGCACCCGGATAGTGGCGGCGGAGTTCGCTGAGTACGCCCTCGTCGACGGCCCTGACGTCCCACAAGGAGCTGTCGAACTCGGTCAGGACGATCACCAGTTTGTCCTCGGCGAACCCACGTGCTTCGGCGTCGATCAGCTGGAGGAACGGGGTCGTCAGCGACAACAGCGTCAACGTGTCCATGCCGGCGTCGGCGGACCGTCTCTCCATCTCGACGCAGCGAGGATCGACGATCTCGTCGAATTCGACGCGCCACGTCAGGTCCAGGCCGAAGCTGCCGAGACGAACCAGCATCTCAGCCAGCGTCACGTAGTGCTTTCCGTGCCAGGCAGGAAACGTGATCCCCTTCATCCCCGCCCCTGCTTCGGCCGTACCGTCCGACATGCGACCCCCTTCGGTCAGAGAACTAAAGCGTGTTACGGAACGTCGCGTGGGCCGGTCTGTCATCCGGTGAGGGCGAGGTTGTGCGCGAGGGCGACGGCCTGGACCGCGTGGTGGAGTTTATTGCCGCGCTGGCGGCAGTCGGGAAGGATCTTGTAGTGCTTCATGCGTCAGCAGGCGTGCTCGACGCGGGGCCGGACCCTGCGATGTGGACCGGCGGCAGTCCCGTAAGTGGGTTCGACGATTGGTGGGCTTCAGAGGAAAGCCAGCGGGACGTCCTTCTCGATGCAGAACCACAGGACGCGCGTCAGCTGGCGGGCGTCCTCAATGTGCTGCTGGAGGAGCTGGTCGCCTTCCTCCCGTGCCCACTGGTCGGTGATCGCCTCCAGTCGGGCCGGAATCGACGCGCACTAGGCGGGCGAGAGGTCGTCACCGCCGGCAGCCGGATGATCGGGGAGTGGCTCCAGAGGGGCGGACACCTCGCTCCACGGGAGCTCGCCGCGGAAGCCCCGCATCTCCGACAGGACGAACCCCTCGGCCTGGGCCAGGCGCCGCCGGAATGCGGCAAAGCCGCGTAGGACCAGGACGCACCCGGATGCTGTTGTCTCCGTCGCCCGGGAAGAACCAGCCCCACGTGCCCTCCTGCTTGCCGAGCACACAGGACACCCTTGTGCCGACCCCGCGACCACACCATTGCCGCGCAGTCGATTACCGAGGTTGTAGGCGTGGTGTCGTGAGTGTGAGGCCGGTCGTGGCGAGGCAGCCGTCGATGATGTCGCTTCGGTACTGGATCTGGCAGATGAGGTCGTCGGTGCCGTCGAAGGCAATGTTGGCCTGGCTGGTCCGAGGGAGAAGCGACCAAATGACCTCGACCAGGTTGAGACCAGGTGCGTAGGGCGCCAGCTGGTAGACCATGAACCAGTCGTGGGCGTCGATGAACTCGCGCATGCGGCGGCCTTTATGAACGTTCAAGTTGTCCCAGATATGGACAATTGGCCCGCCGAGATGCTGGTAGGTGGCGATGAGGAGGTCGCGGTACTCGGTCCAGGCGAAGCCTTTGCGGCCGCCGCTCTTGTGATCGGCATAGGGATCTGCGCGTCGCCCGGCGCACTTCGGGGAGCCGGAACAGACTCCGCTCGAGGACGTCCTGCCTGCGGATCGGCAGCGGCAGCGGCAGAGGACATGGCACCGGCACCCACTCCGACGCCCAAGCCGAGCACGGTACGGCGGGTGCAGCACGTCATCCCCTCCGCGTCCAATAGCGTCAGCGGCCGGTCCCAGGACACCACACAACGCATCCGACGCGGCGCTGCTGTCCCCGGCAGTCACGACGGACGGCCCCGGGCGGAACGCATCCCGCCGGGGGCCATTCGCCATGGTCGAACGCCGTCGAGATCCGCGACGGGGAAGGACTCAGCCGTCGGCGCAGCTGAGGCAGTCCCATCCACTCCAGTTCGCGCCGGGCTCGGTGCGGAGCCGACCCCAGGTCTGGGTGTTGGAGCCCTTGGCGTAGATCCAGATGGCGTGGGGACCAAGGTCGGTCTGCTCCCTGATGCTGACCTTGCTCCAGACGGTTCCCTCGAGGGAGTACCAGCCGGACCATTGCCCATTGGTGGTCCAGCGGGTCCACACCGCGTAGTCGGTGCCGACCAGGAACTGTTCCCGCTGGTTCCCCGGAAGCGCGTGGTTGGTGACGCCGTACTCGCAGATGTACTGGGCGCCCCCGGTACTGCACGGGGCGGCCTGGGCCGGCGCGGCGGCGACGGTGAGTCCGGCCACGGCGGCGAACGCGAGGATGGCGGCCTTGATCTTCTTCACGGCTGTTGACGCTCCTTGATGACATGCCAGAAGCTGTCGGTCAGTCAACTCCCGTACTGGTGATCACCCTAGACAAGCGACCCGCATCTCCCCGTACCGGGCTGCGGCATTGGATCTGCCGGAGGCCGTGTCGGAGCCTGCTGATGAGGTGCTCGGGATCGGTGAAGGCCCGCATGCGGCGGTCTTTGTGGACGTTCAAGTTGTCCCAGATGAGGACGATGAGGCCGCCGCGCTGCTGGTGGGCGGCGATGAGGAGGTCGCGGTACTCGGTCCAGGGGAAGCTCTTGCGACCGCCGCTCTTGTGGTCGGTGTGTCGTTTGGCCGGTAGATCAGGCGGGAGCGTTCGCCGGGTTTGTAGCAGCACAGGGCTGCGATGGAGCAGCGACGCTGGGAGCGTCCCCGGACCCGGATGACCGGCGTGCTGTCGCGTTTGCTCCAGGTGCGTGTGGTCGGCGGCACTCGAAGACGACCCAGGATCCGAGCGCCGCCGCGATGGTTCCACGTGTGGCCACACGTCCCTCACCCAGCCGACCACCGCCACCTCGTCCGCTCGAGGGCACGACGGGCCGGCACCTGATGACTCCAACCATGCCGCCGCAGCAGTTGGGAGATGCCCGATAGCGTCATGGACTTGTGAAGCCGTCGGCCGATCAGGGTCTCGATCCTCGCCAGCCCCTACGCCAAGACGACTTCAAGGTCAGTAACTACAGGTACTCCACCAACCACCAGGTCGTCATCGACGTATAAACCCTCTGGTCGTCGTGGTCGGGCGGCTTCGCCGGGAACCGCCATGACTGCAGGGCGTGGGAGGAGTCCGGTGCCAAGACAGCGGTCGGCAAGACCCTCACGAACGTCGACGGCGGCTATCCGGGCACCGGCCTCGCCATCCCGCACCGTCGGGAGCGCGGCCAGGCCGAACTTCCGGAGTGGAAGGCGGTGTGCCCAGACGTGGCCCGGGCCGACCACGCACGAAGCCACACAGCGTCGCGGCCGACAGGGTCCAGGCCCAGAGCGGTCTTGAGATCGCGGGAGCCGTGCTCGACGCGGCGGCAGGCTTTCGCAAGGCGGCTGAGGCCAACCGGCCCTCGGAAGGACGAAGTGCGAGCTCATCGCCGCTCCTGAGCCCTTGCGCCAGGTCATGGTCGGCTGCCCCTCGGCCCGATGCCCGCACGAGGTGGGGGCCGAAAACCAGTCGCCGCTCCAGGGGCTCCGAGCCGAGACTGATGGGCCGATCACATCGGACAGGAAGAGAGGCCGGCGCTGACGTACAACCGTGACACCCTGCCCTTCCCCGACAACCGCGTGCCCCCCGTTACCTACGGGGGCATCCGGAACTGGGATGAGATCGACCCTGCCCGCCACCCGTTCGCCTGGGACGAGGACGAGGAGGCCCGGCTCCGCTCGTTGGTCCGCGAGTGGGTGCCACCCGTGCTCTCCGGCCTGGCCGGCTGGTGGCAGGGCGAGCGCTGGTGCGAGAGTCAGGTGGACGCGGTCATCCGGGAGCGGTACGGCACCTGGGCCTGGGGGTGGAGCTGGTGCTACCGCTCCGGCGGGCCCATCGGCAACTGGATCAGCGGGCCGAGCTCGGTGACGACCCCCGACGAGACCGCGGCACGCGTCGTAGCCGCCCTGCTGGAGTGGCGGCAGTGGCTGGAGGGGACGGCCCAGCGTTTCCTCGAACTGGCACCGGCGCCGGACGCCGCACCCGAGGACCGCAGTTGGCACCTGGAACGGGCCTGCGTCCGGCTCGTGACCCACACGCTGGACTCGGGCGCGGAGGGCGGCTGGTACCGCCAGGCGTCGATCGTCCTGGGCTGGTTCCTCACCAGCACCGGCATGGACCGAGTCGAAGCCGAGCGAGCGGTGGAGCGCGCGATCGGCGGCCGGTTCAAGAGCTGGGTCGACCCGGGACAGAAGTTGATCGAATCCGTTGCCGAGGATCTGGCCACTGGACTCACCGGCCACGCCGCGTACCCGGACCACGGGGAGAGGGCGGCTCTGGAGGAATTCCATGACCGCCGCCACTGACAGCCTCGCGGTCTGGCTGCGCGTGCGCCGTGAGGCCGACTGGCAACGCGCTCCGGCCCTGCAGCGCCTCCAGCCAGGCCGCGATGGCTTCCGGTCCTGGTGCGAGGGGCCCGCACGCCGGCGCGATCCGATGCGCGCCGAGCGTCTGCTCGCCGCATACGCGCTGGCCCGAGAGGACGCCGTACGCCGCGCCCCGCTGGACTTCGCCCTGCTGGCCGGTTGGCAGCGGGCGGTCCTCGCGGCACCGAGGGCAGCGTTCCGCGTGAGCGACGCCTACGCGAAGGCCGGCCGCGAGCGCTACGGTCTGACGGCTCGCACGCGGGCCGACTTCGATTCCTGCCTGCACGAGACGACCGACCCTGACGTCCCGCTGGCGGGCCGGGCGGCCCGTGCCTACCTCGACGTGGCGTTCTTCCACCCCTTCAGCGATGGCAATGCCCGCGCCGCGCTGTTGACCTTGGTCCATGTTCTGGCGCGGGAGGAGATCGTCCTTCCCGAGGTCGGCCCCCTTCAGACCGCCCGCTACGCGGATGACCCGGTCGGTGCCGCGGACCTCGCCACCCTCATCGCCGTACTGCACCGCCGACGCTGAAGCGGCGTGCTGGTCGTCCTGCTGGGCCGGCTGCACGGGGGTCCGGCGTCGTTTTGACACCCCAGGGGGCGGGTTGTAGAGTTAAACGGTTGCCTCGAACTGGACAAGTTCGGCAGCCGACACTCCACAGAGGGACTCGTTCCGGGTGGAGTGCATTCGACTCTCCATTCGGAAACGCTGAAGCCGGGAAAACCGGTGGAAAACTTCTGATAGAGTCGGAACCGCCGGAAAGGGAAAGCGCGAAAGCGCGGAACCTCGAAAGCGCCGAGGAAATCGGACACGAAAGAGTCTGATAGAGTCGGAAACGCAAGAACGAAGAACAGAACGAAAGCCTGGAGGAAAGCCCGAGAGGGTGAGTACAAAGGAAGCGTCCGTTCCTTGAGAACTCAACAGCGTGCCAAAAATCAACGCCAGAAGTTGATACCCCGT
>NZ_JBIBCI010000048.1:1823-5123 GCF_042901085.1 Streptomyces sp. NPDC012794
CGTGCCTGGCACGTTGTTGGGTCCTGAGGGCGCGGCCGTTTGGTCAGTCTTCAGTGCCGGCCCCAGTGAACTCATCGGTTTGTCCGGTGGGGTGATGGGTGGCTGGTCGTTATTTGAGAACTACACAGTGGACGCGAGCATCTGTGGCCAAGTTTTTAAGGGCGCACGGTGGATGCCTTGGCACCAGGAACCGATGAAGGACGTGAGAGGCCGCGATAGGCCCCGGGGAGCTGCCAACTGAGCTTTGATCCGGGGGTGTCCGAATGGGGAAACCCGGCAGTCGTCATGGGCTGTCACCCATGCCTGAACACATAGGGCATGTGGAGGGAACGAGGGGAAGTGAAACATCTCAGTACCCTCAGGAAGAGAAAACAACCGTGATTCCGGGAGTAGTGGCGAGCGAAACCGGATGAGGCTAAACCGTATGCGTGTGAGACCCGGCAGGGGTTGCGCATGCGGGGTTGTGGGAATGAGCTTGATCGGTCTGCCGGCCGGTCGGCGAGTCAGAAACCGTTGATGTAGTCGAAGGACATGCGAAAGGTCCGGCGTAGAGGGTAAGACCCCCGTAGACGAAACATCAGCGGCTTGCTTGCTCATCTCCCAAGTAGCACGGGGCCCGAGAAATCCCGTGTGAATCTGGCGGGACCACCCGCTAAGCCTAAATATTCCCTGGTGACCGATAGCGGATAGTACCGTGAGGGAATGGTGAAAAGTACCGCGGGAGCGGAGTGAAATAGTACCTGAAACCGTGTGCCTACAAGCCGTGGGAGCGTCGCGTTGCATGCTTGCATGTGACGTCGTGACTGCGTGCCTTTTGAAGAATGAGCCTGCGAGTTAGCGGTGTGTAGCGAGGTTAACCCGTGTGGGGAAGCCGTAGCGAAAGCGAGTCCGAATAGGGCGATTGAGTTGCACGCTCTAGACCCGAAGCGGAGTGATCTAGCCATGGGCAGGTTGAAGCGGAGGTAAGACTTCGTGGAGGACCGAACCCACCAGGGTTGAAAACCTGGGGGATGACCTGTGGTTAGGGGTGAAAGGCCAATCAAACTCCGTGATAGCTGGTTCTCCCCGAAATGCATTTAGGTGCAGCGTCGTGTGTTTCTTGCCGGAGGTAGAGCACTGGATAGGCGATGGGCCCTACCGGGTTACTGACCTTAGCCAAACTCCGAATGCCGGTAAGTGAGAGCACGGCAGTGAGACTGTGGGGGATAAGCTCCATGGTCGAGAGGGAAACAGCCCAGAGCATCGACTAAGGCCCCCAAGCGTACGCTAAGTGGGAAAGGATGTGGAGTCGCAGAGACAACCAGGAGGTTGGCTTAGAAGCAGCCACCCTTGAAAGAGTGCGTAATAGCTCACTGGTCAAGTGATTCCGCGCCGACAATGTAGCGGGGCTCAAGCGTACCGCCGAAGTCGTGTCATTGCAGCTATAGGGCCAACGCCCGCTGTGATGGGTAGGGGAGCGTCGTGTGCCGGGTGAAGCAGCAGCGGAAGCTAGTTGTGGACGGTTCACGAGTGAGAATGCAGGCATGAGTAGCGATACACACGTGAGAAACGTGTGCGCCGATTGACTAAGGGTTCCTGGGTCAAGCTGATCTGCCCAGGGTAAGTCGGGACCTAAGGCGAGGCCGACAGGCGTAGTCGATGGACAACCGGTTGATATTCCGGTACCCGCTTTGAAACGCCCAATATCGAATCCTCTGATGCTAAGCCCGTGAAGCCGTTCCGGACCCTTCGGGGAATGGAAAGTGGTGGAGCCGGCGATCCAAGGTGGTAGTAGGTAAGCGATGGGGTGACGCAGGAAGGTAGTCCAGCCCGGGCGGTGGTTGTCCCGGGGTAAGGGTGTAGGCCGTGTGGTAGGCAAATCCGTCACACGTTAAGGCTGAGACCTGATGCCGAGCCGATTGTGGTGAAGTGGATGATCCTATGCTGTCGAGAAAAGCCTCTAGCGAGTTTCATGGCGGCCCGTACCCTAAACCGACTCAGGTGGTCAGGTAGAGAATACCGAGGCGTTCGGGTGAACTATGGTTAAGGAACTCGGCAAAATGCCCCCGTAACTTCGGGAGAAGGGGGGCCATTCCTGGTGATGAGACTTGCTCTCTGAGCTGGGGGTGGCCGCAGAGACCAGCGAGAAGCGACTGTTTACTAAAAACACAGGTCCGTGCGAAGCCGTAAGGCGATGTATACGGACTGACGCCTGCCCGGTGCTGGAACGTTAAGGGGACCGGTTAGTGACCTTTCGGGGTTGCGAAGCTGAGAACTTAAGCGCCAGTAAACGGCGGTGGTAACTATAACCATCCTAAGGTAGCGAAATTCCTTGTCGGGTAAGTTCCGACCTGCACGAATGGCGTAACGACTTCTCGACTGTCTCAACCATAGGCCCGGTGAAATTGCACTACGAGTAAAGATGCTCGTTTCGCGCAGCAGGACGGAAAGACCCCGGGACCTTTACTACAGTTTGATATTGGTGTTCGGTTCGGCTTGTGTAGGATAGGTGGGAGACTTTGAAGCAGCCACGCCAGTGGTTGTGGAGTCGCCGTTGAAATACCACTCTGGTCGTGCTGGATGTCTAACCTCGGTCCGTGATCCGGATCAGGGACAGTGTCTGATGGGTAGTTTAACTGGGGCGGTTGCCTCCCAAAGGGTAACGGAGGCGCCCAAAGGTTCCCTCAGCCTGGTTGGCAATCAGGTGTTGAGTGTAAGTGCACAAGGGAGCTTGACTGTGAGACCGACGGGTCGAGCAGGGACGAAAGTCGGGACTAGTGATCCGGCGGTGGCTTGTGGAAGCGCCGTCGCTCAACGGATAAAAGGTACCCCGGGGATAACAGGCTGATCTTCCCCAAGAGTCCATATCGACGGGATGGTTTGGCACCTCGATGTCGGCTCGTCGCATCCTGGGGCTGGAGTCGGTCCCAAGGGTTGGGCTGTTCGCCCATTAAAGCGGTACGCGAGCTGGGTTTAGAACGTCGTGAGACAGTTCGGTCCCTATC
This sequence comes from Streptomyces sp. NPDC012794, assembly GCF_042901085.1. Classification (NCBI taxonomy): domain Bacteria; kingdom Bacillati; phylum Actinomycetota; class Actinomycetes; order Kitasatosporales; family Streptomycetaceae; genus Streptomyces; species Streptomyces sp. NPDC012794. The sequence continues at coordinate 4,808 of NZ_JBIBCI010000048.1, forward strand.
CGCTGTGCGCGTAGGAATATTGAGAAGGGCTGTCCCTAGTACGAGAGGACCGGGACGGACGAACCTCTGGTGTGCCAGTTGTCCTGCCAAGGGCATGGCTGGTTGGCTACGTTCGGAAAGGATAACCGCTGAAAGCATCTAAGCGGGAAGCCTGCTTCGAGATGAGTATTCCCACCTCCTTGAGAGGGTAAGGCTCCCAGTAGACGACTGGGTTGATAGGCCAGATGTGGAAGCCCGGTAACGGGTGGAGCTGACTGGTACTAATAGGCCGAGGGCTTGTCCTCAGTTGCTCGCGTCCACTGTGTTAGTTCTGAAG
>NZ_JBIBCI010000049.1:0-4923 GCF_042901085.1 Streptomyces sp. NPDC012794
GAGCAAGCCACGGTCGAGGACGCCAAGGAATACGTCCACACCGCGCTGAGCACCAACAGCCGCGCCACCCTCAACCACGCCAAGAACTACGCCGAGCAGCGGGCCGGGCGATGAACGGACGTCCGACGAGGGTCTGGTTCGTCACCGGGGCCTCACGGGGTCTGGGCCAGGCCATCGCCGACGTCGTCCTGGAGGCCGGCGACACCGTCGTCGCCACCGCGCGCCGCGCTTCGGCGCTGGACGGGCTCGTGGAGCGCCACGGTGACCGGGTCGTTCCCGTGGCGCTCGACGTCACCGACCGCGCGGCCGTTTTCGCCGCCGTCGCCGAGGCCGCCGAGCGGACGGGTCGGATCGACGTGGTGCTCAACAACGCCGGGTACGGTCTGGCCGGCGCGGTCGAGGAGGTCGACGAGGCCCAGGTCCGTGACCAGTTCGACGTGAACTTCTTCGGCGCGCTCTGGGTGACCCAGGCGGTGCTGCCGGTGATGCGTCGGCAGGGCAGCGGTCACCTGCTCCAGATGTCCAGCATCGCGGGCGTCACCACCTACCCCAACCTCAGCATGTACTGCGCGAGCAAGTGGGCGCTGGAGGCGGCCAGCGAGACGCTGGCGCAGGAGGTCGCGGGCTTCGGCGTCAAGGTCACCCTGGTCGAGGCGGGCGAGTTCCGCACGGACTGGAGCGCGGGCAGCATGGTGCGCGCCACGCCCAAGGCCGCGTACGACGCGGTACTGGCCAAGCGCCGGCACGGCCTCTCGGGTGCCTACGCGCACCTGCAGCCGGGCGATCCGCGCAAGGCCGGGGAGGCGCTGCTCAAGCTGGTCGACACGGCCGAGCCGCCGCTGCGCATCCTGCTGGGCAACGGGGCCGCGGACCTGGCGCCGAGCGTGCTGCGGGACCGGCTGGCCGTCTGGGAGGAGTGGGAGGCGCTGGCCCGTACCACCGACTTCCCCCAGGAGCCGGCGTCGTGAGTCTGCTCGCGCAGGACCTGGTGGCCCACGCCGGTCACCGGAGGGCGGCCGCCGTCGCGAGCGACGCCGCGAGCGGGGCGGTACCGGAACCGACACCGGCTCCGGTACCGGCTCCGGGCATGGTGCGCCTGTTCGCCCCGCTGCGGCAGGCGCCACTGGGTCTGCTCGCCCTCGTCCAGTCCGCCGCGGTGGCATGGACCGTCTACGGCCGGACCGAGGCCCCTCCGCCGCAGCCCGGCGACCATGCCTGGTGGCACAGCTCGGGGCCGGTCGAGGCGGAGGCCTTCCGGCCCGGGCTGTTCCTGGCCCTGGCCACCGTCGCGTTCTACCTCACGCTGCCCCTGCTGGCCGTGGCGGCGCAGGTGCTGCGCCGCCACGGCGGCCGGCTCGTGCGGGCCGGGGGCAGGACGCTCACGGCCCAGCTGGCCTTCACGGCCGCCGCCACGGCCGTGGGCTCCGCCGTGACCGTACCCCTCGTCGTTCTGGCGCGGGCCTTCTCCCCCGTGGACGTCGGTCCCTTGGGCTCCGCCATCGCCGCCGATGCCGTCACCGCTCTGCGGCTCTGTGCCCTCGCCGGCCTGCTGCTCGTCTTCGCCGTCGGCGTGCCGTGGGCGGCGAAGACCGGCGCAGCCCCGTACCTTCGAAGAGAATCCGGATCCGATTGATGCTGAATCGTCGTAATGCGCTCAAGGTGGCGGCCGCGGGTGGCGCCGCCGCCCTGTTCCCGTGGGACCGGTTGACCGGTACGGGCTCCGAGGCCGTGGCCAGTTCCCTCGTCACGGCGGAGGCGGCGCCCATCGTGCCGTTCGCGCACGCCATGCCGCTGCCGAAGACCCTCGTGCCGACCGGCTTCACGGCCACCTCCGATCTGTACGAGATACGGATGAGGGAGGCACAGGTCGAGATCGTCAAGGGCCTGATGTCGAAGGTCCGCACCTACAACGGAACTTTCCCCGGACCGACCATCAGGGCCACCCAGGGCCGTGAGGTCGTGGTCCGCCAGATCAACGAGCTCCAGGTCGACACCGCCGTGCACCTGCACGGCGCGCACGTCCTGTCCCAGGACGACGGCCTGCCGATGGACACCATCGTGCCGGGCGGCGAGCGCACGTACCGCTACCCCAACCAGCAGGCCGCGGCCTCGCTGTGGTACCACGACCACGCGCACCACCTCGAGGCCGAGAACGTCTACATGGGCCTGCACGGGCTGTACCTGCTCGGTGACCACAACGAGAGGACCCTGCCGCTTCCGAACGGCAGCTACGACGTCCCGCTGATCATCCGTGACGCGCGCGTCGAGGCGGACGGGACGCTGCTGTACACGCGCCCGTCCGACTGCCCGCACATGCTGGTCAACGGCAAGGAGCGGCCGTACTTCCAGGTCGCGGCCCGCAAGTACCGCTTCCGCGTCTACAACGCCTGCGCCAACCGCTACTTCCGGCTGCGCTTTGCCGGCGGCATCGAGTTCACCCAGATCGGCACCGACGGCGGCTTCCTCGAGACCCCGGTGCAGAAGACGGAGCTGCTGATGCTCGGCGGTGAACGCGCTGACATCGTCGTGGACTTCTCCCGGTACGCGGTCGGTGACTCGGTCGTCCTGGAGAACCCGGGCGCGCAGCCCACCGAGCGCCCCGAGGTGATGCGCTTCGACATCGTGCGGCGGGCCTCCGACTACAGCTTCGTGCCGGGCCGCCTGACGACGCACCCGCCGCTGCCGGCGGCGACGGTCGAGCGGGACTTCGAGATCCGTACCTTCCCGGCGATGACCATCAACGGCCTGTCCTACGACCCGAACCGGGTCGACATCACGACCAAGCTGGGCACCACCGAGGTCTGGACGGTCCGCAACGCCGAGGCCCCGGCCGCGCCCGGCAAGCCGGACTTCCACCTCTGGCACAGCTTCCACACCCACTTGACGTACTTCCGGGTGCTGGAGCGCAACGGCCAGCCGGCCGGAGTCCGCGACGCGGGGCTGAAGGACACGGTCACCCTCGGCCCCGGCGACACCGTGAAGATCGCCATGACCTGGGGTCCGTACACGGGCCAGTACCTCTACCACTGCCACCAGCTGGGGCACTCCTCCGGCGGGCAGATGGGGCGGATCGACGTCGTCGCGTGACCACCGCACACGACCGCGACCGCTGAACGGGGGGCGCCGGGCTGCCGGCGCCCCCTTCGGCGGCCGCGGCCGCGCCGCTCCCGCGCGACGGGCGGCGCATGCGGAAACGGGGGCGGGGGGAGTTCGGCGAACTCCCCCCGCCCCCGCGGCGTGTACGGGCGGATCAGCGCCCGGCGGCCTGCTCCGCGCTGCGTGCGTCCACTGCCTTGCGCAGGGAGGCGGCGACGGTGAGTACGTCCGCGTCACTGAGGCCCGGGTGCAGGGGCAGGCACAGGGTGCGGTCGGAAACCCAGTCGGAGGCGGGCAGCTCGGCCGGGTCGGTGCCGTACGCCGGGACCTTGTGCAGCGGGGCGTAGCGGAAGGTGGTGTAGATCTCGTCGGCCAGCAGGTCGCTGGCGACCTGGTCCCTGATCGCGGGGTCCATCTGCACCCAGTAGAAGTAGTGGGTGGACTCGTGGCCCTCCGGGAGCGCCGGGGGAGTGGCCAGGCCGGCGGTCCCGGCCAGCTCCTGGTCGTACAGGGCGACGATCTCCTTGCGCCGGGCCACCATCTCGGGGAGCCTGCGCAGCTGTACGGAGCCGATGGCCGCGGTCAGGTCGTTGCCGATGACGCGACGGCCGGGCTCGGGGATGTCGAGCTCCCACCAGCGGGCGGAGACCTTGGCGTAGCCGAAGCCGCTGGGCTGGGCGAGCCCGTGGTAGGCGAGGCGCCGGACCCGGGCGGCCTGCTCGGGGTCCTTCACGTAGATCATGCCGCCGTCCCCGGTGACGAGGACCTTCATGGCGTCGAAGCTCCACATGGCGAGGTCGCCGAAGGTGCCCACGGCCTTGCCGTCGACGCGGGAGGCCACGGAGCAGGCGGAGTCCTCGATCAGCGTGATGCCGAGCTCGCGGCAGCGCTCGGCGATGCGCACGATGTCGCCCGGGTAGCCGCCGTAGTGGAGGACGATGACCGCCTTGGTGCGGTCGGTGAGGGAACGCTCCACGTCCTCGAGCGTGGGGTTCAGGGTGCGCGGGTCCACGTCGCAGAAGACTGGGCGTCCGCCGCTGGTCACGACCGCGTTGGCGGCGGCGAGGAAGCTCAGCGAGGGCAGGACGACCTCGTCGCCCTCCTCGAGGTCCAGCAGCTCGGTGGCCAGGAACAGGCCGGAAGTGCCGGAGTTGATGAAGACGACGTGTTCGGGTGCGACACCCAGGTGCTCGGCGAACGCCGCCTCGAAGGCCTTGGTGCGGGGGCCGTGGCCGAGCCAACGGTCCTCGAACACCTCGGCAACCGCGTCGAGTTCCTCAGCACCCACCTGGGGCTGAAAAAGATTGATCATAGCCGCCTCTCACGTCCGGATGTCGCGATCGAGCTTAGGAACGGGCGCTCGACCGTGGATCGAAGTCCGGTCGTGGTGCCGCGCCGCCCGGCCGCTGACGACGACATCGCCGGCAGCCACGGCTCGACCTCCCGGGCCGCCTCGTGACCGTAGGCCCGGCCCAGCCTGGACAGCACGTCGGTCCTTGGGACTCGGGGATGGTGTGGGCCCGCGCTCAGACCGGGCCGGCGGCGGCGCGCAGAGCGTCGACGCGGTCGGTGCGCTCCCAGGTGAAGTCGGGGAGCTCGCGGCCGAAGTGGCCGTAGGCGGCCGTCTGGGCGTAGATCGGGCGCAGCAGGTCGAGGTCGCGGATGATCGCGGCGGGGCGGAGGTCGAAGACCTCGGAGACGGCTTCCTGGATGCGCTCGTCGGGCAGGGTGCCGGTGCCGAAGGTCTCGACGAAGAGACCGACGGGCTCTGCCTTGCCGATGGCGTAGGCGACCTGGACCTCGCAGCGTGCGGCCAGACCGGCGGCG
>NZ_JBIBCI010000050.1:0-4769 GCF_042901085.1 Streptomyces sp. NPDC012794
GGCCCCGACGCCCCCATCATCACCACCGACGCCCGCCACCGCGCGGACGCCAAGAGCGCACTCATCACGCTCGTCGAGCACGCCCTCATGGCACGGCTCAAGTAGCACGCACGGCAAGGCGATGCGCCGGGGGGCGGGCTGTGTTCTGGAACACGGCCCGCCCCCCGCGTTCATAACGTTTCGACAGTGAATTGTCGCCGGACGGACACAGCGTGCGTTCGGCTGGTGCCGCTGCGCGCATGGGTGGCCCCATTTTTGCCGCAGCTCGCTCTTAATGTCCGTTTTATGTGGGGCATAAGGTTCTGTGAATGGCCGGATTCAACTGTTTGGAACACGGCGCTTAACCATGCTGGAATTCAGCGAACTAGCTAGTAGCACCGCCGGAAGGTTGTTGGTCGAGTGAGGCGAAGCAACTCGAGCCCCGCGGATGAACCCGCGCGAGGCAACTTCACCCCGCCGCCGCGCGCGGCCATGTCGCCTGTCGACGTGCCCGCGGAACCATCCGCGAGCGGCGGCAGCACCAGCAAGCTCGCCCCCCGCAACTGGCGGGTGGCAACCAAGCTGAACGCCATCCTCCTGGTCCCCGTCCTCGTCGGACTGGTCATGGGCGGCTTCCAGGTGAAGGGCTCGATCGACAGCTGGAACGAGGCCAAGGACGCCGAGAAGACCGCCCGGATCGTCCAGGCCGCGTCCGAGTACGGCGAGGCCCTCCTCAACGAGCGCGACGTCACCACCGAGCCCCTCCTGAAGGGCGACCGCAACAACGAGGCCGTGACGAAGGCCTACGCGGCCACCGACGCGGCCAAGGCCAAGTTCGCGCGGGCCGTGAAGGACCTCCCGGCGAAGCAGGGCCTCGAGCGCCGCCTCGAACTCTTCCGCCAGGAGGAGCCGAAGCTGGAGCAGGTCCGCAAGACGGCCTACGCCATCCCCGAGACCCAGAAGAAGAACCTCCCCTCCTCGGCCGGCCCCATCCCGACCGAAGAGGGATACGTGCTGGTCCAGCACTACCTCATGCAGTTCTCCAACGAACTGGGCCTGGGCACCGGAAACGTCACCAGTTACGGCCGCATGGTCTACGCGGTCGAGCTGGCCAAGGCCGCGAACTCGCTCCAGCGCTCCGTCGGCACGCACCTGCTGGTGCGCCCGAGCGAGAACGAGGAAGTCCGCAAGGCCCAGCTGGTCGCCTTCTCCTCCTACGCCTACCTCGAAGAGATCGCCATCGGCGAGTACGTCGCCGCCGGCACCGACGAGGACACCAACCGGCTCAAGGAGGTCATGGGCAAGAAGTCCCAGGAGGGTGCCGCCAAGCTCGCCCAGGCCAAGCAGGCCGCCGAGCAGGCCGGCACCGTCTTCAAGGCTCCGCCCGTGGTCAACGGCTCCGCGCTCACCGGCATGACCGAGGCGATAGCCGGCGGCGAGAAGCCCGCCAAGCTCGCCCTGAACGGCACCACCGCCCCCGCCTGGCAGGCCGCCGCCACCGCCAAGTTCGAGGGCTACGCCGAGATCGAGGAGGACCTCCTCGACAAGGCCGTCAAGGACGCCGTCGCGGTGTCCGACAAGTCGCGCGGCGACGCCATCCTGACCGGTGCCATCGTGGTCGTGGCCCTGCTGGCCGCCTTCATCCTGGCCGCGATGATGGCCCGCCAAATGAGCCGCTCGATGCGCCGTCTGCGCACCTCGGCCTTCGACATCGCCGAGCAGCGCCTCCCCGCGCTCGTCGACCAGCTCTCGCGCACCGACCCGGGCAAGGTCGACACCCGCGTGGAGCCGATCCCGATCACCTCCCAGGACGAGATCGGCGAGGTCGCCCGCGCCTTCGACCAGGTCCACCGGGAAGCGGTCCGGCTCGCCGCCGAGCAGGCGCTCCTGCGAGGGAACGTCAACGCGATCTTCACCAACCTCTCCATGCGCAACCAGTCGCTGATCGAGGGCCAGCTGACCCTCATCACCGACCTGGAGAACAACGAGGCCGACCCGGACCAGCTGGAGAACCTCTTCCGCCTGGACCACCTGGCCACCCGTATGCGCCGCAACGGCGAGAACCTCCTCATCCTCGCGGGTGAGAACCCGGGCCGCCGCTGGGACCAGCCGGTGCCCCTCGTCGACGTGCTGCGCGCCGCCTCCTCCGAGGTGGAGCAGTACGAGCGCATCGAGCTCTCCGGGGTCTCCGACGCCGAGATCCACGGCCAGGCCGTGACCGACCTCGTGCACCTGCTCGCCGAGCTCCTGGAGAACGCCACCACCTTCTCCTCCCCGCAGACCAAGGTCCGCGTCAACGCCACGCGTCTGCCCGACGGCCGCGTGATGGTCGAGATCCACGACAAGGGCATCGGCCTCACCGCCGAGGACTTCGCGGACATCAACCACAAGCTGGCCAACCCGCCGACCGTGGACGCGGCGATCTCGCAGCGCATGGGTCTGTTCGTGGTCGGCCGGCTGGCGGACCGCCACAGCATCCGCGTCCAGCTGCGCCCCTCGGGCGAGGCGGCCGGCACCACCTCGCTGGTCATGCTCCCCGACGCCATCACCCACGGTGGCGGTGGCGAGGGCATACCGGAAGACGACTTCACCGTCTCGTCGATCATTCCGCAGCAGCAGGCGCAGCAGGCCGCCCCGCTGCGGACGGCCGCCGAGCTCGGCTTCGACGACTCCGCCTACGACGGCCAGGACGCCCAGGGCGGCGAGCGGAAGCCGGCCGACCCGGTCGTGCGCTCCCTGAGCCGCGAGGAGCGCCGGGCCGCTCTTGAGGCGCAGCTCAACTACCCGCAGGCGCAGGAACAGGATCAGTACTCCGGGCCGGAGGCCCAGGACTATCCGGAACCTCAGCCCGAGCACGGGTACCAGGAGTACCAGGGCTACGAGCAGCAGTCCGCGCAGGGTTACGAGGCCCCCTACGACACCCAGCAGCAGCCGCAGGCCTATGAGGCGTACCCGGAGCAGGGCTATGCCTATCCGGAGTCCGGTTACCAGGACCAGCAGCAGCCCGCCCAGGCGTACGAGGGCGGCTACGAGGAGCAGTCCCAGCAGGGCCAGTGGCCCGGGCAGAACACCTACCCGGGCTCCTACCAGCAGGATTACGGGACCGATTCGGAATCCCCCGCCGCTCCCGAACCGGCTTCGGACCGCGTAGGCTTCGACAGTCCGGGCGCCGCTGCAGACGCCGGTCACCAGTTGACCGGAGCGGGCCTGCCGCGACGCGGCGGCCAGCAGCAGTGGCAGTCGGCACAGCAGGAAGCGGAGTCCGCCGGTTCCCTCTTCGAGCAGCGGCCGCGGCGTCAGCCGCAGCCCGCCGAGCCGGAGCGGGAACCGGAGGAGGCAGCAGCCGGTTCCGGTTGGCGCTCGACGAACGACGAGCGCTGGCAGCAGGCCGGCAAACTCCGTGAGCCGAAGGCGGGCGGGGTCACCTCGTCCGGTCTCCCTCGGCGTGTGCCCAAGGCCAACCTGGTCGAGGGTGCTGCGGAGACGACCCCGCAGGGAGGCCCCCAGGTCTCCCGCGCCCCGGAGGACGTCCGTGGCAGGTTGAGCAACCTGCGACGGGGTGTCCAGCAGGGACGCAGCGCGGGTTCCGAGCAGTCAAGTAACAGCTATGACCAGGAGCGTTAGTGTGAGCGCGATGAGCCAGGCGGCGCAGAACCTGAACTGGTTGATCACCAACTTCGTGGACAACACCCCCGGGGTGTCCCACACGGTGGTGGTCTCCGCCGACGGCCTTCTGCTGGCGATGTCCGACGGATTCCCGCGCGACCGCGCCGATCAGCTGGCGGCCGTGGCCTCCGGCCTGACCTCGCTGACCGCCGGTGCCTCCCGGATCTTCGAGGGCGGCGCCGTCAACCAGACCGTTGTGGAGATGGACCGCGGGTTCCTCTTCCTGATGTCCGTCTCCGACGGATCCTCGCTCGCGGTGCTCGCGCACCCCGAGTGTGACATCGGCCTCGTCGGCTACGAGATGGCCCTTCTGGTGGACCGTGCGGGCAGTGTCCTCACCCCGGACCTGCGCGCGGAGCTCCAGGGAAGTCTTCTCAACTAGCAGACGGACAGTGCGTTTCGCGTCACCGCACCATAAGGTGCGGTGGCGCGGTTCCACAGGGAGTACTGCGTTCTTGGAGTCGGAGGAGGAAACGTGACAACACCCGGAGGACATCCTTATGGCGGCCACCAGCCGCAGGGTGGGCACGACCAGAACCGCTTCAACTTCCCCTCCGCGCCCAGCCGGCCGGTGCCGGAGCACAACCCCTACGCCCAGCAGCCGTACGGCCAGCCCCAGCAGCCCCAGGCGCCTCACCGGCTTCCGCAGCAGCCCCCCAGGGCAGCGCAGCCGCAGGCTCCGAAGGCGCACAACCCGCTGGTGCGCCCGTACGCGATGACCGGCGGCCGTACCCGGCCGCGCTACCAGCTCGCCATCGAGGCGCTGGTCAGTACCACGGCGGATCCGGCGCGCCTGCAAGGGCAGTTGCCCGAGCACCAGCGCATCTGCCGCCTGTGCCAGGAGATCAAATCCGTAGCGGAGATCTCGGCACTTCTCTCCATTCCTCTTGGTGTCGCCCGAATCCTCGTCGCCGACTTGGCGGAGGCGGGCCTTGTCGCCATTCACCAGCCCGGCGGCGACGAGTCTGCCGGCGGCCAGCCAGATGTGACACTGCTCGAAAGGGTGCTCAGTGGACTTCGCAAGCTCTAACGGCGGAGCGGCTCCGCGCTCCACCACCTCCGCGAAGATCGTGGTGGCGGGCGGCTTCGGCGTGGGCAAGACCACGTTCGTCGGCGCGGTCTCC
>NZ_JBIBCI010000051.1:0-3135 GCF_042901085.1 Streptomyces sp. NPDC012794
TGGGCGTCAAGCTCACCACCCTGCGCCCGGAGCAGGCCGCGTACATCGGCGTCAAGGTCGAGGGCCCGTACAAGCCCGACCACTACCGCTACTGATCCACCGCTACCGATCCCAGCGGATCCGCAGCACTCCAGGCAGGCCCCCGGCACCCGCGCCGGGGGCCTGCCCCGTACCCGAGGACCACAGCCATGCCCCGCGGCCGCTACTCGCTCCACGACCCCCACGACCGCACCCCGCTCGGCGAGGAGCACTTCCACTGCGCCCCCGGCCCCTCCGGCTGGCGCTACGTCGCCCAGCTGACCACCGCCGACGGGGGCCACCGCGGCTCGCTGGACCTGGCCATCGACGCACTCGGCCGCCCCATCCGTCTGGAGGCGAACGCCGCGAGCTGGCAGGTCCGCGGCGCCGCCATCGACGGCGTCACCTGGGTCCGCACCGACCCCACCGGAGCCGAGGCCACCGAGGGCAACGTCGCCGCCGCAGGCTTCACCGGCAGCTCCCCGGCCTTCCTCATCGCCACGGCCCGCCTGCTGCGCCTGCGCCCCGGAGCCCCCGCGACCCGCATCCGGCTCCTCGCCCTGACCGACCCGGTCCTCGCACCCCGCACCGTCGACCAGGCCTGGGCCCTGCTCTCACGCGCCGAGCACCCCACCGACAGCGGCCCGCTGGTGGTGGACGAGTACCAGGTCACCGCCCTCGACACGGGCGAGGTCCACCCCGTGCACATCGCCGGGGACGTGGTCCTCTCGGCACCCGGCATCGAACTGGAACACCTGGAGACCCCACCGTCCTCCTTCGAGGACTAACCAGGCGGAGCGAACCCGGTCCCGCGCGCCGGCGGTGCCACGGGGGCCACCGGCGCCGGAGCCCCGGACGGCACTGGAGCGGGCGCGGGCGCGGGGGTCGCCACCGGGACGGCGGCCGGGGGTGCCGGGGCCACGGCTGCGGCCCGGCTCACCGCGAAGGCCCGCGCGGCATCCCGGGACTGCCGTTCGTGCACCACCGCCATCAGGAACGCGGCAGCCGGCACCCCGGCCGGCGGCGGCGTCCCCGTCCGGGCCACCACGTCGTCCGCGAGCCGCACGGCCATCGCGGCACCCGTCTGCGGGTCCAGCTGGTTCATCCGCGTCAGGTACTGCCGGATCGCCAGCCACAGCCCGTCCGGCACCGCCGACAGGTCCAGCGCGGCGAACCGCCCCGCCAGCCACGGCGGCGGCGGGGGCACCGGCGTCACCCGAGCCCCCGGCACCCGCTCCCGGACCACCAGCGTCCCGGCGAACACGTCGCCCAGCCGCCGGCCCCGCTCCGACATCAGGGAGGCGATACAGGCGACCGCCCCGAACGTGAACAGCAGCTCCACGACCCCCAGGGCCCCGCGCACCAGCGCGTGCCGGAACCGGATCGGCCCGCCGTCCTCCCGCACCACCCGCAGCCCGCACGCCAGCTTCCCCAGCGAGCGGCCGTGGCTCAGCGTCTCCACCGCGATCGGCACGCCGACCAGCACCAGCAGGAAGCTCGCCACCATCACCGCGGCCCGCGCGGCTTCGTCGAGCCCGGCGGTCGCGTAGAGCAGTCCGACCAGCACCGCCACGTACCCGATGCCGTACACGGCCGCGTCGAGCAGGATCGCCAGCGCCCGACTCGGCAGCCGGGCCGGCCGCAGACCCAGGACGACCGCGTCTCCCGTCACAAGATCACTCACCGAGCGCACCTTTCCCCGACCTGCCCCGCCCCTGCGCACCCCAGTCTGCCAAGCTGACGACAGGAGAAGTAAGCCGTATCGGGTGGCCAGGGGCAGGGGAGCGGTAACGGGATGGATCTCGACGTCTTCGTGGCGGCCCACCAGACGGAGTGGGACCGCCTGGAGCAGCTCCTCGGCCGGGGCCGCCGGCTCACCGGGGCGGAGGCCGACGAGCTCGTCGCCCTCTACCAGCGCACCTCCACCCACCTCTCCCTGATCCAGTCGAGCGCCCCCGACCCGGTATTGACGGGCCGCCTCACCCAGCTCGTCGCCCGCGCCCGCTCCACCGTCACCGGCACCCGCCGCGCCGGCTGGCGCGACGCCGCGCGCTTCTTCACCGAGGGCTTCCCGGCCGCCGTGTACCGCAGCCGCCGCTGGTGGATACCCACCGCGCTGCTCTCCACGGCCCTCGGCGTGCTCATCGGCTGGTGGATAGCCACCCACCCCGAAGTGCAGAGCGCGATCTCGGCCCCGGAGCACCTGAAGGAGCTGACGCGGCCGGGCGGCGGGTACGAGACCTACTACTCCAGCCACCCGGCGGCTTCCTTCGCCGCCCAGGTCTGGACGAACAACGCCCAGGCCGCCGCCATCTGCCTCGTCCTCGGCGCCTTCCTCGGGCTCCCGGTGCTCTGGATCCTCTTCCTCAACATGGCGAACCTCGGCGTCGGCCTCGGCCTGATGACCTCCGCCGGCCGCCTCGACGTCTTCCTCGGGCTGATCCTCCCGCACGGCCTCCTCGAACTGACCGCCGTCTTCGTCGCCGCCGGTACGGGCCTGCGCCTGGGCTGGACGGTCATCGACCCGGGCCCCCGCACCCGCCGCACGGCCCTTGCCGAACAGGGCCGCGCCGCCCTCGGCATGGCCATCGGCCTGGCCGCGGTCCTCTTCGTCTCCGGCCTGATCGAGGGCTTCGTGACCCCCTCGGGCCTTCCCACCTGGGCCCGCGTCACCATCGGCGTCCTCGCGGAGGCGGCGTTCCTCGTCTATGTGTACGTCCTGGGCGGCCGGGCCTCCCGCGCCGGCGAGGCGGGCGACGTGGAAGAGGCCGACCGCACGGCGACCCTCCCGACCGCGGCCTGATGTGCGTACCGGCCGCCTGAGCTGCTAGTCTCCTCGTCGTCCCGCAGACCGTTGACACGGCCGCTGTGGGGAGGTAGATTCGAACGGTTGCCTCGAACTGGACAAGTTCGGCAGCGATGGTTTAACATCTCTCTCGCCCCCAAATGGAATTGAATTCCCGTGGGGCACAGTCGACTCCTCATTCAGGAAGCCGAAGCCCGGGAAATCCGGTGGAAAGCTTCTGATAGAGTCGGAGCCGCCGGAAAGGGAAAGCGCGAAAGCGCAGAACCTCGAAGGCGCCGAGGAAATCGGACACGAAAGAGTCTGATAGAGTC
>NZ_JBIBCI010000052.1:0-2624 GCF_042901085.1 Streptomyces sp. NPDC012794
GGTTCTGGTCCACTTCTTGTGGTGCGACCACGCTGGGTGATCGATCGGGTGTTTCAGGGGGCATTGGCCTTGAGTCAGAACGGCGGGTCGTCGCTGTAGCCGCCGCCCCAAGAACCGCGGCCAGCCCTGAGACGGGCGTAGTGCTCGCGCGCCGCGATGTCGGACGCTTTCTCCAGTTCAGTGGTGTCGTGGCCCCATGCCTTCAGCGCGTCTAGGACGCGGTCTCGGTGGGGCCGGGGAGCGTTGCTGGCCAGCAGGCGGCGGGCATGGTAGGCCAGATCGGCCTGGTACCGGGTGAGGAGAGGGTGCTCGATCAGGGGGATAGCGGTGACCAGGGCGGTGTGGCGGACGTCGGCATCATCATGACCGAGAAGGGGATGAACAGCGGAAAAGATCGCCGGGCGTGCGTCACGAAACGCACGCATCTCGTCGTACTCATCAAGGAAGCCCCCGTCGAAGAGGCGTTCGCCGGTGGCGACGCACTCGTCGTCGGCGTCGTAGGCGGTATCGCCGAGCCAGTCGAGCAGCTGCACAAGGGTCGGGTGGTTCTGGGTCTCGCCGTCGCGGATGTCGTCGGCCGCCGTGACGGCTGGGTGGCTAAGGATCGCCGCGACGTAGAGAGCCACCGGGACGGTGGCCTCGTAGATGCTGTTCTGGTGAGTCACGGGCTCCAGGGCATCGTGGAGGGCGGACTTCTTGACGGCCGGGTCAGGGTCGGTGAGGAGTATCAGTGCGGCCGGCAGGGCTTCGCCGGTCCCGCAGGCTGTGGCGAGCGAGGCCCAGTCCGTACTGTCCAGCAGTGTCTGAAAGGGAAGGAGCTCGGCGGGGTGAGGCGGCTCGGTCTGTCTGCGGCTCGGGGTCACAGGCTGAGGCTATTGCGCTGGCGAGCCAGCCCTGTGCCCGGGCGTCATGTGTAGAGCAGCACTCGCTTGCGGAGGAGTTCGAAGCCGGCGCGGCCGAACATCTGGCGTTTTAGCATCTTGATCCGGTTGACATGGCCCTCGACGGCTCCGGAGTTCCACTGCTGCGAGAGTCCGGCTGTAACAGCGTCGAGGTCGCGCTCCAGGTTTTGGGCGAATCGCTGGAGGCTGGGAAGGTCGGAGGCGGCCGCGGCTTCGATCCATTCCGGCAGCTGGTGGCCCTGCAACTGGGTGAGCATGTGGGCGAAGGAGCGGACGTGTCCGGCGAGTGCCTCCAGCTCGGCGCAGTTGGCCAGTACGTCCTTGAGGTGGATGCGGTCTCTCTCGGTCAGTGCTTCGGGGCGGGTGAGGATCCAGCGGGTGACGGTGCGGGCGGACGGCGGGCGGAGGCCGACTGGCTTGGGTTTGCCGCGTAGGTTGCGGCTGACGTAGGCACGAACGCTGCTGTAGCCGTCCGGGTAGCCCTGTTCCTTGATCTCCTCCCATAGCTTCCAGGCGTTGGTGCAGCCTTCTTGCCACCGCGCGTCGAGGTAGGGCTTGAAGGCGTCGAGGTTGGTGGGGCGGCTTTGCCACTGGCCGGTGAACAACTGCTCCGGCGCGGCAGCATGGGCATAACGGAGGACGGTGCTGAAGCCCATGCCCAGCTGCCGGGCGATGGACCGCTTGCTGTGGCCAGCGGTCAGGAGCGCGTGGACGGTGGCGTGCTTGGCACGGGTCCGCTCAGCGAACCGGTGTCCAGTCGGCCACGGCGACGACTCGGGTGGTTCCGGTGTCTGCTGAGGCTCTTCGAGGGGTGCCGGCGGCGGTCGCAGGCAGGTGCGGTGCCGGAAGACGCACTTCTCGGCGACTTCGCCGAGGTTGTGCCAGAGGTGCCACCTGTCAGCGACCTGAAGAGCCTGTGGGGCGCCGCGGGTGGCTCCTTCGGCGTAGAAGCGAGCGCGGTCCCGGCAGATGATCTCGATCCCGGGCCTCTCGGCCAGCCAGGCCGCGAGGGTGTCCGCCTCCCGGTTTGGCAGGAGGTCCACGGGGCGGCGGGTCTCGACGTCGACGAGCACGGTTCCGTAGACCCGGCCCTTGCGTTGAGCGTATTCGTCGACTCCGACGACGCGGGGCGTGGAGGCGGGCGGATCCGGCAGCGATGTGATCAGCCTCAGCAGGGTGTTCCGGCTGACCCGTACCCCGAAGGCGTCCGACATCCGGGCGCCGGCCCGCCCCGCGAGCGCGAGCCCGACCGAGACCAGCGTCGAACGTAGCCGCTCCGTCCGCCGGCCGAACCGACGGGTGAGCCCCGGCACCTGTTCGACAAACGTCTTGCGCGGGCAAGACTCCTCGACGCAGAGGAACCGGCGCACTCGCAGCGCCACCACGACCAGCTTGCCAGCGGTCGGCAGGTCACGGGGAAACCGCAGGTAGGAGCCGTGCATTCGCCCTGACCAACACCCGCAGCCCGGACAGGCTGCCGCACTGGCCGTTGTCCGGGCCTCCACGCGCACGACGGTGTCGGCCACCTCGACCAACTCCACGGACACGTTCTTCACCGACCAGAACAGCAGCTCATCCAGCTGCGGCCGTACATTGCTCACGGGGCAGAACTGTCGACCCCGCTCCTCCCCGTTAGGACGATTTTCGGGCGACCTCGTCAGCCATCCAACGACGAGCAACAGTCACGCTGCGTACGCGGCCACAAGAAGTGGACCAGAGCCG
>NZ_JBIBCI010000053.1:0-2618 GCF_042901085.1 Streptomyces sp. NPDC012794
CGTCCGGCCGCCCGCCCGTGGCTTTGCCCGCGCAGGTGTGCGGATCCAGCTCGGTCGGCAACTTCAGCCTCGCCGGCGTTTGAGGCGCGGGGGCCTGGGGGCTGGCCCCCAGAAAGCGGTCCGCAGACGCACGGGCTGCGCAGGCACATCCAGCCCCGTCGGCGTTTGAGGCGCGGGGGCCGGGGCGGAGCCTCGGGGAACGGGCGAGGGTGACGCCCGTCACGTCATCCCACGATCCGGGACGAGTTCGTCCGGATCGTGGACAGTAGTGGACTCCTCCAATCGCCACATGCCACGCTTCGGCCATGAATGGAGCTGGAATTGCCTTGGTGAGTCGGCGGCACGTCGACCTCGGCCGCATGTCCAGCGCCATCTGTCCGGCACGCTGACGGAACCAGCGACCGCCGCACATCGCCGCAGTCCCCGCCGCCGCGGACGCGTCGATCACCCGCAAGCCCCCTGAGGCCGAACACCGCCCCCTGCCTGCCGGCAACCCCGGTACGCGGGCGGATATCGGCCGCACCTGCTCAGAGACTCCAGCGTGACAGGGGCGCGCCGCCGCTCCCCCCTGCCTCCACCTCGAGCCGTTGAAGAAGGACGTACCCGCCATGGCCGCCACCCCCGATACGCCCGCAGCCGCCCCCGCAGCCGCAGCGCGCCGCAAGACCGGCCGTCACCGCGGCGAGGGCCAGTGGGCCGTCGGACACCACACGCCCCTCAACGGCAACGAGCAGTTCAAGAAGGACGACGACGGTCTCAACGTGCGGACACGCATTGAGACGATCTACTCCAAGACGGGCTTCGACTCGATCGACCCCAACGACCTGCGCGGACGCATGCGCTGGTGGGGCCTGTACACCCAGCGCAAGCCCGGGATCGACGGCGGCAAGACCGCGATCCTGGAGCCCGAAGAGCTGGACGACAAGTACTTCATGCTGCGCGTCCGCATCGACGGCGGCCGGCTGACCACCGAGCAGCTCCGCGTCATCGGCGAGATCTCCGAGGAGTTCGCGCGCGGCACCGCGGACCTCACCGACCGCCAGAACGTGCAGTACCACTGGATCCGGATCGAGGACGTCCCGGAGATCTGGCGCCGCCTGGAGGCCGTCGGCCTCTCGACCACCGAGGCCTGCGGTGACACCCCCCGCGTCATCCTCGGTTCGCCCGTCGCCGGCATCGCCCAGGACGAGATCATCGACGGCACCCCCGCCATCGAGGAGATCTACCGCCGCATCGTCGGCAACCCGGACTTCTCGAACCTGCCCCGCAAGTTCAAGTCCGCGGTCTCCGGCTCGCCCCTGCTGGACGTGGCGCACGAGATCAACGACATCGCCTTCGTCGGCGTGAACCACCCCGAGCACGGTCCCGGCTTCGACGTCTGGGTCGGCGGCGGTCTGTCCACCAACCCCAAGCTGGGCGTCCGCCTGGGCACCTGGGTCTCGCTCGACGAGGTCCCGGACGTCTACGAGGGCGTCATCTCGATCTTCCGGGACTACGGCTACCGCCGCCTGCGCACCCGCGCCCGCCTCAAGTTCCTCGTCGCCGACTGGGGCCCGGCCAAGTTCCGCCAGGTCCTGGAGGACGAGTACCTGAAGCGGAAGCTGACCGACGGCCCCGCGCCCGAGCAGCCCTCCGGCCAGTGGCGTGACCACGTCGGCGTCCACCAGCAGCGGGACGGCAAGTTCTACGTCGGCTTCGCTCCCCGCGTCGGCCGCGTCGACGGCGCCACCCTGACCAAGATCGCGGACATCGCCGAGCAGCACGGCTCCGGACGGCTGCGCACCACCGCCGAGCAGAAGATGATCGTCCTCGACATCGAGGCCGACCAGGTCGACTCGGTGGTCGCGGCTCTGGAGTCGCTGGACCTGCGGGTCAAGCCGTCGCCCTTCCGCCGCGGCACGATGGCCTGCACCGGCATCGAGTTCTGCAAGCTGGCCATCGTCGAGACGAAGGCGCGCGGCGCTTCGCTGATCGACGAGCTGGAGCGCCGCCTGCCGGACTTCGCCGAGCCGATCACCATCAACATCAACGGCTGCCCGAACGCCTGCGCCCGTATCCAGGTGGCGGACATCGGTCTCAAGGGCCAGCTGGTCCTGGACGACGACGGCAACCAGGTGGAGGGCTACCAGGTGCACCTGGGCGGCGCCCTCGGCCTCGAAGCCGGCTTCGGCCGCAAGGTCCGCGGCCTCAAGGTCACCTCGGCCGGTCTGCCCGACTACGTCGAGCGGGTCGTCAAGCGCTTCGCGGAGGAGCGCGAGGACGGCGAGCGCTTCGCCACCTGGGTCGGCCGCGCCAGCGACGCGAGCCTCTCATGAGCGAGCGCGCCGCACCGTTCTACTGCCCGTACTGCGGCGACGAGGACCTGTTTCCCCACGAGACGGGTCACGGCGCCTGGGAATGCAGGGCCTGCAACCGGGCCTTCCAGCTGAAGTACCTCGGGCTGCTGGCCCGGGGAGTTCAGTCCAACACCGCTGGAGGGGACGAGATATGACCACCACTCAAGACGTCGGTCTCAAAGAGCTTGCCGAGCGGGCGGGCCGGGACCTGGAGGACGCTTCCGCCCTGGAGATCCTGCGGTGGGCGGTGGGGACGTTCGGGGCCAGGTTCTGTGTGACGTC
>NZ_JBIBCI010000054.1:0-1666 GCF_042901085.1 Streptomyces sp. NPDC012794
GCGTCGTTCACATTGATCGCCGGGAACAGCAGCGTGCCCTCGGCCATCATCTCGTACAGACGGTGGACACCCGTCGTGGTCTCCTCCGTCACACCGCGGATCTCCGAGGCCATCCGCGTCCAGTCCAGCGTGGAGCGGCCCAGCAGTTCCAGGACGAAGCCCGTCTCCTCGTTGTCGGCGGTCGAGGGGTCCGGGACCTTGCCGGCCTTCTGGTACTCGACACCCTTGTGGACCAGCAGGGTGGCGTCACCGCCGTCGTCCAGGATCATGTTCGGGCCGGCGTGCCCGGGCCAGGTCAGCGCCTGCTCCGTGCACCACCAGTACTCCTCCAGCGTCTCGCCCTTCCAGGCGAAGACCGGGACGCCGGCGGCCGCTATCGCCGCCGCCGCGTGGTCCTGCGTCGAGTAGATGTTGCAGGACACCCAGCGGACCTGGGCGCCGAGGGCGACGAGCGTCTCGATCAGCACGGCCGTCTGGACGGTCATGTGCAGCGAGCCGGTGATGCGGGCGCCGGCCAGCGGCTGCGCCTGCGCGTACTCCTCGCGGATCGACATCAGACCCGGCATCTCGTGCTCGGCCAGGGTGATCTCCTTGCGGCCGAAAGCGGCAAGGGAAAGATCGGCGACCTTGAAGTCCGTGAACTCGGCAGGCATGGGTCGTGCTCCTTGAACTCGTCCGGAACCGGAGGTCATCGGCGGCCTCCCGCGTTGAAGTAGCCGGCTTCGGGGTGGTGGATGACGATGGCGTCGGTGGACTGCTCGGGGTGCAGCTGGAACTCCTCGGAGAGGTGGACGCCGATCCGCTCCGGCCGGAGGAGGTCGGCGATCTTGGCCCGGTCCGCCAGCTCGGGGCAGGCCGGGTAGCCGAGGGAGTAGCGGCAGCCCTGGTATTCGGTACGGAACATGCCGTCCATGGCCGCCGGATCGGAGCTGGCGATGCCGAGTTCGGCGCGGACGCGGGCGTGCCAGTACTCGGCCAGGGCTTCGGCGAGCTGGACGGACAGGCCGTGCAGCTCCAGGTAGTCACGGTAGGAGTCGGCCTCGAAGAGCCTGGCGGTGGCCTCGCCGATCCTCGACCCGACGGTCACCACCTGGAAGCCGACGACGTCGACCTCGCCGGAGTCGTCCGGGCGCACGAAGTCGGAGAGGCACAGCCGGCGGCCGCGGCTCTGGCGCGGGAAGGTGAACCGGGTCCGCTCTCCCCCGTCCTCGTCGAGGACGATCAGGTCGTCGCCCTTGGAGACGCAGGGGAAGTAGCCGTAGACCACGGCCGCCTCGAGGAGCCGCTCGGTGTGCATCCGCTCCAGCCAGCCGCGCAGCCGGGGCCTCCCCTCCGTCTCGATGGAGCCGGCGTCCTTGAGGCCCCACTGGCCCTTGAAGAGCGCCTGCTCGTCCAGCCATCCCGCGTATTCCTTAAGCTGGATGCCCTTGACGACCCGGGTGCCGAGGAACGGCGGCTCGGGCACCGGGTTGTCGACGGCCACGTCCGAGCGGCCGGCGTCTTCCGGCTCGCGCACATCGAGGACCGCGGTCCGCTGCGGGACACGGCGCTGCTTGAGGGGTGGGAGTTGGGCGCCGGGAACGCCGCGCTTGACCGCGATGAGGGCGTCCATCAGGCGCAGGCCTTCGAAGGCGTCGCGGGCGTAGCGGACTTCGCCTTCGTAGAT
>NZ_JBIBCI010000055.1:0-1223 GCF_042901085.1 Streptomyces sp. NPDC012794
CGTTGGGACGACTGTGTGGAGATGGCCCGGGATCAGATCCGTGAGGGCGCGCACATGCTGGATCTGTGTGTGGACTATGTGGGCCGTGATGGTGTGGCGGACATGGAGGAGCTGGCGGGCCGGTTCGCGACGGCTTCGACGCTGCCGATCGTTTTGGACTCGACCGAGGTTGCGGTGATCCAGGCGGGTCTGGAGAAGCTCGGCGGGCGTGCGGTGATCAACTCGGTGAACTATGAGGATGGTGACGGGCCCCAGTCGCGGTTCGCGAAGGTCACAGCGCTGGCGCGGGAGCATGGTGCCGCGCTGATCGCGCTGACGATCGACGAGGAGGGCCAGGCCCGCACGGTCGGGCACAAGGTCGCGATCGCGGAGCGTCTGATCACCGATCTCACCACCAATTGGGGGATCCGTGAGTCGGACATCCTGATCGACACGTTGACGTTCACGATCTGCACGGGTCAGGAGGAGTCGCGTAAGGACGGGATCGCGACGATCGAGTCGATCCGTGAGCTCAAGCGCCGTCACCCGGACGTGCAGACGACGCTGGGTCTGTCGAACATTTCCTTCGGTCTGAACCCGGCCGCGCGTGTGCTGCTGAACTCGGTGTTCCTGGACGAGTGCGTCAAGGCCGGTCTGGACTCGGCGATCGTCCACGCATCGAAGATCCTGCCGATCGCACGCTTCGATGAGGAGCAGGTGACCACGGCCCTGGATCTGATCTACGACCGGCGGGCCGAGGGTTACGACCCGCTGCAGAAGCTGATGGCGTTGTTCGAGGGTGTGAACACCAAGTCGCTGAAGGCCGGCCGGGCTGAGGAGCTTTTGGCGCTGCCGTTGGACGAGCGGCTGCAGCGGCGGATCATCGACGGCGAGAAGAACGGTCTGGAAGCCGATCTGGACGAGGCGTTGCGGACGCGTCCGGCGCTGGACATCGTCAACGACACCCTGCTGGAGGGGATGAAGGTCGTCGGTGAGCTGTTCGGTTCCGGTCAGATGCAGCTGCCGTTCGTGCTCCAGTCGGCGGAGGTGATGAAGACGGCGGTCGCCTATTTGGAGCCGCACATGGAGAAGACCGATGACGAGGGCAAGGGCACGATCGTGCTGGCCACCGTCCGTGGTGACGTCCATGACATCGGCAAGAACCTGGTCGACATCATCTTGACCAACAACGGCTACAACGTCGTCAACATCGGCATCAAGCAGCCCGTCTCCGCGATCCTGGA
>NZ_JBIBCI010000056.1:0-1151 GCF_042901085.1 Streptomyces sp. NPDC012794
TCCAGCGCGGCGTCGAAGCAGTCGGCCGGGGTGCGCGGGGCGATGACGGGGACGGGGGCTTCGCCGTTGCGGCCGTACATGGCCTGGAGGAGGTCGGCCTGCTCGGTCTTGGTGGGCAGTCCGGTCGAGGGTCCGCCGCGCTGGATGTCCACGACGAGCAGGGGCAGCTCCAGCGAGACGGCCAGGCCGATGGTCTCCGACTTCAGGGCGACGCCCGGGCCGGAGGTGGTGGTGACGGCGAGCGAGCCCCCGAAGGCCGCGCCGAGGGCGGCGCCGATGCCGGCGATCTCGTCCTCGGCCTGGAAGGTCCGCACGCCGAAGTTCTTGTGCTTCGACAGTTCGTGCAGGATGTCCGAGGCCGGGGTGATCGGGTAGGAGCCCAGGTAGAGCGGCAGGTCCGCCTGGCGGGCGGCGGCGATCAGCCCGTAGGACAGGGCCAGGTTCCCCGAGATGTTGCGGTAGGTGCCCGCCGGGAAGGCACTGGTGGCGGGGGCGACCTCGTAGGAGACGGCGAAGTCCTCGGTCGTCTCGCCGAAGTTCCAGCCCGCCCGGAAGGCGACGATGTTCGCCTCGGCGATGTCGGGCTTCTTCGCGAACTTCCGCCGCAGGAAGTTCTCCGTGCCCTCGGTCGGCCGGTGGTACATCCACGACAGCAGCCCCAGCGCGAACATGTTCTTGCTGCGCTCGGCCTCCTTGCGGGAGAGCCCGAAGTCCTTCAGCGCCTCCACCGTCAAAGTGGTCAGCGGCACCGGGTGGATGTTGTAGGCGGCCAGGGAGCCGTCCTCCAGCGGGGAGGTCTCGTAGCCGACCTTGGCCATCGGCCGCTTGGTGAACTCATCCGTATTGATGATGATCTCCGCGCCGCGCGGCAGATCGGCGATGTTCGCCTTCAGCGCCGCCGGGTTCATCGCGACCAGCACGTTCGGCGCGTCACCCGGCGTGAGGATGTCGTGGTCCGCGAAATGCAGCTGGAACGAGGACACCCCCGGCAGGGTCCCGGCGGGCGCCCGGATCTCGGCCGGGAAGTTCGGCAGCGTCGAGAGGTCGTTGCCGAAGGACGCCGTCTCCGAGGTGAAACGGTCACCCGTCAGCTGCATACCGTCACCCGAGTCACCCGCGAAACGGATGATCACCCGGTCGACACGGCGGAT
>NZ_JBIBCI010000057.1:0-1146 GCF_042901085.1 Streptomyces sp. NPDC012794
GACCTCCTCCAGGCCATGTACGGCCGCAACGGCGAAGCCCCCGTCCCCGTCATCGCCCCGCGCACCCCGGCCGACTGCTTCGACGCCGCGCTGGACGCCGCCCGCATCGCCCTCACCTACCGCACCCCGGTCTTCCTGCTCTCCGACGGCTACCTCGCCAACGGCTCCGAACCCTGGCGGATCCCCGACCCGCAGGACCTGCCCGACCTGCGCACCCGCTTCGCGACGGGCCCCAACCACACCCTCGCGGACGGCACCGAGGTGTTCTGGCCCTACAAACGCGACCCGCGGACCCTGGCCCGCCCCTGGGCCGTGCCGGGCACACCCGGCCTGGAACACCGGATCGGCGGGATCGAGAAGCAGGACGGCACCGGCAACATCAGCTACGACCCGGCCAACCACGACTTCATGGTCCGCACCCGCCAGGCCAAGATCGACGGCATCCACGTTCCCGACCTGGACGTCGACGACCCCGACGGCGCCCGCACCCTCGTCCTGGGCTGGGGCTCCACCTACGGCCCCATCACCGCCGCCGTCCGCCGCCTGCGCACCCAGGGACTCCCCATCGCCCAGACCCACCTGCGCCACCTCAACCCCTTCCCGAAGAACCTCGGCGACCTCATCGCCCGCTACGAACGGGTCGTCGTCCCCGAGATGAACCTCGGCCAGCTCGCCACCCTCATCCGCGCCCGGTACCTGGTGGACGCCCGCTCCCACACCCAGGTCAACGGGATGCCGTTCAAGGCCGAGCAGCTCGCCACGGCCCTGAAGGAGGTCATCGATGGCTGAGGCACTGAGCCTGATCCCCAGGGCGGAAGCGAAACTCGCCGCCAGGGACTTCAAGTCGGACCAGGAGGTCCGCTGGTGTCCGGGCTGCGGTGACTACGCGGTCCTGGCCGCCGTGCAGGGCTTCATGCCCGAGCTCGGCCTCGCCAGGGAGAACATCGTCTTCGTCTCCGGCATC
The DNA here is from genome assembly GCF_042901085.1 of Streptomyces sp. NPDC012794. Classification (NCBI taxonomy): domain Bacteria; kingdom Bacillati; phylum Actinomycetota; class Actinomycetes; order Kitasatosporales; family Streptomycetaceae; genus Streptomyces; species Streptomyces sp. NPDC012794. The sequence goes on from NZ_JBIBCI010000057.1 coordinate 965, forward strand.
GGCTGCTCCTCCCGCTTCCCGTACTACATGAACACCTACGGGATGCACTCCATCCACGGCCGCGCCCCCGCCATCGCCACCGGCCTGGCCACCTCCCGCCGCGACCTCTCCGTCTGGGTCGTCACCGGCGACGGCGACGCCCTCTCCATCGGCGGCAACCACCTCATCCACGCCCTGCGCCG